>NZ_JBISCE010000041.1:0-417890 GCF_044385685.1 Streptomyces sp. ALB3 | reverse complement strand
GCCTTTTTCTTGGCCCGGGGCGGTAGCGGACAGCCCTGAGCATGACGGCCATGGCGACGATCGACTTGTACGCGGGTATTCCGGTTGGCCTTCCGGTGAAGGATTACGCGACAGGGTGGCTGGTACCAGCAGCCGTTCGGCTGTCCGCCGGCCTTCGGCGCGAGCGACACCGAAGCGGTGTGGGGAGCCGGTGAAGTACCGGTCGATGGCTGTGGAGGAGGACCGCCGCACGTGACCATGCCCTGCACACCCGCTTCGACGATGACCTGGACTCGCTCGTCACCGAGACCGCCGCCCCGGGGCTTGGCGTCCTCGGAGCGGGAGACCTTAAGGGCTGTCCCGTAATCCCTGGCGGGCGCACGACGACAGCTACGGCACCTCGCTGCGTTGTCGGAACGCCCGAATACATCCAGTATGCTGACGCCCCTCCGCCTTGCGATGCACCGCATCTGACGCCGTGCGCTGATCCACCAGGGATTACGGGACAGCCCTTAGGCGAACGGCGTGCGCAAGGCGTCCAACAGGATCCGGACGGCAACCGGCTCGCGTGCGGCGGCCCCCGCTCTGATCCCACCCTCCGCTCCGCTCGGTCTCCCCCGCGTGCGACCGCAGCCGTCGTCACGCGCCGGCGAAGGCGTCTACAGCCGCCCTGCGGCCTTCAGGGCGAGGTAGGCGTCAGCCAGTGCCGGCGCGAGGGCATCGGGCGGGGCATCCACGACCGTGGCGCCGTGACGCCGGATCCGGTCCGCGACGCGGCGGCGTCGGGCGTGCGCCTGCGCGCCGGCTGCGGCCTCGTACACCGCGTCCACTGTGCCCCTGGCGCCCGCCATCGCCTCGACGTGAGGATCCGCGACAGCTGCGACCAGCACGGTGTGGCGCCGGGTCAGCTGAGGGAGGACCGGCAGAAGGCCTTCTTCGACGGGCGTGGTGTCCAGACCGGTGAGGAGGACGATCAGGGAGCGACGGGGAGCGTTCGCCAGTGCCGCCGTGGCAAGGCCGCGCGCATCGGTCTCCACGAGTTCAGGCTCCAGCGTGGCCAGCGCACTGATGAGCGATGACAGGACGTCGCCGCCCGCTGCCTTGCCTCGCACCTGGGCTCTGACGCGCCTGTCGTAAGCGATCATGTTCACGCGGTCCCCTGCCCGGGTGGCCAGGGCGGTGAGGAGCAGGGTCGCGTCCAACGCGGCGTCGAGGCGCGGCACGTCGCCCACCCGGCCCGCCGACGTCCGGCCGGTATCGAGCACGACGAGGATGTGGCGGTCACGCTCCGGGCGCCAGGTACGGACAGCGACGGCTGACTGCCGCGCGGTGGCCCGCCAGTCGATGGAACGGGTGTCGTCCCCCGGTACGTAGGCGCGCAGGCTGTCGAACTCCGTGCCCTCCCCGCGCGTGAGCGCACTGGTCCGGCCGTCGAGTTCACGCAGCCGCGCGAGCCGTGAGGGCAGATGCTTGCGGCTCGTGAAGGGCGGCAGCACCCTGACGGTCCAGGGCACGCGGTGGTACCCCTGGCGGGCCGCGAGACCGAGAGGACCGAACGACCGGACCGTGACGCGGTCCGCCTGGCGATCTCCACGCCGCGACGGTCGCAGAAGCGTGGTGAGACGACGGCGTTCCCCGCCGGACAGCGCGAACTGGTGCCGGGCCGAGGTCTGTTCACTCTCCGAGGTCCAGCTGCTGGGGGGCCAGGCGTCACGGAGGTGGGCACGGAGCCGACGCGAAGAAGGGTTGGTGACGGTGAGTTGAACGGTCACCGAGTCGCCGAGTCGAACGGATGTATCACCGGATCGGGTGAACTGAAGGCTTCGCACTGGCGCGGCCAGGGCGTAGTCGCACAGAATCGCCAGTGAGAGCGGGACGTTGACCGCGAGCAAGCCCGTCCAGCTCGGGGCCAATATGCCTACGGGGAGTGACCCCAGTGCCGCCACCAGGGCGGCCCGTCCAGTGAGGGCCATGGTCACCGCCTCACCGGGGGACGGGGACGTGGGCGAGGACAGCGGTGATGACGGAGTCGGCGGTGACTCCTTCCATCTCGGCTTCCGGCCGCAGCTGTATGCGATGACGGAGCGTGGGCAGGGCCAGGGCTTTCACATCGTCAGGGATGACGTAGTCCCGGCCGGTGAGCCAGGCCCATGCCCGTGCGGTGGAGAGCAGTGCGGTGGCTCCTCGGGGGGAGGCGCCGAGAGTGAGTGAGGGGGAATCACGCGTGGCACGACAGATATCCACGACATAGGCGGCGATCTCGGGGGAGACCGAGGTCTTGGCAACGGCGTCGCGTGCCGCTTCGAGGTCGGCAGGTCCTGCCACGGGCTGGATTCCTGCTGCCTTGAGGTCGCGGGGGTCGAACCCCTCCGCGTGGCGCGTGAGCACGTCGATCTCGTCCGCGCGTGAGGGCAGGGGGACTGTCAGCTTGAGGAGGAAGCGGTCGAGCTGGGCCTCGGGCAGCGGATAGGTGCCTTCGTATTCGACGGGGTTCTGGGTGGCGGCGACCAGGAAGGGATCGGGCAGCGGGCGGGGGGACCCGTCGATGGTGACCTGGCGTTCCTCCATGGCTTCCAGCAGGGAGGACTGTGTCTTGGGAGGGGTTCGGTTGATCTCGTCCGCAAGCAGCAGGTTGGTGAACACCGGCCCGGGCTGGAAGGAGAACTCGGAGGTGCGGGCGTCGTAGACGAGTGAGCCCGTGACATCGCTCGGCATCAGGTCCGGGGTGAACTGGACTCGCTTGGTGTCCAGTTCGAGGGAGGCGGCAAGTGCGCGGACCAGGAGTGTCTTCGCGACCCCGGGTACGCCTTCCAGAAGTACATGGCCCCGGCAGAGGAGAGCGACGACCAGTCCGGTGACGGCCGGGTCCTGGCCGACCACGGCCTTGGCGATCTCGGCACGCAGAGCTTCCAGGGATGCGCGGGCGCTGTCGGAAGGTGCGGGGCCCGCAGGGGTGGTCGCGGCTGCCGCAAGCTCGGCGGTCTCCGGGGTCGGGGCGCTCATGAAGTGCGTACCTCTCTTTCGAGGGCGTCGAGTTGATCGGTCAGGAGGGCAAGCGCGGCGTCGTCGGCCGGAGCCGGGCCGAAGAGGAGGGTGCCGAGGTCGCGGTCGGGCGTGCTGAGGCGTGCGGTGACGGCGGGCAGGAGCACGGCGGGGGAATCGACGTCGCGGGGCGAGACTCCCAGAATGGGGGAGATGCGTGTCCGCGCGGCGGAGCGCAATGCGTCTGCGGCGCGGTCGCGTGCGTCGGCCTTGCGGTAGAGACGGGCCCGGCCTTCGGTGGCTTCGGAGGCACGGATGGCCACAGGCAGCGGCTCGGTGACCAGGGGGCCGAAGCGGCGGCCACGCCAGAGTGCGGCGAGGACGGCGGCAAGGGTCAGTTGCAGGGTGCCCCAGAGCCAGCCCGAGGGGATGAGACCGATGAAGCCGCTCTCTCCTTCGGATCCGTCGTCACTGCGGTCACCCTGTCCTCCGCTGCCGCCCACGGCCGCGGAGGGATCGTCGAGCGAGGGGAGGTACCAGACGAGATGGGGCCGGGAACCGAGGAGTTGCAGGCCGAGCGAGGCGTTGCCCTGCTGGTCGAGGCGGTCGTTGTAGAGGATGTCGGGAGAGCCGAGCAGCACGGTGTCGCCGGCTCCCTGGCCCGGCAGGACGAGGAGGGACGCCGGCCCGTCGCCGTCCGGATAACAGGGGGTGGCCCCGGGTGCGGCCGTCGCGTAGTGGATGCCGCCCGTGTCGGCGGTTCCCGCGGTGCGTGCTGCGGGGAGGTCGCAGCGTGGTGGGCGCGCGGTCACCGGGGCGTGGGACGCGTGGCGTACGCCCGGGGCGAGCCGGGTCAGGGAGGGGTCGCCGGGGGCGATGAGCACGGTGCGGCCGGCGGAGTCGGCGGTCGCCGCGTGGAGGCGCCGTTGCTGGTGAGGCGTGAGCATGTTGGGACCCGCGACGAGCAGGGTGGTGTCGGGTCCGGCCGCACCGGCCGCCTCGTCGAGAGTGGTGGCCACATCGACGGACACGCCGCGGTGGCCGAGGAGTTCGGCGACCGCCCGGCTGCCGTACGGGTCCGCGGAGCGTGGATCGAGCCGGCCGTGCTGGCCGCCGGAGCGGACGGCCGCGAGAGCGATCCCCGCGACGACGAGGATGAGGACGGCCAGCAGCAGCCCTCGGACGCGTTGCCAGACCTGTCGGGGCGTGCGGGATTCCGAGGTGGTGGGAACGGCCGCGGTCGCGGTCATCCGGCGGCTCCTGTGGCTGTGCCGGTGGTCAGCAGGGGCTTGGCGGCCTCGATGTCCTGGTCGAGCGTGCACAGGGTCCGGTACGCGGCCTCGTCGGCGGTGCGGCCCCCGTATGTCACGTCGTCGAAGAGACGCGCGGCGGCGCCCAGACGCTCGGCGTGCGGGGGCAGCAGCCGGCCTGCCTCGGCGGCCGCCTCGTCGGCGGTGCGGCCGGGGCGTGGGTCCAGGACGGCCCGGTCCTCCAGGGAGCGCACGAGTGCGCGCATCCGTTCCTGGGCGGCCTCGGTCCAGCGCCGGGCTTCGGCGTGTGCGGCAGCCGCAGCGCGGTGGTCGGCAGCGCTGCGGACGGTGCTGCCGAAGAGCGTCGCGGGAGAGCGGACGGGGCGTCGTGGCGTGCCCAGCCTCCACCACAGGGCGGAGCCCAGGCCGACGACGGCCAGGACGACCACGACGAGTCCGAGCGGGCCGCCGGGGGCTGCTCCGGCGGCGCCGGCGAACAGGTCACCGATCCAGTCCCAGAAGCGGTCGAGTCCGCGTTCGAGGAGGTTCGGATCGTGCTCGTGGTACATCGGGTCGGACAGTTCGTCCCGGGCCGCTTCACGGGCGGGGACGCGTGGAGTGTCCACGGGTGTGTCCCCGTCCGCCCGGATGTGTCGTTCCGCTGTGCTGGTGCCCCCCGCCCCCGTCACCGCATCAGCTCCTGGGGTTCTCGTAGCCGGGCACGCCCGCGGCCCGGGCGAGGTCCAGGTCGAGGGCCTCGCGGCGGATGCGCTGGTCGACGTAGAGCAGGGCCATCACTCCGGCGGTGAAGGGGTAGGCGAGCGTCGAGATGATCACGTCGCCGATCCCCGTGACGATGAGGAAGGGCCAGCCGAAGTCCGCCGAGTTGCTGTTGAGGAACTCGCTCAGGCCGTCGCTGTCCACGGTCACGGCGATGATGCCGAACGGGATCGTGATGATCAGGGCCAGGACGATGACCAGCAGGTAGGTGAGGGCCAGAATGCCGAAGGTCCGCCACCAGCTGCCCTTCACCAGCTTCGCGGACCGGCGCAGCGCGGTGAGTACGGGCTGCCGTTCCAGCATCAGGGCGGGAGCCGCGAGCGTGAAGCGGATCATCAGCCAGAGGACGACGGCACACGCTGCGAGGAAGCCGAGGAAGGTGAGGGCGAGCCCTCCGGCCCCGTTGCCCAGGGCCAGGCCCGGAAGGAGGCCCGCCCCCATGACGGCGGCGCTCATCAGGCTCAGCAGAAGGGTCAGCCCGAGCAGTGGAAGGAGCCGCGGTCGGGCCTCGGACCAGGCTTCCGAGAGGGTCACGCCGCGGCCCAGCACGGAGCGGCTGATCACCACGGTGAGGACCGAGGTGGTGACGAGTGTGGCGATCATCGCGATGAGCGTGCTCGGGGCGCTGGTGATCAGTTGCGACTGAGCCGAGTCGGTGGCCTGGCGGATGGCTTCCGCGCCGGTCGCGTTCGGGTCGACCGACTTCTGCTCGGGCAGGAGGTAGCGCTGCACGAGGATGATCACGATCTCGGCGATCACGGACACGGTGAGGCTGATTCCCAGCACCGTGCGCCAGTGGGTGCGCATGGTGGACACCGCGCCGTCGAGGATCTCACCGACTCCGAGAGGGCGGAGCGGGATCACACCGGGTTTCGCAGCCATGGGGGCGCCGCCCCACCCGGGTCCCTGTGGTGCGCCGCCCCAGCCAGGTGCGGGCGGTGGCGCGCCCGGGCCGTTGCCGGGAGCGCTCGGCGGGGACCACTGCCCTGGGGGTGGCTGTGCGGGAGACCACTGTCCGGCGGGTCCGTCTCCGTCCACGGGCGAGGAGGGTTTGGGGATGCCCGTCTCCTGGCCGTCGGAGGGGGCGGATCCGGGCGAAGCCCAGCCCGGAGAGTCGTTCATCGTCGCTCCTTCACAGTCCTGCCCGCTCATCGGGGCGGCAGGTTGCCAGCCATCGTGCCACGCGCCGGTCCGGTGCGGGCGTGGCCCTGTATCTCCTTCTTGCCTTCGTGTGCGGCCGGTTCAGCGGGCAGACTGGGCAGATGGCTGATCAGGACGCGCAATCGCCGGTGGGCATCGAGCCCCCGGCTCTCTCCGTACTCCGTTGGGAGGAGCCTCCGGAAGGTCCCGCGGTGGTGCTCCTCGACCAGACGCGGCTGCCCGCGGAGGAGGCCGAGCTGGTGTGTACGGACGTGCCCGCGCTGGTGCGGGCGATCCGGACGCTGGCGGTGCGGGGGGCGCCCCTGCTGGGAATCGCCGGGGGTTACGGGGTGGCGCTGGCCGCAGCGCGCGGTGAGGACGTGGCGCTGGCCGCGGAGCGGCTGGAGCAGGCGCGGCCCACCGCGGTGAATCTCGGGTACGGGGCGCGGAGGGTGGCGCGGGAGTACCGTGCGGCTGTCGAGAGCGGGTCGGGCCCCGGGGCGGCCGCGGCGGCGGCCTTGGCCGAGGCGCGCGCTCTGCACCGGCAGGACGCGGCGGCCAGTGGGCGCATGGCGCGGTACGGGCTGGAACTGCTGGCGGAGCTGCTGCCGGAAGGGGGCGGGCACCGGCTGCTGACCCACTGCAACACGGGGGCGCTCGTGTCCGGTGGTGAGGGGACGGCCTTCGCGGTCGCCCTGAGGGCGCACCGGGCTGGCAGCCTGCGGCAGCTGTGGGTGGACGAGACCCGGCCCCTGCTCCAGGGGGCCCGGCTGACGGCGTACGAGGCGGGCCGGAACGGGATGCCGTACAGCGTGCTCACGGACAGCGCGGCGGGTTCGCTGTTTGCGGCGGGGGAGGTGGATGCCGTACTCATCGGGGCGGACCGGATCGCCGCGGACGGCTCGGTGGCCAACAAGGTGGGGAGTTATCCGTTGGCGGTGCTGGCGAAGTACCACCATGTGCCGTTCATCGTGGTGGCGCCGACGACCACCGTCGATCTGGAGTCGGTGGACGGTACATCGATCGTCGTGGAGCAGCGCTCCGCGACGGAGGTGACGGAGATCACATCGTCGCCAGGTGTTTCGGTCGGGAACGAGGGGGGCCGGACTGCCGTCGCACCCCCGGGAGCCCAGGCGTACAACCCCGCGTTCGACATAACGCCGCCCGAACTGGTCACGGCGATCGTCACGGAGGAGGGTGTCATTTCCCCGGTCACGGGGGTCGGACTGGCAGAGCTGTGTGCCAGGTCATCGCAGGTAACGATTAGCTAATGGGATGATGTCGTTTATGAAGGGACGCGTCCTTGTCGTCGACGACGACACCGCACTGGCCGAGATGCTCGGCATCGTGCTGCGGGGAGAAGGTTTCGAGCCGTCGTTCGTAGCGGACGGCGACAAGGCACTGGCCGCATTTCGTGAGGCCAAGCCGGACCTGGTGCTGCTGGACCTCATGCTGCCCGGACGGGACGGCATCGAGGTCTGCCGGCTGATCAGGGCCGAGTCGGGTGTGCCGATCGTCATGCTCACTGCCAAGAGCGACACGGTGGATGTGGTGGTGGGCCTGGAATCCGGGGCCGACGACTACATCGTCAAGCCGTTCAAACCGAAGGAGTTGGTCGCCCGGATCAGGGCACGTCTGCGGAGGTCCGAAGAGCCCGCGCCGGAACAGCTGGCGATCGGGGACCTGGTCATCGATGTGGCGGGCCACTCGGTGAAGCGGGAGGGCCAGTCCATCGCCCTCACCCCGCTGGAGTTCGACCTGCTGGTCGCGCTCGCCCGCAAGCCGTGGCAGGTCTTCACCCGCGAGGTGCTGCTCGAGCAGGTGTGGGGATATCGCCACGCCGCCGACACCCGTCTGGTGAACGTGCACGTCCAGCGGCTCCGCTCGAAGGTGGAGAAGGACCCGGAGCGGCCGGAGATCGTCGTGACCGTACGGGGTGTCGGTTACAAGGCCGGACCGAGCTGATATGACCCTGGGCAGCGCTGCTCCGCCACCCGGGGTGCCCGGGGCCCGTACGGAGCGGGCTGCCGGTCGGACCCGGAGCGATTCCCGTTTCGGCAGGGTCCTGCTGGGCGGCCGGTTGTTCCGCAACCGGACGCCCGGCGGCCCCGTGCCGCGCCTGCTGATGCGGTGGTTCCGCGGCCCGCTGCTGCCCGCTGTCCGCCTGTGGCGGCGCAATCTGCAGCTGCGTGTCGTGGCGGGAACACTGCTGATGTCGATCGCCGTGGTGCTGCTCCTCGGCTTCGTCGTGATCGGGCAGGTCCGCAACGGTCTGCTCGAGGCGAAGGGCAAGGCCGCGCAGACCCAGGCGGCCGGCGGCTTCGCTGCCGCCCAGGCGAACGCGAACGCGCCCCTCGTCCCGGGGGACCAGGGCGAGGAGGGTGACGCCGACGGCGTGACGGCCAACACCTCCTGGCGTACCGAGCTCGTCGACCAGCTCGCCAGTGGTGGTGCGAACGCCTTCAACGTGGTGGCGCTCAGCGCCGACTCCGCGGGGCAGGGCACAAGCCGTGCCCCGCGCGGCTCGGGCCGCGTGGAGGCGTCGAGCATCCCGCAGAAGCTGCGGGACGACGTGGGCAAGGGCACGGGTGCCTTCCAGACGTACTCGCTGATCCGGTATTCGTACGGCAAGGATCCGGAACCCGGGCTCGTCGTGGGCAAGCGGCTCTACGACATCGACCACAACCCGTACGAGCTCTACTACCTCTTCCCGCTCACACAGGAGGAGAAGTCGCTGACCCTGGTCACGACGACGCTGGCCACGGCCGGTCTGTTCGTGGTCGTGCTGCTGGGTGCCATCGCCTGGTTCGTGGTGCGCCAGGTCGTCACACCCGTCCGGATGGCGGCCGGGATCGCCGAGAGGCTTTCCGCGGGCCGGCTCCAGGAGCGGATGAAGGTCACCGGGGAGGACGACATCGCCCGCCTCGGGGAGGCCTTCAACAAGATGGCGCAGAACCTGCAGCTGAAGATCCAGCAGCTGGAGGAGCTCTCCCGCATGCAGCGGCGTTTCGTCTCGGACGTCAGCCACGAGTTGCGCACCCCCCTGACCACGGTGCGGATGGCCGCCGACGTCATCCATGAGGCCCGCGTCGACTTCGACCCGGTCACAGCCCGGTCGGCGGAGTTGCTGGGCGACCAGCTCGACCGCTTCGAGTCGCTCCTGTCCGACCTGCTGGAGATCAGCAGGTTCGACGCGGGGGCGGCGGCGCTGGAGGCGGAGCCGATAGACCTGCGCACGGTCGTCCGGAGGGTGATCGGCGGTGCCGAGCCACTGGCGGAGCGTAAGGGCAGCCGGATCCTGGTGCTGGGCGACGAGCAGCCCGTGGTCGCGGAAGCCGACGCGCGACGTGTCGAGCGGGTCCTGCGCAATCTCGTCGTCAACGCCGTCGAGCACGGTGAGGGCCGTGACGTCGTCGTGCGGATGGGTGTCGCTCAGGGTGCTGTGGCCGTGGCGGTGAGGGACTACGGCGTCGGGCTCAAGCCCGGCGAGGCGACGCGGGTGTTCAACCGTTTCTGGCGGGCGGACCCGGCGCGTGCCCGCACCACCGGTGGTACCGGCCTCGGCCTGTCGATCGCGGTCGAGGACGCCCGTCTGCACGGAGGATGGCTCCAGGCGTGGGGCGAGCCCGGCGGTGGGTCGCAGTTCCGGCTGACCCTGCCGCGTACGGCGGACGAGCCGCTGCGCGGGTCTCCGATACCGCTGGAGCCGGAGGACTCCCGGCGCAACCGGGAGGACCGTGAGCGTGCGGAGGCCGCGCCGGCGCCCCAGGACCACCGGCTGATGTCCGTACCGACGCAGACGGGTTCCACGGCGCGTCCGCACATGGCCGCGCAGGCCCACGGCCAGGGGGCGCGGCGTACGCCGTCGTCGGTGCACCCGGCGGCACTGCCGGGCAGCGGGGCACGCGTGGTGTCGCGTCCGGCGGGGGACCGGCCGGGCGGGGGCACCGACCCACAGACGCAGGATCCGGAGCAGGAGGACACGACTCGTGGACACTGACCGCCGTCGGGGCGGCCACGGGCGGACGGTGCGGGTGTCCGTGCTGCTCGGTTGCGGCGTCCTCGTGCTCGCCGGATGCGGAGCGATGCCGGTCACCGGTGACGTGAAGGCGGTCGACGCCTCGCAGCCGGGCGATTCCCAGGTCCAGGTGTACGCCGTGCCGCCGAGGGAGGGCGCTTCGCCCATCGAGGTCGTCGACGGCTTCCTGGAGTCGATGACCAGCGACGACCCAGATTTCCGGACGACCCGCACCTATCTGACCGCGGAAGCCGCCCGGGCCTGGCAGCCCGGTGAGGGCACCACGGTGCTCGCGAAGGCGCCCAACCGCAACGGGCCGACGATCCGGGACAAGGAGCAGAAGGCCGACGAGACGACCTACACGCT
Source organism: Streptomyces sp. ALB3 (assembly GCF_044385685.1). Lineage (NCBI taxonomy): Bacteria > Bacillati > Actinomycetota > Actinomycetes > Kitasatosporales > Streptomycetaceae > Streptomyces > Streptomyces sp. ALB3. The sequence goes on along the minus strand of NZ_JBISCE010000041.1, from coordinate 407,375 downwards.
GACCGGCGAACAGGTCGCGGCGGTCGACGCCCAGAGTTCCTACCGGCCGCTGGCCCCCTCGGAGTACTCCCAGACGCTTCATCTGGTCCGGAAGAAGGCGGCGGACGGCAAGCAGGAATGGCGCATCGACGTCGTACCGGACGGCCTCGTGCTCGGGCAGTCCGACTTCAAGCGCCTGTACCGGTCCGTGAACAAGTACTACTTCGCCGCCGGTCGGGAGGACGACGAGTCGGCACTGGTGGCCGACCCCGTCTACGTGAGGAACCGCACCGACCCCGTCACACGGATGGACACGGCCACGCAGACGGTGCGGACGCTGCTCGAAGGTCCGTCCGACTGGCTGCGGCCGGTGGTCGATTCCCGCTTCCCCGCCGGCACGGCGCTGAAGAGGGGGGTCACCTCCCTGGCCCCGGACGACCAGAACGTCCTCAAGGTGCCGCTCAACGGGAAGGCCGGCAAGGCCGGGCAGGACGCCTGCCGGATGATGGCGGCCCAGGTCCTCTTCACCCTCCGGGATCTGACGTCCGCCCGTGTGGGGCAGGTGGAGCTGCAGGGTGAGCGGGGTCCGCTGTGCTCCCTCGGGGCCGACGAGGCGGAGGACTTCGCCTCGGACAACGGTTCCGAAGGTTCCGACAGCCAGTACTTCGTCGACGGCGAGGGGCGTGTGCAGCGCATCCCCGGGAGCACCAGGGGCAGCGGTGACCCGGAGCCGGTCACCGGACCGCTGGGCAGCGGGGCGGTGGCGATGAGCTCCGTGGGCGTGGCCCGTGACGAACAGCAGGCTGCCGCGGTCTCCGCGAACCAGCAGCACCTCTACGTGTCCTCCCTCGTCGAGGAGAGCGAGGCGGGGGCCCCTGTGGTGACCAGTCGCGCGAAGAGGGCCGCGGACCGGCTGTCGGCTCCGAGCTGGGACGGCCGGGGTGACCTGTGGGTCGCCGACCGTGACCCGTCGGACCCGAGACTGCTGCGCCTGGTGGACGGTTCCGGGGAACCGCAGGAGGTCGCGGTGCCCGGTCTGAACGGCGGGCGCATCGAGGCGCTGCGGATGTCGGCGGACGGGGTCAGGATCGCCCTGCGGGTGTCGAGGGACGGGCTCACGACCCTGCACATCGGCCGGGTCGAGCGGCACGGTTCGGGCGAGGCCGAGCAGGTCTCGGTGGAGGACCTGCGCCAGGCCGCGCCCCAGCTGGCCGACGTGACGGCTGTCTCCTGGTCGGGCCGCAGCCGTCTCGTGGTGGTCGGCAAGGAGGAGGGCGGTGTGCAGCAGGTGCGCTACGTGCAGGCCGACGGGTTCGCGTCGTCCTCAGGAGTCCTGCCGGGCGTGAACCTGGTGACGACGGTCGCGGCTGCCGACGACGAGCAGCTGCCGCTGATGGCGGACACCGAGAGCGACGGGATCGTGAAGCTGTCGCCCGGCGACAACTGGCAGACGGTCCTCAAGGAGGGCTCCTCGCTGGTCTACCCGGGCTGAGCGGGGCTGTCCCGGCCGAGCCGGGGGCCGGCCGCGCCGCTGCACGGTCGGGGGTTCCCCGGCCGGGTGGCGCCGAGGGCGTCGGCGGCCTGTCGGCGGGGTGCGCGGGAGCGGCCGGGTGCCTTCGGTCGGCCACCGGGGTTTTCCACAGGCGTGGCGGGGTGCCCGCCGACGGGGCACTGTGGGAGTGTGCGCGGCTGGCGGCGGGAGATCGTGGGGCTGGTGCTGCCCGTGGCCTGCGGTGGCTGCGGCAGGCCACGGACGGAGCTGTGCGAGGTGTGCGCCGTGGCGCTGGCGGCCGGGCCGCGCCGTGTGACGCCGGCACCCGAGCCCGCGGGGCTCCCGGCGGTTCACGCGGCGGCGCCGTACGAGAACGCCGTACGCGCGATGCTGCTGGCCCACAAGGAGCGAGGGGCACTCGGCCTCGCAGGAGTGCTCGGCGGGGCGCTGGCGGCCGCCGTGCGGGCCGGAGCGGGGCATGGGGGAGATGCGAGGGCCGTGCTGCTCGTGCCCGTACCGTCGGCGCGGCGGGCGACGGCGGGACGAGGACATGATCCGGTGCGCAGAATAGCGGCGGCGGCCGCGTCCGGACTGCGTCGCGGCGGCACGCCGGCCCGGGTGGCCGCCGTGCTGCGGCAGCGGCGCGCGGTGGCGGACCAGGCGGGGCTGGGGGCCCGGGCCCGGCAGGCCAACGTCGCCGGCGCGCTCGTCGTCGCGGACGGCGGCGAAAAGCTGCTCGCCGGTGGTCATGTCGTGCTGGTGGACGACGTCCTGACGACGGGGGCGTCGCTGGCGGAAGCGGCACGCGCGGTCCGCGCCACGAGCCGTGCGGGAAGGGGCGGGGCGGGAATGCTCCGGGCCGCGGTGGTCGCAGCCTCTCCGTCTGCTTTCGAAATAAACCGGAACTGACAGATAACTTGCATCGTTGCAGGTAGTGAGTGGGCGAACGGCCCCGATCGGAGGTACGCGTGAGTAGCGGGTGCCGACACGGTGGTGCTCAGGCTATGTTCGGTTGTGAGGGGCGGTGAATTCCGCACCTCGGCGAATGCACCACCAGGTTTCGGGCAGGTAACTCACCGATAGGCCGAAGCACGGAAATCGGTGGGGGTGAAAACCCGCCGGTGGGGGAGGAGGAGGTGACACCACCGAGTCCGCGGCTCCGGTGATCACCGGGGCCTGGTGCAAAAAGGGAGATGCTCCGCCGCCGAAGCGGAGCGATCCGGGAACGGAGTTCTGCGTGGACATCGTCGTCAAGGGCCGCAAGACCGAGGTGCCCGAGCGGTTCCGCAAGCACGTGGCCGAGAAGCTGAAGCTGGACAAGATCCAGAAGTTCGACGGCAAGGTGATCAGCCTCGACGTCGAGGTGTCCAAGGAGCCGAATCCCCGTCAGGCCGACCGTGCTGCAAGGGTGGAGATCACGCTCCGCTCGCGAGGGCCGGTCATCCGGGCGGAAGCGGCGGCAGGCGACCCGTACGCAGCGCTTGACCTGGCCACCGACAAGCTGGACACGCAGCTGCGCAAGGAGCACGACAAGCGCTACAGCAGGCGTGGCAGCGGCCGGCTGTCAGCAGCCGAGGTCGGCGAGGTCGTGCCGGACGCCGCCTCGTTCAACGGGGACGGTGAACTGATCCCCACGGAGCCGGAGCAGTCCGTGCCCACCAAGAAGATCGGCTCGCTCGAGGTGCAGGGCGAAGGGCCGCTCATCGTGCGCGAGAAGACGCACGTCGCAGCGCCGATGACCCTCGACCAGGCGCTCTACGAGATGGAACTGGTCGGGCACGACTTCTACCTGTTCGTCGACTCCGAGACCAAGGAGCCCAGTGTCGTCTACCGGCGGCACGCCTACGACTACGGTGTCATCCACCTGAGGACCGACCCGCTGGCCTCGGACGGGGCAGGCGGCGCGGGCGGTGCGCTCGGAGGCTGACACCCCCCACCCACAGCTGATACGCGGTGCCCCTGGGAGCTTTTTCAGCCCCAGGGGCACCGCGTGCGACCGCGGGAGCACCGCATCAGCGGCCGGGCATGAAAGCATGGCGTCCCAGGCCAATCAGTGCTCTGTGCACTGCCGTTGGCGGGCAGCCTGAGACCTCAGGCAGTGGCCTTCAGGGGGAGGAACGATGGCGGACACCTTCGGACCCGTGCGCAGGACGAACGACGCCGGCAACGCCGCCGGTGCGGATTGCCGTGCGGACAGCGGTGGTTCCCGCGGGGAGCCCATCAGGGTTCTCGTGGTCGACGACCACGCGCTCTTCCGCAGGGGCCTGGAGATCGTCCTCGCGCAGGAGGAGGACATCCAGGTCGTCGGTGAGGCCGGGGACGGCGCTGAAGCCGTCGACAAGGCCGCGGACCTCCTCCCCGACATCGTGCTGATGGACGTGCGCATGCCTAAGCGGGGCGGCATCGAAGCCTGTACGTCGATCAAGGAGGTGGCCCCCAGTGCGAAGATCATCATGCTGACGATCAGTGATGAGGAGGCCGACCTCTACGAGGCGATCAAGGCGGGAGCCACCGGCTACCTGCTCAAGGAGATCTCGACGGACGAGGTGGCCACGGCCATTCGCGCGGTGGCGGACGGCCAGTCCCAGATCAGCCCGTCGATGGCCTCCAAGCTGCTCACCGAGTTCAAGTCGATGATCCAGCGCACGGACGAGCGCCGGCTCCTACCCGCGCCGAGACTCACCGAGCGTGAGCTGGAAGTGCTCAAACTCGTGGCGACGGGCATGAACAACCGTGATATCGCCAAGGAATTGTTCATTTCCGAGAACACGGTGAAGAACCACGTCCGCAATATCCTGGAGAAGCTCCAGCTGCACTCCCGCATGGAAGCCGTGGTCTACGCGATGCGGGAGAAGATCCTCGAGATCAGGTAGCGGGCGGTGTCCGCCCGGCGCCCAAGGGCTGTCCCGTAATCCCTGGCGGGCGCACGACGACAGCTACGGCACCACGACAGCTACGGCACCTCGCTGCGTTGTCGGAACGCCCGAATACATCCAGTATGCGAACGCCCCTCCGCCTTGCGATGCACCGCATCTGACGCCGTGCGCTGATCCACCAGGAATTACGGGGCAGCCCTCAGGGCAGGACACGGGAGATCTCCGCAAGGAGCGGCTCGCGCAGCTCCGGTGCGTCGACGCGCTCCAGCCGTACGTCCGTGCAGCCGACCCAGGACGCCGCCTCGACGAGGGCCTCAGCCATCGGCGTCACGGCCTTCACGCCGTCCAGAGAGACCTGGCGGGCCACCAGCGTGCTCCCCTCCCTGGCCGGATCGACCCGGCCCCGGAGCCTGCCGCCCGCCAGCAGCGGCATCGCGAAGTAGCCGTGGACACGCTTGGGCCGGGGGACGTACGCCTCCAGGCGGTGGGTGAATCCGAAGATCCGCTCCGTGCGCGCCCGTTCCCAGATCAGTGAGTCGAACGGAGACAGCAGCGTCGTGCGGTGCCGGCCGCGCGGTTCCGAGGCCAGGGCATCAGGGTGGGCCCAGGCCGGCTTCGCCCAGCCGCGCACGGAGACCGGAACCAGCCCTGAGCCGGCCACCACGGCGTCGAACTGCTCGGCCCTGAGCCGGTGGTAGTCGGCGATGTCCGCCCGGGTGCCGACCCCCAGCGACTGCCCCGCCAGGGCGACCAGCCGGCGCAGGCACTCCGTGTCGTCCAGGTCGTCGTGGAGCACGGCGTCCGGGATGGCGCGCTCGGCCAGGTCGTAGACGCGCTTCCAGCCGCGCCGCTCGGTGCACACCACCTCGCCGTACATCAGGGCCCGCTCGACGGCGACCTTGGACGCGGACCAGTCCCACCACTCGCCGCCGTTCTTCGCGCCGCCGAGCTCCGTCGCCGTCAGCGGACCCTCGGCGCGCAGCTGTTTGATCACCGTCTCGTACGCGCCGTCGGGCAGGTCGTGGTTCCACTGCGGCCGGGCCCGGTAGGCGCGGCGGCGGAACGCGAAATGGGGCCATTCCTCGACCGGCAGGATGCAGGCGGCGTGCGACCAGTACTCGAAGGAACGGCCACCCGACCAGTAGGCATCGTCGACCGCGCGGCGGCCGAGCGCGCCGAGGCGCGCGTACGGCACGAGCTCGTGCGATCTGGCCAGCACCGAGATCGTGTCGAGCTGCACGGCCCCGAGGCGGCGCAGCACCCCCCGGACCCCGCCCCGGCGGTCCGGGGCCCCGAGCAGGCCCTGCGCGCGCAGGGCGATACGGCGTGCCTGGTCGGCGGAGAGTTCCAGAACGGGCGGCGGCGCAGACGTCATGTGCCGAACCCTAGAGCGCGCCACTGACATCGATACCCGCGGAGGGTTCCGGTCGCCGCGGCTCCGCCCCCGGCTGACGCCCCGCAGCAGGAGCCGGCCGGTGGGGACGGGTGCCGGGCAGCCCCAGATCGGCCGGGAGCAGTGCGCCGACCCAGGTGTCACGCCGTATGCCCTTGTTGAGGAGTGCCGACCGCTGCTCACCCTCCATGCGGAAGCCGGCACGCAGGGCGACCGCCCGGGACGGGGTGTTGCCGATCTCCGCCCGCCATTCGAGCCGGTCAGCGGCGAGGGCGGTGAACGCCCACCGGGCCGCCGCCAGAACCGCCTCGGTCGCGTAACCGGCGCCCCGGTGCTCCTTCGCCGTCCAGAAGCCCGTCTCGTAGGTGCCGGGCAGGCCGCGCGGGTGCACGCCCAGCGCACCGACGAGCGGCCCGCCGTCCCGCAGCAGAACGGCGAAGTCGTACATCGTGCCGTCCCGCCAGCCCGCAGGCGAGAGCGACCGCGTGAACTGCTCGGCGTCCGCACGTGTGTACGGCGATGGCACGATCGTCCAGCGCTGGATGTCGGGATCCTGGCAGGCGGCGTGGGTCGCTTCCGTGTCCTCGGCCGTGAAAGGCCGCATGAGCAGGCGCTCGGTGACGAGAGTGATGGGCTCCATGCGGGAATTCTGGTGACCGGGAGCGTGGGAAGCGAGCACTTTTCGGTGCTTCCCGGCACCTTCCGTCCCCTCCGGCCGTTGTCCTGGGAGGGTGCGGTGGGGAGAACGCGGCGGCAGCCCTCCCGGCGTGGCGGGGTCCTCGCTTACGATGGCCGTTGCGGTGGGGCCCACCTGCCGTGCCCGCGCCAGAGTCCATCACACGACCCAGTGCCAGGCCCGACCGGCAAGGAGACCAGCCTCAGTGTCCGTCTTCAACAAGCTCATGCGTGCAGGCGAAGGCAAGATCCTGCGCAAACTGCACCGCATCGCGGACCAGGTCAGCTCCATCGAAGAGGACTTCGTCAACCTCTCCGACGCCGAGCTGCGGGCGCTCACCGACGAGTACAAGGAACGGTACGCGGACGGCGAGAGCCTGGACGACCTGCTTCCCGAAGCATTCGCGACCGTCCGTGAGGCCGCCAAGCGAGTCCTCGGACAGCGCCACTACGACGTCCAGATGATGGGCGGTGCCGCCCTGCACCTCGGTTACGTCGCCGAGATGAAGACCGGTGAGGGCAAGACCCTCGTCGGCACGCTGCCCGCGTATCTCAACGCGCTCTCCGGCAAGGGCGTGCACCTGATCACGGTCAACGACTACCTGGCCGAGCGCGACTCCGAGATGATGGGCCGGGTCCACAAGTTCCTCGGTCTCGAGGTCGGCTGCATCATCGCCAACATGACTCCGGCCCAGCGCCGTGAGCAGTACGCCTGCGACATCACGTACGGAACGAACAACGAGTTCGGCTTCGACTACCTCCGCGACAACATGGCGTGGTCCAAGGACGAGCTCGTCCAGCGCGGCCACAACTTCGCCATCGTCGACGAGGTGGACTCGATCCTCGTCGACGAGGCCCGTACCCCGCTGATCATCTCCGGCCCGGCCGACCAGGCGACCAAGTGGTACGGCGACTTCGCCAAGCTGGTCACGCGTCTCACCCGGGGTGAGGCGGGCAACCCGCTGAAGGGCATCGACGAGACCGGCGACTACGAGGTCGACGAGAAGAAGCGGACCGTGGCCATCCACGAGCCGGGCGTCGCCAAGGTCGAGGACTGGCTCGGGATCGACAACCTCTACGAGTCGGTGAACACCCCGCTCGTCGGTTACCTGAACAACGCGATCAAGGCCAAGGAACTCTTCAAGAAGGACAAGGACTACGTCGTCATCGACGGCGAAGTCATGATCGTCGACGAGCACACCGGCCGTATCCTCGCGGGCCGCCGTTACAACGAGGGCATGCACCAGGCCATCGAGGCGAAGGAAGGGGTGGACATCAAGGACGAGAACCAGACCCTCGCCACGATCACCCTGCAGAACTTCTTCCGCCTGTACGACAAGCTCTCGGGCATGACGGGTACGGCGATGACCGAGGCCGCCGAGTTCCAGCAGATCTACAAGCTGGGCGTCGTGCCGATCCCGACGAACCGGCCGATGGTGCGGGCCGACCAGTCGGACCTGATCTACCGGACCGAGGTCGCGAAGTTCGCCGCGGTCGTCGACGACATCGCCGAGAAGCACGAGAAGGGGCAGCCGATCCTGGTCGGCACCACCTCCGTCGAGAAGTCGGAGTACCTCTCGCAGCAGCTCTCCAAGCGCGGTGTCCAGCACGAGGTCCTCAACGCCAAGCAGCACGACCGTGAGGCGACCATCGTCGCCCAGGCGGGCCGCAAGGGTGCCGTCACGGTCGCCACGAACATGGCCGGCCGAGGCACCGACATCAAGCTCGGCGGCAACCCGGACGACCTCGCCGAGGCGGAGCTGCGCCAGCGGGGTCTCGACCCCGTGGAGCACGTCGAGCAGTGGGCGGCCGCCCTGCCCGCCGCGCTGGAGAAGGCCGAGCAGGCCGTCAAGGCGGAGTTCGAAGAGGTCAAGGAGCTCGGCGGGCTCTACGTGCTGGGCACCGAGCGGCACGAGTCGCGGCGCATCGACAACCAGCTGCGCGGCCGTTCCGGCCGTCAGGGGGACCCGGGCGAGTCCCGGTTCTACCTGTCGCTGGGCGACGACCTGATGCGGCTGTTCAAGGCCCAGATGGTCGAGCGCGTCATGTCGATGGCGAACGTCCCCGACGACGTCCCCATCGAGAACAAGATGGTGACCCGGGCGATCGCCTCCGCGCAGTCGCAGGTCGAGCAGCAGAACTTCGAGACGCGTAAGAACGTCCTGAAGTACGACGAGGTCCTCAACCGGCAGCGTGAGGTCATCTACGGTGAGCGCCGCCGCGTCCTGGAAGGCGAGGACCTCCAGGACCAGATCCGTCACTTCATGGACGACACGATCGACGACTACATCCGGCAGGAGACGGCCGAGGGGTTCGCCGAGGAGTGGGACCTCGACCGGCTGTGGGGCGCCTTCAAGCAGCTCTATCCGGTGAAGGTCACGGTCGAGGAGCTCGAGGAGGCCGCGGGCGACCTGGCCGGCGTGACCGCCGACTTCATCGCCGAATCGGTCAAGGACGACATCCACGAGCAGTACGCCGAGCGTGAGAAGACGCTCGGCTCGGACATCATGCGTGAGCTCGAGCGGCGTGTGGTCCTGTCCGTCCTGGACCGCAAGTGGCGTGAGCACCTCTACGAGATGGACTACCTCCAGGAGGGCATCGGCCTGCGGGCCATGGCGCAGAAGGACCCGCTGGTCGAGTACCAGCGCGAGGGCTTCGACATGTTCAACGCCATGATGGAGGGCATCAAGGAGGAGTCCGTCGGCTACCTGTTCAACCTGGAGGTCCAGGTCGAGCAGCAGGTCGAGGAGGTCCCGGTGCAGGACGGCGCGGAGCGGACCTCGCTCGAGAAGCAGGACGCGCCGGTGGCCGCCGGGTCCGGGCGCCCGGAGATCCGGGCCAAGGGTCTGGAGGCTCCGCAGCGTCCGGACCGGCTGCACTTCTCGGCCCCCACGGTGGACGGTGAGGGTGGCGTCGTCGAGGGTGACTTCTCCAACGGGGACGGTGCGCGGTCCGAGGGTGACGGAATGACGCGTGCCGAGCGCCGTAAGGCGCAGAAGAGCACGGGCGGCCGCCGCCGCAAGAAGTAGCGCGCAGCACGTCGCGAACGCGTCCGGCCCGGACACCGGCAGGTGTCCGGGCCGGACGCGTTCGCGGTACCTGTCCGGGGCCGGGCCGGGTGGCGCGTCCCCGTGGAAGCCCGGGCCGGGCCGCAGGCGGTGTGCCGAGCCCGCAGGGGCCGCCGTGGAGCCTCTGCGGGGCCGCTGCGGGGTCTCTCGGACCGGCAGGCTCCCCAGGTGGTGTGCCCGGCCGTCGGCGCACCTTCGCGGGCCCGCCGCCGGCCGGTGGGTCACCTGAGCGCGGTGAGGCGTTCGCCGCCCAGGTCGATCGCGGCGCAGCGCCAGCGGAGATCCGGACCCTGCTCCAGGCGGAAGGCCATGGCGCGGACCTGGTCGCCCGTGGCGATGCTGGCGAAGGCCTCGACCACGCCGGTGGCCGGCTGGGCCCCGTGGCAGGCGCGTACGACCGGGCGTCCGCGGCCCGCGCCGAGCGGTGCCTCGGGGGCGAGCTCGGCGAGCTGGTCGTAGGCCTCGCCGATCGTGTGGCCGAGCATCCAGTGCACCGGTCGCTGACCGCTGAGGACCGCGAGCAGGCGCTCGGCGAACCACTGGTGCGGGCGCATCGGCCGCCGGGGCCGCTGAGTGGGTACGGTGCCCGGCCTGCTGCGGTCGCGTCGTCCGGCCGGCCTCGTCCTGTCCGTGCTCATGCTCGTAGCCCCCGTGGCCGCTGTCGGAGCCCGGGTGAGTACCGGGCGGTAACTTCTGCTGGGGATCTTCTACGGGTCCGGCCGCAGGCCCCGCAACCGGCGTAGGGGGCCGGTCGAGCACCGGGCCGGACCACCTATCCGGGTGACGGGCCGTGTGCCGCAAGGGAACGGCGGGGGTGACGGGCGCCGCACGGTGGACACCGGCGGGTGGAGGGGCAACCCCGAAGGGGGACGTCGCACGTATCCTGAGGACGTCATCGACTACGAAAGCGGTCAGCCATGCGTGTGTACGTCCCCCTGACCCTCTCCGGTCTTGCCGCGGCGCACGGGGCGGGCGAGATCGGTCCGGGGCCGCTGACCGCCTACGCCGTGACGCCCGGCCTGCGTGAGTGGTACGTCTCCGACGACATCGAGGAACTCGAGTACGCGGCGCTCAACCGCGCCGCCTCCGCCTCGCTTCGGCTGATCGCGGGGCGGCCCGAGGAGGCCCGGCGCCGGGTCGTCGTCGCTCTCGACGTGCCGGACGGGGCGGCGGTCGCGGATCCGGACCACATCATGGACGCCTCGTCGCTCGGCGAGGTGAGGATCGCTGACGCGGTGGCGCTGGCGAAGGCCGCCGCCGTGCACGTGGACGCCACCGACGCCGAGAAGGACGTCGCCGAGGCGGCGGCGGCGCTGGGGGCTGCGGACCTCGGGGATGACGACGCCCGGTTCACGGTGGACGGCGCGGAGGACCACGAGCTTCTGTGGTTCGGCATCCAGGAGATCCCGGGCCTGATCGACTGAGCGCCTGACCGCGGGGGCCGCCGTGATCGTCCGGCAGCCGGGTCCCCGTGCCGGTGCCGGTGTCGTACCGGGCGAGTATTTTCTCTCCATGGCGACATCGGGGAAGCACCGCACACATCTGGTCTGGGACTGGAACGGCACACTGCTCGACGACATCCACGCGGTGCTCGGGGCGACGAACGCCGCCTTCGCCGAGGTGGACCTGGCACCGCTCACCCTGGAGCAGTACCGCGACACGTACTGCGTGCCGATACCCGCGTTCTACGAGCGGCTCATGGGCAGGCTGCCGACCCCTGCCGAGTGGGAGCGGATGGACGGCCTCTTCCACCGCCACTACACCGAGCAGCGGGTCGCCTGCGGGCTGACCGCGGGGGTCGAGGACCTGCTGGCCCGGTGGCAGGCCGGCGGGCACAGCCAGTCGCTGCTCAGCATGTACGGCCACGAGCACCTGGTCCCGGTCGTGCGGGCGTACGGCATCGAGCGCCACTTCGTGCGCGTGGACGGCCGTACCGGCCCCTCCGGCGGCAGCAAGGCACAGCACATGGAGCGCCACTTCGAGGCGCTCGGAAGCATCGCTCCCGAATCCGCGGTGGTCATCGGTGACGCCGTGGACGACGCGGTGGCAGCGGCACACGTCGGCGCCCGCGCCGTGCTCTACACCGGCGGTTCGCACAGCCGCAGCAGCCTGGAGGCGGCCGGCGTGCCCGTGGTGGACACCCTGGCCGAGGCCGTGGCGCTCGCCGGACTCATGGCCGACTGACGGGCGGCGCGGGCAGCACGGGCAGCACACCGGCAGCGCGCGGGTGGAACGGGCCGGGCAGGCTCCCGGAGCCCTGCCGGACGCGTGTGCCCTTACGTGTCGGCGTGTCACCGTGCGATGTCCAGAGTGTCAAAGTTCGGGGCGTTCTTTTGTACATAAGCGGCTCATGACGGTTGTGGGTGCGGGAGGGATAGCCTGGTGCCGTGATCAGCGCGATACGCCTCGGGGGCAGCGAAGCCCCCGGCCTGCGCCCGGAGTGCCACAGCACCCGGGCGATGCGTGATCTCCGCGTCCCGGGCCGTCTGCCGAAAATGGCCGATATGGTCCCGGGCATCTCCCCAGGCGGCATAGCGTCGACCCAGACCGGAAACCCCGCGTCGTGGCGGTACGCCGTCTTTTACACCTACGTCACGCAACGGCGCGCGACAGGAGCCAGAGGACATGCAGACCAAGCTGGACGAAGCCAAGGCCGAGCTGCTCGCAAGGGCGGCCCGGGTAGCTGACAACAGTCCGGGCGGTGGTGTCGGTGGCCCGGGAGGTGGCCTCCGGGTGCACCTCGCCGAGGGGACCGGCACCGGAGCGGAGGACGGCACCGAGGCCGGCCGGGACGAGCGGCCGGGCCGGAACACGCTGCTCGCCTATCTCCAGCGCTACTACCTGCACACGGCTCCGGAGGACATCACCGACCGCGACCCGGTCGACATCTTCGGAGGCGCCTCCTCCCACTACCGTCTCGCCGAGAACCGCCCGCAGGGCACCGCCAACGTCCGGGTGCACACCCCGACCGTCGAGGAGAACGGCTGGACGAGCAGCCACTCCGTCGTCGAGGTCGTCACCGACGACATGCCCTTCCTGGTCGACTCGGTCACCAACGAGCTGTCCCGGCAGGGCCGCGGCATCCACCTCGTGATCCACCCGCAGGTCGTCGTCCGCCGCGATGTCGCCGGCAGGCTGATCGAGGTGTTCGGCGACGACCCGGCCAGGACCGGCGGCGCGAAGCGGTCCGGCGGCCGCGCCCAGGGCCGTGCCGAGCTGCCCCACGACGCGCTCGTGGAGTCGTGGATCCACGTCGAGATCGACCGGGAGACGGACCGCGCGGACCTGAAGCAGATCACCGCCGACCTGCTCCGCGTCCTGTCCGACGTACGGGAGACCGTCGAGGACTGGGACAAGATGCGTGACGCCGCCCTGCGGATCGCCGACGACCTCCCGGCGGAACCGCTCGACGAGCTGGGCGACGAGGAGGTGGAGGAGGCGCGTGAGCTGCTGCGCTGGCTCGCGGCCGACCACTTCACCTTCCTCGGGTACCGGGAGTACGAGCTCCGCGAGTCCGACGCGCTGACGGCCGTCCCCGGCACCGGTCTCGGGATCCTGCGCTCCGACCCGAAGCACAGCGAGGACGAGGCCCACCCGGTGAGCCCTTCCTTCGACCGGCTGCCCGCGGACGTGAGGGCGAAGGCGAGGGAGCACAAGCTCCTCGTCCTGACGAAGGCGAACAGCCGGTCGACCGTGCACCGCCCCAGCTACCTCGACTACGTCGGGGTGAAGAAGTTCGACGCCGACGGCAACGTCGTCGGAGAGCGGCGCTTCCTCGGGCTCTTCTCCTCCGCCGCGTACACCGAGTCGGTGCGCCGGGTGCCCGTTGTCCGCCGCAAGGTCGCCGAGGTGCTGGAGGGCGCGGGCTTCACGCCCAACAGCCACGACGGCCGCGACCTCCTCCAGATCCTGGAGACCTACCCGCGGGACGAGCTCTTCCAGACGCCCGTCGACCAGCTGCGCTCCATCGTCACCTCCGTGCTGTACCTCCAGGAGCGCCGACGGCTGCGGCTCTACCTGCGTCAGGACGAGTACGGGCGCTACTACTCCGCTCTCGTCTACCTGCCGCGCGACCGCTACACCACCGGTGTGCGGCTCCGGCTGATCGACATCCTCAAGGAGGAACTGGGCGGCACCAGCGTCGACTTCACCGCCTGGAACACGGAGTCCATCCTCTCCCGCCTGCACTTCGTCGTCCGTGTCCCGCCGGGCACCGAGCTGCCGCACCTCACCGACGCGGACGCGGACCGCATCGAGGCACGCCTCGTCGAGGCCGCCCGCTCCTGGGCCGACGGTTTCCAGGAGGCGCTCAACGCCGAGCTGGGCGAGGAGCGCGCCGCCGAACTGATGCGCCGGTACGGCCACTCCTTCCCCGAGGGCTACAAGGCGGACCACTCGCCGCGCTCGGCGGTGGCCGACCTGGTGCACCTGGAGGCGCTCAAGGACGAGAAGAAGGACTTCGCCCTCAGCCTGTACGAGCCCGTGGGCGCGGGCCCGGGCGAGCGCCGCTTCAAGATCTACCGGACCGGTGAGCAGGTCTCGCTCTCCGCCGTACTCCCCGCGCTCCAGCGGCTCGGCGTCGAGGTCGTCGACGAACGTCCGTACGAGCTGCGCTGCGCCGACCGGACACACGCCTGGATCTACGACTTCGGGCTGCGACTGCCGAAGAAGGCCACGGGCAACGGCGACTACCTCGCCGACGACGCCCGGGACCGCTTCCAGGAGGCCTTCGCGGCCATCTGGACCGGCGAGGCGGAGAACGACGGCTTCAACTCCCTGGTCCTGGGAGCAGGCCTCGACTGGCGCCAGGCCATGGTGCTGCGCGCCTACGCGAAGTACCTGCGCCAGGCCGGTTCGACCTTCAGCCAGGACTACATGGAGGACACCCTCCGCAACAACGTCCACACCACCCGGCTGCTCGTCTCCCTCTTCGAGGCCCGGATGTCCCCGGCCCGGCAGAAGGCGGGCACCGAGCTGACCGACGGGCTCCTCGAGGAACTGGACGGGGCCCTCGACCAGGTCGCCTCGCTGGACGAGGACAGGATCCTGCGGTCCTTCCTCACCGTCATCAAGGCCACGCTGCGGACCAACTACTTCCAGCTGGCCGACGACCACGAGCCGCACGGCTACGTCTCGATGAAGTTCGACCCGCAGGCCATCCCGGATCTCCCGGCGCCACGCCCGGCGTACGAGATCTGGGTGTACTCCCCGCGCGTCGAGGGCGTCCACCTGCGCTTCGGCAAGGTCGCACGCGGCGGGCTGCGCTGGTCGGACCGGCGGGAGGACTTCCGTACGGAGATCCTCGGCCTGGTCAAGGCGCAGATGGTCAAGAACACCGTGATCGTGCCGGTGGGCGCCAAGGGCGGGTTCGTCGCCAAGCAGCTGCCGGATCCGGCCGTGGACCGTGACGCCTGGCTCGCCGAGGGCATCGCCTGCTACCGGATCTTCATCTCGGCCCTCCTCGACATCACCGACAACATGGTGGCCGGCGAGGTGGTGCACCCCGCGGAGGTCGTCCGGCACGACGAGGACGACACCTATCTCGTCGTCGCCGCCGACAAGGGGACCGCGAGCTTCTCCGACATCGCCAACGACGTCGCGGTCGCCTACGGCTTCTGGCTCGGCGACGCGTTCGCGTCCGGCGGCTCGGCCGGCTACGACCACAAGGGCATGGGCATCACCGCCCGCGGCGCCTGGGAGTCCGTGAAGCGGCACTTCCGCGAGCTGGGCCACGACACCCAGACCGAGGACTTCACGGTCGTCGGCGTCGGTGACATGTCGGGTGACGTGTTCGGCAACGGGATGCTGCTCTCCGAGCACATCCGGCTGGTCGCGGCCTTCGACCACCGGCACATCTTCATCGACCCGGATCCGGACGCCGCGACCTCGTACGCCGAGCGGCGCCGGCTGTTCGACCTGCCGCGCAGCTCCTGGGCGGACTACGACAAGGACCTGCTGTCCGCGGGCGGCGGCATCCACCCGCGTTCCGCCAAGTCGATCCCGGTCAACGCGCACATGCGCGCGGCGCTCGGCATCGACTCCAAGGTCACCAAGATGACGCC
Source organism: Streptomyces sp. ALB3 (assembly GCF_044385685.1). NCBI lineage: Bacteria > Bacillati > Actinomycetota > Actinomycetes > Kitasatosporales > Streptomycetaceae > Streptomyces > Streptomyces sp. ALB3. The sequence goes on along the minus strand of NZ_JBISCE010000041.1, from coordinate 391,830 downwards.
CGCCGAGTTGATGCAGAACATCCTCAAGGCGTCGGTGGACCTCCTGTGGAACGGCGGCATCGGCACGTACATCAAGGCCACGGCCGAATCGAACGCCGACGTCGGTGACAAGGCCAACGACGCGATCCGGGTCAACGGGGCGGATCTGCGGGCCCGTGTCGTCGGCGAGGGCGGCAACCTCGGGGCGACCCAGCTCGGCCGGATCGAGTTCGCCCGGGCCGGCGGCCGGATCAACACCGACGCGATCGACAACAGCGCCGGTGTGGACACCTCCGACCACGAGGTGAACATCAAGATCCTGCTCAACGGTCTCGTGCGTGACGGCGACATGACCGTGAAGCAGCGCAACAAGGTGCTCGCGGAGATGACCGACGAGGTCGGACAGCTCGTGCTGCGCAACAACTACGCGCAGAACATCGCGCTCGCCAACGCCTGTGCCCAGGCGCCGTCGCTCCTCCACGCCCACCAGCGCTTCATGCGCCGGCTCGGCCGCGAGGGGCACCTGGACCGGGCGCTGGAGTTCCTGCCGAACGACCGGCAGATCCGCGAACTGCTGAACCACGGCAAGGGCCTCAGCCAGCCGGAACTGGCCGTGCTGCTCGCCTACACCAAGATCACGGCGGCCGAGGAGCTGATCACCACCAGCCTGCCGGACGACCCGCACCTGCAGAGGCTCGTGCACGCCTACTTCCCGAAGCAGCTGAGCGAACGGTTCCCCGAGGCGGTGGACGGGCACGCGCTGCGCCGCGAGATCATCACGACGGTGCTCGTCAACGACACGGTGAACAGCGGTGGTTCGACGTTCCTGCACCGGTTGCGCGAGGAGACGGGGGCGTCACTGGAGGAGATCGTGCGGGCCCAGTTCGCCGCCCGCGAGATCTTCGGTCTCTCCGGCGTGTGGGACGCCGTCGAGGCGCTCGACAACACGGTGGCCGCCGACGTGCAGACCCGGATCCGGCTGCACTCCCGCCGGCTCGTCGAGCGGGGCTCTCGCTGGCTGCTCGGCAACCGGCCGCAGCCGGTCGGGATCGCGGAGACCATCGAGTTCTTCCGGGACGGTGTCGAGCGCGTCTGGCGCGAGCTGCCCAAGCTGCTCCGGGGCGCCGACAGCGAGTGGTACCGGTCGATCCTCGACGAGCTCACCTCGGTGGGCGTCCCCGAGGAACTGGCGGGACGGGTGGCGGGATTCTCGTCGGCCTTCCCCGTGCTCGACGTCGTCGCGATCGCGGACCGCACGGGCAAGGACCCGCTGGCCGTCGCCGAGGTGTACTACGACCTCGCCGACCGGCTGGGGATCACCCAGCTGATGGACCGGATCATCGAGCTGCCGCGGGGCGACCGCTGGCAGTCCATGGCCCGGGCGTCCATCCGCGAGGACCTCTACGCCGCGCACGCCGCGCTCACGTCGGACGTGCTGTCCGTCGGCGACGACGCGTCGTCCCCCGAACAGCGCTTCACGGCCTGGGAGGAGAAGAACGCGGCGATCCTGGCGCGTTCGCGCGCCACGCTGGAGGAGATCCGCAGCTCGGAGTCCTTCGACCTGGCGAACCTGTCGGTGGCGATGCGGACGATGCGCACCCTGCTGCGCACCCACGCCTGACCGGCGCCGGCCGAAGGGGCCGCCGCACATGACGCCGTCCGCCGGACGGGCCGATGAGGCCCGTCCGGCGGACGGCGTCCCGGTGCCAGGACGTCACTTCCCGGGCTTGGCCTTCGCGGGGCCGGTGAACTGCTCGTACGCGGCGACGACCTCCTTGGCGGGGCCGTCCATCCGCAAGGTGCCCGCCTCCAGCCAGATCGCCCGGTCGCAGGTGTCGGTGATCGACCTGTTGCTGTGGCTGACCAGGAAGACCGTGCCGGCCTCCTCGCGGAGTTCCATGATCCGGTCCTTGCTGCGCCGCTGGAACTTCGCGTCGCCGGTGGACAGCGCCTCGTCGATCAGCAGGACGTCGTGGCTCTTGGCCGCGGCGATGGAGAAACGCAGCCTGGCCCCCATGCCGGAGGAGTAGGTGCGCATCGGGAGGGTGATGAAGTCGCCCTTCTCGTTGATGCCGGAGAAGTCGACGATGTCCTGGTAGCGCTCGCGGATCTGTTCGCGCGTCATGCCCATCGCCAGGCCGCCGAGCACGACGTTGCGCTCCCCGGTCAGATCGCTCATCAGGGCGGCGTTCACGCCGAGGAGTGAGGGCTGGCCCTGGGTGTGGACCCTGCCCTTCGACGGGGGCAGCAGCCCCGCGATCGCCTTGAGGAGGGTCGACTTACCGGAGCCGTTGGAACCGATCAGACCGATGGCCTCGCCCTTGTACGCGGCGAAGCTGACACCCTTCACCGCGTGCACCTGGCGGGCGCCGCGGGGCTGCCCGCGCGAGACGATCCGGTTCAGGGCGGAGGTGGCGCTGCCCCTGCCGGTGCGGGCGCCGTTCACCGTGTAGGTGATGTGGACGTCGTCGACGACGACGGTGGGTACCCGGGTGTCGGGGGCGTCAGCCACGTCCGTACCTCTCCTCGGCCTTCCAGAAGTACACGAAACCACCGATGCCGCAGACGAGGGCCCAGCCGGTCGCGACGGCCCACACGTGCGGGGGCAGCTGCGCGCCGGTGAAGCTGTCGATCAGGGCGTAGCGCATCAGGTCGATGTAGACGGCCGCCGGGTTGCACTCCAGGGCCAGCAGGACGAGGCGCGGGACCCGGTCGGCGGTGAGCAGGGTGTCGAGGCTCCACATGACGCCCGAGGCGTACATCCAGGTGCGCAGGATGAAGGGGGTCAGCTGGGCGATGTCCGGGGTCTTGGCGGCCAGCCGGGCCATGACCATCGAGACGCCGGTGTTGAACATGGCCTGGAGGGCGAGCGCGGGGACCGCCAGCAGCCAGGACGGCCGCGGGTACTGGCCGAACACCAGGAGGATCAGGAACAGGGCGCCCAGCGAGAACAGGAGCTGCTGGAGCTGTTGGATGGCCAGGGCGATCGGCAGGGACGCGCGGGGGAAGTGCAGGGCCCGGACGAGCCCGGTGTTGCCGCTGATGGCCCGGGTGCCGGCCGTGATCGAGCTGGCGGTGAAGGTCCAGATGAAGACGCCCGTGACGAGGAAGGGCACGTAGTCGGGGACTCCGTGCTTGGTGTTCATCAGGACACCGAAGATGAAGTAGTAGACCGTCGCGTTGAGCAGCGGGGTCATGATCTGCCAGATCTGGCCGAGCTTCGCCTGGCTGTACTGCGCGGTCAGCTTGGCCGTGGCGAAGGCGGTGATGAAGTGCCTGCGCCCCCAGAGCTGTCGGACGTACGCCCCGAGCGTCGGCCGGGCCCCGCTCACGGTCAGTCCGTGCCGGGCCGCGAGCGCGGCCAGCTCACCGGGCGCGTACACGGGGAGCAGGTCGGGAGATGCGGTGTCCACCGGGGCCGGCGGGGCTGCTGTCTGGCTCACCACGATCACTTTCGAGGGAGGGGCGGGGGTATCGGGCGACCGGGACCGGTTCGATGGGACGGCACCGTTCCGTCGCAACGCTGACAGTAGGACGTATGTACGTCGCAACGCAACCGTCTCGTCGTTACGGTCTATCATTCGGGCCATGACCACCGAACGGCGAACCGGGCGCCGCACCCCGGCAGGTGCCGCGGTGCTCCGTGAGGACGTGACCGACGCGATCCGCGGTGCCGTCTTCGAGGAGCTGGCCGCCGTCGGATTCGCGCGGATGTCGATCGAGGGCATCGCCCGGCGCGCGGGGGTGGGCAAGACCGCCGTCTACCGCCGCTGGAAGTCCAAGCTCCACCTCGTCCTGGACCTGGTCGCGGCCGTCGCCGCGCAGGGCATGCCGGCGCCCGCGACGGGTTCGCTGTACGGGGACGTCCGGGCGGTGCTGGAGCTGGCCTCGTACGCCCTGCGCCACCCCGTGGCCTCGCAGGTCATCCCCGACCTGCTGGTCGAGGCGGCCCGCAACCCGGAGATCTCCGACGCGATCAAGGCGGCCCTGCTCGACCAGCAGCAGGGTGTGGCCGCCGTGGTCGTCAGGGCGGCGGTGGCGCGCGGAGAGCTGCCCGAGGGCAGCGATCCCGACCGGGCACTGGACCTCATCGTCGGCCCGCTGTACTGGCGCCTCGTCGTGGTCCGTGGCGATCTGCCCAAGGGGTACCTGGACGATCTCGCGGCCTCGGCGGTCCGGGCGCTCAAGGCCTGACGGGATGTCCGGGGCCTGACGGGGTGCGGGATCCGGAGCGCTCGTCGAGCAGCCGGTCCACGACGCGGCGGGCCGCGCCGCCGTCGGCCGGGCCGCAGTGGTCCCGCCGGAAGCCCTCGTACGCCTCGGCGTGGAGGTCCGCCGAGGCCGGTGTGTCCCGCAGCGCCTGAGCCACCTCACGGGTGGTGAGGAGCAGCGGCCCGGGCGCCCGCGCCTCGAAGTCCAGGCAGAAGCCCCGGACGGTGTCCCTGTAGTGCTCCAGGTCGTAGGTGTGGAAGAGCATCGGGCGGCCGGTGTGCGCGAAGCCGAACGCGAGCCCCGAGTAGTCGGTGACCAGCACGTCGGCGATGAGCAGGAGCTCGGTGGCGTCCGGGTGGGCCGACACGTCGCGCAGGGCGGGGTGGCCCGGCACACTGCCCGTCACCCGTGGGTGTCTGCGGACCAGCACGGTGGTACGCCCGTCCAGCGACCGTGCCAGCGCGGACAGGTCGAGCGCCGGGTCCCAGCGGTACAGCGGGGAGGCGCCGAGGGGGAGGCCGGCGGGCGCGTGCGCGAGGTGGTCCCGGTACGTCGGCGCGTACAGCACCACCCGGTGGTCCGCCGGGATGCCCAGCCGGCGGCGTACCCGCCCGGCCGTCCTGTCCCTGCCGGGTGCGGACAGCAGGTCGTCGGCCGGGGCGCCGGCCTCCAGCACCTCACCGCGGTACCCGAGGGCGCGACGGAGATGCGGGGTGGCCCAGGCGCTGGGGGAGACCAGGACCGACCACTGGGACGAACGGTGCTCCAGTGTGGCGAGGTACTGGTGGTCGGCGTACAGGGAGCCGGTGAGGTCCAGCCCGAACCGGCCGAGCGGGGAGCCGTGCCAGGTCTGTACGACCGTCTGGCCCGGGCGCCGCTCGAACCACGCGGGCAGCTGACCCGCGGCGACGATCCGGCGGGCTCGTGCCAGTGCCTCGTACCAGGCGGTGCTGTGCGCCACGACGGGGACGGCCGCGGACGGGACCCGGGCCGCCGCCCCCGCGGAGCCGTCGGTCACCCAGAGGTGCTCGGCGTCCGTGCCCCGGCGCACGAGCTCGGCGTGCACGGCGCGCGGGGACCCCTCCCCGACGTACAGCACGACGTTCCGCAGCGGCAGCCGGCGCTGCGCCGGGTAGTGGACCGCCCGCAGACGGCCCTGGCGGTACGCGCTCCGCTCGGTGTCCCCGAGCGCCGGCGCGCAGTGCACGGCCAGCCGGTCACCGTGACGGCGGTCGAGCCGGAAGCGGGCGCCGGAGGCGTACAGCGGCATGCGTGCGGCGAGCGCTCCGCCCACGCGTACCGGCCGGCCGTCCAGGAGCACCTCCCAGTCGCCCTCGCGGGGAGGCCGCCCGATCACGGCGACGAAGCGGGCCTCGTGGGGACCGGGGGAGGCGCCCAGCCGTGCGGCGGGCGCCCGTTGTTCGAGGGGCACGTCCACCGTCTCCCCGAGGGTGCTGTGCCGCAGGACCAGTGCGCCCGCTCCGGTCCCGTGGACGCGCAGCCCGCCGTCCGGTGCGGGCCCGGCACGGTCCGCGCGTGGCTCACCGGCCACGTCCACCACCAGGCCGCCCCCCGCGTCCGCGAAGGCGGGCGGCGGCAGGTCCGGGGCCGCCGCGAGCGGAGTGCGGACGCCGTCGGTGACGAGCGCGGCCCGCCACCGGCCCTCCCGGTGCGGGCCGGAGCCGTGGGGTGCGCGGTGTGCCGGGGCGGACTCGGCGGCGGCGAGCGCCGCCAGCGGGACCGGCGCGCTGAAATGCTCACCGTCACCGCACCGCACCGGGCACACCTGCTCCGCCGCTCCGTCGCGGGTCAGCACGAGGGCGGTGGGCCGGGCACCGCCGTACAGCCGGCCGGTCAGCTCCAGCGTGCCCTGCCCGCGGTCGTGGCCGGTGGCCACCGCGGGCAGCCGCGTCACGGCCAGCTCCAGCCGGCCGTCCCGGTAACCGAGCACCGCGCGCCGTCCGCCGCCCAGGTCGTGGACCAGCGGCTGCGCGACGGCCGCCTCCACGGCGCGCAGCGCCGCCCGCCGCACGATGCCGTGTCCGGCCACCACCACGCCCACCAGCCAGTCACCCGGCCCCAGCCGTCCCGGGTCGAGGACCATCTCGAAGCCCGCGTAGTCGTAACAGTGCAGGTCCTGGCCCGAGTCGGAGGTCGCCCGTTCCCACCGGACCGTGCGCACCGGTACGGCGCGCATCCTCCTGCCCGACGCCTCCCGCACCAGGCCTGCCTTCAGCGAGTGCCGGGCCGCGGGGGCCGGGAGGTTGCGGACGTACGCGTAACCGCGCAGCCGCAGCCTGCCGTCCCCGCCCCAGGACGCCTCCACCAGCCGTGCGACGGCGGGCAGGTCACCCCTGCCGAGGCGCGCGCCGACGCCCGTGAGCCCCGGATGGACGGCGCGCCGCCTCCCCGGCGGGCCCGCCACGGTGAACGTGCCCGTCCCGTTGGCCCGTTCCGCCTCCAGGACGGCCAGCAGCTCCGCCGTCCTCCGCTCCCGCACCAGTTGCCAGCGGATGCGCGCCTCGGCAGGCAGCCCTGCCAGGGCCGCGTCGCCCGCGCGGTCGAGGAAGGCGCCGGCGTCCGCCATGAACGCGGCACGGTAGGCGGGGCCGCCCATCGGCAGCCCCTCCAGGAAGTACACGAAGTCGTCGCGCAGGCACGAGGCGTCGTAGCGCAGCCGCTGCGCCGGGTCCCGGCCGGCCAGGAACGCGCTGACCTGCGCACAGGCCGCGATCCGGTCCCGTACGCCCCGCACGTCCGTGCGCCGCCGGGTGATCGAACCCTCCCGCACCCGCCAGTGGTAGACGTGCTCGTGCAGCACGTCCACCGACCCGGCGAGATAGTGCGCCGGGATCATCACCGGAGTGTCCTCGTAGAGCCTGCCCACCGGGAAGGAGAAGGCGTGCCGGTCCCAGAAGGAACGCCGGAACACCTTGTTCCAGGCGACGCGGTCGGCCAGCAGCCGGGCGTCGCGGGTGATGTGGGTGCGCGGGCTGTCGGCCGTCAGCCAGCGGTACTGCCAGGCCTGCTGCCTGCCCTGCTCGTTCAGCCGCCACACGTTGCCCGTCACCAGGTCCGAGCCGGTCGATTCCAGGGACGCCAGCATCCGTTCGTACGCGTCCGGGACGAGGACGTCGTCGCTGTCGGCGAACGCCAGGTACGGGGTGCCGGGGGTGGTGCCGGCCACCCCGGCGTTGCGGGCGGCGCTCAGGCCCGCATTGGCCTGGTGGACGCAGCGGAAGCGTCCGTCCCGGGCGGCGAACTCCTCGGCGATCCGGCGGCTCCCGTCCGTCGAGCCGTCGTCGACGAGCACCACCTCGATGTCCCTCAGGGACTGCGCGGCGAGCGAGTCGAGGCACTCCTCCAGGTAGTCCTCGACGTTGTGCACCGGGACGACGACGCTGAGGAGTGGCTTCATGCACGGCTCAACCCGGGGGAGCGCCCCGGGTCACGCCGCTGACCCGAACGGGTGAAGGCCCCTGGGGTGGTCCGCGTGCTCCGCACTACGCTCCGCTCCCATGCTCCTCAGTGTCGTCGTGCCCGCCCACCGCGTTCAGGGGTACCTGAGGGCGGCCCTGGATTCCGTGACCGCGCAGCCAGCGGGGGAGGACGGCCGGGCCGGCCGGGAGCTGATCGTCGTCGGCGCGCCCGGCGGCGGACCCGACCTCGCGATCGCGCGGGAGTGCGCCGAGCGCGACCCCCGGGTGCGCGTGCTCGTCCTCGACCGCCCCTGGGACTTGGGGGCGGCCCGCAACGCGGGGGCCCGGGCGGCGCGCGGGAGCTATCTGCTCTTCCTCGACGGGGACGGTCTCCTCCTTCCCGGAGCCGTGGCGGAGATCGCCGCACGACTGGCCCGGGAACGGCCCGACGTGCTGCGTCTGGGCCACGACCGGGTCGACTGGTGGGGGACCGTCCGGCCGGGCATGGCCGTCCCGGCCGCAGCGAACCAGCTCTTCCGCCGCGCCTTCTGGAAGGCCCACGGGCTCCGCTTCACCGAGGGCCCGTACGACGACGTCCTGCCGGTCCACCGGGCGGCCCTCCTCGCGTCCGACGCGGGCACCCTCGGTTCGCTCGACCGGATCTGCGTACGCCACCGGCTGCGCCGCACCGGCACGTTCGCCACGACGCCGGGCCGCGCGCACTTCGCCGTCATCGGCGCGTACGACCGGCTCACCGCCGAGACCGGCGGCGACCCGCGGATCGTGGCCGCGCGCACCGCGCACCTGACGGCCGTGCTCGACGACCCGGGCAGGATCGCCCCGGAGGACCGCGCCGCCTTCTTCCGGGCGGCGGGGCTCCCCGGCCGGTACACCGCCCACCGCGCCCGGCGCACCGCAGGCGCCGGGCGCGCCAGGGTGCGGGCCGCCGCGCGCGCCGGCAGGAAGTCGCTGCGGGCCCGCGTGATGAAGGCCCTCTACCGCGCCGACCTGCACCGGCCGCTGGACCCCTGCCTCGCCGTCTACGGCGCCTACTGGAACAGGGGCGTCTCCTGCAACCCGGCCGCCGTCTACGCCAAGGCCCGTGAACTGGCCCCGCACGTCCGGGGCGTGTGGGTCGTCTCCTCGCGTCACCGCGACCGGATGCCGCCCGGCGTGCCGTACGTCATCGAGGGCTCCCGCGCCTACTGGCGGACCATGGCCACGGCGACGTACCTCGTCAACAACTCCAGTTTCCCGGGCGGTTTCACCAAGCGGCCGGGGCAGGTCTACCTCCAGACCCACCACGGGACCCCCCTCAAGACCATGGGCCTGGACCAGCTTCCCTATCCCGCCCTCACCGGAGGCGTGAGCTACGAAAGGGTCGTCGCGCACACCGACCAGTGGGACTTCAGCCTCTCCGCCAACCCCCACAGCAGCGAGGTCTGGGACCGGGTCTACCCCTCCGCGTACGAACAGCTCCCCTACGGTTACCCGCGCAACGACGTCCTGTGCACCGCCACCCCGGAGCAGAAGGACAAGGCCCGCGCCGAACTCGGCATCGCGCCCGGAGCGACCGTGCTGCTGTACGCGCCCACCCACCGTGACTACCGCAGGGGCTTCCTCCCCCGCCTCGACCTGGAGGGCCTCTCCCGCGCGCTGGGGCCCGGCTGGGTGCTGCTGGTGCGCGCCCACTACTTCTACGGGCGTTCCGCCGGGACGGCGGGGGACCGGGTCGTGGACGTCACCGGCCATCCCCGCGTCGAGGAACTCTTCCTGGCCTCCGACGCGTTGATCACCGACTACTCGTCCCTGATGTTCGACTACGCCTGCCTGGACCGCCCGATCATCACCTACGCGCCCGACTGGGACGCCTACCGCGCCGCTCGGGGCGTCTACGTCGATCTGCTGTCCGGACGCCCCGGTGACACGCCCGGGGCGGTCGCCACCACGGAGGGCGAGCTGCGCGAGGCGCTGCGGAGCGGTGCCTGGAGGTCCCCGGAGGCCGAGGCACTGCGCGCCGCGTTCCGCGAGCGCTTCTGCCCGTACGACGACGGGCACGCGGCGGAGCGGGTGGTGCGGCGGATCTTCCCGGTGCGTCCCGGCTGAGGGCCTCGCGTCACCCGTACGGGGCGATCCCTCCGAGGACCGCCGTCGTTGTGCTCAACAGCGCGCGCACACGGCTACGTTGGGAGACGTCCATGCACCGGTCCGCCTACGAGCAGATGCAGCTCTGCATCGAGGAGTACCTGCCCAGGACCCGCAGGCACCGTGTCGTGGACCTCGGCTCACGGATCTCGGGCAAGCAGACCCGCACCCACCGGGGGCTGCTGGCGGACCACGACATCGACTACTTCGGTGTCGACGTCCTGGACGGCCCCAACGTCGACGCCGTCATGACCCGGCCCTACCGGATCCCCGCGAGGTCGCGCAGCGCCGACGTGGTGCTGTCCGGCCAGGCGTTCGAGCACATCCCCTTCTTCTGGGTGTCGATGCTGGAGATCGCCCGGGTGCTCAGGCCCGGCGGCTACGCCTTCATCACCGCGCCCTCGCGCGGGCACGCCCACGACGCCCAGGACTGCTGGCGTTACTACCCGGACGGCTTCCGGGCGATGGCCGCCCACTCCCGCCTCGAACTCTGCGAGGCGTACACGGACTTCCCGCCCGTGAAGGGCATCTGGCACGACTACGCCTCCATCGACGCCAAGGCCGCCTACTGGGGCGACTCGGTGGGCGTCTTCCGCCGGCCCCTGCCCCACCGGCGGCCGGTGACCAGGCTGAAGAACAGCCTGGCCGATCTCGCCGTCCGGGAGACGGCGGTGTGGTGGGCCAACAGGGCGGGTGGGGTGGACCGCGTTCCGCTGCCGCGCCCGCTGGACGGCCGGCAGCGGTGCGGGCGGCCGGACGACCGGTCCGTCCCATCAACTACAGGTTGACGAAAGATGACATGAGCCGCAAAACGCGCGTACTGTCCCGCCCCATGGCTTGGCGCAACGCCGTCAACGGCGTCCTTCAGCAACTGACCGGGTACCAGCTGCGGCGCGCGGCCCTGCCCGCTCCCCGCTCCGCCCCCGTGGAGCCGCCGGCCGCGGAGCGGAAGCCGCCCGTGCCGAAGCCCGCGGCCACGAAGCCACCGCGGTTCCCCGCGGACTACGACGACGAGGCGAAGGACATCATCAGTGCGGTCAAGCCGTTCACGATGACCTCCCCGGAGCGCCTCAACGCCTTCGTCCTCGCGACCCGGCACGTCGTCAGGCACGGGATCCCCGGCGACATCGTCGAGTGCGGTGTCTGGCGCGGCGGCTCCATGCAGGCCTGCGCCAGGACACTGCTGTCGCTCGGCGAGACGGGGCGTGACCTCTACCTCTTCGACACGTACGAGGGCATGACCCCGCCCACCGCCGAGGACCTGCGGAGGGACGGCAGGCCCGCCCAGGAGCTCCTGGACGCCCAGGGCAAGGACCGGCCCATCTGGGCCGTGGCCTCCCTGGAGGACGTACAGGCCGGGTTCGAGCAGGTCCCGTACCCGAAGGAGCGCGTCCACTACGTGCGGGGGAAGGTCGAGGACACCGTCCCGGAGCAGGCACCGGAGCAGATCTCCATCCTCCGGCTGGACACCGACTGGTACGCGTCGACGAAGCACGAGCTCGACCACCTCTACGGGCGCCTGGTGAGCGGCGGGGTGCTGCTGATCGACGACTACGGCTACTGGCAGGGCTCCCGCCAGGCCGTGGACGAGTTCCTGGAGGAGACCGGTGAGCAACTGCTGCTGCTGCGCATGGACGAGGGCCGTATCGCCGTCAAACCCTGAGCGGGCGGCGCCCCGTCGCGAGCCCCGTGCCTCCCCGGCGCGGGGCTCGTTCCCTACAGAGGAAGTCCGTTCGTCCGTCCGGAAGGATCGTGCGCAGCGCCATGGCACCCCGTCTCACCGTCGTCGTCCCGTTCCACAACGTCGAGGAGTACCTCGGAGCCTGCCTGGATTCGCTCGCCGGGCAGACCATGGCCGACCTGGACGTCGTCATGGTCGACGACGGTTCGACGGACCGCGGTGCGGACGTGGCGCTGGAGTTCTCCCGGCAGGACCCGCGCTTCCGCCTGATCCGGCAGAAGAACGCCGGGCTCGGGGCGGCGCGTAACGCGGGGGCCGCGCAGGCCCGTCCGGAGACGGAGTTCCTGGCCTTCGTCGACAGCGACGACGTCGTACCGCCGGGCGCCTTCGCCAGGATGCTCGGCGAACTCGACGCGTCCGGATCGGACTTCGCGACCGGCAACGTCCTCAGGCTCCGGCCCGGCGGGGCGCTCGAACAGTCCCCGATGTTCCGCAAGCCGATGGAGAGGCCCCGCCGGGCCACCCACGTCACCCGGGACTGGGTCCTGCTCGGCGACCGCATCGCGTGCAACAAGGTGTTCCGCAGGTCCTTCTGGGACCTCCACGCCTTCGCCTTCCCGACGGGCGTCCTGTACGAGGACATCGCCGTGGTCCTGCCGGCCCACTTCCTGGCCCGGAGCGTCGACGTCGTGGAGGAGCCGGTCTACCACTGGCGGGACCGCGACGGTTCGATCACCAGCCGCCGCGCGGTGGCCCGGGGCATCCGCGACCGGGTCACCGCGGTGACCACGGTCAGCCGCTTCCTCGCGGAGCGGGGCATGACGGAGGCGAAGCGGCGCTACGACGAGCACGCCCTGTCCGGTGACCTGTGGCTGTTCATCGAGGCCCTCAGGGACGGTGACGAAAGCTTCCACGAAGCCTTCCTCACCCACGCCAACGCCTTCGCCGACACCGTGGCCCCGGCAGTCCTCGACGCCCTGCCCCTGCACCTGAGGGTCAAGTGGCAGCTCATCCGGGAGCGCAGGACGGCGGAGCTGCTCGCCCTCCTGGCCCACGAGTCCACCGACCGTGACACCTTCCACGTCAGGGGGCGGCTGCGGCCCCGGGCCGAGTACCCGGGCGTCGGGGCCCCCCTCCCGCGCGGGGTCACCGCGCTGTCCGCCGAGGACCTCCCCGTGCACGCGCATCTCACCGAGGCCGTGTGGCGGGGCGGGCTGCTGCACCTCAAGGGGTACGCCTACGTCCGCAACGCCCCGGGCAGGTCGGCGGGCGCCGCCTGGCTGAGGTCGGGCCGCCGGCTCCTCCCGCTGCGGCTGCGCAGGACGGTGACGGACGAGGCGGCGGCGGGATCGGGCCGTTCGCTGCACCGCTACGAACGGTCCGGCTTCGAGACCGTCGTCGACCCGCGCAGGCTCGTCACCCGGGGCACGGCGAAGGGGACCCGGACGGTCTGGAAGCTGGAATCCGTCGTCGTCGGCGCGGGACGGCCGCGCCGGGGCCCGATGCGGCTGCCCGGCAACCCGGCCGCGCCCGCCGTCCGGTACGTCGACGAGCGCACCCGGGTCGTGCCGGTGCTCTCCGGCAACAAGCTGGAACTGCGCGCCGAGCGGGTCGACGCCGTGCTCGCCGGCCACGGGCCGACCGAGGCCGCGGACGGCATCCGGATCGCGGTGCGCGTGCTGGGCGGGGACACGCCGACCGCCCTGCGCCTGCAGGAGTGGCGCACGAAGGAGACCCACGAGTTCCCGCTGGTGGCGGACGACACCTCGGACGGCCGTACGGTCGTCGCCGAGGTGCCGCTGGTGACGTTCCGGGGCACCGACGGCGACTGGGGGGTCCAGCTGGCCTGCGGGACCCGCCGGCCGGCGGTCGCGGCCCGCCCGGAGACCGACGCCGGACGGTACCCGCTGCCGGGCGGGCGCGAGGTCCACACCGCCGCGAACCCCTCCGGCGACCTGGTCCTCACCGACCGGGACGTGCGGCCCGTCGTCGGAAAGGCGGCGTGGACCGAGGACGCCGGACTGGTCCTGGAGGGGACCTTCCCGGCCGTACGGGACCGCCCGGTCGAGCTCGTCCTGCGCCACAGCGGCCACCAGGAGGAGAACACCTTCGCGGTGCGGAGCACGGAGGCGGGGTTCCGCGCGGAGCTGTCCCCGGGCGCGGTCGACGGCCCCGGGGGCGTGCTGCCGCTCGCCGAGGGCCGTTGGTACCCCTTCCTCAGGGAACGGGGTGAGACCGATCCGGAGCGCTATCTGCCGCTGCGCGTGGTGCACCAGCTGCACGCCGGGCTGCCGCTGGGGCAGGAGGCGGGCGGACGCCGTTTCACCCTGGAGAGGCGCTTCCACGACCGGCTGTCCCTGCACTCCGGCAGCGCGCTCCCGCCGGCGGACCGGAGCGCCTACGGGCAGCGCCGGCTGCGCGAGTGGTACGTGGGCCTGAGGGGGCGGGAGCTGCGGGACACCGTGCTGTACTCCAGCTTCGACGGGCGCCAGTACTCGGATTCGCCCCGGGCCGTCCACGAGGAGCTGGTCCGGCGCCGTATCGGCGTGGAGCACCTCTGGGTGGTCCGGGACCAGCAGGCCGCCGTACCCGCCGGGGTCCGCGCCGTGGCCCTGCACAGCGCCGAATGGTACGACGCCCTGGCCCGCAGCCGGTGGATCGTCACCAACACCCAGCTGCCCGAGTGGTTCGAGCGGGCCGAAGGCCAGTTCGTCGTCCAGACCTGGCACGGCACCCCGCTCAAACGCGTCGGCCGCGACCTGGCGGGCACCGCGTTCGCGGACACCGCCTACATCGAGTCCCTGCCGAGGCGGGCGGCCCAGTGGACCGTGCTCGTCTCGCCCAACCGCTTCTCCACGCCCGTCCTGCGCCGGGCCTTCGGCCACACCGGCGAGGTGCTCGAGTGCGGGTATCCGCGCAACGACCTGCTGCACGCCGCCGACCGGGCGAAGACCGCCGACGCCGTACGGCAGGCGCTCGGCGTGGCCGAGGGCAAGCGGGTCGTCCTGTACGCCCCCACCTGGCGGGAGGACCGGCCGAAGCAGAGCGGCAGGTACGGGCTCGACCTCCAACTGGACCTCCAGGAGGCGTGGAAGGCGCTCGGCGACGACCACGTCCTGCTGGTGCGCCGCCACTACCTGGTCGGCGGGAGCGTCCCGGAGAACGACTTCGTCCGTGACGTGTCACGCCACCCCGACGTCGCCGAGCTGATGCTGATCAGCGACGTGCTGGTCACGGACTACTCGTCGCTGATGTTCGACTTCGCCCAGACCGGCCGGCCGATGCTCTTCCACACCTATGACCTGGAGCACTACCGGGACACCGTGCGCGGCTTCTGCTTCGACTTCGCGAACAGGGCGCCCGGCCCGCTGATCACCGACTCGGCCGCCGTCATCGAGGCACTGCGCGACCCGGACGCCGCGACGGCGGACCACCGCGAGGCGTACGCCGCTTTCCGCGAGGCGTTCTGCGACCTCGACGACGGGACCGCGGCCGCCCGGGTCGTGGACCGGATGGCGAAGGGGTGCCAGGGATGAGCACGCCCGACTTCAGCTGCGTGGTCAGCGCCGCGGACGGCGGGGAGGAAGCGCTGACGGCGACCGTGGACTCCGTACTCGACCAGAGCCTGCGCGCCGTCGAAGCACTCGTCGTCCTGCCCGCCGGCGCACCCGCCGCCCTGCGCAGGACGGCGGGAGCGCTCGCCGCCCGCTCCCCGGAACGGATCCGCGTGCTCGACCCGGGCTCCGACACCGTCGCCTCGCTGCGCAACGCCGGCCTGGACGCGGCGCGTGGCACGTACGTCCTCGTGCTCGACGCCGGCGAGCGCCTTCAGCGGCACGCCTGCCGCAACCTCTGGGAGGCCGGCTCGCGCACCGGGGCCGACCTGGTGGCCGGGCGCTGGAGCCGGCTCACCGGGGACGGCACCAAGGAACGCGAACCTTCCTGGCAGCACGCCCTGTTCCTCCGCTCCCGCACCGTCGGCCGGTTCACCGAGGCACCCGGACTGGTGGTGCACGACGCCCTGGTGACCGGCTTCTGCCTGCGCCGCGCGGCGTTGGAGCGGCACGCGCTGCGCTACGCGGAGGACCTCACCCGGAGCGGGATGCTGTTCGGCCCCCTCGCGGCGGCGGTGGTCGGCCGGATCGCCCTCGTACGCCGCCGGATCGTCTCCGGGCGGGCCCTGCCCGACGCCGGACAGGACCTCGCCGGACTCGTCGAGGCGCACCGGCGGGTGTGCCACGTGCTGGTGGCACAGGGGCTCGATGAGCTGCGCGGGGAGCGGGACCGCGCCTTCCTGGCCGACCATCTCGTACCGCTGGTGCGCTGCTTCCCCGAACTGCCCGCCGGGACCCGCGAACGCGTCGCGGTGACAGCGGCGCGTGTGCTGCCCGGCTCCGTCCCGGAGCCGGCTCTGCTCACCCTCCCGCCCGTCGAGCGCGTCGGCGTACGGCTGCTGGAGCGGGGCGACGAGGACGGTGTGCTCACCGCGGCGTACGCGCTGCGCAGGCGCGGCACCGTGACCGCCCCCCTCTCCGTGGGGGACGACGGGCGGGTGTACTGGCCGGGCGGTCCTGACCCGGTGCTGGACGTCACCGAACTCGGGCACCAGTACCGCACGTTCGGGGAGCTGAAGCTGATGAACAGGCTCACCCGCTACGAGACCGAGGGCCGCCACGTCCTCCTCGCGGGCCGGCTCGTGCTGCCCGCCCACACCGGGCCCGGCCCGGACGGCCCGCTCACGGCCCGCCTGGAGTTCCGCGTACGCGACGGCTCCCGCGCCTTCCGCGCCCCGGTCGCGGAACTGCGGCCCGACGCGACCGGGATCAGCTGGTCCACCCGCGCCGACCTCACCCGTCTGCTGCGCCCCCTGGGGCCCCGCGACACCGTGTGGGACGCGCGGATGGTCGTGGAGGACGGCAGGACCCGCTCGGTGAGCGACCTCTTCGCCCCCCGCGACCTCGTCGGCCCGGCGGACCGCTCGCCCGCACTGCCCCGGCTGGGCAGAACGGCCGGGGACACCTGGCAGCCCTACATCACCCTCCGGGACCACCTGGCGCTGCGCCTCGAAGCCCGGCGCCGGCCCGCCCGCACGGCCCGCCGACTGGTGCACTACGCCACCCACTTCCGCCCCGCCCGCCGTGTCAGGCTCCTGCTCCGGTCCCTGCGCAGGCGCCGGGACCGGCTGCACGCCAGGGGCCTCAAGGTCTCCGTCTACCGCTCCTGGCTGCTCAGGCTGCCCGTGCGCAAGGGCTCCGTCGTCTTCGAGAGCCACATGGGCACCTGCTACGGCGACAGCCCCCGGGCCGTCCACGAGGAGGTGCGCGCCCGGGGCCTCCCGTTGCGCTGCGTCTGGTCGTACGCCGACTCCCCGGCGGGCTTCCCCACCGACGCCAGGCTGGTGCGCCGCTGGTCGTGGCGCTATCTGTGGGCCCTGGCCCGGGCGGAGTACTGGGTCGACAACCAGGGCTTCCCGCAGAACCTGGACAAGCCCTCCGGCACGACCTACCTGCAGACCTGGCACGGCTCGGCCTACAAGCGCATGGGGTTCGACGAGACCCGGGTGCGCATGCAGAACGCCCCGCAGCGTGAACGGCTCCAGCAGGCCGTCGACCGATTCGACCACTTCCTCGTGCGGTCACGGCACGACGAGCGCACGCTGGCCCGGGCCTACCGGCTGCCGGGGAGGACGCTGCTGCGCACCGGTTACCCGCGCAACGACGTCCTGCTCGCGGCGCGTGCCCGGGACGAGACCGAGGGGCGGCTGCCGCGCCCGGCGCTGGCGGCCGAGCTCGGCCTGCCCGACCACCGCAAGGTCGTGCTGTACGCACCGACCTTCCGGGGCGGGCCGGGCAGGCGCAAGCGGCAGAAGCTCCTGTTCGACGCGGCGCGCTTCGCGGAACGCTTCGGTGACACCTACACGCTGCTGGTGCGGGCGCACTACCTCGAGGCGGCGAGCCTGCCGGCCTGTCCGCCCGGGACGGTCGTCGACGTGTCGGGCCACCACGACGTCAGCGAACTGCTCACGCTGGCCGACGTCCTGGTCACCGACTACTCGTCGATCATGTTCGACTACGCGCTCCTGGACCGTCCGATCGTCCTCTTCGCCCCCGATCTCGACGCCTACGCCGCCGAGCGGGGCAGCTACTTCGACCTGCGGGAGAAGGCGCCCGGGCCGGTGACCGCGACCGAGGAGGAACTGTTCACCGTGCTGGCCGGACTGAAGAGGGCGGACACCGGCTTCCAGGAGCGACGCGCCGCCTTCGCCGCGGAGTTCGGCGGTTACGACCGGGGGGACGCGGCCAGGGCGGTCGTCGACACCGTGTTCGCCAGGCACCTCGTCCCGTCCCGCACCGTCCGTACCGGGGAGGCCGGCCGATGAGCCGCAGCCGGGACGTCTTCATCGTCTCCAACAGCACCGACGAACTGGGCGGGGTGACCGGCTGGATGCACCGGAGCGCCCAGTTGTTCCAGGAGGCGGGCCACCGGGTGCACACCATCGGCATCCATGCCGCCGAGCGGAAGATGGTCCTGCCCGATCCGCCCGGGTACCCCGTGACCGCCCTGTATCCGGCGCACCCTCCGACGCCCTGGGCGGCCAGGGGGTTCCGGGACCGCTTCCGGGTCGCCGCCCGGCGGGCCGAGGCCGCCCGTGTGGCCCGGAAGCGGCGTGCGGTCGACCGGCTCTCGGAGATCTTCCGGGCCGCCCGGCCCGGCGGAGTGGTGATCGTCAGCCAGGTCTGGGCCATGGAGTGGGTCGGCGAGGCGGACACCGGTGGGCTGCGGGTCATCGGGATGAGCCACGAGTCGTACGACTACTCGCGCGCGAGCCACCGCTACCGCTGGATCAAGAACCACTACCCGCCGCTCGACCGCTGGCTGGTCCTCACGGAGGAGGACGCGGACAAGTGGGCGGGGGACGGGATGAACAACGTCGGTTTCATGCCCAACGCCCTGGCGGCGCTGCCCGACGTGCCCTCCCCGCGCCGGGAGAAGTCGGTCGCGAGCATCGGCCGCCTCACCGACCAGAAGGGCATCGACATGCTTCTGGACACCTGGGCGCTGGTGGCTCCGCAGCGTCCCGACTGGCGGCTGGACGTGTACGGGGCGGGCGAGGACGAGGCGGACCTCAGGGCCCGGTGCACCGGCCTGGGGCTCGACTCCTCGGTCGTCTGGCGGGGGCGCACGGACGACGTCCCCGGTGCGCTCGCCGCCTCCTCCGTCTTCGTCCAGTCCTCACGCGGCGAGGGCTTCCCGCTCGCCCTGCTGGAGGCCATGGCGAGCGGTCTGCCGTGCGCGGCGTTCGACTGCGCGCCGGGTGTGCGGGAGATCGTGCGGCACGGTGAGGACGGGCTGCTCGCCCCCGCCGGTGACATCGGCGCGCTCGCCGACCGGCTGCTCCGGCTGACCGGTAACCCACGGCTGCGGGACGCGATGGGGGACCGGGCGCGGTCCAATGTCCAGCGGTTCTCCGAAGCGGAGGTCATGGGCCGCTGGGAAGAGCTGTTCGCCCTGCTGGAGCGCTGAGCGTCCCCCGGGCAGGCAGCGCTCCCCGTGGCCCCGGTCCACGCCGGGGCCTCACCCGCCGGTGTACTCCCGCACCGGTACCTGCCGGGGGACCCCGGTGCGCCCACGGCCCGTCAGCGGGGCGGGCAGCGGCATCCCCGAGGTGTCGCCGAGGAAGACGCGGCGCACCACCCGCTCCGCCGCGTGCCCGTCGTCGTAGGGACAGAACCGGGCCCGGAACGCCGCCCGGCGCTGCGCGGAGCGGGGTCCGCGCCAGTGGTCCGTGGCGAAGATCTCGTGCAGCTCGTCCTGGTCACGGGCCACCGCCCCGGGCGGGAAGGACGCCGGATCGAAGTAGGTGCCACGGGCTGCTTCGTACGCCTGCGCGTCCTCCAGGTGGAGGACGACCGGCCGGTCCAGGTTGACGTAGTCGAACATCAGCGACGAGTAGTCCGTGATCAGACCGTCGGAGGCGAGGCAGAGCTCCTCGACGGACGGGTGGGCGCTGACGTCGATGATGCGCGGGTGGCGGGTGTGGCCGGCGGTGGCCCGGGCCGTGGCGTCCAGGTAGTGGGACCGGGCCAGGATCACGAAACGGGGTCCCAGGACGCGGACCAGCTGCTCCAGGTCGAGGGAGTGCCGCTGGGCGCGCCGGTAGTCGCGGTGGGTGGGCGCGTACAGCAGGGCGGTGCTGCCCTCGGGGATGCCGAGGCGTTCGCGCAGGCGCGCGGTCGTGCCGGGGCCGGCGCGGTGGAACACGTCGTTGCGCGGGCTGCCGTACTCCAGCGTGGTGTACCCGGACGGATAGGTGCGCTCCCACACGAGCGTGGAGTGCTGGTTGGCCGAGAGGGAGAAGTCCCACTTGTCGACGTTGCGCAGCAGCTGGACGAAGTCCATGGAGCCGGCGGCGGCGGGGCGGTGCACGAGGTCGGTGCCCATGGTCTTCAGGGGCGTCCCGTGATGCGTCTGCAGGAGGACCTGGCCGTGTCTCTTCACGAGCCGGCGGTCGAAGTTGACGTTGTTGACGAGGTACTTGGAGCGCGCCAGAGCCGTCCAGTAGGCGGCTGTACCCGGGTGCAGCACGCGGGTCGCGTCCGGCACGGTGTGCGCGTCCTCGGGCCGGCAGATCCAGTAGGTGCGCAGCCCGGGGACGAGGGCTCTGGCCGTGGCCTCCAGGGCCGCGGGGCTGCAGGTGTACCCGCGGTGCCAGTAGGCGGTGAACACCGCGTCCCGGCTCCGGACGGGCAGCCGCAGCTGGACCCGGTAGTGCAGCTGCATCGCCGCCCCGCGGGCCGCCCGGCGCACCGTGGCGGCCGCACGCCCGAGCCGGCCGCGCAGCCGCTGGGCGGCCCACAGGGCGCGGTACGTGCGGTGGGCGCCCAGCCGGAACAGCGCGTGCCTCAGCCGGGTGCGGCGGGGCACGGGTGTCCCCGGGGCGCGGTAGCGGCGGCAGTGGGCGCGGGCGCGACGGAAGAACTGCGCCCGGGTCCCGCGCGGCAGCCGGCCCCGGGAGGTGAACAGGGTCGAGAAGTGGTCGAGCATCCGGCGGAACATGACCGGTCGCCAGGGGGCGAGTTCGGGGCGGGCGTCGATGAAGGCGAAGACGCGGTCGTACTGGTCGAACACGTCGAAGTGCCGGTGGGTGGTGGTGGAGAGGATGTTGCCCCGGCGCCGCTGCCGGTACCCCACGCAGACGGCGTCCAGTACGGCGATCGACCCGGCCGCCATCAGCACCGGGTAGGTCCAGGGGGTGTCCTCGTAGTAGCCGGGCGGGAAGGTGAAGCCCTCGGCCTCGACGAACTCGCGGCGGTACGCCTTGTTCCAGACGACCATCAGGACCTTGAGCAACTCGGGCCGCTCCGCGAGCCGGAAGGTGGCGGGGCCGGTCTCGGCGAGGTGCTGCGCGAACGTGTTGCGCACGCTCTCGCCCGACCAGTACGTACGGGCGTAGTCGTAGACCAGGACGTCCGGGCCGCCGGTGGCCTCCAGGCGGTCGGCGATGGCCTGGAGCGCCTCGGGGGCGAAGGTGTCGTCGCCGTCCAGGAAGAGCAGGTAGTCGCCGGTCGCCCGGGCCACCCCGGCGTTGCGGGCGGGTCCGAGGCCGGAGTTCTGCGGCAGGTGGACGGCGCTGACCCGTGGGTCGCGTACCGCGTACTCGTCGGCGATCGGGCCGCAGGCGTCCGGTGAACAGTCGTCGACCACGATGATCTCGTAGTCCTTGAACGACTGGTTCAGCACGGAGTCGAGACACGCGTGCAGATACGCCTGGACCCGGTACGCGGGCACGATGACACTGAACCGGGGCACAACACATCCAGGGGTCGCTCGCGGGCGGGCAGGTGGCCCGCAAACGGCCGATGGAGTGACTTGGTTACGCGAGGTGTGGCATTCGGGGGAACAACGAGGTAGGGCGGCCCGATCGCGAGTGAACGGGCCGCCCTCGTGTTGACGAACGTATGTCCTGCCGTGCCGTCGGGCCGCCGTTACTTGACGGCGCCCGCCATCACCCCGGAGACGAACTGCCGCTGGAAGGCGAAGAACACCGCCAGCGGGATCACCATGGACACGAAGGCGCCGGGCGCCAGCACGTCGATGTTGTTGCCGAACTGCCGGACCTGCTGCTGGAGGGCCACGGTGATCGGCGGGGACTCCGAGTCCGCGAAGATCAGCGCCACCAGCATGTCGTTCCACACCCAGAGGAACTGGAAGATCCCGAGCGAGGCGATCGCGGGGCCGCCGAGCGGCATCACGACCCGGGTGAACAGCCGGATCTCGCCCGCACCGTCCAGCCGTGCGGCCTCCAGCAGCTCACGCGGGATCTCGGCGAAGAAGTTCCTCAGCAGGAAGATGGCGAACGGCAGGCCGAACGCCGTGTGGAACATGATCACACCGAAGGTCGTCTCGAAGATCCCGATACTGCCGAAGAGCTCGGACACCGGGATCAGCGCGACCTGCACGGGGACCACCAGCAGCCCCACCACCACCAGGAACCACCAGTCACGACCGGGGAAGTCCATCCAGGCGAAGGCGTAACCGGCGAACGAGCCGATGACGACCACCAGGAACGTGGACGGAACGGTGATCATGACCGTGCTGAACAGGGAGTCGGTGATGGTCGAGTTCTCCAGCAACCGCTGGTAGTTGGCGAAGGTGAGCTCGGAGGGAGCGGTGAAGACCTTCCACCAGCCGGTCGCCGCGATGTCCTCGGCCCCGCGCAGCGAGGAGAGCAGCAGCCCGATGGTCGGCATCAGCCAGAACAGGGCCACCAGGACGAGGAAGACCCGCATGGCGCCGCCGCCGGCCCGGGCGGCGATCCGGGCGCCGAGCGACTGCTCCGCCTTCCTGCCCGGCTCGGCCCTCGTCACCTTCTCGGTTTCGGTCGTGGTCACCGGCGTCCCTCCTTCCGCATCCGGCGGATGTTGAACAGCATCACCGGGATCACCAACAGCAGCAGGAGTACGGCGATGGCGCTGCCGACCCCGAGATCCGCGTCCGTGCCGAACGAGGAGCGGTAGAGCTGGAGGGCCAGGACGTTGGCGTCGTCCTGGGAGGAGCCCGGCGCGATGATGAAGACCAGGTCGAAGATCTTCAGTACGTTGATCATCAGAGTGACCAGGACCACCGCGAGTACGGGGGCGAGCATCGGCACCGTGATCCGGCGGAACACCTGCCACTCGTTCGCGCCGTCCACCCGCGCCGCTTCGAGGAGTTCGCGCGGGAGGCCCGCCAGACCCGCGGCGATCAGCACCATCGCGAACCCGGCCCACATCCAGACGTAGCTGCCGATGATCCCCGGCGTCACGAGGGACGGCCCGAGCCAGTCGACACCGTTGTACGGCTCGCGGAAGTTGTCCGCCGGGAGCCGGAGCTGGGCCCCGTCGGCCGATGCGGGCAGGGTGAACACCCCGTCCGCCCCGGCCGTCGCCTCGGCGACGACCTTCCCGTCCTTCACCGCTTCGACGGTGATGCCCTTGAGTCCGAGCTCCTCGGGATCGACGACGTTCGGTCTGCCGCCACCGCCCTTGGTGAAGTCGAGCCAGGCCGTCCCGGTGATGCCGTCGCCGGACGCGGTGGCCGCCTTGGCGGGCTCCGCGTCGCCCGGCATCTTCGCGGGCACCACACCGACCAGCGGCAGGCTCACCGGTTCACCGGCGCGGACCGTCTCCTTCGTCACGAAGGAACCCCCGCCGCCGGCCTCCAATGGGTGCACGGGCAGCGGATGCGCCTTCGGGAACCCGGAGGACTGGGCGAACGTGTCGTGCACGCCCACCGCCACGGCGTTGGCGACACCACGCTCCGGCGCCTGTTCGTACACCAGCCGGAAGATGATGCCGGCGGCCAGCATGGAGATCGCCATCGGCATGAACACGATCAGCTTGAACGCGGTGCCCCACCGGATCCGCTCGGTGAGCACCGCGAAGATCAGGCCGAGCACGGTGGCGACCGTCGGCGCGAACACCACCCAGACGGCGTTGTTCTTGACCGCCGTCCGGATCGTGTCGTCCGTGAACAGCGCCTTGTAGTTGTCGAGCCCGGCGAAACCGGTGCCGGACTGGTCGAGGAACGAGCGGTAGACGGAGTACACGATCGGATAGACCACGAGGGAGCCGAGCAGCACCAGGGCCGGCAGCAGGAATGCAGCCGCGACGGCCCTCCGGGTGCCGGTCACGCTTCCGCGCGGGCGCTTGCCCGTGCTCGTGTCAGGACGCTTGTCGGCGGGGGGCGCGCTTCCGGCGCCCCCCGCTGTCGCTGTGGTCATCCCGTCAGCTCGTGTACGCCTTGGCCGCGTCGGACTCCAGCTTCGCTTGAGTCCCCGCGATGTCCTTCGGATTCTTCAGGAAGTCCTGGAGCGTCTTCCACTCACCCTTGCCGGGCGTACCGCCGAACGACTGCGGGGCCTGGTCGGACATGTCGAACCGGACGTCGTCACCGGCGGCGATCAGCGCCTCGGCGATCTTGCGCTGAACGTCGTTCGGGTACGCGGCCGCGTCCAGGGCCTTGTTGGGCGAGATGAACCCGCCGGTCTCCGCCCAGATCTTCGCGGCGTCGGTCGAGGCGAGCCAGGTCAGCAGCGCCTGGGCGCCCTTGCTGTCCTTGAGCGCCACGGCCGCGTCACCACCCGTCACCACGGGGGACTCGGCGCCGACCGCGGGGAACGGGAAGACCTTGGCGTCCGTACCGATCTTCGCCTCGGTCTGCGCGATGTTGATGGAGACGAAGTCGCCCTCGAAGACCATCGCGCCCTTGGGCTGGTCCCCACCGGTGAACGTCTGGGTGACCGACACCGGGAACTCCGTCTGCAGCGCGCCGTCGGCGCCGCCGGAGATCAGGCCCGGCTTGCCGAAGAGTTCGGCGAGCGTGGTCAGCGCGTCCTTGACGGACGGGTCCGTCCACTTGATCTCGTGCTTGGCCAACTGGTCGTACTTCTCCGGCCCCGCCTGGGAGAGGTAGACGTTCTCGAACCAGTCGGTGAGGGTCCAGCCGTCCGCCCCGCCGACCGAGACCGGGGTGACACCGGAGGCGGAGACCGTCTCGGCCGTGGCCAGGAAGTCCTTCCACGTCTTCGGCACACTCGCGCCCGCGTTCTCGAACGCCTTGGCGTTGTACCAGATCAGCGACTTGTTGGCGGCCTTGAAGTAGACGCCGTACTGGGTGCCGTCGACCGCGCCGAGGTCCTGCCAGACCTTCGCGTAGTTCTTGCTCAGCTGGGCCTTCGCCTCCGGGCCCACCGGCTTGGCCCACTTCTTGGCCACGGCCTGCTGGATCGCGCCCACCTGCGGGATCATCGCGACGTCCGGGGGCTGGCCGCCCGCTATCTTCGTACCGAGGAAGTTGACGATCGGGTCCTGCGCGGGGACGAAGGTGACCGTGGCACCCGTCCGCTTCTCGAACTCGTCGAGGACCTTGGTGAAGTTGGCCTGCTCGGGCCCGGTCCAGACCGCGGCCACCGATAGCTTCTCGCCGTCCAGCTTCGGCAGAGTGACGCTCGACGGGCTGTCCTCGCCCTTGCCCGAGCCCCCGCCCGTCTTGTCCTTCCCGGCGCCGTCGTCACCGCAGCCGGTGAGGGCCAGTGCCCCGATCGCGGTGAACACCAGTGCGGCCCTACGCATTCGAAGGGTTGTGCGCATCCCTGCCCCGTCTCTCCTGCGCGCGCATGAGTATGGACCGCACCAGCGGTGTAACCCTTCGGTGCCGTCACTTCTCACATCGTGCGGTTCACATCGTCCGTGCGCACAGTCCTATGCCCGGCGCACCGGAGCCGCAAGACCGATCCCCACGTCAACCACATGATCGTGATGGGCTCGTGACGTCCCGTCAGTAGGACCCGGGTGCCCGCTCGCGACGGCCGCTCCAGGGGCGGATGGCGGCGCGCTCACGGAATCAGCGGAGGGAGCGGCTCCGCGTTCACCGAACGGGCCGCCCTCTCCAGGGCGCTGGCCAGCAGCGCGAGGTCGGTGGGCCCGTTGCCCAGCTCGCGGACCGGACGGCGGGTCGGCGGATCCCCCATCCGTTCCCACTCGAGCGGTACGACGGTGGGGCGCAGGGTCGCCGTGCGCGGGATACGGCCGGTGACCCGGCCGCCCTGGAACGGCGTCACCCGGCCGTCCGGATGCCCCAGACGCCCCCGGCCCGGCGCGGCCTCGTCGGGGGACGGCGGGACGACGGGCGGGTCGAGGACGATGCGCAGCCGCGCTCCGCGGGCCAGCTCCGTGTCCTCGGTGCGGTCCGGGCGGGCGGACGTGGCGACCAGGTGGACGCCGAGACGCCCGCCGTCCCTGGCCACGGCCTCCAGCACCCGGACGACGGATCCGGCGGACGGACGGCCCGGGCTGCCGAGGGCCGGGGCGACCAGGGCGTCGAAGTCGTCGGCCAGGACGACCAGCCGGGGAAGAGGGGAGGGCCCGGGGTCCACCGGGCGGGCCGCCGCGGGCCGCAGCCGCAGGGTGCCGCCTGCAGGCGACTCGAGGTCACCGCGCTGCTCGGCGGCGCCCGCGGGGCGACGGCCGGTGAGCGCCTGCGATTCCTCGTACCGCGCGTGCCATCCGGCGAAGTCCAGAGGGCCGAGCAGCTCCGCCCGGCGCTTCAGCTCGCCGCCCAGCGCCTGGGCGAACTCCCGCATCCGTACGGGGTCGGAGGCCACCAGGTGCGTGAAGACGTGCGGCAGCTCCGTGCAGGGGCGCAGCCCCTCGCCGCGCTCCCCGTGCTCACCGCCGGACCCGTCGATGAGGAGGATGCCGAGCCTGTCGGGGCGGGCGGCGGACGCGAGGGAGGCGGCGACGGCGCGCAGCAGCTCCGTACGGCCGCTGCCCGCGGGCCCCTCGATGAGCAGATGGGGCCCTTCGTCCGCCAGATCGACGGAGAGGGGGCCCCGGGGGCCGGCGCCGAGCACGAGCACGGGACGTGCCGCGTACCCGCGGTTCCCGCCCGAGGGCCCGGTGTCCACGCCGCTGTCCCGTCTCTGCGCGCCGATCCGGGAGGAACCGCCCCCGGCCGCGGAGGCGTAGGCGGAGCTGCCCGAGCCCGAGGTCGTCGGTCCACCGCTCCGGAAGCGTCCCGAGTCGGGCGACTCACGCTGCGGGCCCACCCGGGGCCCGGTGCTGAGGGTGCGGCCGGAGCTCGTCGTGTCCAGGTCGCCGCCGGCGGGCGCGGCGGCGCGCACCGACGCCCCCGGCTGGTCCTCGGCCGTGGAGGCCCAGCGGGCCATCAGGGAGGCCGGTGTGGCCCTGGCGAGACCCAGCTCGTCCAGCAGACGGGCGGAAGGCGGCAGGGCCGCGGCCACGAGCCGGCCGGGCAGGGGAGCCGTGCCCTCGTCGCGCAGCGGGGCGAGGGCGCGCCCGAACCTCTCGGCCCAGGCCGACGAGACGGCGTCCACCGCGGCGACGGTGCCATGGCCCGCCGCCTGGCCGCCGGCGGTGCGCAGCAGCCGCAGCGCGGTCGCCACGTCACCGCTCAGCAGGGCGACCGCCCCGCACTCGCGGAACGCGATCGAGGCCCGGCACGCCGTGTCGTAGGTCGCGGCGACGGGGGAGGTGGGGGAGGCGGCCGGGGTCTCGGCCAGACAGATCAGGTGGATCCCGCTCGCGGCTCCGGCGCCGGCCAGCCCGGCCGTCGTCTCGCGCAGGGCCGCGGAGCCGGGATCGCCGTCGACGATCACCACGGTGTACGGCCCGGTGTGGCGGTGGGCGGCCCCGGCCACGGACTCCCTGTCGGCGCTCGCCCAGCCGCTCCCCAGCGGCCCGTCCTCCATGCGGCGGACGAGCTCCGCCGCGCGGGCGCCGGCCTGCTCGCGGTCGTACGCGAGGAGGAGGCGGCAGTCCTGGCCGTGCATGGGGCGCAGATGGGGCAGCCAGCCGAGCCATGCCCACTCGCGCCGTCGCTCCTCCAGGCTCCGGGCCCGGTCCGTGCTGATCAGCACGATCTCCAGGTCGAAGGGGGAGTGCAGGGCGGCGAGCTGGGCCACCGTCGAGCGGGCGAGTCCGGACAGCCGGTCCCGGGGGCCCGCGAGCCCGAGCGAACCGGCCTCCCGCAGCCCCACGGTGACCGGAACGGCGGGCAGATCGGCCCGCTCCGTCGTGCCGAGCCGTACGACCAGGGCCTCGGGGTGCGCGGTGTCCCGCTCCCACAGCCGGGGCCCGGGGCCGAGCGCCGTGAGGAGGACGGTCGCGGGGTCAGGCCAGGTGCCCGCCGGAGCGGAGGGGGCGTGAGGGGGGCCGGAGGGGGCGCGCGAGGCGGACGCGGGATCCTGCCCGCCGGCCGGCGCGTCACCGGCAGGCGTGGTGTGGGCCTGTTCTCCCTTGCCACCCTTGAGCCGTCGCGCCCAGGCGCCTATGCCACCCCTCCTGGGTCCCTCGTCGTGCGCGAGTGCGGCGCCACGGCCGTGGGTGACCTGAGGAAAGGGTTCGCCCCGGTGCGTGTCGTGGCCGGACGGGCCGTCACCGAGGGCCTCGTGGACGCCGTGCGCTGAGGAGGCGGGGCTGTCAGAGTGCCCCGGGCCGCCGCCCCGGCCCGGATCGGGTTCCCCGGGCGCCGGGGCGCCGCCCGCCGCCTCCGCGCGGGCCACCCGCAGATGGCCCTCGCCGTCCGGCGTCGTCGTCAGGGTGGGGGCGCGGTCGCCGGGCGTGAGCCGGAGCGTGGACTCCCCGATCCGCAGCAGGGCGCCGGGGGCCAGCCGGACCGGGCGGTCGTCGATCTCCGTGCCGTCCAGGGAGGTGCCGTTGGTGGAGCCGAGATCGGCGACGGAGACCCGGCCGTCGTCGGAGACGGTCACGGCGCAGTGGAGCCGCGAGACGTCGGGGTCGTCGAGCGGGACGTCCGCCTCCGCGGAGCGGCCGATCCTGATCTGCCCGCCGTGCAGCAGGTGGACGCCCCCGGCGTCCGGCCCCGCGACCACGTGCAGCCGGGCCGGGACGGTGTCGTCGGCCGCCTCGTCGTCACCCGGGACCTGGAGCGAGAGCACGGCGCCGTCCACCAGGGGCGGCTCACCGAGGGCGCAGCGCTGCGGATCGAGCCGCTCCCGCCCGGCGTACAGCACGGTGGCGCCGCCGCCCAGGGAGCCCTCCGGGCCGGAGACCGCCGCGGCCAGGCCGGAGGCGACGGCTGCGAGAGCCGTCCCGGCGGGCGCGGTCACGAGCACGTCGCAGGCGCGTGCCGGGGTCTGGCCGCTGCGCGGCGCGAGGACGGTCAGCCGGATCTGCATCGCCGTCAGCGGTCCCTTCTGCGCGGGGTGCCCGGCAGGGGAGACGCCCTGTGATTCCCCCCACCCGGCACGGACGCGTCGTCCGGTACAGGTCGTCACGGAGTGTGAGGCTTCCGACCTCACAGTTCCGTGCTGGAGGCATCCTCGCACCTGACACCGACAACACGCCCGGGGGTGGCCACCAAGTGATCTTGAATGGCCGAGTGTGGGTGCAAAAGTGCCTGCTTGGTCCTGCCGGAGAGGTGCTGCACACTCGTTCGGCAACCAACTCCTCCGTGTCTGCGTCTTCCCGGTCCTCCCCTGCCCGCAGGGGCGACACGGCCGGCGGACGACCGGACGGTGCCCCGTACGGCGGCACTACAGTGGGCCGGGACATCCGGGCGGGCCCGGGGGGACCGCAGGCACAACGATCAGCAGGGAGCGCATGACGTGCGGCCGGTAGGCAGCAAGTACCTGCTCGAGGAGCCGCTCGGACGCGGCGCCACGGGCACCGTCTGGCGAGCCCGCCAGCGGGAGACCGCGGGCGCCGAGGCGGCCGTCGCCGGGCAGCCCGGCGAGACCGTTGCGATCAAGGTGCTCAAGGAGGAGCTCGCCAACGACGCGGATGTCGTGATGCGGTTCCTGCGCGAGCGCTCCGTGCTGCTGCGGCTCACCCACGCGAACATCGTGCGCACCCGCGACCTCGTCGTCGAGGGTGATCTCCTCGCCCTGGTGATGGACCTGGTCGACGGCCCGGACCTGCACCGCTACCTCCGGGAGAACGGCCCGCTCACCCCGGTCGCCGCCGCGCTGCTCACCGCCCAGATCGCGGACGCGCTGGCCGCGAGCCACGCCGACGGTGTCGTGCACCGCGACCTGAAGCCCGCCAACGTGCTGCTCGACGAGCGCGACGGCGGCATGACGCCCATGCTCACGGACTTCGGCATCGCGCGCCTCGCGGACTCCCCGGGGCTGACCCGGACCCACGAGTTCGTCGGTACACCGGCCTATGTGGCACCCGAGTCCGCCGAGGGCCGTCCGCAGACCTCCGCCGTCGACATCTACGGCGCCGGCATCCTGCTGTACGAGCTGGTGACCGGCCGTCCGCCGTTCGCCGGCGGCACCGCGCTCGAGGTGCTGCACCGGCACCTCAGCGAGGAGCCCCGGCGCCCCAGCACCGTCCCCGAGCCGCTGTGGACGGTCATGGAGCGCTGCCTGCGCAAGGACCCGGACCAGCGTCCCAGCGCCGTGAACCTCGCCCGCGCGCTGCGTACCGTCGGCGCGGGCATCGGCGTCCACGCGAACTCGGCGCAGATCGCCGCCGCCGAGGGAGTGGGGGCCCTGCTGGCCCCCGACCCGGCGCCCGCCGCCGTCCCGGACACCCCGGGCGCGGCCGACCCCACCCAGGTGCTGCCGAGCAACGCGGGTTCGTACGATCCGGCCGCGCCGACCAGCGTGATGCGGCAGACCCCGGGAGGGGGCGGCCAGGCCGACCCGACGGCGATGATGCCGCCCGTGCCGCCGCGCCCGGACGGCCCTCCGCAGCCCGACGAGCCGCACCCCTGGCAGTCGCAGCTCCGGGCCGCCCGCGACCGGAACGAGCAGACGCAGGTCCAGTACCTCGACCCGAGCCAGGACCCGCTGCGCCGCCGGCCCCAGCGCCACCAGCCGCCGCAGGGGCAGCCGCCGCAGGGCCGGCCGCCCCAGCAGCAGCCCCAGCGCGGCGCCCAGCAGTACCCGCAGCAGCAGCAGCAGCCGCAGCGCTACCAGCCGCAGCAGCAGCCCCCGCAGCGGCGGCCCCCGCAGCCGCAACCGCAGCGGCAGCAGTACGCGCCCCCGCAGCAGCCCGCGCCCCAGCCGCCGGCCCCGCGTCCGCCGAGGCAGCGCAGCGCCAACCCGATGCGCATCCCCGGCCTCGGCTGCCTCAAGGGATGCCTGTTCTCGGTCGTGCTGCTGATCGTGGCCGGCTGGCTCATCTGGGAGCTGACCCCGCTGCAGGACTGGGTGGCCCAGGGCAAGAGCTTCTGGGACGCCATAGGGGACGGCATCGGCAAGGTCACCGGCTGGTTCGAGGACCTCGGCGGGAGCGGTTCGGGCGGCACGACCGGCCAGTAACGTGCACGATTCTGTATCTTTGTCGACTTCTGCGGGCCTAATCGGCCCGCAGAAGTCGGGGTTGGCGCCATCCAGGGCACACGACACCCCGTTCGCCGCGTAACTTTGTCGACCGGGGGTCAACGCCAGCCGCTGAGGGAGCAGTCTTGGCACGGAATATCGGCAGCCGGTACACCGCCCACCAGATCCTGGGGCGCGGCAGCGCCGGCACGGTGTGGCTCGGTGAGGGGCCTGAGGGCCCGGTCGCCATCAAGCTGCTCCGCGAGGACCTCGCGTCCGACCAGGAGCTCGTGGGCCGCTTCGTGCAGGAGCGCACCGCGCTGCTCGGGCTCGGCCATCCGCACGTCGTCGCCGTCCGCGACCTCGTGGTGGACGGCACCGACCTGGCGCTGGTGATGGACCTGGTGCGCGGCACCGACCTGCGCACCCGTCTGGACAGGGAACGCCGGCTGGCCCCCGAGGCCGCCGCCGCGATCATCGCCGACGTCGCCGACGGGCTCGCCGCCGCGCACCGCGCCGGCGTGGTCCACCGCGACGTCAAGCCGGAGAACATCCTGCTCGACATGGAGGGTCCCCTCGGCCCGGGCGGCTCGCACCCGGCGCTGCTCACGGACTTCGGCGTCGCCAAACTGATCGACACCCCGCGCCGCACGAAGACCACCAAGATCATCGGCACACCGGACTACCTGGCCCCCGAGATCGTCGAGGGCCTCCCGCCGCGCGCCGCCGTGGACATCTACGCCCTCGCGACCGTGCTCTACGAGCTCCTCGCCGGCTTCACCCCCTTCGGCGGCGGCCACCCCGGGGCCGTCCTGCGCCGCCACGTGACCGAGACGGTCGTCCCTCTCCCGGGCATCCCCGAGGAGCTGTGGCAGCTCCTGGTCCAGTGCCTGGCCAAGGCCCCGGCCTCGCGCCTGCGCGCCTCCGAGCTCGCGGCCCGGCTGCGGGAGCTGCTCCCGCTGCTGGCCGGGATACCCCCGCTCGACGTCGACGAGCCGGACAACGAGGCCGAGCCGCAGGCGTACGACGAACAGCAGTACACCCCCGCCGCCGACGAGCCCCGTCGCCGCGGCGCGGTCCCGCTGGTGCCCGCCTCCTCGCCGGACTCCAACCGGGACACCCACACGAGCATGCGTGTCCCCGGCCCCGACGAGCTCTCCGGAGGCCCTCTCGGCACGGCCCGCGCCCCACGCGCCCCCGGCAGGCCCCGGCCCGGCTCGGCCCGGAACAAGTCGGCGGCCGTCCGCAAGCGGCGTATCACCCTGGGTCTCGCGGCGGTCGCGCTGTGTACGGCGATAGGGGTGGGCGGGTGGCTCGCCGCCGGAGGCGACGATTCTGGCGGGGCCCCCGAGGACACACGGAATTCGGCGCCCACGACCCCCTGAGGAGCGTCCGGGAGGTGCCGGGATCCGGGGGAGGGACAGGTTCACCCGCCCACCCGTTACGCTGGACCCGTGGCAGTCGTCGATATTTCCGAAGAGCTCAAGTCCCTCTCCTCGACCATGGGGTCGATCGAGGCCGTCCTGGACCTGGATGCGCTGAGGGCCGACATCGCCGCGCTCGAGGAGCAGGCGGCGGCGCCGTCCCTCTGGGACGACCCGGAGGCGGCGCAGAAGATCACCAGCAAGCTTTCACACCTCCAGGCCGAGGTCCGAAAGGCCGAGGCCCTGCGGAGCCGTATCGACGATCTCGGCATCATGTTCGAGCTCGCCGAGGACGAGGGCGACGCCGACGCGCTCGCGGAGGCGGAGACCGAGCTGGTCTCCGTCAGGAAGGCGCTGGACGAGATGGAGGTCCGCACGCTCCTCTCCGGCGAGTACGACGCGCGCGAGGCCCTGGTCACCATCCGGGCCGAGGCAGGCGGCGTCGACGCCGCGGACTTCGCCGAGAAGCTCCAGCGCATGTACCTCCGCTGGGCCGAGCGGCACAACTACAAGACCGAGGTCTACGAGACCGCGTACGCCGAAGAGGCCGGCATCAAGTCGACCACGTTCGCCGTCGAGGTGCCGTACGCCTACGGCACGCTCTCCGTCGAGCAGGGCACGCACCGTCTCGTGCGCATCTCGCCGTTCGACAACCAGGGCCGCCGCCAGACGTCCTTCGCGGGCGTCGAGGTGCTGCCGGTGGTCGAGCAGACCGACCACATCGAGATCGACGAGTCCGAGCTGCGTGTCGACGTGTACCGCTCCTCGGGCCCGGGCGGCCAGGGCGTCAACACCACGGACTCCGCGGTGCGTCTGACGCACCTGCCCACCGGCATCGTCGTCTCCTGCCAGAACGAGCGCTCGCAGATCCAGAACAAGGCGTCCGCGATGAACGTCCTCCAGGCGAAGCTCCTCGAGCGCCGCCGCCAGGAGGAGCAGGCGAAGATGAACGCGCTCAAGGGCGACGGGGGCAACTCCTGGGGCAACCAGATGCGTTCCTACGTCATCCACCCGTACCAGATGGTCAAGGACCTGCGTACGGAGTTCGAGATCGGCAACCCCGAAGCGGTCTTCAACGGTGAGATCGACGGGTTCATCGAGGCCGGCATCCGCTGGCGCAAGCAGAGCGAGAAGTAGCCGCGGCGGTAAGCCGTTCGGGCCCGGACAGGATTTCCTGTCCGGGCCCTTCGCTTATTCACCCGCCCCGGCGCACAGGGGAGTTGAGGGGAAGGTGTGGTGAATGCGTCACAGTCGTGGTTCCGAATAGGCGTCAAGAACCCCCATAGCGCCGCGTATGCCCCCGGAACGTCCTTGACGTAGGTCTTAACTCTGGACAGGGTGCTAGGGCAGCACGCGTATGTCTGGGACAGGTGTGATCGGGGGCGGGCGGGATGACCACGGTACGGCGTGGCCCTGCAGAGAATGTGACCCCGCAGGGCCGTGGACCGCATAGGGCTGCTCCATCGACGAGATCAGCTACTGGGGGTAGCAACAGATGACGAAGAAGACGCGGATCCGCGTCGCGCGGATAGCCGCCGGCGCGGTTATCGCAGCAGGTGCCTCGCTCACCGCCGCGGGTGCGGCTCAGGCCGTGGGCATCGACGTCAACATCGCCGGCGTCGGCGTGAACGCCGAGGCCGGCAACGAGGGCCTCGAGGTCGGTGTCGGATACGACAACCCGACCAACCCGGGTGAGCCCACGGACCCGACGGACCCGACGGACCCGACCAACCCGGGTGAGCCGACGGACCCGACGGACCCGACCGATCCCACGGACCCGACGGACCCGACGGACCCCACGGACCCGACGGACCCGACGGACCCCACGGACCCGACCGATCCCACGGACCCCACGGATCCGACGGACCCCACGGACCCGACGGACCCCACGGACCCGACCGATCCCACGGACCCGACGGACCCCACGGATCCCACGGACCCGACGGACCCGACGGACCCGACGGACCCGACGGACCCGACGGACCCCACGGACCCGACGGACCCCACGGACCCCACGGACCCGACGGACCCCTCGGCTCCGGCGAACCCGGGTGACGACGGCGACAACGGTGCCGGTAACTGCGTCGTGGGTGCCGAAGGTGCCAACTGCGCCGACAACACCGACACGGACAGCGCCGGCAACCAGCCGGTCGAGCAGAGCAAGGGCAAGGACGAGCTCGCCGAGACCGGTGCGGCTGAGACCACGTTCCTGCTGGTCGGCGCCGCGACGATGATCGCCGGTGGCATCGGCTTCCGCATCCTGCCGCGTCTGGCCGGAAGCGGTCGCGCCACCGCCTGACGTCCGTGAGCGCACGCTGAGGGGCCCGGGAGAGCCGTCATGGCACTCCCGGGCCCCTTCGCCTGCCTGGACCACTCCTGGGGCCGTACGCGCACGCCTCGGCCGCCGGACGGCGGGATGCGGCCTCCGGCTCAGACGGCCTGGTGCGCCAGCAGCGCGAGAGCGGCCACCAGGATCACCATCAGCGCTATCAGCATCGCCGGATTGAGCCCTGCGAACGGCCCCTGCTCCTGCATGCGCTCCCGGCTCGCCCGGCACACACGGCAACGGCCCTCGTTCACGGGCGCCGCGCAGTTCGCGCACACCAGTCGGTCATAGGTCATGCGCAGTCCTCCTCCCGCGCGGCGCGGGAGCCGCATTCACGTTCTCTCCGCACAACGCTCAGGGAAACGCAACCGTTCCCCCTACCACTGTGCCAGCTCGGGCCGGTTTCGGCGCGGCCCGCCGGACGAGGTCCGGCCCGCCCCGTTTCGTTCCGTGCCGCTTTCCGTCACAAATCCCTCATTGCCGGACGCCGACTGCACGCGCTCACCGGGTTCGCGTATGGTCACGCTCACCTACCCCCGGCCGACCGTGGTGCATCCGTGATCCGATTCGACAACGTCTCCAAGACCTACCCGAAGCAGAGCCGTCCAGCTCTCCGGGACGTCTCACTCGACATCGAGAAGGGTGAGTTCGTCTTCCTGGTGGGCTCCTCCGGCTCCGGCAAGTCCACCTTCATGCGGCTCATCCTGCGGGAGGAGCGCGCCAGCCAGGGCATGGTCCACGTCCTCGGCAAGGACCTCGCGCGGCTGTCCAACTGGAAGGTGCCGCAGATGCGCCGCCAGCTGGGCACCGTCTTCCAGGACTTCCGCCTCCTCCCCAACAAGACCGTCGCCCAGAACGTGGCCTTCGCGCAGGAGGTCATCGGCAAGCCGCGCGGTGAGATCCGCAAGGCCGTGCCGCAGGTCCTCGACCTCGTGGGGCTGGGGGGCAAGGAGGACCGGATGCCCGGTGAGCTCTCCGGTGGTGAGCAGCAACGCGTCGCCATCGCGCGGGCGTTCGTCAACCGCCCCATGCTGCTGATCGCGGACGAGCCGACCGGCAACCTCGACCCGCAGACCTCCGTGGGCATCATGAAGCTGCTGGACCGGATCAACCGGACCGGCACCACCGTGATCATGGCGACCCACGACCAGAACATCGTCGACCAGATGCGCAAGCGCGTCATCGAGCTCGAGCAGGGCCGTCTCGTACGCGACCAGGCGCGCGGCGTCTACGGCTACCAGCACTGAGAGGGCCGGCCCCTCTGAGCCTCTGCACGAGCATCGAGTACTGAAAGGACGCCATGCGCGCCCAGTTCGTCCTGTCGGAGATCGGCGTCGGTCTTCGTCGAAACCTCACGATGACCTTCGCGGTCGTGGTCTCCGTCGCCCTCTCGCTCGCCCTGTTCGGCGGTGCGCTGTTGATGCGCGAGCAGGTCAGCTCGATGAAGACCTACTGGTACGACAAGGTCAACGTCTCGATCTTCCTCTGCAACAAGAACGACGCCAAGGACGTGCCGAAGTGCGCCAAGGGCGCCGTCACGGCGGAGCAGAAGAAGGAGATCAAGGCCGACCTCGAGAAGATGGAGGCGGTCGAGAAGCCGGTCCTCTTCGAGACGGTCGACGAGGCCTACAAGCACTACCAGGAGCAGTTCGGCGACTCCCCGATGGCCGGCAACATCACGCCGGACCAGATGCAGGAGTCGTTCCGCGTCAAGCTGAAGGACCCGCAGAAGTACAAGGTGGTGGCGACGGCCTTCGCGGGCCGTGACGGCGTGCAGTCCGTCCAGGACCAGCGGAGCATCCTGGACAACCTCTTCGGACTGATGAACGGCATGAACGTGGCCGCGGTCTTCCTGATGGGGCTGATGCTGGTCATCGCGCTGATGCTGATCGTGAACACCGTCCGCGTCTCGGCGTTCAGCCGGAGACGGGAGACGGGCATCATGCGGCTGGTCGGGGCGTCGGGCTTCTACATCCAGATGCCGTTCATCATGGAGGCCGCGTTCGCCGGTCTGATCGGCGGACTGCTCGCCTGCGTGATCCTGATCGCCGCCAGGTACTTCCTGATCGACGGCGGTCTCGCCCTCCAGGAGAAGCTGAACCTGATCGACTTCATCGGCTGGGAGGCCGTGCTCACGAAGCTCCCGCTCGTGCTGGCGATCGGCCTCCTGATGCCCGCCGTCGCCGCCCTGTTCGCGCTGCGCAAGTACCTCAAGGTGTGACGAGCGCCCCGTCCCGCATGCGGCCAACAAGCCGTGTGCGGACGGGGCGTTGTCCTACACTCGGCCACATGCTGGGCCATACGTACCATTTGAAACCCCGCGGCCTCTGCCGCGGGGCGGCCCTGACGCTGGTTTTCGCGAGCGTGCTGGCCACCGCCGCTGCCACCGGGGCGCTGCCCCGGGAGGACGACGCGGGTACGGGGACGAGGACGCGAGCGGTCTCCTCCGCCGTCGGTTCCGTGGACCGCGAGGAGATCGCGGACGCGGTCGCCGACGCGCAGGCCGACGGCAAGTCCGCCACGGACGCCGCCGAGGAGGCCGTGAGCCGCAGCGGGGACCGCTGGGGCGCGGTGTACGACGAGCGGGAGTACGAGGAGTTCGAGCAGGCCCTCGACGGCTCCTACACCGGGGTGGGCATCTCCGCCCGCCGTCCGGCCCGCGGCGAGGTCACCGTGACCGGGGTCCAGCCCGGCGGGCCGGCGGACCGCGCGGGAGTGCGGAAGGGCGACCTGCTGCGCACCGTGGACGGCCGTCCGGTCGGGAAACGGCCCGTCGCCGAGGTGGTGGCGTTGCTCCGCGGGGACCGGACGAAGGCGGCCGAGGGCTCCTCCGTCGTCCTCGGGCTGAGCCGGGGCGGACACTCCTGGACCACGACCCTGCGCAGGGACCGGCTCCGGACGCAACCGGTGAGCGTGCGGCGCCTCGGCCGCACCCCCTCCTCCGCCGTGCTGATCAAGGTCGCCGCGTTCACCAAGGGCGCCGGCACCGCGGTTCGCGACGCCGTGGACGAGGCGCCCGGGGACGCCGGGATCCTCCTCGACCTGCGGGCCAACGCAGGCGGTCTGGTCAGCGAGGCCGTCACCGCGTCCTCCGCCTTCCTCGACGGCGGGCTCGTCGCCACCTACGACGTGCACGGCGAGCAGCGTGCCCTGTACGCCGAGCCCGGCGGTGACACCGACCGCCCCCTGGTCGTGCTCGTGGACGGCGGCACGATGAGCGCCGCCGAGCTGCTGACCGGCGCGCTGCAGGACCGGGGGAGGGCGGTGACCGTCGGGTCGCGCACTTTCGGCAAGGGGTCGGTCCAGATGCCCAGCAAGCTGCCGGGCGGGTCGGTGGCCGAGCTGACCGTCGGGCACTACCGCACTCCGGCGGGCCGCAGCGTCGAGGGAAGCGGCATCACGCCGGACGTCGGGGCGGGTCCGGAGGCCCAGCAGCGGGGCGAGACGGTATTGAGTGGCCTCGGGGGCGGGTCGTAGTGCGAAAATGACCGCACTATGGCCAAGGAAAAAGACACCGGGCGCAAGATGATTGCGCAGAACAAGAAGGCGCGGCACGACTACCACGTCCTCGACACCTACGAGTGCGGTCTCGTGCTGATGGGTACGGAGGTCAAGTCGCTGCGGATGGGCAGGGCGTCGCTGGTCGACGGCTTCGTCCAGATCGACGACGGGGAGGCGTGGCTGCACAACATCCACGTCCCCGAGTACGTGCAGGGCACGTGGACCAACCACGCGGCCAAGCGCAAGCGCAAGCTGCTCCTGCACCGGGCCGAGATCGACAAGCTGGCGTCCAAGTCGCAGGAGACCGGCCACACGATCGTGCCGCTCGCCCTGTACTTCAAGGACGGCCGGGTGAAGGTCGAGATCGCGCTCGCCAAGGGCAAGAAGGAGTTCGACAAGCGTCAGACGCTGCGCGAGAAGCAGGACACGCGGGAGACGAACCGGGCGATCGCGGCGGCCCGCCGGCGCCAGCGCAGCGCGTAGCCGCCACCCGGCCCGGGGCCCGTGCCCCGGCGCCGCCGGAATACGGTGGCATCCGCGTGCGTTGGTCACGTACGATGGGCCGTGCGCCTCAGCGAAGGCGTGCGATTTGAAAAATCAACATGGGGATGATCGGTTTCGACAGCGGATGTCGAAGCAGGGGAAGCGAGTCGAGGAAGCGGCAATGATCTCGTAAACCATATGTCGCAAACAATAATCGCCAATTCCAAGCGCGATTCCTCCGCCTTCGCCCTCGCTGCCTAATTAGCAGCTAGCGAAGACTCTGCGGAGTGTCAGCCCGGGAGTGGTCCCGGCCCGGATCCTGGCATCAACTAGGGATCTAAACTTCTAAGCCCGGTCACGGGGCCTAGAAGGAAATCAAACAGTGACTGGGCCTGTCGGAGGCTTGTTCGCGTGACCTCCGGGGCCGAGAAAAGCGTAGCGAACTGCACTCGGAGAAGCCCTGGTTCCGCACCGTTGGACGCGGGTTCGATTCCCGCCATCTCCACAGTTCCCATGTGAACGAGTACCCCGTTGCCCCTGGCAGCGGGGTACTCGTTTTTCCGGGGTCCTCCCGTATCCCCGTCCCCTCAGGCTCGGCGCGTTCCCACGGCCGCGACGGCCAGGGCGAGGGCGGCGGCGCACATCGGCGCCGCGTACCCGGTCGCCGTGCCGGAGTGCTCCACCAGCCAGCCTCCCGCCGCGGAGCCCGCCGCTATGCCGCCCAGCAGCGCCGTGACCGCCAGGGTCATCCCCTCGTTGAGCTGCGCCTGCGGGGTGAGCCGCTGGATCAGCGTCATGCCGGTGACCATGGTGGGCGCGGTGGCCGCCCCCGCCAGCAGCAGGCAGGCCGCCAGGACGAGCAGCGAATCGGTCGTGGCCGCCGCCAGCAGGGGGAGGGACATCAGCGCGGTCATCCCCGAGAGGCAGAGGAGCAGCCTGTGCCCGGCGCGTGCGGCGGGGCGCAGCGAGCCGTACAGCAGCCCGGCCGCACAGGAGCCCGCTGCCTGGAGCGCGAGGATCGCGCCTCCGGCATGGGCGATGGACACGACCTCCATCGCTCCGAAGACCGCTCCCGTCGCAAGGAACACGGCGAGCAGCGCGGGGACGCCCGGGGTCAGCAGGGGTGAGGGTGCCCGCGTTCCGGGAGCCACCGGCGGTTCGGTCGCACGCCGGGCCGCGAAGATCAGCACGCCCGTCATGAGGAGCACCGCGCCGGTGAGCGTGCCGGCCTCGGGGAAGAGCGCCCCGCACAGGGAGGCGGCGAGGACGGGTCCGAGCATGAAGCACAGCTCGTCGGCGGCCTGTTCGAAGGAGTTCGCCGTGTGCAGGGCCGCCGGGTCGCCCCGGTGCAGGTGGGCCCAGCGTGCCCGGGACATGCCCCCGGTGTTGGGGGTGGTGGCCGTGGCGGCGTAGGCGGCGAAGAGGGTCCAGACCGGCGCGTCGTAGTGCACGCAGATCACCAGGGCGAGCGAGCCGAGGACCGCGACCGCGGTGGCGGGCACCGCGATCCTGGCCTGGCCGTACCGGTCGACGAGGCGCGCCGTCCACGGGGCGACCACGGCGGTCGCGGCCAGCCCGGTCGCGGTGACGGCCCCGGCCAGGGCGTACGAACCGTGCGCCCCGGCGATCATGATGACGGCGCTGACGCTGAACATCCCCATGGGCAGCCTGGCGAGAAGACCGCCCGCGGTGAACGCGCGCGCCCCGGGGGTGGCGAGCAGCCGGAGGTACGGATTGGACGGGACGGCGGCGGGCGGTGCGGCGGGAGCCGGGGCGGCGGTTTCGTGGGACACACGACCACCCTGGGATCACGGGGCCCAGGGCGTCCAACACCTGATCCGGAGGCATTGACGCACTTCTGTTGTAAATTGGCCCGGTGGCCGCACCCGACACCGATCCCCGGCTCCTCCGCGCCTTCGTCGCCGTGGCCGAGGAACTGCACTTCACCCGCGCCGCCGCCCGGCTCCATGTCGCGCAGCAGGCGCTGAGCCGGGACATCCGCCGGCTGGAGCGCGAGCTGCGCGGTGAGCTCTTCCTCCGCACCACCCGGCAGGTGTCGCTCACCCCGGACGGGGAGCGCCTCCTTCCGCACGCGCGCCGGGTGCTCGACGCCCACGCCGCGCTCTCCGCCGCCTTCGCCGACCCGGCGGCCCGCCCCCTGCTCGTCGACCTCAACACGGACGGGATGACGGCGGCCCGGGTGCTGGCCAGGGCGCGGGAGCTCGCGCCGGAGTGCGAGCTGATGGCGCGCTTCGAGAGCGGACTGACCTGGGCGGCCGGCGAGGTGGTCGCCGGGCGGCTCGACGTCTCCTTCGGGCGCGCCGCCGGGCTCGGTCCCGCCGTGCTCGCCCGGCTCTCCGTACAGCCGGTGCGTTACGAGCCGATGGCCGTTCTCCTGCCGCACGGTCACCCGCTGGCCGGTCGCGAGGAGGTCGCCATGAGTGACCTGGCCGGTGAGACCGTCTACGCGGGGGCCGGCAATGCGCGCACGCTCGAGTGGACGGATCTCGCATCCGCACTCTTCGCGGAGTGGGACATCGTCCTGGCGCCACCGGCTCCGCTCGCCGTCGGAGTGGCCGAATTCCAGCGGGTCATGGCCAAGACGGGGAACCCCGTACTGGCCGTCGCCGGTTTCCCGTCGCTGCCGGGGACGGTGTTGCGGCCACTCGTGCGGCCGGTGCCGCTCTCTCCCCTGCTGATGGTCTGGCGCAGAGGGCTCGATCACCCCGGGCTGACCGCATTGCGGGCGGCGGCTGCCGAACTCGCTGGGAAGGAGGGATGGTTGGCGCGACCATCCACCTCCTGGCTGCCTGCCGCCGATGTGTCACTCATGCGTAACCGTTCATGAGCAACAAGTGACATCGCCCTGTGCGTGACGTCGGCGTGCGCTACTCTCGGTGCTTCTTCGGGTGCACGGTGTCAGTGGCGCGCGGACGGGTGGGGGCCCGGACCGACAGCGGAATTCCAGCCATTTCCCGCGCATCTGTTTCCTTGAGTGGGGGAAGTGCGAACACCTGTGGAAAATTGGCGTGAAGGTACCCGAACCGGGCACACGCACGAGCCGAACGACGTGACCGTCCAGCTGGACGGACTGGGCCGTCAGCTCTCCGAACTACCTGTTGAACCCGGCCCTCCGGACCCTGCGGACGGTCCGGTGTTCGTCGACGAGAGCGGCCGCCGCAGCAAGACGTACCGGCGGGTGGGCTGGGTGCTCGCCGTCGTCTGCGCGGTCTACGCGGTGACGCTCGTGGTCGCCGTGCTCGGCGGGAACTCCTCCGCACCCTGGCTGCCGCTCTCCGGCCAGGACGAGAGGCGTGCGGAGGAGATCGAGGTGCGGCCGGCCCCGCGTACCGACGTCGTGTCCGAGAGACCTGGAGCGACGCCCAGCGCCCCGGTACCGGTTCCCGGTGCCGACGCGGTCTCCCCGCCGGACGGTGCCACCGCGTCCCGCCGGCCCGGCCCCGGCGCCCGCGCCTCGGCGCCCCTGACCAGCAAGTCCCCTGGGGACTCCGCCTCTTCGGCTCCCGCTCCGGGTGACTCCGTCTCCGAGCGGCCGACCGGTGAGCCGTCTCCGTCGCTCACGCCGGAGCCGCCCGTCGAAGAGAGCCCGCCGACGTCCCCGGATCCCTCGGACGTACCGGTGCAACCAGAAGAAGGCGTTCAGTAGATGACACCCCCCGTTTCGCGGGGCAGGCCCGACCGGAAGAAGAAGCGGACCGTCAGGCGCAGACCTCCCATGCGCTATCTGCTTCCGTCGCTCCTTCTTGTGGCCTTGCTCGCCATGCTCATGCTGCGTGGATACGTGCACAGCGAGATCCTCGCCGACCACCGGGTCCAGGCCCCCGCTCCCACCACCCAGGTACCGGACGAGGTGCTCGAAGGCGGTCCGGTGATCGACGCCCGCACCGCGGGTGAGGCCGCCGAGACGCTCCGGATACCCGATCACAAGATCGTCCTGACCTTCGACGACGGACCCGACCCGGTGTGGACCCCGCGGGTCCTGGACGAGCTCAGGAAACACCACGCGCAGGGCGTCTTCTTCGTCACCGGCACCATGGCCGCGCGCCACCCGGACCTCGTGGAGCGGATGGTCGACGAGGGGCACGAGATCGGGCTGCACACCTTCAACCACCCCGACCTCTCCTTCCAGTCCACCGGCCGCATCGACTGGGAGCTCTCCCAGAACCAGCTGGTCCTGGCGGGCGCGGCCGACATCCGCACCTCCTTGTTCCGGCCTCCGTACTCCTCGTTCGCCGACGCCATGGACAACCGGTCCTGGCCGGTCACGCGGTACATCGGGAGCCGCGGCTACCTCACCGTCGTCAACAACACCGACAGTGAGGACTGGAAGCGCCCCGGCGTCGACGCGATCATCGAGCGCGCCACGCCGGAGCGCGGCAAGGGCGCCGTCATCCTGATGCACGACTCCGGCGGCGACCGGTCCCAGACCGTCGCCGCGCTGGCCGAGTTCCTGCCGCAGATGAAGAAGAGGGGCTACGACTTCACCAACCTGACCTCGGCACTCGGCGCCCCCAGCGCGCACACCCCGGTCACCGGGTTCGCGCTCTGGAAGGGCAAGGCCTTCATAGGCGCCGTGGCGATCTCCGAGCGCGTCACCGGCGCCCTGGTGGCCGGCCTCGCGGTCATCGGCGTCCTGGTGATGGTCCGCTTCGGGCTGATGCTGCTGCTCTCCTTCCTCCACGCCAGGAAGGTGCGCCGCAGCGACTTCAGCTGGGGCGAGCCGGTCACCCGCCCGGTGTCGGTCCTCGTGCCCGCGTACAACGAACGCGAGTGCATCGAGGCCACCGTGCGGTCGCTGGTGGCCGGCGACCATCCGATCGAGGTCGTCGTCATCGACGACGGTTCGACGGACGGCACGGCCGACCTCGTCGAAGCGATGGGGATCCCGGACGTCCGGATCGTGCGCCAGCGCAACGCCGGCAAGCCCGCGGCCCTCAACAACGGCATCGCCCACGCGCGTCACGACATCGTCGTGATGATGGACGGGGACACCGTCTTCGAACCCTCCACGGTGCGCGAGCTCGTGCAGCCGTTCGCCGACCCCCGCGTCGGAGCGGTCGCCGGCAACGCCAAGGTCGGCAACCGCGACTCGCTGATCGGCGCCTGGCAGCACATCGAGTACGTGATGGGCTTCAACCTCGACCGCAGGATGTACGACCTCCTGGGCTGCATGCCCACCATCCCAGGGGCGGTCGGCGCCTTCCGCCGGGACGCGCTGGACCGGATCGGCGGCATGAGCGAGGACACCCTCGCCGAGGACACCGACGTCACGATGGCGCTGCACCGCGACGGCTGGCGCGTCGTCTACGCGGAGGACGCCCGGGCCTGGACGGAGGCCCCCGAGTCCGTGCAGCAGCTGTGGTCGCAGCGATACCGCTGGTCCTACGGCACGATGCAGGCGATCTGGAAGCACCGCCGCGCGGTCATCGAGCGGGGGCCCTCGGGGCGCTTCGGACGGGTCGGACTGCCGTTCGTCTCCCTGTTCATGGTCGTCGCCCCGCTGCTGGCGCCCCTCATCGACGTGTTCCTGCTGTACGGACTGGTCTTCGGCCCCACGGGGAGGACGGTCGCGGCCTGGTTCGGAGTCCTGCTGGTGCAGGCCGTCTGCGCCGCGTACGCCTTCCGGCTCGACCGGGAGCGTATGACCCACCTGATCTCCCTGCCGCTCCAGCAGATCCTCTACCGGCAGCTGATGTACGTCGTCCTGCTCCAGTCCTGGATCACCGCTCTCACCGGCGGCCGGCTGCGCTGGCAGAAGCTGCGGCGCACGGGCGTGGTGGAAGCGCCGGGCGGCACACCCAACCGTCGCAAGGACGCGGCCAGAGACCGGAGGCCGGTGGCATGAAGTACCCCCACCGGCCCCGGCGGGACGGCCCCGGCCACGAGCCCGGCCCCTGGCCGGCGACCGGCTCCTTACAGCCGCAGCGCCATGACGCCCGGACGGTGTCGCAGCAGGGCGGTGCCCACCCGGCGCACGCCGGCGTCCCGCACGCCGCTCCGCTGCCTGCTCCCCACGTGGCCGCCCCGGCGGCGCACCCGGAGCACGCCCCCGTCTCCGCCCCCGCGCCGCACCCGGGCCGGGCGCCTGCCGCCCCGGGCTCCGCCGCCGAGGCATCCGCGTCCCGTGCCAGGCCCGGGCGGGACCGCTACCTCGACCTGCTCAGGGCCGTGGCCCTCGTGCGCGTCGTCGTCTTCCACCTGTTCGGCTGGGCCTGGCTGACCGTCCTCTTCCCGTCCATGGGCGTGATGTTCGCCCTGGCCGGTTCGCTGACGGCCCGCTCGCTGGCCAGGCCGGCCGGCGGCGTCATCCGTGGCCGGCTGCGCAGGCTGCTGCCCCCGGTGTGGGCGTTCTCGCTGGTCGTGGTGCCGGTGATGTTCGCGCTGAGCTGGCAGCCCGTCCGGGAGGAAGGGATCTGGTGGTTCATCAGGATCGGCAGCTACCTCTTCCCGGCCGGCTCCCCGCCCTACCCCGGGGAGAGCGGCTCGGCCGGCGGATGGCTGGAGCTGACCTGGG
Organism: Streptomyces sp. ALB3; assembly: GCF_044385685.1. NCBI lineage: Bacteria > Bacillati > Actinomycetota > Actinomycetes > Kitasatosporales > Streptomycetaceae > Streptomyces > Streptomyces sp. ALB3. The sequence goes on along the minus strand of NZ_JBISCE010000041.1, from coordinate 346,831 downwards.
CGGACCAGGCGGCGGGACCGCTCTGGTACGTCCGGGCCTATCTCTGGTTCGTGCTCGCCTCGCCGCTGCTGCTCAAGGCGTTCCGCAGGCTTCCGTGGGTCACGCTGCTCGCCCCGCTCGCCCTCACCGCCGTGATCGGCACCGGTCTCGTGACCGTTCCCGGCACGTTCGGCGAGGGGCTCGTCGACTTCACCGTGTTCGGATCATGCTGGGTCCTGGGATTCGCCCACAACGACGGGCTGCTGAAGGAGACGCCGCGCTATCTGGCGGTCTCGTCCGCCGCCCTCGTCATGGGCTTCGGGCTGTGGTGGGCGTCCGGGCACCTCACCGCGGAGGGCTGGAACCTCGACGAGATCCCGCTCGCCCAGGCCACGTGGTCCCTCGGCTTCTGCGCGATCCTCCTCGTCTACGCCCCGTCCTGGCAGCAGCTCCCCGGCAGGCTCGCCCGCTGGGACAGCCTGGTCACCCTGGCGAACAACAGGGCCGTGACGATCTATCTGTGGCACAACCTGCTGCTGATGGCCGCCGCGCACCTCGTGGACGGGCTCTGGTCCGTTCCGTGGTTCGGCGACGCCTTCGGCACGTACGTCGAACGGTCGTACGAGGTGTTGGTCCTGATCGCCGTATGGCCGCTCATAGGGCTCGCCATCCTGGCGTTCGGCTGGGTCGAGGACGTCGCCGCCGCGCGCAGACCGCGCCTGTGGCCGGACGGGGGAGGCCGGGCGCGCGGGGCCTGACCGGTCAGGGGGTGCGGCGGGCCCGGTCCACCGCACCCCGGCGCCGGGCTCACCGCGCCCCTCCCGGCCGAGTGAGAGCAAGGTTGCGCACCGGTCACCTCACGGCACCGCGCCGAAACGCGGACTCCCTAGCGTCGGAGGACAACACCCCGACCCCTGTGGAGGCGCGTGATGGCCGGTCGTTGGATCGAGCAGTGGGAGCCGGAGGACGAGACCTTCTGGCGTGAGACGGGTGAGAGGACCGCCCGGAGGAACCTGTGGTTCTCCGTACTGTCCGAGCACATCGGGTTCTCGGTCTGGTCCCTGTGGTCCGTCATGGTCCTCTTCATGGGCCCCGAGTACGGTGTCGACCCGGCCGGCAAGTTCTTCCTGATCTCCACCGCCACCCTGGTCGGCGCCCTCGTCAGGGTGCCGTACACCTTCGCGGTCGCGGTCTTCGGCGGGCGCAACTGGACCATCTTCAGCGCGCTGTCGCTCCTGCTCCCGACGATCGCCGCCTTCTGGGTGATGGAGCCGGGCACCTCCTACACCACGTTCCTCGTCGTCGCCGCGCTCACCGGCATCGGGGGCGGCAACTTCGCCTCCTCGATGACGAACATCAACGCCTTCTTCCCGCTGCGCAAGAAGGGGTGGGCTCTCGGCCTCAACGCGGGCGGCGGCAACATCGGCGTCCCGGTCGTCCAGCTCATCGGCCTGCTGGTGATCGGCACGGCGGGCGCCGCCCACCCGCGGATCGTGCTCGGGGTGTACATACCGCTGATCATCGTCGCCGCGCTCGGCGCCGCGCTGCGGATGGACAACCTGCGGCCCGTCCAGAACGACACCGGGGCGGCGCTCCAGGCAGCACGTGAGCCGCACACCTGGATCATGGCGGTGCTCTACATCGGCACCTTCGGCTCCTTCATCGGCTACAGCTTCGCCTTCGGGCTCGTCCTGCAGACCCAGTTCGGCCGTACTCCGCTGCAGGCCGCCTCGCTCACCTTCATCGGCCCGCTGCTCGGTTCCCTGATCAGGCCCGCGGGCGGCTGGCTCGCCGACCGGTACGGCGGTGCGCGGATCACCCTGTGGAACTTCGCGGCCATGGCCGCGGCGACCGGTGTGGTCGTCCACGCCTCCCGCATCGAGTCCCTGGCGGTCTTCCTCGTCGGCTTCATCGCGCTGTTCGTGCTGACGGGACTGGGCAACGGCTCCACGTTCAAGATGATCCCGGGCATCTTCCACGCGCAGGGACTCGCCAAGGGGCTGCGCGGCGAGGAGGCGGCGGCGTACGGACGGCGGCTCTCCGGCGCGGCCATGGGGCTCATCGGGGCGGTCGGTGCCCTGGGCGGTCTGGCGATCAACCTCGCCTTCCGTCAGTCCTTCGCGACCTCGGGTGCCGGGACGGCCGCCTTCTGGTCCTTCCTCGGCTTCTACGCCGTCTGCTTCACCCTCACCTGGGCGGTATACCTTCGGCGTACCGGGCGTACCGAAGCGGTGGCCGCGAAGCCCCAGCTCAGCTATGCCGAGGTGTGAGCGCCACCACAACGTGTCGCAGGACGTAACGGGCGGGAAATACAGGAGAACCGAGACTGTCACGCAGGGTTGACAGTCTCGGTCCTCCGCATCATCGAGCACCAGCGGGACGAGAGCCGGGTATCACGCCATGCACGACGACGACGCACAGCACGGGCCCCTGGCGGGCTTCACGGTCGGGGTGACCGCAGCCCGTCGCGCCGAGGAACTCGGCACCCTCCTCACGCGCAGGGGGGCCGCGGTCCTGCACGCGCCCGCGCTGCGGATCGTTCCGCTCGCGGACGACAGCGAACTGCTGGCCGCCACCAAGGAACTGATCGACAACGCACCCGACGTCGTGATCGCGACCACCGCCATCGGCTTCAGGGGATGGGTGGAGGCCGCCGACGGCTGGGGGATCGGTGACGCCCTCCTCGACCTGCTGCGCGGCATAGAGCTGCTCGCCCGCGGCCCCAAGGTCAAGGGCGCCATCCGGGCGGCCGGGCTCACCGAGGCGTGGTCCCCGCAGTCGGAGTCGATGGCGGAGGTCCTGGACAGGCTGCTGGGCGAGGGGGTGTCCGGCCGCCGGATCGCCCTCCAGCTGCACGGTGAGCCGTTGCCCGGCTTCGTCGAGTCGCTCCGGGCGGCGGGCGCCGAGGTCGTCGGCGTACCCGTCTACCGGTGGATGCCCCCGGAGGACATCGCCCCGCTCGACCGGATGCTCGACGTCACCGTCGCCCGTGGCCTGGACGCCCTCACCTTCACCAGTGCCCCCGCCGCCGCCTCCTACCTGAACCGGGCGGAGGCCCGCGGCATGCTCCCGGAGGTACTGGCGGCCCTGAGCCACGACGTCGTCACCGCCTGCGTCGGGCCGGTCACCGCGCTGCCGCTGCAGGAGAAGGGCGTCGACACCCTCCAGCCGGAACGCTTCCGGCTGGGCCCGCTCGTGCAGGTGCTCTGCGCCCAGCTGCCGGCCCGGGCCCGTACGCTTCCCGTCGCCGGCCACCTGGTCGAGATCCGTGGCCACGCGGTGCTCGTCGACGGCGCCCTGCGCCCGGTGCCACCGGCCGGAATGGCCCTGCTGCACACGCTGGCCCGCAAGCCGGGCTGGGTCGTCTCGCGCGCCGACCTGCTGCGGGCGCTGCCCGGCAGCGGTACCGACGAGCACGCGGTGGAGACGGCGATGGCCCGGCTGCGTACGGCGCTCGGCGTGCCGCGGCTGATCCAGACGGTCGTCAAGCGGGGTTACCGGCTGGCGCTGGACCCCTCGGCGGACACCAAGTACGACACTCCCTGACCGGTCGGTACCGTGCGGGAATGATCAATGACGTCCATGTGCTGACCGACGGTGTCCGGCTGAGGCCCGCGGCCCTCGGTGACGCGGAGTCCTTCGCGGAGACCCTGACGCGCAGCCGTGCCCACATGCGGCGCTGGGACCCCGTGCGGCCCGAGGCCTTCTACACCCCCGAGGGCCAGTCCCGACGGCTGGCCGCCCTGCTGGCCGACCGGGACGCGGGGCGTGCCATGCCCTGGGTGCTGGCCGACGACGAGGACCGGGTCGTGGGGGCGATGACGCTCGCCTCCATCGAGCACGGGCCGTTCCGCAACGCCAGGCTCGGCTACTGGATCGACGTCGGCCACGTGGGCCGGGGCCTGGCCACCGCCGGGGTCGGCCTGGTCTGCGGGCTGGCACGCGACGGCCTCGGGCTGCACCGCGTCGAGGCCGGCACGGTCGTGGACAACACGGCCTCGCAGCGGGTGCTGGCCAAGTGCGGATTCGAGCTCTACGGCACGGCGCCGCGCTATCTCCACATCAACGGTGCGTGGCAGGACCACCGGATGTTCCAGCGCATCCTGCACGACGGCCCGCCGCAGCACTGACGCCTCCGGTGGCCCCGGGCCGTCGGGACGCTCCCCCGCCCCGGGGGACGGGACGGTGGTGGCCGGCCCGGCAGGAGGGGTTCCGGGGCGGGCCGGTTGCGGGCACTCTGGTGGGGACCCTCCCCTCACAGGTGACCCCGAGGCGGTGACAGGCTCATGGCGACGGTCTCGGGCGCGTCCGGCCGGCGGTTCGACACGGGCCGGGTGTGTCTGGACCTGGTGGCGACCGGTGCCGCCGCCTCGGGAGGGTGCGAGCGGCTCGACGGCCCCGCGCGTCTCGCCGAATGGCTGGTGGCCTCGCGCCTGGTGCCGTGCGGAACGCCGCTGGCGGCCGTGGACGAGACCTGGGTGGCGCGCTTCCGGCAGTTGCGCACGGGCATCGACCGGCTGATGGCGGCCCAGCTGACCGGTGAAGGCGCCGATCACGCACTGGAGCGCGTCAACGCGCTGGCGGCGGGCGCCCCGCCCGGCCTGCGGGCCGTGCGGGGGCAGGGCGGGGTACTCGTGCGGACGCTGAGCGCGGACCCGGCGTGCGGGGCGCTGCTCGCGGCGGTCGCCCGGGACGCGGTGGACCTGCTGACGGACCCGGTCGCGCGGGCGGGGCTGCGCCGGTGCGAGGGCGATGCCTGCGGGCGGCTCTACCTGGACACCTCCCGGGGGCGGCGGCGCCGCTGGTGCTCCAGCGAGGTCTGCGGCAACCGGGAGAGGGTGGCCCGGCACCGGCGCCGCGTGAAGGCCGATTCCGTGACCCCGTGACCGTGATCCGCTGACGCCCTGACGCCGCGATCCCTGACGCCGACGGCGTGGACCCGCCGGAGTTCGCGCACGGCCCCGGACCGGGCGCCCCGAAAGAAAGTCGGGCGCGCGTTGAATGAACCGGGGCCCGTTCCCGTACCGATGACCACAGAGCTCGACAGGGTCTCGACCGGGAGGTTCGTGTGCGCAAGGATGCGGCCGTGGCCGACGACCGTCCGCACAGGGCTCGACATCGCAGTGCGCCGCCCCGCCCCCTCTCCGACGTCCCCGACGAGGAGCTGATGCGGGCGCTGTACCGCGAACACGCCGGCCCGCTGCTCGCCTACGTCCTCCGTCTCGTCGCGGGTGACCGTCAGCGGGCCGAGGACGTGGTGCAGGAGACGCTCATACGGGCCTGGAAGAACGCCGGTTCGCTCAACCGGGCGACCGGCTCCGTCCGCCCCTGGCTGGTGACGGTCGCCCGGCGCATCGTCATCGACGGCCACCGCAGCCGGCAGGCCCGGCCGCGCGAGGTCGACCCGTCGCCGCTGGAGGTCATTCCCGCGGAGGACGAGATCGACAAGGCGCTGTGGCTGATGACGCTCTCCGACGCCCTCGACGATTTGACCCCGGCCCACCGGGAAGCATTGGTCGAGACCTACTTCAGGGGCCGTACGGTGAACGAGGCCGCGGAGGTGCTGGGCATCCCCAGCGGAACCGTGCGGTCACGGGTGTTCTACGCGCTCCGTTCCATGAAGCTCGCACTCGAAGAGAGGGGGATCACGGCATGAACGACGGCGCATGGCAGCCCTTCGGGCCCCCGCCCGCCGGTCCCCGCGGGCCCTCGGGTCCGTCCGGCCCGCCGGGTCCCGCCGACGGCCTCTTCGCCTCCCCCGCGGAGGACCCGGCGCACGACGCCGCCGGCGCCTACGCGCTGGGCATCCTCGACGACGCCGAGGCGGGCGCCTTCGAGGCACACCTGGCCGGCTGTGCGCGCTGTGCGGCCCATCTCGACGAGTTCGCCGGGATGGAGCCGATGATGGCGATGCTGGCGGAGTCACCGGCCGCCGTCCCGGGCGCCCGCCCGGTCCCGCACGTACCGGAGCGACCGGGACCCCGGCTGCTGGACGGTCTGGTCGACGAGGTGGCGCGGAAGCGGTCGCAGCGGCGGCGGCGCGCCAGGTACCTGGTCGCCGCGGCGGCGGTCCTCGTGATCGGCGGCCCCGTGGTGGCGGTCACCGCCACGGCCGGCGAGGACTCGGGCCGGCGGACCGAGGCCGCCGGCCCGCACCCCACGAGCCCCGCCGAGGACGCCTTCTTCCACCACATGCCGGAGAAGCTGCGGGCGACCGATCCCGTCACCCGGGTCGACGCCACGGTCGGTATGGAGCCCAAGGCCTGGGGCACGCACACGGTCCTGGAACTGAAGAACGTGAAGGGCCCGCAGAAGTGCAGCCTGGTGGCCGTCTCCCGGAACGGCGACGAGGAGGTCGTCACCTCGTGGTCCGTACCGAAATGGGGGTACGGCATCGAGGACTCCCCCCACGCGAGCGCGCGGCGTCCGCTGTACGTCCACGGGGGTGCGGCGATGGCACGCGGCGACATCGACCGTTTCGAGGTCCGCACCTTCGACGGCGAGCGGCTGGTGGAGATCGGCGCCTGAGGGCCCTCCGTCCGGACACGGGGCCCGGAACACGATCCGAGCGGCAGGTGCGCTCGGGGCTCCCTTTCGCGTACGGTTGACGGCTGCCCGATGCACGTCAGAAGGGGGCCTCGGTGGCCGCGCAGGATGCCGCTGTCGATTCACTGCGGGACCGGGAAATCGGTGTCGAACAAGAACATCTGGACCGGGTCTACCGCCGTCTCGAAGAGAAGATCGACGAGGCGGAATTTCTCATGCAGGACGCCAGTAAACGGGGCCAGGTAGGAACCCCCGGGGCACTCGCCGAACGGGATGCGCAGGTCTTCCGTGCCGGAGTCCATCTCAACCGGCTGAACAACGAGTTCGAGGACTTCCTCTTCGGGCGGATCGACCTGCTGCGGGGCAAGGACGGCGAACGCGGCCCGGACGGCGCCTTCACCTCCGTGGAGGCGGCCGACGACGCGGTGGGGGAGGACGGCACCGCCGAGATCGCGGAGACCCTCCACATCGGCCGCATAGGAGTGCTCGACTCCGACTACGCGCCGCTGGTGATCGACTGGCGGGCGCCGGCCGCCGCGCCGTTCTACCGCTCCACGCCGAAGGACCCGGGCCGGGTCGTACGCCGCCGGGTCATCCGCTCCAAGGGCCGCAGGGTCCTCGGGGTCGAGGACGACCTGATGCGCCCGGAGCTGACCGCCCGGCTGGCGGGCGGCGAACTGCCCGTCGTCGGTGACGGTGCCCTGATGGCCGCGCTCGGCCAGGCCCGGAGCCACACGATGCGGGACATCGTCTCCTCGATCCAGGCGGAGCAGGACCTGGTGATCCGCGCCCCCGCCGCGTCCGTCACCGAGGTCTCCGGCGGACCCGGTACCGGCAAGACGGCGGTGGCCCTGCACCGGGCGGCGTACCTCCTCTACCAGGACCGGCGGCGCTACGCCGGCGGCATCCTCGTGGTCTCGCCCACCCCGCTCCTGGTCGCGTACACGGAGGGCGTGCTGCCCTCGCTCGGCGAGGAGGGCCAGGTCGCCATCCGTGCGGTCGGCTCGCTGTCCGACGAGGCCGCGGGGGCCGAGGGGGCGACCACGTACGACGAACCCGCCGTCGCCCGGATCAAGGGCTCGTCCCGGATGCTCCACGTGCTGCGCAAGGCGGCCCGCGGGGCGCTGGAGCAGCCCGCGCCCAGGCCGGCTCCTCAGGAGGGGCAGCTGGAGTTCGGGGACGCCCCGGCCGAGGCGGGCACTCCCACCCGCCTGCGGGTGGTGGCCTTCGGCGCCCGTATCGAACTGGAGGCGGACGAGCTCCGCCGTATCCGGCACAACGTCCTGGGCGGCACGGCGCCGGTCAACCTGCTGCGCCCGCGCGCCCGCAAACTGCTCCTGGACGCCCTGTGGAACAAGTCGTCGGGCCGGGGCCGCTACACCGACCCGGAGCTGGTGGCGGAGCTGCGCTCGTCGTTCGACGAGGACGTGTCCACCGAGACCCCGTTCCTCGCCTTCCTGAACGCCTGGTGGCCGGAACTCACCCCTCGCCGGGTGCTGGCCGCCATGTCCGACGAGCGGAGGCTGAACAGATGGGCCCGCCGGATCCTCAACCAGGGCGAGGTCCGTCGCCTCGCCCGTTCGCTGAGGCGGCTGGACGAGGACGGCAAGGGACCGCTGTCCGTCCATGACGTGGCCCTCCTGGACGAGCTGCAGACCCTGCTGGGCGCTCCGGCCCGTCCGAGGAGGAAGCGGGAGGCCGACCCGCTGGACCAGCTCACGGGCCTGGAGGAGCTGATGCCGCAGCGCGAGGAGACGCAGCGCGAGCGGGCCGAGCGGCTGGCGGCGGAGCGTACCGAGTACGCCCACGTCATCGTCGACGAGGCGCAGGACCTGACGCCGATGCAGTGGCGGATGGTCGGCCGTCGCGGCCGGCACGCCACCTGGACGATCGTCGGTGACGCGGCGCAGTCCTCGTGGTCGGACCCGGACGAGGCGTCCGCCGCCCGTGACGAGGCGCTCGGCAACCGCCCGCGGCGTCGGTTCACCCTCACCGTCAACTACCGCAACCCGGCGGAGATCGCCGAGCTCGCGGCGAAGGTGCTGGCGCTGGCCATGCCCGGGATGGAGTCCCCGGCGGCGGTCCGCTCGACGGGCGTGGAGCCCCGGTTCGAGACCGTACGGCACGGGGATCTCGCCTCGACCGTCCGCGAGGAGGCCCGCAGGCTGCTCGCGGAGGTGGACGGCACCATCGGTGTGGTCGTCGCGATGAACCGCCGCGCCGAGGCCCGCGCCTGGCTGGAGGAGCTCGGCGAGCGCGTCGTGGCGCTGGGCAGCCTGGAGGCGAAGGGCCTGGAGTACGACGCCACGGTGGTGGTCTCCCCGGCGGAGATCGCCGACGAGTCCCCGGCCGGACTCCGGGTGCTGTACGTGGCACTCACCCGGGCGACGCAGCAGCTCACCGTGATCTCCGGGGAGCGCGACATGCCGGACGAGGACGGTGTCCCGGACCTGTTGAGGGACTGACCTGCCGGAACCGCCCTCCCGGCCCGCCGCGGGGTGCCTGCCGGCGCCCGGGCACGGAGGCCCGTGCGGGGGACCGTGACGAGTCAACCCGTCGCACAGGATTCACTTCTCCGGGGTGTTTGTTAGCCTGGAGGCGGCACCGGTTCGATCCAAGCCCCCGGGCCCAACCTTCGTCGCTTCGAGCGACCACTTGCCGCGAGGCGAGCATGGCGGGCCGGTGCCACCTGAGAGTGGAAGGACAGACCCGCGTCACCTGTCGGTGGCGCGGGTCTGTTTGCGTTCACCCGGGTCCCGTTCCTGCCTGGTCGCCGTTTCCGCGGGTCGCACCATGTCTCCGGCCCCTTTCGTCGGTCGGCCGGGGTTACGCGGAGCGATGACTTCTCGTATGGTGGAAAAAACTTTCCGAAAGGTGGCAGTCATTACCTGCTACTCGTCGGTAGGTGCGACGATCGGAACGCACGTGCGGGGCCCGGCCCCGGTTGCGTGCGGCAACGAAGCTCAGGAAAGCGAAGGACTCGGCCATGGCAACGGCGCCCAGCGTCTCGTACTCGATGACGGTCAGGCTGGAGGTGCCCGCGAGCGGCACAGCGGTCTCCCAGCTCACCACGGCCGTGGAGTCCTCCGGCGGCTCCGTAACCGGCCTCGACGTGACCGCGTCCGGCCACGAGAAGCTGCGGATCGACGTCACGATCGCGGCGTCCTCGACCTCGCACGCGGACGAGATCGTCGAAGGCCTGCGGGACATCGAGGGCGTCATCCTCGGCAAGGTCTCCGACCGTACGTTCCTGATGCACCTCGGCGGCAAGATCGAGATGGCGTCCAAGCACCCCATCCGCAGCCGTGACGACCTCTCGATGATCTACACCCCCGGTGTGGCGCGGGTGTGCATGGCGATCGCCGAGAACCCCGAGGACGCGCGCCGGCTCACCATCAAGCGGAACTCCGTCGCGGTGGTCACGGACGGCTCGGCGGTGCTGGGTCTCGGCAACATCGGCCCGATGGCCTCGCTGCCCGTGATGGAGGGCAAGGCGGCCCTGTTCAAGCGCTTCGCCGGCATCGACGCCTGGCCGATCTGCCTGGACACGCAGGACACCGACGAGATCGTCGCGATCGTCAAGGCGATCGCCCCGGGCTTCGCGGGGATCAACCTCGAGGACATCTCCGCCCCCCGCTGCTTCGAGATCGAGGCACGGCTGCGCGAGGCCCTGGACATCCCCGTCTTCCACGACGACCAGCACGGCACCGCGATCGTCGTCCTGGCGGCGCTGACCAACGCGCTGCGCGTGGTGGGCAAGGCGATCGGTGACGTACGGGTCGTCATGTCCGGTGCCGGTGCGGCCGGTACGGCCATCCTGAAGCTGCTCATCGCCGCAGGCGTCAAGCACACGGTCGTCGCCGACATCCACGGCGTGGTGCACGCGGGCCGCGAGGACCTGGTGGACGCCACCCCGGACTCGCCGCTGCGCTGGATCGCCGACAACACCAACCCCGAGGGTGTCACCGGCACCCTCAAGCAGGCCGTCGCCGGCTCCGACGTCTTCATCGGCGTCTCCGCGCCCAACGTCCTGGACGGCACCGACGTCGCGGCCATGGCGGAGGGTGCGATCGTGTTCGCGCTCGCGAATCCGGACCCCGAGGTGGACCCGGCAATCGCCCGTGAGACGGCGGCGGTTGTCGCCACCGGACGCTCCGACTTCCCGAACCAGATCAACAACGTGCTGGTGTTCCCGGGTGTCTTCCGCGGTCTGCTGGACGCCCAGTCCCGCACCGTCAACACGGAGATGATGCTCGCCGCGGCCCGCGCCCTCGCCGACGTCGTCGCCGAGGACGAGGTGAACGCGAACTACATCATCCCGTCGGTCTTCAACGACAAGGTCGCGGGCGCCGTCGCGGGCGCCGTCAGGGAGGCCGCGAAGGCGGCCGGAGTCGCCGAGGCGGCACCCGACCCCGCGTAGGACCGTTTCCGCGGACGGCCCTGTCACACGCCGTCCGCGGGGGTCGGCCACGGCTCCCGCGGACGGTGCCGTAGCTCACGTCCGGGCGCTCCGTACGGCGCGTCGCGGGTCGCGGCGTCCCAAACGCCCCTTTAGGGTGGGCGGGCAGCGAGCCCCACAGGCCCGGCATCCGCTGCGGACCGCTCCGACAAGTCGACGGAACGTCATCACGGGCATCCGGTGGTGCTTTTCGTGCGATGTCGAGGGTTCCGGATTGGCGTTAGCGCCGCAGGTGGGGGCAGGATGCGTATTCGGGCGCGAGGGTCTGACAGCAGACCCGGGTCCGGGGACTGTCAGAGGGCCCTGGCAGCATCGGCTTCGATCTCACGCCTCACAGGCAAGAAGAACACGGGAGTACAAACATGAACCGCAGTGAGCTGGTGGCCGCCCTGGCCGACCGTGCCGAGGTGACCCGCAAGGACGCCGACGCCGTTCTGGCCGCCCTCGCCGAGACCGTCGGCGAGATCGTCGCCAAGGGCGACGAGAAGGTCACCATCCCCGGCTTCCTGACCTTCGAGCGCACCCACCGTGCCGCTCGCACCGCTCGTAACCCGCAGACCGGCGACCCGATCAACATCCCGGCCGGCTACAGCGTGAAGGTCTCCGCGGGCTCGAAGCTCAAGGAAGCCGCCAAGGGCAAGTAAGGCCCCCGAGGCGTCAGGAAGGGCGGCCGTCCCCACCGGGGGCGGCCGCCCTTCGGCGTACCGGGAGCGCGTCTGGGCGGGTGCTCGCCCCCTCGCACCCTTCGTACGGGCGCTGTGAGGCCGTCTGCGGCGTTCCGTCACCCCTTGGGCACCCGGACGTGGGAGCCCGCCTCGTTCGGCCCTGTACGGGCGTTCTGCGGCACTCGCCCGGAAGCCGGTGCCGGACACGGAGAAGTCCGCCGCCCCGGTCCCTCGTGAGGAGGGCCGGGGCGGCGGACTTCTGTGCGCGGGTGCGCGATGCTGTGTGCGGCAGCACCGTGCGTGCGTGCGGGCGGGACGTCAGACGAGTGAACCGCCTGGCAGCTCGACCTTCGCGCCGAGCTTCTCGAGCTTGTCCATGAAGTTCTCGTAGCCGCGGTTGATCAGGTCGATCCCGTGCACCCGGGACGTCCCCTGGGCCGCCAGGGCGGCGATCAGGTACGAGAACCCGCCGCGCAGGTCGGGGATGACCAGATCCGCGCCCTGGAGCTTCGTGGGCCCGGACACGACCGCCGAGTGCAGGAAGTTCCGCTGGCCGAACCGGCAGTCGGAGCCCCCGAGGCACTCGCGGTAGAGCTGGATGTGCGCACCCATCTGGTTGAGCGCCGAGGTGAAGCCGAGCCGGGACTCGTAGACCGTCTCGTGGACGATCGACAGTCCGGCGGCCTGGGTCAGGGCCACCACGAGCGGCTGCTGCCAGTCGGTCTGGAAGCCGGGGTGCACGTCCGTCTCCAGGGCGATGGCGTTCAGCGCGCCGCCCGGGTGCCAGAAGCGGATGCCCTCGTCGTCGATCTCGAAGGCGCCACCGACGCGGCGGAAGGTGTTGAGGAAGGTCATCATCGAGCGCTGCTGGGCGCCGCGCACATAGATGTTGCCCTCGGTCGCCAGTGCCGCGGACGCCCAGGAGGCGGCCTCCAGGCGGTCCGGGATCGCCCGGTGGGTGTAGCCGTCGAGCTTGTCGACACCCGTGATCCGGATGGTCCGGTCGGTGTCCATGGAGATGATCGCGCCCATCTTCTGCAGCACGCAGATGAGGTCCTCGATCTCCGGCTCGACGGCCGCGTTGGACAGCTCGGTGACGCCCTCGGCGAGCACGGCGGTCAGCAGCACCTGCTCGGTGGAGCCCACCGACGGGTACGGCAGCCGGATCTTCGTGCCCCGCAGTCGCTGGGGGGCCTCCAGGTACTGGCCGTCCGCCCGCTTCTCGATGGTCGCGCCGAACTGGCGGAGCACCTCGAAGTGGAAGTCGATCGGGCGCCCGCCGATGTCGCAGCCGCCGAGGCCGGGGATGAAGGCGTGGCCGAGACGGTGCAGCAGCGGACCGCAGAAGAGGATCGGGATGCGCGACGAGCCCGCGTGGGCGTCGATGTCGGCGACGTTCGCGCTCTCGACGTGGGACGGGTCGAGGATGAGTTCGCCCGGCTCGTCGCCGGGACGGACGGTCACGCCGTGCAGCTGCAGCAGCCCCCGGACCACCCGCACGTCGCGGATGTCGGGAACGTTGCGGAGCCGGCTGGGCCCACTGCCGAGCAGTGCGGCGACCATTGCCTTCGGCACCAGGTTCTTGGCGCCTCGGACGCGGATCTCGCCCTCCAGCGGGGTGCCGCCGTGGACAAGCAGGACATCGTCTGTGCCGGTCATGTATCTCGCGTTCCGGAGTGGTCGGGCAGGGGGCCATGAAAAGGGTAATGGGCTCCGGCCCTCCTTCAGTAAGGCGACGGGGGTCTACGGGCGTCATGAAACCGCCACAACACGTTCCGCTCCCCGCCCCTTGCGGAGGGTCACCGTCCGGGTGGCCCGTCCACGAGCCCCACGCCCGTGCGCTTCCGTTGCGTCCGTGCGGCGTCCGTGCGCCCTGAGCTGCGGACGGGCGCCGGACGGGACGGGACGGGCCACTTGGTCCCCGCGGAGGGCGAAGATGCGGGATCATCTGTGCCATGACGGAGGTGTCCTCGCTCACAGGACGGCTGCTCGTGGCCGCGCCCGCCCTTGCGGACCCGAATTTCGACCGTGCGGTGGTGCTGCTCCTCGACCACGACGAGGAAGGCTCGCTCGGCGTGGTCCTGAACCGGCCGACCCCGGTCGGCGTCGGCGACATCCTGGCGTCCTGGGCCGGACTGGCCGGCGAGCCGGACGTCGTCTTCCAGGGCGGGCCGGTCTCGCTCGACTCCGCGCTGGGTGTGGCGCTGATCCCCGGGGACGAAGGCGCCGCGGTGGGCTCCCGGCTCCACCCGCGCGGAGGAGGGCCCTCCGCGGAGGAGGGAGCGCCCCTCGGCTGGCGGCGGGTGCACGGGGCGATCTGCCTGGTGGACCTGGACGCGCCGCCGGAGCTGCTGGCGGCGGAGCTCGGTTCGCTGCGGATCTTCGCCGGATACGCCGGCTGGGGCCCCGGTCAGCTGGAGACGGAACTGAAGGACGGCGCGTGGTACGTGGTCGAGTCCGAGCCCGGCGACGTCTCGTCACCACGCCCGGAGAATCTCTGGCGGGCGGTCCTGCGGCGCCAGCGCAGCGAACTGGCGATGATCGCGACGTATCCGGACGACCCTTCGCTGAACTGATGCGCGGAGCTTTCAGTACGCTTGGCAGTTATGAGCACTCTTGAGCCCGAGCGCGGGGCAGGTACGGGGACCCTCGTGGAGCCGACGCCGCAGGTGTCGAACGGCGACGGTGACCACGAGCGCTACGCCCATTACGTCCAGAAGGACAAGATCATGGCGAGCGCCCTTGAGGGCACTCCCGTGGTGGCACTCTGCGGCAAGGTCTGGGTCCCTGGGCGCGACCCCAAGAAGTATCCGGTCTGTCCCATGTGCAAGGAGATCTACGAGTCCATGGGCGCCGGCGGCGACAAGGACAAGGGCAAGGGCGGCAAGGACAACAGCGGCAAGAAGTAGCCCACCCGGTCTTTCGTCCGTTCGTCCCCTCGTCCGTCCCTGCCCCGACCACGGCCCCCGGGGTGCGCGTCACCGCGCACCCCGGGGGCCGTCCGCATGTCCGGGTCCCGCACGCCGGCCGACCCCCGCGGCGCCCGGAAGCGCGTTGCACGGGGTGCTTCGCGTGGTCACAGAGTGGTTGAGACCACTTGTCGGCGTGCTGAGGCGCCCTTAGTCTCCTGCCAGTTGTGCAGGACGAAACACGCGTTGCATATGATGCAACGGTTGACCGGTAGGGGTTCCGGATGAAGCTTTCTGCCCGAATTGCCGCCCCGGCCGCGGCTCTTGTGCTGGCGGGCCTCACCGCCACCGCCTGCGCGCCGCAGACCTCCGACACCAGCGCCGAGGGGGACGAGAAGACCGGGACGCTCCGCGTCTGGCTCTTCCAGGAGGTCGGCAACAAGCCCAAGGAGAAGGTCGTCGACGCCGCGGTCGCCGACTTCGAGAAGTCCCACGAGGGGGCCGAGGTCGAGGTCGAGTACATACCCGTCGACACCAGGGCCCAGCGCATCAAGGCCGCCTTCAACGACCCGGAGAGCGCCCCGGACGTCATCGAGTACGGGAACACCGACACCGCCGGATACGTGAAGGACGGCGGGCTGGCCGACGTCAGCAAGGAGTTCGCGGCCTGGGACGAGGCCAAGGACACCGACCCCACCGCCAAGCAGTCCGTGACGGTGGGCGGCAAGGTGTACGGGGCGCCGCTCTTCGTCGGCGTACGCGCGCTCTACTACCGCACCGACGTCTTCGAGGAGCTCGGCGTCGAGCCCCCGAAGTCCCAGGACGAGCTGATCTCCACCGCGAAGAAGATCCACAAGGAGAAGCCGGACCTGTACGGTCTCGCGGTCGGCGGCGCGTACACCTACGGCGCGATGCCCTTCATCTGGGCACACGGCGGCGAACTGGCGGCCGAGACCGGGGTGACCTACGAGGCCGCCATCAACGGCGAGAAGGCCCGCAAGGGCATCGAGGCCTACACCTCGCTCTTCGGTGACGACAACTGCCCGGCGGCCAAGTGCGCGGCCATGGGCGGCAACGCGACCGTCACCGCCTTCGCGTCCGGCAAGGCGGCCATGGCCATCGGCGGCGACTTCAGCCACGCCGCGGTCGAGGCCGGCGCCGTGAAGGGCAAGTACGCCGTCGTGCCGCTGCCCGGCGTGGAGAAGGGCTCGATCGCCCCGGCCTTCGCCGGCGGCAACAACATCGGGGTCCTGAAGAGCAGTTCGCACCGCACGCTCGCCGTGGACCTCATGAAGTCGCTGACCGGCAAGAAGACCCAGGCGAAGATGTTCGACGCGATGGGCTTCCTGCCGACCTACACGGACGTACTGGACACCGCGGCCGAGAAGGAGCCCTTCGTCGCCCCCTTCGTCGACACGCTCGGCGCGGGCGCGAAGTTCGTCCCGGTCTCCCCGGCCTGGGGCCAGATCGACGCCTCCCTGGTCCTGCCGACCATGTTCCAGGAGATCGTCAGCGGCCGTAAGGACGTGGCCGCCGCCTCGGACGACGCGGCGAAGAAGATGGACGCGGCGTTCGCCGAAGCGGGCTGACGATGACCGCGGACACCACACTGCACAAGGCCCCCGCCGCGCCCGGGGCGAGCGGGGCGCCGGCCCGCACGCCCCGGCGCCGCCCGGCCTCACCCGCGCGGCGCTCCGGGTGGACCCCGTGGCTCTATCTGCTCCCCGCGCTCGTCCTGCTCGGCGGGCTCCTCGTCTACCCGATCTACCAGCTGGGCCTGATCTCCTTCCTGGAGTACACACAGGCCCAGGTCAGCGGTGGCGAACCGACGACCTTCCAGGGCTTCGGCAACTACGCCACGCTCTTCGGCGACAGCCAGTTCTGGCAGGTGCTCCTCGCGACCGTGGTGTTCGCCACGGCCTGCGTGCTCGCCACCCTGTTCGTCGGCTGCGCCCTGGCCGTCCTGCTGACCCGGATCCGCGCCCTGCCCCGGCTCGCGCTCATGATGGCGGCGCTGGGGGCGTGGGCCACACCGGCGATCACCGGTTCCACCGTCTGGGTCTTCCTCTTCGACCCGGACTTCGGACCGGTCAACAGGGTGCTGGGGCTCGGCGACTTCTCCTGGACGTACGGGCGCTACAGCGCCTTCGCCCTGGTGCTCCTCGAAGTGCTCTGGTGCTCGTTCCCGTTCGTGATGGTGACCGTGTACGCGGGCATCCGCGCCATCCCCACGGAGGTGCTGGAGGCGGCCTCGCTGGACGGTGCCTCGCAGTGGCGTATCTGGCGCTCGGTCATGGCACCGATGCTGCGGCCGATCCTGATCGTCGTCACCATCCAGTCGGTCATCTGGGACTTCAAGGTCTTCACCCAGATCTACGTCATGACCAACGGCGGCGGCATCGCCGGCCAGAACCTGGTGCTCAACGTGTACGCGTACCAGAAGGCGTTCGCGTCCTCGCAGTACAGCCTCGGATCGGCGATCGGCGTCGTGATGCTGGTGATCCTGCTGGCCGTGACGCTGGTCTATCTGCGCCTGGTACGGCGCCAGGGGGAGGAACTGTGAGCACACGCACGCTCCTGCGCGTCCGCAGGCCCGGAAGGCTGGCGGCGGAGGCGGCCGCCCTCGTCATCGCCGCGGCGGTCGCGTTCCCGCTCTACTGGATGGTGCTCTCCGCGTTCAAGCCGGCGGGCGAGATCCAGTCCACCGAGGCCCGCCCCTGGACCCTGGCCCCGTCCCTCGACTCGTTCCGACGGGTCTTCGAACAGCAGGAGTTCGGCCGCTACTTCCTCAACAGCCTGCTGGTCGCCGGCACCGTCGTCATCGCCTCCGCGCTGATCGCCTTCCTCGCCGCCACGGCCGTGACCCGGTTCCGCTTCAAGTTCCGCACCACCCTGCTCATCATGTTCCTCGTGGCGCAGATGGTGCCGGTGGAGGCGCTGACCATCCCGCTGTTCTTCCTGATGCGGGACTTCGGCCAGCTGAACACGCTGGGATCGCTGATCCTGCCGCACCTCGCCTTCTCGCTGCCCTTCGCGATCTGGATGCTGCGCGGCTTCGTCAAGGCGGTACCGGAGGCACTGGAGGAGGCCGCCTACATCGACGGCGCGAGCCGCACCCGTTTCCTGTGGCAGATCCTCTTCCCGCTGGTCTTCCCCGGTCTCGTGGCGACCAGCGTCTTCTCCTTCATCTCGACCTGGAACGACTTCCTCTTCGCGAAATCGTTCATCATCAGCGACACCTCCCAGTCGACGCTCCCCATGGCGCTGCTGGTCTTCTTCAAACCCGACGAGAACGACTGGGGAGGGATCATGGCGGCCTCGACGGTGATGACCATTCCCGTGCTGGTCTTCTTCGTCCTCGTACAGCGACGCCTGGTCTCCGGACTCGGCGGAGCGGTGAAGGACTGACATGCACCACCTGATTCCGGCGCCGGTACGCGCCGGGGGCGACGGCCGCCGCGTCTTCGTCCTCGACACCGCGACCACCCTCGACGCGGGTCCCGGCACCGAGAGCACCGAACGCTGGCTGCGCACCACACTCGGGGCGGCCTTCGGCCTGCCGCTCGTCCCGGCTCCCGCGAGCGGAGCGAACACCGTCGAGCTGCGCGTCGACCCCTCGCGGGAGCCCGAGAGCTACCGGCTGGACGTGGATCCCGTCCGCGGCGTACGCATCACCGGCGGCAGCGCCACCGGCGTCTTCTGGGGCGCGCAGACCCTCCGGCAGCTCCTCGGCCCCGAGGCGTTCCGCCGTGCACCGGTGAACCCGGGCGCCGAAAGGCGCGTGCCCTGCACGGAGATCGAGGACGGCCCGCGCTTCGGCTGGCGCGGGCTGATGCTGGACGTGGCCCGGCACTTCATGCCGAAGGACGGCGTGCTGCGCATGCTCGACCTGATGGCCGCCCACAAACTGAACGTCTTCCACTTCCACCTCACCGACGACCAGGGCTGGCGCGTCGAGATCAAGCGGCACCCCCGGCTCACCGGGACAGCCGCCTGGCGCGCGCGCACCAAGTACGGCCACCGGGACTCCGAGTTGTGGGACGAGACGCCGCACGGCGGCTACTACACGCAGGACGACATCCGCGAGATCGTCGCCTACGCCGCCGAGCGGCACATCCGGGTCGTGCCGGAGATCGACATCCCGGGGCACTCGCAGGCGGCGATCAGCGCGTATCCGGAACTGGGCAACACCGATGTCATCGACACCTCCGCGCTCTCCGTGTGGGACACCTGGGGCGTCAACCCGAACGTACTCGCCCCCACCGACCACACCCTGCGCTTCTTCGAGGGGGTCCTCGAAGAGCTGCTCGACCTCTTCCCGGCCGACACCTCGCCGTTCATCCACATCGGCGGTGACGAATGCCCCAAGGACCAGTGGAAGGCGTCACCGGCCGCGCAGGCCCGCATGGCCGAGGCCGGCCTGGCCGACGAGGACGAGCTCCAGTCCTGGTTCATCCGCCACTTCGACCGCTGGCTGACCGCCCGGGGCCGCCGCCTGATCGGCTGGGACGAGATCCTGGAGGGCGGCCTCCCCGAGGGTGCGGCGGTGACGTCGTGGCGGGGTTACGCGGGCGGGATCGCCGCCGCCGAGGCCGGGCACGACGTCGTGATGTGCCCCGTGCAGCAGGTGTACCTGGACTACCGTCAGGACGCCGGCCCCGACGAGCCGATGCCCATCGGATACGTCCGCACCCTGGAGGACGTCTACCGCTTCGAACCCGTGCCCCCCGGCCTCTCCGAGGACGCGGCCGGACACATCATGGGGACCCAGGCCAACGTCTGGACCGAGGTCATGCAGAACCGCGACCGGGTCGACTACCAGGTCTTCCCGAGGCTCGCCGCCTTCGCCGAGGTCGCCTGGTCCCGGCTCCCGGCCCCCGGTGAGCGGGACTTCGCCGGTCTGGAACGCCGGATGAACGCCCACTACGCCAGGCTCGACGCCCTGGGTGTCGCCTACCGGCCGCCCTCGGGCCCCCACCCGTGGCAACGCCGGCCCGGTGTCCTGGGTCGCCCGATCGAGGGACCGCCCCCGACCGTGTGACCGCCACCGCACGCGCGGGCCAGGGGAAGAAGATAAGTCGCACGAAACCGCTGAAGAGTGGCAATTCGTGTGTCGGGCAGAAGGACTGCCAAACGTGACTTTTCCCCTGGTCCGGGACGGAAACACCCTTCGTGGACCCTCGCGTCGGACAGCCCGGAAGATGTGCCAGAGTTGCCACGTCCCGGCCGTGAGCACGTACCGTACGGCGGACAGGCGGGACTGCCGGGACACCGGGAAGGGGCAGCTGGGTTGACCACGCACGCACCGCAGGCGATGCAGTCGGTGACGCTGCCGGCCTCGCTCGACGAGGCCGTGGCGGCTCTCGGCGCCATGCCCGCCGCCGTCCCCGTGGCCGGCGGCACGGACCTCATGGCGGCCGTCAACAGGGGTCTTCTGCGGCCCTCGGGACTGGTCGGCCTCGGCCGGATCAGTGAGCTGCGCGGCTGGCACTACCAGGACGGCCACGCCCTGCTCGGAGCCGGTCTCACGCACGCGCGCATGGGACGGCCCGACTTCGCCGCGCTCATCCCCGCCCTGGCGGCTTCCGCCCGTGCCGCGGGCCCGCCCCAGATCCGCAACGCCGGGACGCTCGGCGGCAACATCGCCACCGCGGCGCCGACCGGCGACGCCCTGCCGGTCCTGGCCGCGCTGGAGGCTGAGCTGATCATCGCGGGCACCGGGGGATCCCGCCGTGAGATCCCCGTGTCGCACCTGCTGGCGGGCCGCGAGCTGCTCGAGCCCGCCGAGCTGATCGGCTTCGTCCGCGTACCGCTGCTCCACGCCCCGCAGGTCTTCCTCAAGGCGACCGGCCGTACGGGCCCCGGCCGCGCCACCGCCTCCGTCGCGATCGTCCTGGACCCGGCGCGGCGCGGGGTGCGCTGCGCGGTCGGAGCGATCGCCCCGATGCCCCTGCGGCCCCTGGAGGCGGAACGCTGGATCGCCTCCCTGATCGACTGGGACGGCGAACGCGGCCTGGCCCCCGACGCGCTGGCCGCCTTCGGCGAGTACGTCGCTGCGGCCTGCATTCCCGACCAGGCTCCACCGGACGGCGGGGGAGAGGCCCCGCCGCTGTCACCCGCGGTCCTGCACCTGCGGCGCACGGTCGCCGCGCTCGCCCGACGCGCACTGGGGAGGGCACTGTCGTGAGCAATGAAGAGAACCCCGAGCAGCGGCACGGGCAGCCCGACCCGTACGCCGGCTGGCAGCCGACTCCGCAGGGCGGTGAGTACGACGCCGAGGCGACCGCCTTCGTCCACCTGCCCCCGGAGGACCTCGCCGACCTCGGCAGCGACCCGCTGGCCGCGCCCGGCCACAGCTACGTGCCGCCGATGATCCTCCCGCTGACCCCGGCCGCGGGTCTCGACCCCGCGGTGACGGGCAGCTGGGTCGTGCAGACGCAGGGCGGGGAGGAGCCGTCCGCCGGCCCGGCGGGGAGCGCGGAGGCCACGCCCGAGGCGGTGCACTGGCCCGACCCGAACCAGCAGCAGGACCCGGCCCGGCAGCACGACCCGTACCAGCAGCCGTACCCGGACTCCTCGCAGTACGCGCAGACGTCGTCCACGACGGCGCAGTGGCACTTCGCCGACGCGGTCCCCGCCGAGCCCGAACCCGAACCGGCTCCCGAGCCCGCCGGCCACACCGGCCAGTGGACGATCCCCGTGGCGAACGGCGACCTTCCGGACGAGTCGGGAGAGTTCGCCGCCTCGTCGATGGCGTCCCAGTGGTACGCGGACGCACCCCCGGCCACACTGCCGGGGGGAGCGCCCGCGCCGTGGGCGACGCAGGAGCCGGCGGACGGGCCCCGGGCCGGTGCGGAGGAGGCCCCCCCGGAGCCCGAGGAGCTCCCGGCGTTCCCGGAGCCGTCCGGGTTCCCTGAGCCCGTGGAGGCCTTCGAGCCCACGCAGGGCGAGGGGGAGGCTGCGTCGGCCCCCGAGGCCGTCACGGAGGCCCTGAGCGAGCCGGAGGAGCCCGCGGAGGCCCCGGCAGGCGAAGCTCCCGTGACCGGCACCGAGCCGCCTGCCGCCGAAGCCCCGGCAGCGGACGAGGCGTTCGCCCCCGAGGCGCCGGCGGGCGGGTCCGAACCCGAACGCGGCGGCCCCGAGCACGGTCCGGAGCACGGCGCCGAGCACGGCCCGGATCACAGCCCCGAGCACGGCCCGGATCACAGCCCCGAGCACAGCCCCGAGCACGGTCCGGAGCACGGTCTCGTGCTTACTGAGGAGCCCGTAGCCCCCGCCGCCCCGGGTGGTCCCAGCGAGCACCCCTCGGCCTCGTACGTCCTGCACGTGAACGGCGCGGACCGCCCCGTCAGTGACGCCTGGATCGGTGAGTCGCTGCTCTACGTGCTGCGCGAGCGCCTCGGTCTCGCAGGCGCGAAGGACGGCTGCTCGCAGGGTGAGTGCGGTGCCTGCAACGTCCAGGTGGACGGCCGTCTCGTGGCCTCCTGCCTGGTGCCCGCCGCCACGACGGCGGGCAGTGAGGTCCGCACCGTCGAGGGCCTCGCGGTGGACGGCGAACCGTCCGACGTCCAGCGTGCCCTCGCCGAGTGCGGTGCCGTCCAGTGCGGATTCTGCATCCCCGGGATGGCGATGACCGTCCACGACCTCCTGGAGGGCAACCACGCCCCCAGCGAGCTGGAGACCCGCCGGGCGCTGTGCGGCAACCTCTGCCGGTGCTCCGGCTACCGGGGTGTGCTCGACGCCGTCCGCGAAGTCGTCGCGGGCCGGGAGGCGACCGCGGAGGCGGTGGTCACCGCTCCGGACGAGCCCGGACCGCGCATCCCGCACCAGGCCGCCCCCGGCGCGGGCAGCGCCCAGGCAGACGAGGGAGACGTCCGGTGAACACCGCGCCGTCCCCCGCACCACCGGTCATCCCCACCACCAGCCGCCGCAGCGGAGCGAACGACAAGGAGGCGGCGTGACCAGCGACGCAGCCACCGCGACCAGCACCACCCGCACGACACCGCCGCCCGAGGGCCCCGGCCAGGACCAGGAACGGCCCGCTCTCGGACTGGGCACCTCGCTGCCGCCCGCCGACGCCAGGGCCAAGACCGAGGGCACCTTCCCGTACGCGGCCGACCTGTGGGCCGAGGGGCTGCTGTGGGCCGCGGTCCTGCGCTCCCCCCACGCGCACGCGCGCATCCTGTCGATCGACACGTCGGCCGCCGCCGGCATGGCCGGGGTCCGCGCCGTCGTCACGCACGAGGACATCCCCGGTGACGGCTCGTACGGCCGGCGGGTCGTCGACCGGCCCGTGTTCGCCTCCGGACTCGTGCGCCACCACGGCGAGGCGATCGCCGCGGTCGCCGCGGACCATCCCGACACCGCCCGGCTGGCCGCCGCGGCGATCGCCGTGGAGTACGAGGTACTCGAACCGGTCACGGACCCCGAGAAGGCCTTCGCCGCCGAGCCCCTGCACCCCGACGGCAACCTCATCCGCCATATCCCGCTGCGCTACGGCGACCCGGACGCCGTGGGCGAGGTCATCGTCGAGGGCCTGTACCGCATCGGCCGCCAGGACCCCGCCCCGATCGGTGCGGAGGCCGGCCTCGCTGTGCCCCGCCCCGACGGAGGCGTCGAGCTCTACACGGCGTCCACCGACCCCCACACCGACCGCGATCTGGCCGCCGCCTGCTTCGGCCTGGACCCCGAGCGGGTCAAGGTCGTCGTGACCGGCGTCCCCGGAGCGACCGGCGACCGGGAGGACCCCGGCTTCCAGATCCCGCTGGGCCTGCTCGCCCTGCGCACCGGCTGCCCCGTCAAGCTGGCCGCGACCCGCGAGGAGTCCTTCCTCGGGCACGCCCACCGCCACCCGACCCTGCTGCGCTACCGCCACCACGCGGACGCCGAGGGCAGGCTGGTCAAGGTCGAGGCGCAGATCCTCCTCGACGCGGGCGCGTACGCCGACTCCTCGTCCGAATCGCTCGCCGCCGCCGTGGCCTTCGCCTGCGGGCCGTACGTCGTCCCCCACGCCTTCATCGAGGGCTGGGCCGTCCGTACGAACAATCCGCCCTCCGGGCATGTGCGGGGCGAGGGCGCGATGCAGGTCTGCGCCGCCTACGAGGGCCAGATGGACAAGCTGGCGGCGAAGCTCGGTGTGGACCCGGTCGAACTCCGCCTGCGCAACGCCCTGTCCACGGGGGACATCCTTCCCACCAGCCAGACCGTCACCTGCCCGGCCCCCGTCGCCGAACTCCTGGGAGAGCTCCGCGACTTCCCGCTCCCCGCGCTCCCGAAGGACGTACCGGAGGACGACTGGCTGCTCCCCGGCGGCCCGGAGGGCGCCGGTGAGCCCGGAGCCGTGCGCAGGGGCGTCGGCTACGCGCTCGGCATGGTGCACATGCTGGGTGCCGAGGGCACCGACGAGGTCTCCACGGCCACGGTCCGGGTCCATGACGGCGTCGCCACGGTCATCTGCGCGGCCGTCGAGACCGGCCAGGGCTTCACCACGCTCGCCCGCCAGATCGTCCAGGAGACCCTGGGCGTCGAAGAGGTGCACGTCGCGGCGGTGGACACCGACCAGCCCCCCGCGGGCCCGGCGACACACGGACGCCACACCTGGGTCTCGGGCGGTGCGATCGAGCGGGCCGCGAAGATGGTCCGGACCCAGCTCCTCCAGCCCCTGGCCCACAAGTTCGGCATGTCCACGGAACTCCTGCAGATCGCCGACGGCAAGATCACCTCGTACGACGGTGTGCTGTCGACGACGGTCATGGAGGCGATGGAGGGCAAGGAGCTCTGGGCGACCGCACAGTGCCGCCCCCACCCGACGGAGCCCCTGGACGAGTCCGGTCAGGGAGACGCCTTCGTGGGCCTGGCCTTCTGCGCGGTCCGCGCGGTGGTCGACGTGGACATCGAACTCGGCTCGGTCCGGGTGGTCGAGATGGCCGTCGCCCAGGACGTCGGGCGGATCCTCAACCCGTCCCAGCTGGCGACCCGTATCGAGGCGGGCGTCACCCAGGGCATCGGCGCGGCCCTCACGGAGAACCTCCGTACGGCACGCGGCCTGATCCGGCATCCGGACCTCACCGGTTACGCGCTCCCGACGTCCCTGGACGCCCCGGACATCCGCATCGTCAAACTGATCGAGGAACGCGACGTGGTGGCCCCCTTCGGAGCCAAGCCCGCCTCGGCGGCCCCGGTGGTGACGTCCCCCGCAGCGGTGGCGTCGGCGGTCCGCGCGGCGACGGGCCGCCCGGTCAACCGCCTCCCGATCCGGCCGCAGGCGGCGGTGGCGACGCCCAAGCGGTGACGCTTCGGATGTGGTTACGCACCGCACGTGCAACCTGCGGCACGGTGTGTCACCGGCGCTGATTACGTTCCGCAGGCGTACCAGCCCCCGTACCCGTACCAGCAGCAAGCCCAGCCTCCGTACCCGCAGTATGGTTCCCCGCCCGGTGGTCCCGGGGCCGGTGCGCCGTATGGAGGTCCTCCGGGCCCGACTGTCTGAAGTACACAAGGACTTCCCCGTCTCACCCGTCCTTCGGAGCCAGTTGGGCCATCACCAGTCCGTACAGCAGCTCCGCGTCCACGAACTCGCCCTCCGCCGGCGCCTCGCAACGCCATCTCAGTGGGTACGCGTTGCCGTCCGGTGCGGGGACGCCGATGTCCTGGGCGCGAGCTGACGGCCCGAAGCACCTGGCGCCCGGCGGCCAGTCGTATTTCTTGCTCGAACCGGGCGGGATCAGGAAGTAGGTCCACCGGCCGCCCGCGACATCCCGTGGCAGCGAAGTGGACGCCGGTCAGGTGGAGCCGGTGGGGAGGCGCGTGCATCGAAGTCGCCTACGACTGGTGCCAGACCAGCCACAGCAACTACGAGGGCGAGGCCTGCGTCGAGGTCGCCACCTGCCCCGACACCGTCCACGTTCGCGACTCCAAGGTCACCGCTGGCCCTACTCACGCCGTCGCTCCCGCCGCTTGGACCGCCTTTCCTGGCGGGTGCGGTCACGGGCTGACCGGGCGCGGGCGTCACCGGCCCAGCTGAATGCTCAGCAGGCGCCGTCGTCCACGGTGGCGGTCAGATCGTACTCAGGGATGGAGTTGCTGCCGCCGTCCGCTCCCGGGACGAAGATGCCGCCCTCTGTGGACTTCTCCTCCGTCACGTGCATGCAGACGGTGGTGCTTGCGCCGCCTCCGGATATCTCATAGTCATCCCCGGCTCCGGCGCGCTCCACGGAGACGCGGTACATGGGCCCCTGGCCCTCGCCCGCCCTCATGACTTCCGTCTTGATCAGTGAGGCATAGCCATCCGTCGGATCGCGGCGCATCTGCGTTTCGCCGGCCATGGACTCGGCCGCGTCCTCGGCCGCCTCCCGTACCTCGTCCGTGTTCCAGGAGCCCCTGTCGATGCTGCTCTGGACCTGGCAGCCGCCGAAGGCGAACACCCCGGCGACCCCGAACGCGGTGATCCGCCCCATGGCCAGAGCCCCGTCCGACGGCTGTCTCGCCGCGTGAGGCCGGGACCGCCAGTACAGCCGGTACGGGCCGACCAACGCCACGACGAGGAACGCGGCGGCTATGACGAACAAGAAGACAATGACGGCCATGCAGGAGTTCCCCCGTGATCGCGCTGAATTCGCGCCCGGACAAGGGGTCAGATGCTACTCGCCCGAACCGGCGCGACTCGGGTCGCGGTCGAGCCCCGATATCCTCGTCCGATCGGTGCCGGTCAGACTGAAACCGATACGGTGAGCAGGTCGGTTGCCGCCTGTCTCGGACGAACCGGTCTGAAGAGATGAACGTGGGGAGATTCGTGACCTTCGAACAGGAATGGGCTGAACTTCGTGCGGCGGCGGCCGAGCGAAACGCCATGCGGATCAACAGCGTCCCGGCCGAGGGTGGCGGAGGCAGTTCCGGCGACCTGGTGGTCAATCGGGACGATCTCGGTCGTATCGGAAATGACGCCTATGAGCTGCGGACGAAGGTGTCCCGGCAGGGCGACCACGCCCGCGCTGCCACCTTCGAAGCAGCGAGCGCGCTCACCAACGGCAACTTCACGAGCGGTTCGGCGGTACTCAAGGTGCATGACCGCTGGAACACGCACCTGAAGACGCTTCTGGATTCTCTTGCGCACATTTCGAATCACCTGGATTACACCAAGGCCCAGCACGCGAAGGACGACGTGAAGATCAAGGGAGATCTGGCGCCGATCTCCGCGATCTAGAAAGCCTGGGCACGATGGGCGCCGGCTACATCGACGACATCAACTGGGCACTGGACAAGGGTGGCTCGGACAGCGTGTTCGCCCCCAAGGACTCGGACGGTCACATCGACTTCGAGGACGATACAGAGGGCAGGAGCGTCGCCCGCGGCTTCCTCAGCGCCCTCGGCCAGCACCCGGACGCCTACGCGACGGTCTCGGCCGCGGAAGAGGTGTACACGCGGAGTGTGCTGGAGAACCAGGTCGACTCCCACGGGGTGATCGACAAGGGCAGCGCCCGGAATGCCGTGCACGTCGGTGCGGAGGTCCAGGGCATGCTCGACCAGTCCCGGGCCGATCAGGTCCAGGCAGACAACATGAAGAGCCACGAGGACTACGAGAAGGCTGTCGCCAAGCGCTCCGGGTGGGTCGAGTTCGGTGCGGCGGCGGGCATCGCCGCGGGCGTCGCCTTCTTGCCGGCCACCGCGGCGGTCGGGACGGCGGCCGTGCTCATTCCCCTGGCCACCGACACGGCCAGCGGTGGGCTGGAGCAGCTCGCGGGGCAGTTCATCGGTGACATGTCGGACAAATTCGTCGACGCGAGCAAGGAGAAGGCCGAGGAGCTGACCAGGGAGGAATGGAACAAGATCTATCGGGCCGGCGAGTCCACGGCCGAAGCGCCGATGGAGGACTTCCTCGACCGCAATACCGGGGACACGAAGGAGGACAAGGAATTCCGTCAGGACATGAAGGAATCCATGAGGAACGGCTATTCGACCGGTAACGAACGGGAGAACCAGCAGGGCCAGGATCCGGAAACGGACTGACGAGAACATGGGTACCGGTGGAGGGATGAACATCGTGGGACTGGCACGGGCAGGGCGCCTGGCAGCCGTCGTAGGCCTGGTTATGGCCGCCGGAGCGGGCCTGGCGGCCTGCGGCTCGGACGCGGAGGGCAAGAGTGCCGAGGAGACCTTCGTGGGGGCGGACAAGGTCTGCGGCGGCCTCTTCGGCGCGTCCGTGGCGAAGAAGGTCGAGGCGGTCACGGCGGATTCGGAGTTCTTCTACCGGAGCGACGAGGGCCTGAAGACCGTCGTGGAAGGACTGACGGACGGATATGAGTCCGGGCGTAGCTGGGCCACGGGGGCGGACATGTGCGAGCTCAGCCCTAAGGGGAGCGGTGCCGGCGACGGAGCGGCGGTCAAGTTCTCCATGTACGCCCCGCAGGACGTGAAGGACCTGAGGACCGACCCCGGCACGGTGTCCTACACGATGGGCAAGAGGTCCGAGGCGAGGGCCACCGGAGCCTCGCTCTACCTCGAGTGCGTGAGTCCGCGACTCAAGGGATCGGAGAAGAAACCCTTGCGCATCTACGGGAGCTTCACGGTGGGGGAGAGCGATGCCCCGGACACGCCCGAGACCCGTGACGCCAATCTGGAGATCCTTCACACCGGGGCCCTCTCCGTGGTGAAGGAGCTGGGCTGCGAGAACAACGCGGGGCTGCCCGAGACCCCCGATCTCACGCCGAAGTAGAGGGGGAGCTCACGGTGGGAAGGGTGCTTGTCGGTGCGGTCGTCACGGTGGCGTCGCCGGCCGGTGCGGTGGGCTGCGGAGGGAGCGAGCCGGACCACGCGGAAGCCGCGACGGTCGCGGGGACGGACCTCTGCGGTGGCGACGCCGTGTCCGCCGGCGCGGCCGAGTCGCTGAAGGCGATCATGGGGTCGTTGCGGTTCGAGGGGTCGGGCGAGAAGTCCACCGTCGCGAATGCCGCGCAGGAGCTGACCGGGGAGTTCTCGTCCGCCGCCACCGGCAAGGGGGACGTCTGCCGGGTCTACACACCGGACGAGGAGCCCAGGATCACCTGGGAGCTGTCCGGCAGTGGCCCGGGGGGCGACGCGGACCCGAAGTTCACCGAACTGAAGACGGGAGAGCGGGCCCTGACCGCTGTGGACGGCTCGTGCCTCCGCTTCGGCTGCCTGAGCGGCAAGCTGACCGGCACCGAACCGGCCCACATCGACATCGGCGTGGAACGCGGAGGCATGCCCACGGAACCCGAGGGCGACCCCGAGGCGCTGAAGGACGCGTACGCGACCGTGGCGCACTCCTTCGCCCTGTCCATGGCGAAGGAACTGGGCTGCGAGAACGATGGCGGCCTGAAGCTGCAGCCGACCCTGGACGCAGCCTGACCTCGGCGCTCGGGCCCCGAGTCTCGGGGCCCGAGCGCCGGGTACGGCCCTGTCACTCGTCCGGGGGACACGGGGGCGGCTGCGGGTCCGACGCTTGAGCTTCGGGCTTCGAGACCTGAGATGCGAGGGTCGGGGTGCGAGACGTGTTGTTCATCCGGGGGTAGGTAAGGGCTTTTGGGGAAACCTCCCTTCCCTCTCCCACCCCGTCACAGCCAGCAAGTATGACTAATCGTGATCGGGTTGCAGCGGAGAGTCGTGGCTGCACGTACGCGGACGTTGTCGATGCCCCTGTGGTCAAGTTGAAGGCGGCTGCGTGCCCGGCGGAAGGCGCGGCCAGAATCCTGAGGTGATGACGAGCTCGCGCACGTAGAAACGGCCCCCGCACCATGGGGGCGGCCGTTCCCGATCGGGTTCTCCCGCGTGGAGGCCGTGACCGGATTCGAACCGGTGTAACTCGAGTTGCAGTCGAGCCCCTGAGCCTCTCGGGCACACGGCCGTGCGTTTCTTGATCTGCTGTCGACCGTACGGGCCCGCCGGGGCCGGGCCAAGGGGCCCGGGCGGGCTGCAACGTGACTGCCATACCGCGTTCACGTTCGCCGTCCTGGCGAAGCCTCGGTCCTACGGCGAAGGGACCAGCCGCGTTCCACCCACCGACAGGGGTCACCGGGGGGCATGGCCCTTACAGTGGGGCTCATGACTGCCCTGGAACCCAGTGACGCCGAGGTCACCGCCGCCATAGTCGAGACCTCAGTCGCCGAACCGGCGGAAGGCGTTCTCGGGCGGACCTACCGGGCACTCAGCATCGGCATCGTCTCCGTGGTGCTGCTCATCGCCTTCGAGGCGACCGCCGTGGGCACGGCGATGCCCGTCGCGGCGCGTGAGCTGCAAGGAATCCCGCTGTACGCGTTCGCTTTCTCCGCGTACTTCACCACCAGCCTCTTCGCCATGGTGCTCTCCGGCCAGTGGGCCGACCGGCGCGGGCCGCTCGCCCCCCTCGCCACCGGGATCGGGGCCTTCGGGGCGGGACTGCTGCTCTCCGGGACCGCGGCGAACATGTGGACGTTCATCCTGGGACGCGCCGTCCAGGGCATCGGCGGCGGGCTCGTCATCGTGGCGCTGTACGTCGTCATCGGACGGGCCTACCCGGAGCGGATCCGGCCGGGCATCATGGCGGGCTTCTCGGCGGCCTGGATCGTCCCGTCCGTCGTCGGTCCGCTGGCCTCGGGAACCGTGACCGAGCACCTCGGGTGGCGCTGGGTCTTCGTCGGCATCCCGGTCCTCATCCTCCTGCCGCTGGGCCTCGCACTGCCCGCGATCCGGCGGATGGCGGGAGGGGCCACCGACGCGAAGGCGGCTGCGGAGCCCTTCGACCGGCGCCGCATCCGGCTCGCGCTCGGGATCTCGGCCGGCGCCGGACTGCTCCAGTACGCGGGGCAGGAGCTGCGGTGGCTCTCGCTCGTCCCGGCGCTGGCCGGTGCCGCGCTGCTCGTGCCCGCCGTGCGCGGGCTGCTGCCCGCCGGGACCGTTCGGGCCGCGCGGGGGCTGCCCGCCGTGATCCTGCTGCGGGGGATATCGGCCGGCTCGTTCATCGTCGCGGAGTCCTTCGTGCCGCTGATGCTCGTGACGCAGCGGGGGCTCTCCCCGACGCTGGCCGGCCTCTCCCTGGCCGCCGGTGGTCTGACCTGGGCGCTCGGCTCGTACGTCCTGGCCCGGCCCCGGCTGGAACCGCACCGCGGGGCCCTCATGGTGACGGGCATGGTGCTCGTCACGTTGTCGATCACCGCCGCGCCCGCCGTGCTGATCGAAGCGGTACCTGTGTGGACACTCGCCGCGGTCTGGGGCGTCGGGTGCTTCGGCATGGGCATCGTGATCGCGTCGACGAGCGTGCTGCTGCTCAAGCTGTCGTCCCCGCAGGAGGCGGGGGCCAACTCGGCAGCCCTCCAGATCTCGGACGGCCTGTCCAACGCGCTGCTGCTCGCCGCGGGTGGCGCCGCCTTCGCCGCGCTCGGTGGCGGCTCGGTGGGTGCGGCCGCCCACGGGGCCGTGGGGAGCGGCACGGTCACGGCACACCCCGGGGCGTTCACGGTGGTGTTCCTGCCCATGGCGGCGGTGGCCCTCGTGGGCGTGTGGGTGGCCGGCAGGGTGAAGGAGTGACCCTGCGTGGCGTCCGGTACGAATCGGCGGCATCTGTGAAGAGGGTCTCAGCGGAGCCGGGCCACGGTCGGTTCGTAGGGGGTTCCGCTCCGACCGCCGGTAGGGTGGCCCGGTTGTCGTATCGCGTACGGGCCGGCTCCGGGTCGTACGGACAGCGCCCCACGTAGCCGAGAGACCTGAACCGGAGACCGTGACTACTACCGCCTCCCACCACCTCTCACCCGCCTTTCCCGGCCGCGCCCCCTGGGGGACGGCCGGGAAGCTGCGCGCCTGGCAGCAGGGTGCCATGGAGAAGTACATCCAGGAGCAGCCGCGCGACTTCCTCGCGGTCGCGACACCGGGCGCCGGGAAGACCACCTTCGCGCTGACCCTCGCCTCATGGCTGCTGCATCACCACGTGGTCCAGCAGATCACCGTGGTGGCGCCCACCGAGCACCTCAAGAAGCAGTGGGCGGAGGCCGCGGCCCGCATAGGCATCAAGCTCGACCCGGACTACAGCGCCGGCCCCGTGAGCAAGGAGTACCACGGGGTCGCGATCACGTACGCCGGTGTCGGCGTGCGCCCCATGCTGCACCGCAACCGGTGCGAGCAGCGCAAGACGCTCGTGATCCTCGACGAGATCCACCACGCCGGTGACTCGAAGTCCTGGGGTGAGGCCTGCCAGGAGGCGTTCGACCCGGCTACGCGGCGGCTCGCGCTCACCGGTACGCCCTTCCGGTCCGACACCAACCCGATCCCCTTCGTCGCGTACGAGGAGGGAAACGACGGCATCCGCCGGTCCTCGGCCGACTACACCTACGGCTACGGCAACGCTCTCGCCGACGGGGTCGTCCGCCCCGTGATCTTCCTCAGCTACAGCGGCAACATGCGCTGGCGCACCAAGGCCGGGGACGAGATCGCCGCGCGGCTCGGCGAGCCGATGACCAAGGACGCCATCGGGCAGGCCTGGCGTACGGCGCTCTCGCCCACCGGCGACTGGATCCCCAACGTGCTGGCGGCCGCCGACAAGCGGCTGACGGAGGTGCGCAAGGGAATCCCGGACGCGGGAGGGCTCGTCATCGCGACCGACCAGGAGTCGGCGCGTGCCTACGCCAAGATCCTCAAGTCGGTCACCGGGGAGAAGCCCACGGTGGTCCTCTCCGACGAGAAGGCCGCGTCCAGGAACATCGACAGGTTCAGCCAGGACGAGTCGCGCTGGATGGTCGCCGTCCGGATGGTGTCGGAGGGTGTCGACGTACCGCGTCTCGCGGTCGGCGTCTACGCCACGACCATCTCCACGCCGCTGTTCTTCGCCCAGGCCGTGGGCCGTTTCGTGCGGTCCCGGCGGCGCGGTGAGACGGCCTCGGTGTTCCTGCCGACCATTCCGATGCTCCTCGACTTCGCCAACGAGATGGAGGTCGAGCGCGACCACGTGCTCGACAAGCCGAAGAAGGGCAGCGACGAGGAGAACCCCTTCGCCGAGGAGGACCAGCTCCTCGCGGACGCGGAGAAGCTCGAGGACGAGGAGACCGAGGAGCAGCTGCCCTTCGAGGCGCTGGAATCCGACGCGGTCTTCGACCGGGTGCTGTACGACGGCGCCGAATTCGGCATGCAGGCGCACCCGGGAAGCGAGGAGGAGCAGGACTACCTGGGTATCCCGGGCCTCCTCGAACCGGACCAGGTGCAGCTGCTGCTGCAGAAGCGGCAGACCCGGCAGATCGCGCACAGCAGGCAGAAGCCGGCGTCGGAGGCCGATCTCCTGGAGAAGGCCGCCGAGAACCGGCCGGTGGTCACCCACAAGAAGCTGCTGGAACTGCGCAAGCAGCTCAACACGATGGTGTCCGCGTACACACACCAGAGCGGCAAGCCGCACGGCGTGATCCACACCGAGCTGCGGAGGGTCTGTGGCGGCCCGCCGAGCGCGGAGGCGACAGCCGGGCAGATCCAGGACCGGATCAAGAAGGTCCAGGAGTGGGCCACCCGGATGCGGTGAGTCCGGCCCGGCCGGCCCCGGTGCGGAGGCGGCGTGATCCGCCTCCGCACCGGGGCCGGGGTGTCACCTGGGCAGGGCGTCGGGCACCTCGGCGGGCAGCTTCGCCTGCGCGGCGCAGCCCAGCTGTTCGGCCAGGGCGCGGGACACGTCGTTCAGTACGGTCATGCGTCCCTCTGCCTCGGGGTTCACCTGTCCACGGGCGGAAAACATGTCCGCCTTGATGTAGGGCGCCTTTCCATCGGGCCCTTCCGTGGGGCATGCGAAGTAGAGCAAGGTGCCGGTGTCACCTTGCGCCGAGGCGTACAGGCCGAGAGGGAAGAGCACTTCATCCGAGTCGTTCGCCTGTTTCTCCTCAGCCGGGTCGGGGTGGCTCTGCGACGCGGAGAAGCTGATGTCGAGCAGTGGGAAGTCGCTTCCGTCCGCTTTGTAGATGACACAGGTGTTCTTCTCGGTCGGTTTGTGGTGCAGGGTTTTTTCCGCCCATTCCAAGGAGAAGGCTTTCGGGGCCCCGGATGCGTCGGCCCCCCGGAGCTCGTTGAACCGCTTCGTGCCGCCGAGGCTTTCCAGGGCTGTCACCGCCGCCTTGTCCAGCGTCCCGTCGCAGACCTGGGACGCGGACAGCGCATCCGGCTTCTCCACGCCGCCGTCGTCGCCACAGGCGGTCCCGCCGGCCAGCAACAGCGCTACCGACACCGTCCGGAGCAGTCTCTTCCTCATCGGGTTCCTGTTCTTCGATCCTCCGGTCGGCCGGTCAGTCCTTGAAGGCGGGACGGCCGCGATAGTCGCCCTGAATCGTTCCGGTGCCGAGATAACCGCCTTCGATGTCCTGCTTCCACTGCGCATGGTCGATGGCCTCAGCTTGCTTCGGATTCTGGTCGAGGTAGGTCTGGTACGAATCCCCGAGCTGGGCGGTTCCCTGTCGGTAGAACTCGCTGCTCGTGGTCTGCGCCTTCTCCGTGGGGTCCTCCTCCGCCCCGTCAACACCCTTGTCGATCTCGTGCCCGATGAAAGTGTTGACAGCCTCACCGACGGTGTCGGTGACCAGCGGAGCGATCGCCACCCCTGCGACAGCGGTGCCGGGGACGGGCAGAGCGGCGATACCTCCTCCCACGACGATGCCGGCACCCAGGCCGATCCAGTCCCCCGATCGCGCCAGGGACTTGTTGGCTTCCTCGGAGTCGGCCGTGTAGGTCGTCTCTGCCTGCTGTACGCGTGCCTGGTCCAGGATGCCGCGGGCTTCCGCACCCGTTGTCATCGCGTCGTGCGCGTTGTCCATGCTCGCTTCACTGGTCGCGGGGAAGGCGTCGATCGCGCTGAGCGTGTACAGGTGCTGTGCTGCCGAGACCACACCATGGGACGTCTCGTTCTGTCCCAGCACACTGAGGAAGTTGATGGCGCCCTGATCGGTGAAGTTGGCCCTTCCGGCGTACTTCGCGGGAAACGCATCGGAATCCGTCGCCTTGTCACCAAGCCCCGACAGGCTGTAGTCGATGTCGTCGATGTACGCCGCACCCATCTTGCCCAGGCTGTCCGCGAGCTCCGACTGCTTGTGCAGCATCTCGGGGCCCTTCTCGCCTCCGTACAGGTACGCCACCTGCTCCATGACCCCAGCCGTCGCCGCCGTGCGGTGGTCCCCGCTGCCGGGGTGCATGGGGTCCTTGCCGGTCATCGGGTCGGAGTCGTACGCGTAGCCGGTGGTGGCCGACTCCAGGGCGTGGCCCAGTGCGTCCTTTCCGGCGTTGAACTTGTCGTCCCCGTCGAGCGTCGGGTCCGCGAGCCAGATGCGGTCCTGAGTCAGGTACTTGAGGTGCTCGTTGACTTCGTCGCCCTTGTCGACCGACTTCCCCGCGCCCTCCGGCTGGGCGAAGAACTGGGTGGAGGCGTCCGGGTTGTGACCGAGGGCTTCCATGAATCCCGTCATCGGGTCGCGACCCCGGTCGTTCTTGTCCCAGAAGTTGAGGTCACCCTGGTTCCAGTTGTTGATCCAGGGGCTCATGTCCTCGACGTTGCGTTCCTTGTCGTACGCGATGAGCTTGTCGCCGTAGGAGTTCAGGAACTGGTCGTCGTAGTCGCCGAACCGCATGAGGTTGCTCATGACCCCGAAGCCGGTGGGGTCGTTGGCGTCGTCGATGCCGAGCCGGTCCGGGCCCAGCTTCACCATCTTCTCCTCCCAGCCCTGCATCTTGGCGCTGTCGGAGAGGGTGGCGGTGCCCAGTGTGATGCCGAGGTTCTTCTGCAGCTGCTTCGCCTGCTCACCGAACTTCGGGTCCCTGCCCATGCCCTGGTACGGGTCGGCGACGCCGGCGTAGAACTCGAGCACCTTCTTCGGCTCCACCTGGGTCGCGAACCGTTCGGCGAAGAGCGGGTCGTTCTTGTAGGACGCCAGAGTGGTGTTGAGGGTGTTGAGCTCCGTCAGCGTGACGTCGTGAGGGTTCTTCTCGAGGGTCTTGGCGACCTTCTCCGCCTCCGCCACGGCCTTGGCCGCGGAGTCCCGGTCCGCGTAGCTGGCGTCGGAGAAGCCGTACTTCGCCTGGTCGACCAGGAGCGTCAGCACCTTGGCCGCCGAGGTGTCGCTCTCCGTGGCCTGCTTCAGGATGTTCTGGATCTCGTCCCGGAACGCGTCCACGTCCTGCTGGGTGTGCTCGGGCACCGTGGTGCCCTTCGCAGCCCGGTCGGGGTGGATGTTCATGGTGACGGTGAAGGACCCCTCGCCCGTGTCACGCACGGTGAGGTTCTTCTTCGCCCCCCGGTCGATGGCCGCGACCAGTTGATCGCGATAGCCGACCAGTTCCCCATGGGTGTCGGTGACGATTTTCTTGATCGTTTCAGCCTGGGTGTGGGCATCGGCGAACTCGCCGGCCGTCTTGTCCACGAAGGCGCGGGTCACGGTGGCGTTGTCACCGGCCCAGTTCGCCTTGTCCGACTTGGCTTTCAGATCGCTCTTCGCGTCGTCCTGGAGGATTTTGAGCTTTCCGGCCATCTGTCCCCAGTCGGTGATCGCTGTTTCCAGATCGGAGAAGTTCGCGAAGCGCAGGGAGTCGAGATCCATCAGCTGCCGGCCCTTTCGTCGAAGCCCTTGTCGAGGGTGTCGATGTTGCTGATGACCGTGCCGATGTAGGCCTCGTCGCCTGCGTGGGCGCCCTTGGTGTAGTCGAGGTGGTTGGAGATGTGGGCGCAGGCGTCCAAGAGGGAGCGGACCTGGTCGATCCAGCGCGAGGCCACATGATCGAGGGCCCCGCCCAGGGCGAACGTCTCCGTCTTCAGGGTTCCGGCGGCCTTCTGGGTGGAGGCGCGGGCGTGGTCCCCGGCCTTCTCCAGGTCGCCGTACAGCTTGTACGCGGAATTACCGATCGCGGCCAGGTCCTGCTGGTCGACCTTCAGGTCTCCTTGGGGCGGCGGACCTCCCCCCGCTTCCGGCGGCACCTGGTTCAACTGCATCCGTGCGGACTGCTTCTCCGCCGCCTCGGATTTCAGTTGCTCCCATTCATCCCACGCCATTGGCTAATACCCTCCCCGTAGCACCGATAATTCCCGTATGCCCGCCTTGTGGTGGGCATACGGTGCATCAATCTACCGATCGAGCCGGTATGTTGCCCAACGAGTTGACCATGAATAGAAATGATCAATTGCATCCGCTGTGTGGAGAAACTGTGACCCCGCACGCGGCGGGCTGTCGATGCGCGGGGTTGCGGCCTGCCCCTCGTCGCGACGCGTGAGGCGGCCGGGTTCCGGGGCGCCGGGTTTCCGGGTGGGGCGCGGGGCGCACGTCGTCCCCCGGGGGCGCGTGGAGGCGCCGTACGCGCCGTGGGTGAGAAGTTTTCACGACACTTGTTTCACGGTGTGTTAACAATCGTTCACACGTCATGCACGGAGTGTCGCCGCCGAGTCGCCCGACTTGAACGCGCGTAGATGTTCGCGTTCCGGACGGTTCCGCGCTGACCGGCGGTTATGCGGTCCCGTTCCACGGAGCGACCGGATTCTGGACGAGGTCTTCCGCTGAGCGGACCCGCTCGCTAATGTCCCCGAAACATGAACGCCCCGTGGCAATGTGGCCGCGGTGCAGCCGGTGCCATGGCCAGTCGGCGGCCTCTCGGTGCGTCGCCGTGGGACCGGCGTCGGCATCCCGGAGAGACAACCGCCCCGCTCACCACGAGGGAGAGGGCGTCGTGACCGCGGAGACTTCTCAGACGCTCGACCGGGGACTGCGCGTCCTCAAACTGCTCGCCGATACCGATCACGGCCTGACCGTCACCGAGTTGTCCAACAAGCTCGGCGTCAACCGCACCGTGGTCTACCGACTGCTCGCCACCCTGGAACAGCACGCACTCGTCCGGCGTGACCTGGGCGGCCGGGCCCGGGTGGGCCTGGGGGTGCTGCGCCTCGGCCGGCAGGTGCACCCGCTCGTCCGGGAGGCGGCGCTGCCCGCACTGCGGTCCCTGGCCGAGGACATAGGGGCCACCGCGCACCTCACCCTCGTGGACGGGACGGACGCGCTGGCGGTCGCCGTCGTCGAGCCGACCTGGACCGACTACCACGTGGCCTACCGGGCCGGCTTCCGTCACGCCCTGGACCGGGGAGCCGCAGGGCGGGCGATCCTCACCGCCCGGCAGAAGACGACCGGCCACCCGGGCTACACCCTCACCCAGGGCGAGCTCGAAGCCGGTGCCTGCGGGGCGGCGGCACCGCTGGTGGGGGTCTCCGGTGTGGAGGGCAGTGTGGGCGTGGTGATGCTCGCGGACGCCGTGCCGGAACGGGTCGGCCCGCGGGTCCTCGACGCGGCCCGCGAGGTCGCCGACGCGCTGCGTTAGAGACGTCGCCCGAAACGCAGGGAACGACCGTCCGGACAGGCGGAACGACCGCCCGAGCGCGCCGGCACGGCGCCCGGCGGCGCGCCGCTACGACCGTCCCGGTGGTACCGGGGCGGTCGGGCCCGGACGCGGGCGGCGGATAGATTGGGCGGGTGGCCATTCGTCTCTCCCGCCCTCGCGCTCTCGTCCTCTGCGCGCTGCCCGTCCTCGCACTCTTCGGTACGGCGGCCTTCGCGCCGCTGCCGTTCACGGTGGCGCAGCCCGGCAGCACCGCCGACGTCCTGGGGGCCGACAAGGGGAAGCCCGTCATCACGATCAAGGGTGCGCCTACCCGGACCACCGAGGGCGAGCTGCGGATGACCACGATCCTCGCGACGTCACCCACGGCCGACGTCGGGATCGGGGACGTGGTGGACAGCTGGTTCAGGGCGGACCGGGCGGTCATGCCGCGCGACTCCGTCTATCCGACCGGCGACTCCGAGAAGGAGATCGAGCGGCACAACCTGAAGGACATGAAGGAGTCGCAGAACGTCGCCGTGGACGCGGCTCTGGACTACCTGGACAAGAAGCCCGGCTCGGTGGACATCACCCTGAACCTCGCCGATGTCGGCGGGCCCAGCGCGGGCCTGTTCTTCTCGCTGGGCATCATCGACAAGCTGGCCGGCGACGGCTCCGGCGGTGATCTGACCGGCGGGCGCACCGTCGCCGGGACGGGGACCATCGAGGCCGACGGTACGGTCGGCGCGGTCGGCGGGGTCTCCCTCAAGACGCAGGCCGCCCGGCGGGACGGCGCGACCGTCTTCCTGGTGCCGAAGGCCGAGTGCAAGCAGGCCGAGGCCGAGCGCCCCGAGGGCCTGCGGCTGATCCCCGTCACGACGCTGAAGGGCGCGGTGTCCTCGCTGCGGGCTCTGGACCAGGGAGGGAAGGTCCCGAGCTGCTGACCTGGGGTCGAGTGGCGTCCATGCCGCGCCACGCGTGGAGGACGAGCGGACTGAGCGTCGCCAGGAAGTACACCCCGCCCATCGTCAGCAGCGCCCCCGTGGCGCGCAGGCCCTCCACCAGCAGGCCCGCCACGAGACCCCCACCGGCATGGCGAGTTCGCAGCCCGCCGTGAGCGCGCCGGACACCCGGCTCCGCAGCTTCTCGGGGACACGTTCGTAGGTCACCGTGGTGAGGATGGGGTTGACCGCTCCCGCTGGTCGCAAGTACGAACCACGGCCCCGATGAGGGTCAGTGACGTACCCGCGGTGTTGGCCCCGAGGACGGCTGCGAGCGGCGTGCGGCGCCGGATCGGCTTCCCCCCGTCCACGGGTCAGGCCGCTCGCGCGGCGCGGGTCGGGGCCGGCCCGGCCTGCGTCAGGCGCAGGCCCAGTTCGATCATCGCCCAGCCCACACGGTGGCGCAGTCCGGGGTGCGCGGGAGCGTACTTCCGTGCCTCGTAACGGAGTTCGGTGGCGCGGTAGGCGTGGAGCAGGTGATGGATGTCGCTGTGCATGACGGTGATCCCCTCAGTCGGTGGGACGCGGGAACACGTGCAGGTGAGTGCGGACGACAGCCGATCCCTCGGTGCCCTCGGGGACGCGGTCCCGGTAGCTGTGCACCAGTTCCTGCATTTTCTCCGCCAGCTCCAGGGAGAGTTCAGGGGTGAGGCGCAGCTTGAAGTCACTGAGGTCGAAGGCCCGGCGCCACTCCTCGGGCCACTCGTGCATCGTCCCGAGCCAGGTGTTCAGCTCCTGGGCGTGCGTGGTGGCGACCTCGTGGAGTACGACTCCGATGGCTCCGCGCACCTCGGGGTCCGGGTGCTGCATGAAGTTCTCGGTGTGTCCGAAGACCGTGCCCGTGTGGACGGCCTTCCACCAGCGCTCCCGCCCCTTGCCGCGGTCCGGGTCGTCCTCCACGAAGCCGTACGCGGCGAGCTGGCGCAGGTGGTAGCTGGTGGCGCCGCTGGACTCGCCGAGACGGTCGGCGAGTCCGGAGGCGGTGGCGGGGCCAAACTCCCTCAGGGCGTTCAGCAGCCGGATGCGTAGGGGGTGGGCGAGTCCGCGCAGGGTGCGAGTGTCGACGTGGTGGATCCTCGGGTCTTCGGCGTACGACGCCGGCCCGCTTTCGGGCTCGTTCGGTGGCATGTGACGACCATAGAGTTGCAAAGAAGGCTTTGCAACGTTTTTTTGCAACGAACTCTTTGGAACTCCCGCTTCCGCTCAGCCCTCCCTGATGAATCCTTCCTTCACCAGCCAGTCCTTCGCCACCTCGTGCGGGTCCTGCCCGTCCACGTCCACCTTGGAGTTCAGCTCCTGCGCGAGCGGCGTGGTCAGCTTCTCGGTGACCGGGGCCAGCAGCCCGGCGATCTCCGGGTACTCCTTCAGGGTCGCCGTGTGGATGGCGGGGGCCGCGTTGTAGTTGGGGAAGAACTGCTTGTCGTCCTCCATGACGTCCAGGTCCATCGCCTTGATGCGGCCGTCGGTGGTGTACACCTCGCCGAGCAGGCAGGAGTCGGACTCGGAGACCTGGGTGTAGATGATCCCCGCGTCCATCTTCTGGATGCTCGAAGCCGGCAGCTTCATGCCGTACTTCTTCTGCATGCCCGGCAGCCCGTCGTCGCGCGAGGCGAACTCGTTCTCCACGCAGATCGTGACGGCCTTCGGGTCCTTCTTCGCGAGCTCGGCCACGTCCGAGAGCGTCTTCAGCTTGTATCTGGCGTTGTTCTTCTTGCTGATGGCCAGGGCGTACGTGTTGTCGAGCGTGGACGGCGGGAGCCAGGTCACCCCGTTGCCCTTGTCCTCGTCGCGGACCACCTCGTACTGCTTCTGCGGGTCTACGACCGGCTCGGCGTGGCCCAGGTAGGTGATCCACGCCGTGCCCGTGTAGTCGTACAGGGCGTCGGCCTCGCCCTTGACGACCGCCTCGCGGGCGCTGATCGACCCCGGCAGGTTCGTCCGGTCCAGCACCTCGGCGCCGGCCGCCTTGAAGAGCAGGCCCATGATGTGTCCGAGGATGATGTTCTCGCTGAAGTTCTTCGAGGTCACCGTCAGCGACGCGCCCTTGAGCGGCTGCCCCTGCCCGACCGACCCCGGTTCCACCTCGTCGACCAGCGGTGATCCGCTCTTCAGCCCGCACCCCGTGAGCAGGAGGGCGAGCGCGGCCGCCGATGCCAGGCCCGTACGTACCCTCACGCTTCCTCCAGTCCGCGCGGCGTCAGCCACAGTTCGGCCAGCGAGGCCAGCCAGTCCACGAGCAGTGCCAGCACCACCGTCAGTACGGATCCGAGCACCAGCACGGGCATGCGCTGCGTCTGGATCCCCGAGGTGATCAGGTCGCCGAGTCCGCCGCCGCCGCCGAAGGTGGCGAGGGTCGCCGTGCCCACGTTGAGCACCAGCGCCGTCCGTACGCCCGCCAGGATCAGCGGGACGGCGAGCGGCAGCTCGACCCTGGTGAGCGTGCCCGTCGCCGACATGCCGATGCCCCGGGAGGCCTCCACGAGAGTGGGCTCGATCGAGTTCAGGCCGGCCACCGTGTTGGACAGGACCGGCAGGACCGCGTAGATCACCATGCCGATGATGGCGGTCGACGGGCCGATGCCCAGCCAGATGACCAGCAGCGCCAGCAGCCCGATCGCGGGGGTGGCCTGGCCGATGTTGGCGAGGGCGGTGACGCCGGGAGCGGCCTTCTTCAGGCCGCGCCGGGTCAGCGCGATCCCGAGCGGAATGGCGATGATCAGCACCCAGAAGGTGGAGATGGCCGTCAGCCTGACGTGCTGCCACCAGCGCAGCTGTACGGTGTCGCCGGCCAGTGAGTTCTGCGCGACGGAGTCGAGGTCGACGTTGGTGATCCACAGGTAGGTCGCGACCAGGACGACCGCGCAGACGGCCGGCACCAGCACGAGCTTCTTCCAGGTGATGCGGCGCTTCGGACCGGACGGCGGCGGAGAGGGCTCGGCCTCCTCGTCACGGAAGGCGTGGCCTCCCACGTCGTGCTCCCCGTGCGGTCGCTGCCCCTTCGGGGGCGCCTGATGACTGGGGGTCATAGCCCGCTGCCACCACCCTCCGGCTCCCGTTCCGTCCGCCGGGCCCGCTCCTCGTCGTCGTCGTGCTCCTGCTCCATGGCGGCGAGCCGGTCCGCCTCGAGGAGTTCCTGCACGGAGTTCATCAGGGTGCTCATGTCGACCACACCGATGAACTCGCCGCGCCGCCCCGTCACGGCGACCCGCCCGCTGCTGTCGGTCAGTACCGCCTCCAGCGCGTCGTGCAGGGTCGCGTCCCGCGTCACCGTGTCGTGCACCAGCTGGCCGGCCCTGGCCAGCGATCCCTTGGCCCGCATCAGGTCGCCGCGCCGCAGCCACTTGTACGGGCGGTTCCTGCGGTCCAGCATCAGCAGCTCGTTGTGATGTCCGTCCCGCAGCTTGTTGAAGATCGACTGGAGCGGGTCCTCGACCGTCACCGTGGGGAAGTCGGCGATGCCCACGTCCCGCACGCGGGTGAGGTTGAGCCGCTTCAGGGCCGCGCCCGCCCCCACGAAGCCGGAGACGAAGTCGTCCGTCGGGTTGGTGAGGATGGCCTCCGGGGTGTCGAACTGCGCGATGTGCGACTGCTCCCGCAGCACCGCGATCCGGTCGCCCAGCTTGATCGCCTCGTCGAAGTCGTGGGTGACGAAGACGATCGTCTTGTGCAGTTCGTGCTGGAGCCGGATCAGCTCGTCCTGGAGGTGGTCGCGGGTGATCGGGTCGACCGCCCCGAACGGCTCGTCCATCAGCAGCACCGGCGGGTCCGCGGCGAGGGCCCGCGCCACTCCGACACGCTGCTGCTGGCCACCGGAGAGCTGGCGCGGGTAGCGCCCGTGGAACTCCCGGGGGTCCAGCCCGACCAGGTCGAGCATCTCCTCGACGCGGTCCTTGATCCCGGACTTCGACCAGCCCGTCATCTTCGGCACCAGGGCGATGTTCTCCGCGACCGTCATGTGCGGGAAGAGACCGGAGGACTGGATGGCGTAACCGATCTTGCGGCGCAGCTTCACCGGGTCCATGTCGGTGACGTCCTCGTCGCCGATCCTGATGCGCCCGGACGTCGGCTCGATCAGTCGGTTGATCATCTTGAGCGTGGTGGACTTCCCGCAGCCGGACGGGCCGACGAGGATCACGGTCTCCCCGGCCCTGATGTCCATCGACACGTTGTCCACGGCGGGTGTGGGGCTGCCCGGGTAGGACTTGCTGAGGTCCTCCAGCTGGATGGTGGCACCCGAGGTGGCGGGGCGGGGCGGGGCCGGCTCCACCGGCCCGGCAGTGGTCTCAGGCACGGATCCCCCTGGAGATGGTGAGCCGCCCGAGCAGTACGTACGCGGCGTCGAAGAGCAGAGCGAGAATGACGATGCCGATCGTGCCGGCGAGGACCTGGTTGATGGCGTTGGCGCTTCCGAGTGAGGCGAGCCCGCGGAAGATCTCGTTGCCGAGACCGGGGCCCGAGGCGTAAGCGGCGATGGCGGCGATGCCCATCAGCATCTGGGTGGAGACACGGATGCCGGTCAGGATGGGGGGCCACGCGAGCGGCAGTTCCACCTTGAGCAGCCGCCTCGTCCGGGACATCCCGATCCCCTTCGCCGCGTCGACGAGGGACGGGTCGACCCCGCGCAGCCCGACGATGCAGTTGCGGACGATGGGCAGCAGCCCGTACAGGGTCAGGATGATCACGGTGGGCGGGACCCCGAGTCCGACCAGCGGGATGAGCAGGCCGATCGCCGCGAGCGAGGGGATGGTCAGGACCGCCGAGGTGGACGTGATCGCCAGGGATCCGCCCCAGCCGCTGCGGTAGCTGACGACACCGA
Source organism: Streptomyces sp. ALB3 (assembly GCF_044385685.1). Taxonomy (NCBI): domain Bacteria; kingdom Bacillati; phylum Actinomycetota; class Actinomycetes; order Kitasatosporales; family Streptomycetaceae; genus Streptomyces; species Streptomyces sp. ALB3. Next base: position 303,161 of record NZ_JBISCE010000041.1, on the reverse strand, counting down.
TCAGGACGCCGAGAACGGTGGCGATGACCATGCACTGGAAGACCGCGCTGGCGTGCTGAAACGTGTCGGTGAGCAACTGCTGGTGCCTGGTGCCCACATACTCCCAGAAGTTCACATGTTGCTCCCTCGGCTCAGTCGGTGTCCTCTGCAGCCTGCTCAACCAGCGGGATAATACGCAGCGGCACCGGGTTTTCCATGACGATCGCCGTGGAGGCCCGGACGATGCCATCAAAGCCGACGACCAGGTCGATCACCCGTTGGAGGTCGGCGTTCGAGCGGGCCACGAGCCGGCAGAACATGTCCCCCCGGCCGGTCGTCGTGTGGAGTTCCAGGACCTCGGGCACCCGGCTCAAATGGGCTCGCACATCGGTGCCTTGCCCCTGCTTGATCTCCAGCGTGGCGAACGCGGTAACGGGGTAGCCGAGCGCGGCCGGGTCGACGTCCGGGCCGAACCCGCGGATGACGCCATTCGACTGAAGCCGGTCCAGGCGCGCCTGTACCGTCCCGCGCGCCACCCCCAGCCGCCGTGAGGCCTCCAGTACACCGATACGGGGCTCACGGGCCAGCAGCACGATGAGCCGGCCGTCCAGTCGATCGATCCCCATGGTCCGCCTCCCTGTGGTCAGCCTGTACAGACAGCCCGCTCATCCTGGCGGCAGGGTGTACGGATTGACCAGTGGAACGGCGAACTGTTGCGCACCTTGCGAAGCGGCGGGAACCTTCGGACATGACTCAGACTGTGCACACCACCCCCGACACCGCCCGGCAGGCCGACCCCTTCCCGGTCAAGGGAATGGACGCGGTCGTCTTCGCGGTGGGCAACGCCAAGCAGGCGGCGCACTACTACTCGACCGCCTTCGGCATGAAGCTCGTCGCCTACTCCGGACCGGAGAACGGCAGTCGCGAGACGGCGAGTTACGTCCTGACCAACGGCTCGGCCCGCTTCGTCCTCACCTCCGTCATCAAGGCGTCCACCGAGTGGGGCACGTTCCTCGCCGACCACGTGCACGCCCACGGCGACGGCGTGGTGGACCTCGCCATCGAGGTCCCCGACGCCCGCGCGGCCTACGCGTACGCCGTCGAGCACGGGGCGCGGGGCGTCACCGAGCCCTACGAGGTCGAGGACGAGCACGGCACGGTCGTCCTGGCCGCCATCGCGACGTACGGGAAGACCCGCCACACGCTGGTCGAGCGCGGCCGCTACGACGGGCCGTACCTCCCCGGCTACACGGCCGCGAGCCCGATCGTGGAGCCCGCGGCCAAGAGGACCTTCCAGGCCATCGACCACTGCGTCGGCAACGTCGAGCTCGGCCGGATGAACGAGTGGGTGTCCTTCTACAACAAGGTCATGGGCTTCACCAACATGAAGGAGTTCGTCGGCGACGACATCGCCACCGAGTACTCCGCCCTGATGTCGAAGGTCGTCGCCGACGGCACGCTGAAGGTGAAGTTCCCCATCAACGAGCCGGCGATCGCGAAGAAGAAGTCGCAGATCGACGAGTACCTGGAGTTCTACGGCGGCGCGGGCGTCCAGCACATCGCGCTCGCCACGAACGACATCGTCGCCTCCGTGAAGGCGATGCGGGCGGCCGGTGTGCAGTTCCTCGACACCCCCGACTCGTACTACGACACCCTGGGGGAGTGGGCGGGCGAGACCCGGGTGCCCGTGGAGACGCTGCGTGAGCTGAAGATCCTCGTCGACCGTGACGAGGACGGCTACCTGCTCCAGATCTTCACCAAGCCGGTCCAGGACCGCCCGACGGTCTTCTTCGAGATGATCGAGCGGCACGGCTCGATGGGCTTCGGCAAGGGCAACTTCAAGGCGCTGTTCGAGGCGATCGAGCGCGAGCAGGAGAAGCGCGGCAACCTCTAGCCACCGCACGGAAGGGGCCGTCCTCCCGGCCGGGAGGACGGCCCCTTCCGCATGCGGTCGGTCACGGGGTCGCCGAGGCGCCGGGTTTCACCTGCGGGGACGGGGCCGCCGGCTGCGAGGGCTCCGGGCCCGGTTCGGCCCCGGCCTCCTTGCCGGCCTCCCGCGACGCGTCCCGTGAGGCCTCCGGCGAGGGCTCCGGCCGGGTCTCCCTCGTGGGCTCGGGCTCGGCGGAGGGCTCCGGCTCCGGCGGCTCCATCTGCGCCGGTCCGCCCGCCGCGGGCTCGCCCAGGTCGTCCAGGGCCTCCCGTGCCAGCGGAGCGGCCAGCGGTGAGAAGTCCGGATCCGTGCGGAGGGCCTCCTCCAGGTGACCGCGGGCCGGGCCTTCCTGGCCCAGGGCACTTTCGATCATCCCCAGGTGGTAGGCGTACGAGGCGTTCCGCACGCCCGTCCCCACGGCCCGCTCCGCGTACTGCAAGCCCTCCTCGCTCCGGCCCGCCCGGTGCAGCGACCAGGCCAGCGCGTCCGCCACCTCCGAGCTGCGGCGCTGGGCCCCCCACGCGGTGCGCATCAGCTCCACCGCAGCCTCCGGGTCGCCGTGGTCGGCCTCGAAGCGGGCCTCCGTCAGGGCCTCGTCGACCCCGGCCGTCCTCGCCCGTCCGAGGAGCTCGCGCAGCTTCGCGTACTGCGTGCGGGCGTCGCCGTCCAGGTCCAGTGACTCGTAGAGCTCGCCCAGTTCGAGCACGTACTCGGGGCGGGGCAGCTTCGTCGTCACCGTCCGGTAGTCCGCCAGCGCCTCGTCCGTGCGGCCCAGTGCCGCCAGGGCGCGGGCCCTGCCGGCGAGGGAGGCCAGGTGGCCGCGGTCCGTGCGCAGCGCGGCGTCGTACTGGGCGAGCGCCTGCGCCGGCTCCCCGCGTTCCGCGGCGAGGTCCCCGAGCCGGTGTACGGCCGCCGCCTTCCCGGCCGGTGAGGTGGCGCGGTCCGCCGCCTCCTGGGCGGTGGCCAGGGCATCCTCGCGCCAGCCCTGGTTGCGGTACATCTCGGACGTCCTGGCCAGGGCGGGGGCGCCCTGGCGCAGGCTGCCGAACTTCTCCGTCGCCCTGGCGGCCGCCGCGTACTCGCCGAGGCCGTTGTAGGCGTCGATCAGCACCGGATACGCCGCCCAGTCCTTCGGCTGCCGTGAGCGGACCGTCTCGCCCCACTTCTTCGCGGCGAGGAAGTCGTTCCTGGCGTTGGCGAGTGCCCCGAGACCCACCCAGGCCTGCGTGTTCCCGCGTTCGCCCGGCTGCGCGGCCAGAGAACGCCTGAGGGCCTGCTCGGCACGGGTGAGGTAGGCCGCGTCGGCGGACCGCCGCCCCCACTCGACGTACGCCGTGCCGAGGACCGCCCAGGACGGGGCGTCGGCGGGGTGCGTCTCCACCCACTTCTGCCGGTCGCCGATGAGGGCCGTCAGGTCGGACAGGGACGCCGGTGAGCCCGCCGCCGCAGCGGCCTCGGCCCGCGCCACGGGCCCCGGCTCGGGAGGCCCCGCCTTCCCGGCGCCGTCCGGTACGGCCATCACCGCACCGGCCACGAGCACGGCTCCGGCGATCGCGCCGAACGCCGCCCTGCGCAGTGTGGTGCGCATCGACGCGGGAGGCGGTGGGACGGACGTCGCACCCTGGGGCGGCAGGGTGGAGAGGGGTGGCTCCGGGTTCTGCTGCGGCTTGGCATCCATGGCCATCACTCTGCGTCAGTACGACGATCACATCGCGTTCCGCGAAGGCTGACGCAGACGGGTTCACACCATTGGCCCCGGGTGTCACGCTTGGATCATGGACGCTCTCCTCGAACGACTGCGCGCGGGTCTCCCGGCCGACGCGGTGATCACGGACCCGGACGTCACCGCCTCGTACGCCCACGACATGGCGAGCTTCTGCGACGCCGGCGACCCCGCGGTGGTGGTGCTGCCGCGCACGGTCGAGGAGGTCCAGCACGTCATGCGGACCGCCACCGCCCTCCGCGTCCCCGTCGTGCCCCAGGGCGCGCGGACCGGGCTCTCGGGCGCGGCCAACGCCTCCGACGGCTGCATCGTGCTCTCCCTCGTGAAGATGGACCGGATCCTGGAGATCAGCCCGGTCGACCGGATCGCGGTCGTCGAGCCGGGCGTCGTCAACGCGACGCTCTCCCGCGCCGTCAACGAACACGGGCTGTACTACCCGCCGGATCCGTCGAGCTGGGAGACGTGCACGATCGGCGGCAACATCGGCACCGCGTCCGGCGGGCTGTGCTGCGTGAAATACGGAGTCACCGCCGAGTACGTCCTGGGCCTGGAGGTCGTCCTGGCCGACGGGCGGCTGCTGAACACCGGGCGCCGCACCGCGAAGGGCGTCGCGGGATACGACCTCACCCGGCTCTTCGTGGGTTCGGAAGGCAGCCTCGGCATCGTCGTCAAGGCCGTCCTCGCGTTGCGGCCCCGTCCCCCGCAGCAGCTCGTGCTGGCCGCCGAGTTCCCCTCGGCGGCAGCCGCCTGCGACGCCGTGTGCCGCATCATGGAGCGGGGCCACACCCCGTCACTCCTCGAACTGATGGACCGTACGACCGTGCGTGCCGTCAACGCGCTGGCCTCCATGGGCCTGCCCGAGACGACCGAGGCGCTGCTCCTCTGTGCCTTCGACACGCCCGACCCGGCGGCCGACCTCGCCGCGGTCGGGGACCTGTGCACCGCGGCCGGCGCCACCGAGGTCGTGCCCGCCGACGACCCGGCCGAGTCCGAACTCCTGCTCCAGGCGCGCCGCCTGTCCCTCCCCGCCCTGGAGACCGTCAAGTCCGCCACGATGATCGACGACGTGTGCGTGCCGCGCTCCCGGCTCGGCGCGATGATCGAGGGGACCGCCGCCGTCGCCGAGAAGTACGGGCTCACCATCGGCGTCTGCGCCCACGCCGGCGACGGCAACACCCACCCCGTCGTCTGCTTCGACCACACGGACGCCGACGAGTCCCGCCGGGCCCGCGAGTCCTTCGACGAGATCATGGCGCTGGGCCTCGAACTGGGCGGGACCATCACCGGAGAACACGGGGTGGGCGTACTGAAGAAGGAGTGGCTCGCCCGCGAACTCGGTGAGGTCGGGGTCGAGATGCAGCGCGGTGTCAAGGCTGCGTTCGACCCGCTCGGCCTGCTCAACCCCGGCAAGCTGTTCTGACGGCCGCGCACCGGCGCTCACGCCTCGCCGTCCTGCGGTTCCTCCCCCGGCCAGGGGTCGCTCAGCCACGGGTCGTCGGCCGGGAGCGGGGTGAGCAGTCGGGCGAGCGCCCCCTCCAGCCCGAGCATCGTGGTCTCGGTCCCCGGAGGCACCACCCGCAGGGTGCGCTCCACCCAGGCGGCCACCGCCGCCGACGGCACCTCCAGCAGGGCGTCGCCGTCGGGCGAGGTGAGCGCGACGCAGATGACGCCCTGGTCCCCCGCCCTGGCCGGCCAGATGCGCACGTCCCCGTGCCCGCACGGCCGGAACGCCCCCTCAACCAGGAGCTCCCGGGCGAACGTCCAGTGCACGGGCGACTCGGAGCCGACGTGGAAGGTGATGTGCACGGCGTACGGATCGTCGGTGAAGTAGGACAGGCGGGCTGGCACGGGGACCGACCGCTCGGGCGACAGGACCAGTTCGACTTCCAGTTCGCGTTCCACGGCGTTCTGCATGAGGGTGCACGACCTTCCGATGCTCGTAGGGGCCGGTCCCTCGACCGGACCGCACTAGGAGAGAGCGCCCTCCCGGACGTCTATGACGCGACTTCCCAGAAAATCTTCCCCGGACCCTGAAAGTGGTCCAAACAGCAGGACGGGCACGGCGGTGCTCGGCGGTCTGATAGATGTGGACCCTTGTATTGAGGCCTCGAAGAGATACGGGACCACGGTGATGAGCGCCCCAACCCCGGCACCCGGTGACGAAAGCCCCCGCGAGGGGTACTACCCAGACCCGTCCATTCCCGGATACGTCCGGTACTGGAACGGCGCTTCGTGGGTCCCCGGCACGAGCCGGCCCGCACCTCAGCAGGGCGGGACGACTCCACCGGCGCCGCCCTCCCCGGCGGCCGACGCGGCCCCGCAGCCGCCGGCCCCGGTGGACGAGACCGGCCCGATGTACCTCGACGAGGTCGACGCGACGGGCCGGGACGGCGGGACGGGCGGCGGTGAGGCCCCCGGCCGGTCCAGGCCGGTGACCGCCTGGCAGGCGGACACCTCCCGGCAGACCGGGTTCGGCGGTGAACGCGACGAGCGCGTCTCCTGGGGCGGGCCGGATCCGCGTACACCCGGCGCGCAGGCGCCCGAACCCGGGACACCGTCCGCCACGCCTCCCGCCCCTCCCGTCCCGGCGGACGGCGCGCCCGCCGACCCCCGGCGGCCCGGCGGGCCGGACCCGACGCGCGGCGCCCTGCCCGGGATGCGCGGCGGCAACGACGAGGTGACCGACGGCACCGTCGCCATCCGGGCCGACCGGCCCGGCAGCGGGGCCCGCCCGCCCGCCGACGGCACGGTCACGATCCGTGCGGTGGGCCCCGGCACCGCCCGCCCCCCGCGTCCGCGCGAGGAGGGGCCGGTCCCGGCCGACGGGACGATGACCATCCGCGCCGTGCCGCCCGGCGGCGCACCGCAGGGCCCCGTCGCGGCGCCGACGCCCGCGCCGCAGCGGCAGGCACCGGGGCTGAGCACGCCTCTGACGCCGGGCCCCGGTGGCGGGTCCGCGTCCTGGCCGCAGCAGGCCCACCAGCTCACCCGTCCGCAGCAGCCGCAGGCCCAGCAGCCGAGCCCGACGCCCCCGCAGCAGCAGGGCCCGGGGCCCGCGCAGCAGCAACAGCCCGTCGTGCCCTGGAAGCCGCCGGTGGACGACCACTTCCAGCAGCTCGCCCGGTCCCAGGCCTCCGCCAGGCCGGCGGGACTCGGGAAGCGGCTGGCGGCCCGGATCCTCGACACGGTCGTCCTCGGCGCGGTCGTCGGCGCGGTCGGTTTCCCCCTGGTCACCCGGGCGATGGACCACATCGACCGGAAGATCGAGACCGCGAGGACGTCCGGCGAGACGGTCACCGTGTGGCTGCTGGACTCCACCACGGCCGCACTGTTCGGCGGGGTGCTCGCCGCCTTCCTGGTCATCGGCTTCGTCCTGGAGGCGCTGCCCACCGCCAAGTGGGGCCGCACGCTGGGCAAGAAGATCTGCGGTCTCGAGGTGTGCGACATCGAGTCCCACGACGCGCCGGCCCTGGGCGCCGCCCTGCGCCGCTGGCTGGTGTACGGGGTGCTGGGCCTGATCGTCGTCGGCGTGCTCAACGTGCTCTGGTGCCTGGTCGACCGGCCGTGGCGCCAGTGCTGGCACGACAAGGCGGCGCGCACCTTCGTCGCGGCACGGTAACGGCGCCGTACGCCCGTGTGCTGACACCCCGTCCCCCGAAGGGACCCCAGCCGTTGCGGGGCTCCACCGGCCGGGGTGCACTGCCCCCATGAGTAACGTACCGCCGCCTCCGCCGCCCGACGACGACCCCTTCTCGAAGCGGCCGCCCCAGGGCCCTCCGCCCTCGCCGGGCGGTTCGCCCTACGGCGGCGGCGCGCCCCCGCCTCCTCCGCCGAACGACCCGTACGGCGGCGGAGGTCCTCACGGTGGTGCGGATCCACTGGCCGGTATGCCCCCGCTCGCCGAGCCGGGCAGGCGGATCCTGGCACGGCTGATCGACTTCCTCATCATCTCGATCCCGCTGTACCTGATCTCGCTGCCCTTCGGCGGAGCGGTCGACGTCTCGTCGGACGACGGGAACGACGACTTCGGCAACGCGATCGGCAACACCTACTCCGGGCATCAGCTGGTGTGGTCGCTGATCGGCCTGGTGGTGTACGTCGCCTATGACACGTACTTCACGCACAAGGACGGCCGGACCCCCGGCAAGCGGCTGCTGAAGATGCGCGTCGCGATGCTCAACGACGGCTCGGTCCCCGACACGAGCTCCTCGTTGATCCGGGCCGTCGTGCTCTGGCTTCCGGCGCTGCTGTGCTGCCCGTGCCTGTGGTGGCTCATCAACATCGTGCTGATGTTCACGGACAAGCCCTACCGGCAGGGGCTCCAGGACAAGGCGGGCAAGACCGTGGTGGTCACCGTCCCCTGACCCACGGGCGGTCAGCGGTGCAGTGAGTGCTCGCCGACGCGCCGCCGCTGTGCCGCCGCGATCTCGATGTCCTCGATCATGCGGTGCGTACGGGCGGCGGTGGGGGGTGCCACCGGCTTCCGGGTGGCCTGCGTGCGGGCCGGCAGGGCCATGGCCACCAGCAGTCCGAGCGCCAGCGCCACGGTGCCGACGGCGGCGACACCGGGGCCCGACTCCGTGCGGAACAGCAGCAGCATGGCGAGGGCGGAGAAGACGACGGTGGCCGAACCGTAGAAGAACTGGGCGGCAGTCGGACGCGGCATGGCGGTATCCGTCCTCGGGGCGTCGGATAGGGAAGTCTCTCAACACGTTCGCACTGTCAATCGACTCTACGACGGTGGATGCCCGGGAGGAACAGGTAGTAAGCGTGACCTAACCCACGGTACCGGTGCACGGGGGGCGCACGGAGTCACACCGCTGCCGACGGGAGCCCGGTGCGCGCCGGTCGGCGGTCCGGCCGGTCTCGCGTCGACGTCCGGATACCGGAAGGGGCCTCCCGCATAGTGCAGTTGGTATGTCCAAGTCAAGATCTGTCTTTTCTCTCATAACTCCGATCGAATGTCGTCACTTGTGACGCGTTGAACGCGCGCGGCCCGTATCAACCCCCTGGCCGCGGACGCGAACGCCGGGGAGGACTGCATCAAGTGACCACTCAGAGACGGGCGCTGCGCGCCACCGCCGTCGCCGTGTGCCTGGCCGCCACCGCCGCGACGGCTTCCGCCTTCGCCACGGCGCAGGCGGACGACAGGACGCCGGCATCCGGAGCCTCCATCGTGGACCGGCGCGACCCCGCGCCGGTCAAGGCCCATGAGCACGACCTGGAAGGCCCCTTCAGCAAGGAGCAGGACGCCCAGCGCCAGGCCGCGCTGGAGCAGGTCCTCTCGGGCGACAAGAAGGTGACCGCCAAGGGCGGTTCCAAGGTCGTCAAGCTCGGCAGGAGCAAGTACGTCGAGCTCGGCCGCGAGAAGACCGACAAGATATTCACGATCCTCGTGGAGTTCGGCGACAAGGTCGACGACACCACGATGTTCGACCCCGACGGCGACGGGCCGAAGCCGCCCGTCAAGAAGTACGGCGGCACACCCGGGCCGCTGCACAACGAGATAGCCGAGCCGGACCCGGCGAAGGACAACAGCACCGCCTGGCAGGCCGACTACGACCAGGCCCACTTCCAGGACCTCTACTTCGGTGAGGGCAAGGGCAAGGAATCGCTGAAGACGTACTACGAGAAGACGTCCTCCGGGCGCTACTCGGTCGACGGCGAGGTCTCCGACTGGGTCAAGGTCCCGTACAACGAGGCCCGTTACGGGTCCAACTACTGCGGCTCGACCAACTGCGCGAACGTCTGGGACACCGTCCGCGACGGCGTCAACGCCTGGGTCGCGGACCAGAAGGCCAAGGGCCGCACCCCGGCCGAGATCAAGGCCGATCTGGCGCGGTACGACGAGTGGGACCGCTACGACTTCGACGGTGACGGCAACTTCAACGAGTCCGACGGCTACATCGACCACTTCCAGCTGGTCCACGCCGGCGAGGACGAGTCGGCGGGCGGCGGCGCGGAGGGCACCAACGCCATCTGGGCGCACCGCTGGTACGCGTACGGCACCGACGCGGGCGCGACGGGCCCCGAGGGCAACAAGGCCGGCGGCGCGCAGATCGGCGACACGGGCATCTGGGTCGGCGACTACACCGCGCAGCCCGAGAACGGCGGCCTGGGCGTCTTCGCCCACGAGTACGCCCACGACCTCGGTCTCCCGGACCTGTACGACACCTCCGGCGGTGGCGAGAACTCCGTCGGCTTCTGGTCGCTCATGTCGGCGGGTTCCTGGCTCGGCACCGGCGACGGCGAGATAGGCAACCTCCCCGGCGACATGACCGCCTGGGACAAGCTCCAGCTCGGCTGGCTCGACTACGACGTGGCCAAGGCCGCCACGAAGTCGACCCACAAGCTGGGCGTCGCGGAGTACAACACCAAGGACAAGCAGGCGCTCGTCGTCGAGCTGCCCGAGAAGTCCGTCACCACGACTGTCACCGAGCCCGCCGAGGGCTCGAAGCAGTGGTGGAGCGGCATGGGTGACGACCTGTCGAACACCCTGACCCGCTCGGTCGACCTGACCGGCCGGTCCGCCGCCTCGCTGGACCTCTCCGGCTGGTACGACATCGAGGCCGACTACGACTACCTCTACACCGAGGTCTCGGAGAACGGCGGCACCAGCTGGACCGCGCTCGACGGCACGGCCGACGGCCAGGCCATCCCGCGCGACGCCAGTGACAAGCCGGCCCTGACCGACGTCTCGGGGGCGTACAAGAAGCTCTCGTTCCCGCTGGACGCCTACGCGGGCAAGAAGATCGACCTCCGCTTCCGCTACCAGACGGACGGCGGCGCGGGCGGCAAGGGCTTCGCGGCCGACGCCCTCACGATCACCGCGGACGGTGCCGCGCTCTTCTCGGACGGCGCCGAGGGCGACGACAACGGCTGGACCGCCAAGGGCTTCTCGCGGACCGGTGCGTCGTTCACCGACGACTACCCGCAGTACTACATCGCCGAGAACCGCCAGTACGTCTCGTACGACAAGACCCTCGAGGTCGGCCCGTACAACTTCGGCTTCTCCACCACCCGCCCGGACTGGGTCGAGCACTACTCGTACCAGAACGGCCTGATGGTGTGGCTCTGGGACACCTCCCAGAAGGACAACAACACGTCGGTCCACCCCGGTAAGGGCCTGATCCTTCCGGTGGACTCCCACGCCAAGCCGCTGAAGTGGACGGACGGCACGCTCCTGCGCAACAAGATCCAGCCCTTCGACGCGCCGTTCAGCTGGTACCCGAACAAGGGCTTCACGCTGCACAACGCGGACGTCGCGCTGAAGATCAAGCCGTCGCTGGGCGTACCGGTCTTCGACGACCGCAAGGGCACGTACTGGTACGAGGAGAACCCGACCGGAAGCGTCGACGTCTCCGACACCAACACCCGGATCTCCATCGTGAACGAGCCGCTCAGCGGCTCGACGATCACCGTGAAGGTCGGTCCCTCGACCAAGTAGCCGGTGAAGTCGCCGGTAGCACCATGATCGGCCGTCGCCCTCTAGCGGGCGGCGGCCGATCGTGTTTAGGTGCGTCCTACCAAATCCTTATTGACGCGAAGTCTTACGGGGGAGCGCGAAGCATGGCAGGCGGAGGTTTCTGCAGGTTGCCCGACGGCACCGTGGTGGTGGCGCTGACCCTGAACGGCCCGTCCGGGGTGTCAGGCCCCGGGGAGCCGGTGCGGGTGCTGGTGCACGCGGCGAACCGGGCGCGCGCCCTGACCAGGCTGCGCAACCTCGGACTCCGCGCCGTCTACCTCAGGGGCAACGCCCAGCCGCCCACCCCGGACGAGGTGACGGCGGTCCTGCACCATCCGGACGGGCTGCTGTGGCGTGCGGCGCCCCAGGCCGGCCAGGAGCTGTGGCATCCGATACGGGCGCTGCTGGGATCCGCCGGATACGCGGGACCGGCCCGCCCGGCGGCCTGAGGGCGCCCGGCGAGCGGTCAGACGACCGGCTTGCCCGACAGCTCCACACCGGCGCTCCGCAGCTCCGCCAGGGCCCGCTCGGTGGTCCCCTCGGCCACTCCGGCGGTCAGGTCGAGCAGCACGTGCGTGGTGAAGCCCTCCCGGGCGGCGTCCAGGGCGGTGGCCCGCACGCAGTGGTCCGTGGCGATGCCGACGATGTCGACGGCGGTGACCGACCGGTCCCGCAGCCACCGGGCGAGCCCGGTGCCGTTCTCGTCGACGCCCTCGAAACCGCTGTACGCCGCGGCGTACGCCCCCTTGTCGAACACGGTGTCGATCGCGCCGGAGGCCACCGCGGGGGCGAAATTGGGGTGGAAGCCCACGCCCTCCGTGCCGGCGACACAGTGCGGCGGCCAGGAGTGCTCGAAGTCGGGCGTCGCGGAGAAGTGGTCACCCGGGTCGACGTGGTGGTCCCGGGTGGCCACGACGTGGCTGTAACCGGGCTGGGCCTCACCGATCAGGTCGGTGATGGCGGCGGCGACATCGGCGCCGCCCGCCACCGCGAGGCTGCCGCCCTCGCAGAAGTCGTTCTGAACGTCAACGACGATCAAGGCGCGATGCATGGCGGTTGTCCTTCGGTGGGGATTCGGCGGGTCATGCGGACACGAACGGTGGGGATGCCACCGAGCCTAGAGACTCGATGTACCCCGCGGGAGGGGGCACACGCGTCGCTCTCGCCCGGGGACCGGTGTGAGAGCGACGGGAACCACGGGGCGCGGCCCGCCTCACACGTACTCCGTCGGCAGTACGGGCTCACCCCGGGACAGCTGCATCGCCGACATCGGCAGCCCGCCGCGCGCCGCGACGTGCCGTTCCCGCGCGGTCTCCAGCGGTTCCCTGCCGACCACCTCGCCGCCCCTGACCAGCTCGATCTGCATCTGCCGGTCCACCAGCCCGGCCGGGACCTCCCCGGTGCCGATCACCTCGGCCTCGGCCACCCCGGTCTCGTCCAGCCGGCGCGCCGCCCACTTGCGGCCGCCCCTCGACGACTTCGCGCCCAGCGACTTCTTCACCACCGGCAGCAGCGGGTCGCCCGGATCCGCCGACCGCGCACGTGCCACCAGCTTGTAGACCATGGAGCAGGTCGGGTGCCCGCTCCCGGTGACCAGCTGCGTGCCCACCCCGTAGGCGTCGACGGGCGCGGCGGCCAGCGAGGCGATCGCGTACTCGTCCAGGTCGGAGGTCACCACGATCTTCGTCTCCGTGGCACCGAGCTCGTCCAGCTGCTGCCGGACCCGGTGGGCGACGAGCAGCAGGTCGCCCGAGTCGATCCGTACGGCTCCGAGCTCCGGACCCGCCACCTCCACCGCCGTACGGACGGCCTCGGTGACGTCGTAGGTGTCGACCAGCAGCGAGGTGCCCCGGCCCAGCGAGTCCACCTGCGCCCGGAAGGCGTCCCGCTCGCTGTCGTGCAGGAGCGTGAAGGCGTGCGCGCTCGTCCCGACGGTCGGGATGTTGTACCGGAAGCCGGCCGCCAGGTCCGAGGTGGTGTGGAAACCGCCGACGTACGCGGCGCGGGCCGACGCCACCGCCGACAGCTCGTGGGTGCGCCGCGCGCCCATCTCGATGAGCCGGCGGCCCTGCGCGGCCGACGACATCCGGGAGGCGGCGGCTGCGATCGCGGAGTCGTGGTTGAGGATCGAGAGGATCACGGTCTCCAGCAGCACGCACTCGGCGAAGGAGCCCTCGACCCGCAGGAGTGGCGAGCCCGGGAAGTACACCTCGCCCTCCGGGTATCCCCAGATGTCGCCGCTGAACCGGTAGTCGGCCAGCCAGTCGACGGTGGGGGAGTCCACGACCTGCTGGTCGCGCAGGAAGGTGAGCATCTCGTCGTCGAAGTGGAAGTTCTCCACCGCGTCCAGCACCCGCCCGGTGCCGGCCACGACGCCGTAGCGCCGCCCTTCGGGCAGCCGGCGGGTGAAGGCCTCGAAGACGGAGCGCCGGTCCGCGGTGCCGGCCTTCAGTGCGGCCTGCACCATCGTGAGCTCGTACTGGTCGGTGAAGAGCGCGGTCGACGGCACACCGACCCGCCGCCCAAGGTCCGCTGAGTTCATACCGGGGATGCTACTCCCTATTCGTCAAAGTGACGAGATGGGGGCGCCGTTTGTGCGCGGGCCCCTCTCTGGTGGCAGCATGGGGTAGGTGAGCGTTGCTGCCCCCGTAGAGATCGAACGTCCCGAATCGGCCGAGGAGACCTTCGCCGTCCCCGAACCCGATGTCCCCTGGGTGACGCTGGTGCACAACGACCCGGTCAACCTCATGAGCTATGTGACGTATGTCTTCCAGGCCTACTTCGGCTACTCCAAGGACAAGGCGCACAAGCTGATGCTCGACGTCCACCAGAAGGGCCGCGCGGTCGTCTCCAGCGGCAGCCGCGAGGAGATGGAACGCGACGTCCAGGCCATGCACGGCTACGGGCTCTGGGCCACGCTGACCCAGGACCGCAACTGACCCGACCGCTTCCCCTCCGTCCGACCCACCATCGGAGAATTCATGGCCGGCCACTTCGAGGCCACCCAAGGCGGCGGCGCGTCCGTCGCGCTCGACGAGGTCGAGATCGCCATCCTGCGCTCCCTCGCCGTCCAGCTGCTCGAACTGATCGGCCCCGGCGACGAGCCGGTCGAGGGTGAGGACCCGCTCGCCGCACTGTTCGCCGAGGGGCCCAGCGAACCGCCCTCCGACCCCGCGCTGGCCCGGCTCTTCCCCGAGGCGTACGGCGACGAGGACAAGGAACTGCGGGAGGCGTCGGCCGAATTCCGCCGCTTCACGGAGAACGACCTGCGCACCCGCAAGCGCGACGACGCCCTCGCCGTCGTCCGGTCGCTCGACGCGCTCGCCCCCGTGGCCGACAGCGGCGCGGTCCTCACCCTCACCGCCGAGGAGTGCCACCACTGGCTGGGATCACTCAACGACCTCCGGCTCACGATCGGCACCCGGCTGGAGGTGTCCGACGAGGACGAGGGGCAAGGCGGCTCGCTCTACCGGCTCCCCGACAGCGATCCGCGCAAACCCATGGTGATGGCCTATCTCTGGCTCGGCGCGCTGCAGGAGACACTCGTCGAAACGCTGATGCCCGACTGACTCCGCCGCGTTCGCTCAACGGATGCTCAAATCCGAATAACGATCCCGTCACCTGAACGGCCTCCTTTGCCGTGCCTGGAAACGCTTGTCCGCTTTTTCCTGTGGTGTGGGCCACACGATGTCCGACGACCGGACCCGGTGTCCGTGATAAATCTTCACGACCGCCCGGGGACGCCACCCCTGTCCCCGGGGGCGCTACGAGCCGGCCGAACGCCGGCGGCACTCCATCCATATCCGGGGGGATCAGGACCTGATCCGACGCCGACGGCGGCGCGGATCGGCGTGGAGAAAGGCGCACCACCATGACATCGGCGCAGGTCGACAACGGACAGGCGGACGGCCCGAAGGCCGGCGACGCCCAGGCGGGCGAGGGCTACCAGCGTGGCCTGGGCGCCCGCCAGATCCAGATGATCGCCATCGGCGGAGCCATCGGCACGGGACTCTTCCTCGGCGCCGGCAAGGCCATCGACCGGGCGGGCCCCAGCCTCATCCTGGCGTACGCCATCGCGGGACTGGTCATCTTCTTCATCATGCGCGCCCTGGGCGAACTCCTCATGTACCGCCCGGTGTCCGGCTCCTTCTCGGAGTACGCGCGCGAATTCCTCGGCCCCTTCTTCGGATTCGTGACCGGCTGGACGTACTGGCTCTTCTGGGTCGTCACCGGAATCACCGAAGTCACCGCCGCGGCCACCTATATGACGTACTGGTGGGATATCCCGCAGTGGCTGTCCGCGCTGGTGTTCACCTTCATCCTGTACGGCGCCAACCTCATCTCGGTGAAGCTCTTCGGCGAGCTCGAGTTCTGGTTCTCGATGGTCAAGGTCACCGCGATCATCGGCATGATCCTGATCTGCGCCGGGGTGCTCACGGTCGGCTTCTCCGACGCCGGTGACACCGCGACGGTCGCCAACCTGTGGAACGACGGCGGCTTCTTCCCCGAGGGCGTCAGCGGCACGCTGATGACCCTCCAGATCGTGATGTTCGCGTTCCTCGCCGTCGAGCTCGTCGGCGTCACCGCCGGTGAGTCCAAGGACCCGAAGACCGTCCTGCCCAAGGCCATCAACACCGTGCCGTGGCGCATCGCCGTCTTCTACGTCGGCGCACTGATCATGATCCTGTCCGTGGTCCCGTGGAGCACCTTCGAGCCGGGCGTCTCGCCGTTCGTCGCGGCGTTCGAGGAGATGGGTCTCGGCATCGGCGCCGCCATCGTCAACTTCGTCGTGCTCACCGCCGCGCTGTCCTCCTGCAACTCCGGGATGTACTCCACCGGACGCATGCTGCGGGACCTCGCGCTCAACGGGCAGGGCCCGAAGGCGTTCACCAGGCTGACGAGGAACGGGCTCCCGCTGGCCGGCACCACGTTCTCCGCCGCGCTGATGCTCGTCGGCGTCTGGATCAACTACCAGTGGCCGGGCGACGCCTTCAACTACGTCGTCTCCTTCGCGACCATCTCCGGCATGTGGGCGTGGATCATGATCCTGATCTGCCAGATCCGCTACCGCGCCAAGGCCGACCGCGGCGAGCTGCCCCAGTCCACCTTCAAGGCGCCCGGGGCACCCTTCAGCAGCTGGTTCGCCCTCGCGTTCATCGGCCTCGTCATCGTCATGATGGCCATCGACAAGGACGCCAGGATCTCGCTGTACTGCGCGCCCGTCTGGGGTCTCCTCCTCGGCGTCTCCTACCTGGTGCTCAAGGCGCGCAACCCCGAGAACGCCGCCTTCGCCAAGCGCTGACCGCGCGACAGCGCCTCCGGGAGACCGGTCGCCCCAACGGCCGCGTCCGGCATACGGGCCCCCGCGTACCACGCCTCGGTACGCGGGGGCCCGTCTGCTTATCCTGGGCGCCATGCTGACCCTCACCCAGGCGCTCTACGACCAGATCGTCGCGCACGCCCGCGCGGACCACCCCGACGAGGCGTGCGGCGTGGTCGCCGGCCCGGCCGGCACGGGCCGCCCCGAACGCTTCGTCCCCATGCTCAACGCCGCGCGCTCACCCACGTTCTACGAGTTCGACTCGGCGGACCTGCTGAAGCTCTACCGCGAGATGGACGACCGTGACGAGGAGCCGGTGATCATCTACCACTCCCACACCGCGACCGAGGCCTACCCGTCCCGCACCGACCTCACGTACGCCAACGAGCCCGGCGCCCACTACGTGCTGGTCTCCACCGCCGACACCGACGACGCCGGCCCCTTCCAGTTCCGCTCGTACCGCATCGTGGACGGCGAGATCACCGAGGAGGAGGTCGAGGTCGTCGAGGCCTACCCCACGGCGGCCTGACACCCCGGGGGGCGGCTCCGGATGTGCCGGCCGCCCTCCGATCGCCCACATGCCGAACGCTCACCATCCACGATGTGGGATCACACTCGGGTTTCCAGGGGGGGAATCGATACGATGACCGCATGGTTCCCCATGACGTGAGCGAAAAGGCCCCGGGCATGCTGCTCGTCGCGCGGCTGCACGTCGACCTGTGCAGGCTGTCCAGCGCGATGTGTCCCGCTGCCGCCTGCCCGTGAACCGCACGGCCTGAGCCGCGGTCCGAGCGCACCACGTACGCCCCACCCCCGAGCGGGGGCACAAACGCGCGCCCCACGCCACCTCCACGCTTTCGACAGGAGCCCACGCCATGGCCATCGAGGTCCGCATCCCGACCATCCTCCGCACCTACACCGACGGCGCCAAGGCGGTCGAGGGCAGCGGGGACACCCTCGCCGACCTGTTCGCCGATCTGGAGAGCCGCCACAACGGCATCAGCGAGCGCATCGTCGACGGCGGCCAGCTCCGCCGCTTCGTGAACGTCTACCTCAACGACGAGGACGTCCGCTTCCTCGACGGCATCTCCACCAAGCTCGCCGACGGCGACAACGTCACCATCCTCCCGGCCGTCGCCGGCGGCATGCGCTGATGCGGTACGACTCCCCGCTGGCGGCCGTGGGGAACACCCCCCTCGTCCGCCTCCCGCGGCTGTCCCCGTCCGACGACGTACGGATCTGGGCCAAGCTCGAGGACCGCAACCCCACCGGATCGATCAAGGACCGCCCCGCGCTCCACATGGTCGAACAGGCGGAGAAGGACGGCCGCCTGACACCCGGCTGCACGATCCTCGAACCCACCAGCGGCAACACCGGCATCTCACTCGCCATGGCGGCCAGGCTCAAGGGCTACCGCATCGTGTGCGTCATGCCGGAGAACACCTCGCAGGAACGGCGCGACCTGCTCACCATGTGGGGTGCCGAGATCATCTCGTCCCCCGCCGCGGGCGGCTCGAACACCGCCGTACGCGTGGCCAAGGAACTCTCCGCCGAGCACCCCGACTGGGTCATGCTCTACCAGTACGGCAACCCGGACAACGCCGGCGCCCACTACGCCACCACCGGGCCGGAGATCCTCACCGACCTGCCCTCCATCACCCACTTCGTGGCGGGACTCGGCACCACCGGCACCCTCATGGGCGTCGGCCGGTACCTCAGGGAGCACAAGCCCGACGTCACCGTCGTCGCCGCCGAACCGCGCTACGACGACCTCGTCTACGGCCTGCGCAACCTCGACGAGGGCTTCGTCCCCGAGCTCTACGACGCCTCCGTGCTCACCACCCGCTTCTCCGTCGGCTCCGCCGACGCCGTCACCCGCACCCGCGAGCTCCTCCAGCAGGAGGGCATCTTCGCGGGCGTCTCCACCGGCGCCGCACTCCACGCCGCCATCGGCGTCGGCCGCAAGGCCGTCAAGGCCGGCGAGTCCGCCGACATCGTCTTCGTCGTCGCCGACGGCGGCTGGAAATACCTGTCGACCGGCGTCTACACCGCCCCCACGACAGAGGCCGCCATCGAGACCCTGCAAGGCCAGCTCTGGGCCTGACGGGCTCTCACACCACTCGGACAGGCCGTACGGACCTGCCGGCGCCGGCAGCCACGCGATCACAGGAGGCGCGGGACGGGAGAACATCCCGCCCGCGCCTTCCGCACGCTCACCCCAGCCCTCGCACCCGCCCCCACACCCCCGCGTCGAGCTCGCCCGCCTTCCGGCGGAACCCCGACAACGGCACGTCCCGCAGCTCGTCCGTCTCCAGGAAGCTCCGGCGTCCCCGCGCGTCCCCCACCGAACCCGGCGGCAACGCGATCACTCCCGGCCGCTCCTCGTGATGCCTGCTGGTGATCTTGACGACGACTGCGGAACGGCCCCGCACCGACAGCACCAGACACGGCCGGTCCTTGGACCCGGGCCCGTCCTCGAACGGCACGTCCGCCCACCAGATCTCCCCGGGCCTGGGACCTCTGTCCGGCCGGTCCCTCCCGCGTTCCGGCGCCCGCCCCGGCGGCCGCGACCGCCCACCCGGCCGACGCGGCCCCCGCCCGCCCCGCCCCCGCCCGTCGGAGACCGCCGCAACCAGCGCCAGCAGGACCACGGCGGCCAGTGCCACCCACCACCACGTGTTCATCACCCGACCGTACCCGGCGACCGCCGGCACCCGGCCTTCCATCGAACCGGTGACAGCACAGGTGAGTTCCCCCACAACGGCAGGCCGTGGAGGAGCGACCGGTGGTCCAGCGCCTTACGCTCGACGGACCGCACGAACCCTCCCCGTTCCCGCGTCTCGGAGGTTCACGCTCCATGAAGCTCACCGTCGTCGGCTGCTCCGGCTCCTTCCCGTCCGCGGGTTCGGCCTGCTCGAGCTACCTCGTAGAGGCCGACGGCTTCCGGCTGCTCCTCGACATGGGCAACGGCGCCCTGGGCGAGCTGCAGCGCCATGTCGGTCTCTACGACCTCGACGCCATCTTCCTCAGCCACCTCCATGCCGATCACTGCATCGACATGTGCGCGTACTTCGTCGTCCGCTACTACCGCTTCGACGGCGGACGCCCCGCCGCGATCCCCGTGTACGGCCCCGAAGGCACCGAGCGGCGGCTCACCACGGCGCACGCCGACACCCCCTCCGACCACGCGATGGGCGAGGTCTTCGACTTCCACACGCTGAAGTCCGGGTCCTTCGAGATCGGCCCCTTCTCGGTCCGCACGGAGAAGCTCCGCCACCCCGTGGACACCTTCGGCATCCGGGTCGAGCACCACGGTCGCGCCCTCACGTACTCGGGTGACACCGGCACCTGCGAGGCGCTGGCCGAACTCGCCGAGGGGAGCGACCTGTTCCTCTGCGAAGCATCGTTCATCCACGGCAAGGAGGACATTCCGGACCTCCACCTCAACGGCCGCGAAGCAGGCGAGTACGCCGCACGCGCCGGAGCGGGACGCCTCGTCCTCACCCACATCCCCCCGTGGACGGACGCCGAACGCAACCTCGCCGACGCCCGCGAGGTGTACGACGGCCCGGTGGAGCTGGCCGTCCCGGGAGCGGTGTACGAGATCTAGCCGGGACGCCGTACGACGGCGAAGCCCCGTCCTCCCCACGTGGGGAGGACGGGGCTTCGCCGTCGTACGGGCGGGGCCGGACTACTTGGCCTCGGCCTTCTGGAGCTCGGCGAGCTCCTCGTCGGACTCGCGGCCCGGCGTCGGAAGGTTGAACTTGGTGATCGCGAACCGGAAGACCACGTAGTAGACGACCGCGAAGCAGAGGCCGACCAGCACCAGCATCCAGGGCTTCGACGCGATGCCCAGGTTCAGCAGGAAGTCGACCAGGCCGGCCGAGAAGCCGAAGCCGTCCTTCATGCCGAGCGCCCAGGTCAGGGCCATCGACACACCGGTCAGCACGGCGTGGATCGCGTACAGCACCGGGGCGATGAACATGAAGGTGAACTCGATCGGCTCGGTCACACCGGTGACGAACGAGGTCAGCGCGAGCGAGAACATCATGCCGCCGACGACCTTGCGACGCTCCGGGCGGGCACAGTGGACGATCGCCAGGCATGCGGCCGGGAGGGCGAACATCATGATCGGGAAGAAGCCGGTCATGAACTGTCCGGCGTTCGGGTCGCCGGCGAGGAAGCGGGCGATGTCGCCGTGGGCACCGTCGTACTCGCCGGCCTGGAACCACGGGAAGGAGTTCAGCAGGTGGTGCATGCCGACCGGGATCAGCGCACGGTTGGCGACACCGAAGATGCCCGCGCCGACGGCGCCGGAACCGACCAGCCACTCACCGAAGTTGTGCAGGCCCGTGCCGAGCACCGGCCAGATCAGCCCGAAGACGATACCGATGACCAGACCCGCGAAGGCGGAGAGGATCGGGACCAGGCGACGGCCGCTGAAGAAGCCGGCCCAGTCGGGCAGCTTGGTCCGGTAGAACTTCTGGTACAGCAGGGCCACGACTATGCCCATCACGACACCGCCGAGCACTCCCGCGTTGACCGGGGCGTCGTTCATGACGATCTTGCCGTCGACGACGCTCGCGACCTGCGGCAGGTTGCTGTCGGTGAAGGTGGCGAGCACCTTCTGGAAGACCAGGTAGCCGGTCACCGCCGCGAGAGCGGTCGAGCCGTCCGACTTCTTGGCGAAGCCGATGGCGATACCGACGGCGAACAGCAGGGCCATGTTGTCGAGAATGGCGCCACCGCCGGCCGCCATGTAGCCGGCGAGCTTCGTGATGACGGTGGGGAACGACTCGCGGCCGAGCATGTCGGCATTGCCGAGCCGGACCAGCAGCGCCGCCGCGGGCAGGACCGCGACCGGCAGCATGAGGCTGCGGCCGATGCGCTGCATGACAGCCATCACACCGGCGCCCCGCTTCTTTGCGGGCGCGGCCGGAGCGGTGTCCGTACTCATCAACTTCCTCCAGTAGGCAAGGCGCCGCCGGTGACAGGATTTCGGAGGGCGACGACTCGAGGAACGCGGCGGGGGATCGGCCGCGTGGTCTGGACCACTCAGTGGTGTAGACCAGTTTTAGCACGGTGAGGGTTAGATAAGGAACCTTCAATTCCCTCCCATGTGCCGCGTAGTTCCGCCGCCACCCTCGGTGACACGGCGAAGGCCCCCGGACCGTCTGGTCCGAGGGCCACGCGAAGGGCCGGCGAGGGTCCTACTTCGTCAGGTCGTCCTCGATCTTCTCCTCCTCCTCGACGGGCTCGCGCCCGGGGGTCTGGAGGTTGAACTTGGTGATCGCGAACCGGAAGATCACATAGTAGATCACCGCGAAGCAGAGTCCGATCGGGATGATCAGCCACGGTTTCGTGTCCAGATGCCAGTTGACGACGTAGTCGATCAGCCCGGCCGAGAAACTGAACCCCGCGTGCACCCCGAACGCCCAGGTGACGCCCATCGACACCCCGGTGAGAACCGCGTGCACCCCGTACAGCAGGGGAGCGACGAAGAGGAACGAGAACTCCAGCGGTTCCGTCACCCCCGTCACGAACGACGTCAGTGCCACGGACAGCATCAGCCCTGACACCTCCTTGCGCCGCTCCGGACGGGCGCAGTGGGCGATGGCCAGCGCGGCGGCCGGCAGGCCGAACATCATGATCGGGAAGAACCCCGAGGTGAACTGCCCCGCCGAGGGGTCCCCGGCGAAGAAGCGCGAGATGTCTCCCTGGACGGTGCCTCCGTCGTCCCCGGTGAACTCGCCGGCCTGGAACCAGAAGAACGTGTTCAGGAACTGGTGCATGCCGATCGGGATCAGCAGCCGGTTCGCGAAACCGAAGATCGCCGCACCCCAGGCGCCCAGGTCGATCAACTGCTTGGCGAACCAGGTCAGCGCGTCACCGACCGGCTGCCACAACAGTCCGAACAGCACCCCCAGGATCACGCAGAGGAACGCCATGAGGATCGGGACCAGGCGGCGCCCGTTGAAGAAGCCGAGCCAGTCGACCAGCTTGGTGCGGTGGTAGCGCTGCCAGACCACCGCGGTCAGCAGCCCGATGATGATCCCGCCCAGGACCCCGGGGTTCTGGGGCACCCCGTCCGGAGTCGCCTCGGTCACGGAGTCGTCCACCGGGAAGGCGGCGAGCACGCCCCGGTAGACCAGGAAGCCGACGACGGCGGCGAGCGCCGTCGAGCCGTCCGCCTTCTTCGCGAAGCCGATGGCGACCCCGATGCAGAAGAGCAGGGGAAGCCCCACCTCGCCGTCGAGGATCGCGGTGCCGCCGTTGAGGAGCACCTTCGCGAACTTGTCCCAGAAGGCGCCGTGCAGCGAGGAGTCGAAGAGGTTGCCGAGGCTGACGAGAAGGCCGGCCGCGGGCAGGACGGCCACCGGCAGCTGCAGACTGCGGCCGACCTTCTGCAGTCCCTGGACCGGCCCGTTCCACCACTTCCGCTGCGGTTGTGTGGCCGCGCTCGAACTCATCGGCATCCTCCCGGAACACGCCAGGTTTGGCGGTCGTTGCAAACTGGTGTAGACCAGTCGCGATACGGAGCGGAGCCCTGCCGGAAGGCATGGCGCCGGTGATCGTCATCATGGGGGACTGCACGGTTACCCGCCCGTGAAGGTGGGCCAACCGTGCGTTACCGTGACGAAACGGACCCACGGTGGGCCGCCCCACGCACGCACAGACCAGGGAGAAGGACATGGCCAGCAAGGCTGAGAAGATCGTCGCCGGCCTCGGCGGTATCGAGAACATCGACGAGATCGAAGGCTGCATCACCCGCCTCCGCACCGAGGTCCACGACCCCAGCAAGGTCGACGAAGCCGCCCTCAAGGCCGCCGGAGCCCACGGAGTCGTCAAGATGGGCACCGCGATCCAGGTCGTCATCGGCACCGACGCCGACCCCATCGCCGCCGACATCGAAGACATGATGTGACCGGCTGAACCGGCAAGCCCCACCCCGGTCCGCACACAGGCCCCCCTCCCCGCCCCACCGGCCCGGAGCGGGGCCTGCGATGCACCCGAACGGACCCGGCCGCCCCAGCCGATAGGCTCGACGGCATGTCTCGTATCGACGGCCGCACCCCCGAACAGCTCCGCCCCGTCACCATCGAACGCGGATGGAGCAAGCACGCCGAAGGCTCCGTACTCATCTCCTTCGGCGACACCAAGGTCTTCTGCACCGCCTCCGTCACCGAAGGCGTCCCCCGCTGGCGCAAGGGCAGCGGCGAGGGCTGGGTCACCGCCGAGTACTCCATGCTGCCCCGCTCCACCAACACCCGCGGCGACCGCGAGTCCGTACGCGGCAAGATCGGCGGCCGCACCCACGAGATCAGCCGCCTCATCGGCCGCTCCCTGCGCGCCGTGATCGACTACAAGGCCCTCGGCGAGAACACCGTCGTCCTCGACTGCGACGTCCTCCAGGCCGACGGCGGAACCCGCACCGCCGCCATCACCGGCGCCTACGTCGCCCTCGCCGACGCCGTCGCCTGGGCCCAGGACAAGAAGATCGTCAAGCACGGCCGCAAGCCCCTCACCGGCACCGTCGCCGCAGTCAGCGTCGGCATCGTCGACGGCACCCCCCTCCTCGACCTCTGCTACGAGGAAGACGTACGCGCCGACACCGACATGAACGTCGTCTGCACCGGCGACGGCCGCTTCGTCGAGGTCCAGGGCACCGCCGAGGCCGAACCCTTCGACCGCACCAAGCTCAACGCACTCCTCGACCTCGCCACCGCCGGCTGCACCGACCTGGCCAAGCTCCAGGAAGAGGCACTCGCCCGCACACTCGGCGAGTGAAGAAGCAACCAGGAACGCAGCGCACAGCGTCGTAACGCATACGGGCGCACGGGTCGAACCGTGCGTCCGTCCACGTATCCGCCCCCGGGGAGGGACCGCACCATGGCCTCGCGCCGCCACCACCGCACCGCACTCGCCGTCACGGCCACCCTGCTCACCCTCACCGCCGCCGCCGGCTGCGGCGCCGTCGACAAGGCCCTGGACTGCGTCCGCACCGCCGACGCCATCGCCACCAGCGTCAACAACCTCCAGCAGGCCATCTCGGACGCTTCGAACGACCCGACGAAGGCCTCGGAGGCCCTGGACCAGATCGACAAGGAACTCAAGGACCTCGGCGACACCACCGACAACGCCGACCTCAGCAAGGCCGTCGACGACCTCCAGGCAGGCGTCACCAACGTCCGCGGTTCCATCGAGAAGGGCGACGCCACCCCCGACATCACCCCCGTCACGGACGCCGCCACCGAGATCGGCAAGGTCTGCACTCCGTGACCGGACGGCGATAATCGACGCATGACGCGCCTGATCCTCGCCACCCGCAACGCCGGGAAAATCACCGAACTCCACGCGATCCTCGCCGACGCGGGCCTCACCCACGACCTCGTCGGCGCGGACGCGTACCCCGACATCCCCGACGTCAAGGAAACCGGCGTCACCTTCGCCGAGAACGCCCTCCTCAAGGCCCACGCCCTGGCCCAGGCCACCGGCCACCCCGCCATCGCCGACGACAGCGGCCTCTGCGTCGACGTACTCGGCGGAGCCCCCGGCATCTTCTCGGCCCGCTGGTCAGGCGCCCACGGCAACGACAAGGCCAACCTCGAATTGCTCCTCGCCCAGCTCGGCGACATCTCCGCCCCCCACCGCGGGGCCTACTTCGCCTGCGCCGCCGCCCTGGCCCTCCCCGACGGCACGGAACGCGTGGTCGAGGGCCGCCTGGAGGGCACCCTGCGCACCGCCCCGGCCGGCGGGTACGGCTTCGGCTACGACCCGATCCTCCAGCCGGACGGCGAGAGCAGGACCTGCGCGGAGCTCACCCCGGAGGAGAAGAACGCGATCAGCCACCGGGGGAAGGCGTTCCGGGCACTGGTGCCGGTGGTGCGGGAGCTGGTGGGCTGACGCGAGAAGGGGTTGTTACCTTCGAAATGAAGGTAACAACCCCGTCTAGCCTGTGGGCCCGGTGGGATTTGAACCCACGACACACCGGTTCTAAGCCGGCGCCCTCTAGCCTGCTGGGGTACGGGCCCGCGCGTCCCTACTGTACTGGGTGAGACTTCGCCGCTTCGAGAAGGTTTCGGTCTGGCTGTGGCATGACGGACACAGGTAGCGAAGATTCTCGCGGCGATTGTCCAGATGGTCACCATTGACGTGATCGATCTCCAGCACGAGGCACCTGCCCTGCCAGGTGTCACCGATCCCACACGCGGTGCATGTGCGGGGAACACCCAATTCGTCGAGTGCGCGGCGCAGGAGTGTGGTCCGGGTCCGCGCGGAGCCGGACTCCATGCGCCGAAGGATCTCAGATGCGGCCCTGCGGTGAGGCGATGTGGCGCCCCGCGTATGCCCCTGCCCCGTGAAGTGGGCGGTCGAGAGGCCGTATGCGTCGAGGCTTCGTTTCAGGCGAGCTCGCGCGGCGCCGTTGTCTGCATGGCCGAGAAGCTTCAGAACCCCGGCCATGCTCTTGGATTCCGCGACGGCAGAGGCCAGTTCGTGGCGGGGCGTGAGAGGTGAGCCGTATCTGCGACCGCTGGTGAAGTGTGACGTGTCGATCCCGAGGCGGTCGAGCCTCTTTCTGATGTAGTCGTAGGGGCCGTCGTCGGGCGGGACCCCCATGTACTCGAGTACTTCTCGGATGCTGTACGCATGGTTCGCGGCTTCTTCGAGGAGTTCCTTCGAGTACGCACGCTTCTCTCGTCGCGGTAGGGGGGCCTCGATGAAGTGAGAGGTGTCGATGCCGTAGTGCTTCAGTCGATCGCGTACGTAGCGAAGAGGTCTGCTGCCCAGCGGGGCGCCCAGTCGGCCAAGCAGGTCGACGAGGCTGGTGGAGACGGCTGCGGTCCGGGCCAATAGATCGCGTGGGTACTTGCTCTGGTTGTTCATGTGGTCCGCCGCCGCGCGCGTCCGCGGTAAGTGTCCGTAACTGCATGGCAATTGGGGCAGAGCAGGCGCAAATTGGCTGGGCGGTTGTCCCACCATTCGCCATTCGTGTGGTCGACCTCGAGCCGCAGCGGCTTACCGTTCCACTCCGTGCCGTTGCCACACATGGCGCACGACTCGGTGACACCTGTCTGGAGGAGTGCCCGGCGTAGCCGCTCGCCCGGAGTTCTGCCGTCCGACGGAGTGCGCAGAGTCAGCGGGTCACCCAAGGCGCCCTTTGGCCGTCCTCGGGGTGCGCGCACGAAGTGCGACGTGTCAATGCCGAGGGCGGCTATCCGGCGGCCGATGTGTGCCTGGTTGCCCCCCACCGGATTGATGCCCAGTCGGCGGACAACTTCCGCCACACTTTTGGAGCGGGCGACCAGGTCGCGCAGAGTCTCCTCTGTGTGGCGTACCCGGGGGTCGATGAAGTGCGAGATGTCGATCTCTGCCTCGGACATTCTGGCCCGCAGGTAGCTTCGGCTCCCGGGCGTCGGTGTACCGCCGCACCACCGCACCGCATCACTGCAATCAGTCGTCTCGCGCGCTGCCTCTTCGAGCAACTCGCGGGTATACCTCAGGGCCATGTCCCCTCCGTATCCGGCCGCGCGTTCGCGGCCTCGTACGGAGCAACGAACCGCTCATCGGATGGGCACGTCCGCAATGCGACGAGATACGGAAGGGCCCGTACCGCTTTGTGGCGGTACGGGCCCTTCCATGGGGACGTGCGTCAGAACTTCGGGTCCGGGCTCTGGGCGTGGACCAGTTCGGCCGCTTCCTCTTCCGTCTCCACCGAGGGCGGGGAGCCGGCCAGGGGCTGGTTGGCCGTCTCCTTCATGCAGGCCACCGCGATCACGCCGATCAGGGCCGCCGCCATCGCGTAGTACGCCGGCATCAGGTTCGAGCCGCTCCAGCTGATCAGGGCGGTGATCACCAGCGGGGTCGTACCACCGAAGATCGAGGCCGAGAGGTTGTAGCCGACCGACAGGGAGCCGTAGCGCACGTTGGTCGGGAACAGTGCCGGGAGCGCGGCGGACATCGTGCCCAGCATGCAGACGAGGGAGAGGCCCAGCATCAGCATGCCGATGATGATCGCCGGGATGCTGCCCTGGCGGATCAGCAGGAACGCCGGCAGCGACAGGAACAGGAAGCCGAGCATGCCGGCCATCAGCAGCGGCTTGCGGCCGAAGCGGTCGGAGAGCTTGCCGAACTGGCTGATGATCAGCATCAGGAACACCATGACGCCGAGCAGGATGAGCAGGCCGTGGGTCTCGCTGTAGCCGAGCTCGTCCGAGAGGTACGTCGGCATGTACGACAGCAGCATGTAGTCGGTGATGTTGTACGCGCCGACCAGGGCGATGCAGAGGATCAGTGTCGGCCAGTACTGGCGGAAGATCTTGGCGAGGTCGCCCTTGGCGGTGGACTCGACGTGGTCGGCGGCCTCGGTGGCGTGGGCGGTGCCGCCCTCCAGCTTCTGGAAGGCGGGGGTCTCGTCCAGGCGCAGTCGCAGGTAGAGGCCGACGAGGCCGAGGGGGCCGGCGACGAGGAACGGGATGCGCCAGCCCCACGACTCCATCTGTCCGGTGTCCAGGAGGGCGTACAGGAGGGTGACGAGTCCGGCGGCGCCGACGTAGCCGGCCAGGGTGCCGAACTCGAGGAAGCTGCCGAAGAAGCCGCGGCGCTTGTCGGGCGCGTACTCGGCGATGAAGGTCGAGGCGCCGCCGTACTCGCCGCCGGTGGAGAAGCCCTGGAGCATCCGGAAGAAGATGAGCAGGACCGCGGCCCAGACGCCGATGGTGTCGTGCGAGGGGATCAGGCCGATCGCGAAGGTGCCGATCGCCATGAGGATCATGGTGAGGGCCAGGACCTTCTTGCGGCCGATCTTGTCACCCATGGGGCCGAAGAACATGCCGCCGAGCGGCCGGACGAGGAAGGCCACGGCGAAGGTCGCGAACGACGAGAGGAGCTGGGTGGTGTCGTTCCCGGAGGGGAAGAAGACATGCCCGATGGTGACGGCCAGGTAGGAGTAGATGCCGAAGTCGAACCACTCCATGGCGTTACCGAGTGATGCCGCCTTCACCGCGCGCTTGACCGCCTGGTCGTCGGTGACGGTGATGTCGGTCCGACGGAGCCGGGGGTTCTGGCGCTTCCGGATGGCCCGGAAGAGCGCTGGGTGGCGTTTGACCGCGTCCGGGTCGGCCGCCTGGTGGGGGTCGGAGGCCGCCATGGCCGGTTCCTTTCGTCGAACGGTGTTCCAGGAAAGGCTTCTGCGCGGTCATGGCGGTTGCAAACCGAATCGACAGGTGATTGCGATCTCGCTCACACCTTCTCGGCCGGATCTCCACGAACCGGGGTCAGATTCCGAGGTCCTTGATGATCTTGGCGACGTGGCCGGTCGCCTTGACGTTGTAGAGGGCCTTCTCCACCTTGCCCTCTTCGTCGACGACAATCGTGGAGCGGATCACACCCGTCACCACTTTGCCGTAGAGCTTCTTCTCGCCGAAGGCGCCGTAGGCCTCCAGGGTCGCCTTGGAGGGGTCGCCGACCAGTGTGACCTTGAGGTTCTCCTTCTCGCGGAACTTCGCGAGCTTCTCCGGCTTGTCGGGTGACACGCCGATGACGTCGTAGCCGGCGCCGGCGAGGAGGTCCAGGTTGTCGGTGAAGTCGCAGGCCTGCTTGGTGCAGCCCGGGGTGAGGGCCGCGGGGTAGAAGTAGATGATGACCTTGCGGCCCTTGCGGTCCGCGAGCGAGACCTCGTTGCCGTCGGCGTCCGGAAGGGTGAAGGCGGGGGCGGTGTCGCCGGGCTGGAGTCGCTCGCTCATTTTTCTCCTCGAGTGGCACGCGGGCTGTGTGGCACCGAGCGTAATAGGGGGTGCCGCCGGGTGTGGGGGCGGCTGAGCTGACAGACTGTCGATGAAGGTTTACCCGACGACGACCACGGAGGCGGCGCAGTGTCGGATACCAGGACCCCTGCGCAGATCGAGGCGGACATCATCAGCAGGCGTGCGCAGCTTGCGGTGGTGCTGGACGAGATCGGGGTGCGGATGCACCCGAAGACGATGATGGGTGACGCGAAGGCCAGGGTCGCGTCGACGGTGGACCGGACGGCCGGGCGTGCGTTCGTTGCGGTGAACCGTTCGGTTTCGGACGTGAGGGCGCAGTTCGTGGCCGAGGACGGTTCGCCGCGGCTGGAGCGGGTGGTTCCGGCGGTGCTGGTGGTGGCCGGTGCGGTGGCGTTGCTGACGGTGTCCTCGCGGCGCAGGCGGCGCTGAGGGGGTGCCCGGCGGGCACTCGGGCGTGCGGACGGGCTCGGGGCAGGTAGGTTCGGGGCGTGAGCGACAAGGGCATGAGCAACACCGACGACAAGCTGCCGATCCGGATGCTGCACGACCGTGTGCTGGTCCGGTCCGACTCCCCTGAGGGTGAGCGGCGGTCGGGCGGCGGCATCCTGATTCCGGCGACGGCGGCGGTCGGCCGGCGTCTGGCGTGGGCCGAGGTGGTCGCGGTCGGCCAGAACGTGCGGACCGTGGAGCCGGGTGACCGGGTGCTGTACGACCCTGAGGACCGTGCCGAGGTCGAGGTGCGGGGTGTGGCGTACGTGCTGATGCGGGAGCGGGATCTGCACGCGGTGGCGGCCGACCGGTTCGAGGGGTCGGTCGATTCGACCGGGCTGTATCTGTAGGCAGGTGGTGGGCGGGAAGGCCTGGTGACGGTTGTCACCAGGCCTTTCCGCTGTTTGTTGCTACGGTGGAGTGACCCCGACGAGACGCGCCGTACCGGGTTTCCGCAAAGACGACGCACCCGTGTTGTTCGCGTGTCCGGTCGTGGAGGTGCCGTCGTGGCGTGGGTTCTGTTGGTCGTCGCCGGTCTGCTGGAAGTGGGCTGGTCGATCGGGATGAAGTACACCGAGGGGTTCACGCGGCTGTGGCCGAGTGTGTTCACCGGTCTGGGGATCGTGGCCAGCATGATGCTGTTGTCGCAGGCGGCGAAGACGCTGCCGATCGGTACGGCCTACGGTGTGTGGGTGGGTATCGGTGCGGCTGGTGCGGCGGTGCTGGGCATGGTGGTGCTGAACGAGCCGGTGACGGCTGCCCGTATCTTCTTCGTCTGTCTGCTGCTGGTGGCGGTGGTGGGGCTGAAGGCGACGTCGGGGCACTGAGTGTTCAGGGGCGGGCGGGGCCGTGAGGGTCCTGTCCGTCCCTTTCGCGTTGGGGTCGGTCGGGCCGGCGGTCGTGGGGCGCGGTGGGTTCGCGGGGGGCCGGCGCCTTGGGGCGCGTCGCGGCGGGGCGCTGGGGGCCGGGCCGTGGGCCGACGGCTTCGCCGGTGCCGGTTTCCCCGCTGTCGGCTTCTCCTCCGGCGGTGTCTGGGGCGGGTGGTTCGCCCGGGGGTGCGTCGGCGGGTGTGGCGGTGTGGGGTGCGCGGGGGGCTGTGGTGACTCCCGAGGGGGCGTCCGGGGTGCGTGAGCGGGGGCTGTCCTGCTCGTCGCGGGTCTCCCCGGTACCGGGCTCGTCGGTGTCCCGGCCTTCTCCTGGCTCGTCGGTGCCCCCGGCTTCCTCGGTGTCCTCGCCTTCCGCGCTTTCGCTGGGGTCGGGTTCCTCGGGGCCTTCGTCGGCCTCCAGGTCGAAGCCCTGCACCTCGCTGCCCTCGAGTGCGGCCCGGGTGTAGGCGGCCCAGGTCTGTGCGGGTGCGCCGCCGCCGTTCATGCGGGCGAGGCCGAGTGCGCCGTAGAGGGGTTTCTGTACGCCGGTGTCGGGGTCCTGGCCCATGACGGCGATGACCGTGGCGAGGTCGGGGGTGTATCCGGCGAACCAGGCGGCCTTGTCCTCCTCGGCGGTGCCGGTCTTGCCGGCGGCGGGGCGGCCGGCGCCCTGGGCCGCGGTGCCGGTGCCGCCGTCGACGACGCTGCGGAGTACGGAGGTGGTGGTGTCGGCGGCTTCGCGGCTGATGGCCCGGCGGGTGGTGCGGGCGGGGAGGTCGAGCTCGGTGCCGTTCTTGCTGATCTCGGCGACGAGGGTGTGGGGATGCTGTCTGCCGTGGTCGGCGAGGGTGGCGTAGGCCGAGGTCATGTCGAGGACGCTGGCGGTGGCGGGGCCGAGTGCGATGGAGGGGGTGGCGGTGAGGTCGGGGGTGTCCTGGGGGATGCCGAGGGCGACCGCGGTGGCCTTGACCTCGTCGGGGCCGACGTCCTGGGCCATCTGGGCGTAGACGGCGTTGACGGATTTGTCGGTGGCCTCGCGGACGGTGATCGAGCCGTAGTCGACGTCGTCCTCGTTGGCGGGTGAGTAGCCGGTGGAGCCGGCGGCGCTCTGGACGGTGCGCTTGTTGGTGCCGTCGTAGCGGGTGTTGGGGGTGATCGCGCGGTCCTTCTGGGTGGTGGACCCGTTGGCGAGCGCGGCGGCGAGGACGAACGGCTTGAAGGTGGATCCGACCTGGTAGTCCCGGCGGGTCGCGTTGTTGACGAACTGTCTGGTGTAGTCGATGCCGCCGTAGAGGGCGACGACGTGGCCGGTGGCGGGGTCGATGGACGCTCCGCCCGCGCGGACGTTGCGGTCGGCCTCGCGTTCGTCGCTGGTCCGGGACAGGACGTTGTCCTCCACGGCTTCGACGAGGGCGTCCTGCTTCTTCTTCTGGAGGGTGGTGGTGATGCGGTAGCCGCCGGTGGCGAGGGTGTCCTCGTCGATGATCCTGTTGCGGGTGAGGTAGTCCTCGACGGCCTGGACGATGTAGCCGCGCTGCCCGGAGAGTGCGGTGGCGGGCTTGGCCTTGCCGGGGACGGGGAAGGTCATGGCGGCGCGGTCGGCGGCGCTGAGCCAGTGGTGTTCGACCATGCCGTCGAGTACGTAGTCCCAGCGGGCGAGCACGGCTCTCTTGTTCTCGGGGTGGGTGCGGACGTCGTAGGAGCTGGGGGCGTTGAGCAGGGAGGCGAGGTAGGCGCCTTCGGCGGCGTCGAGGTCTTCGACGTCCTTGCCGTAGTAGGCGTGGGAGGCGGCCTGGATGCCGTAGGCGTTGCGGCCGAAGTAGCTGGTGTTGAGGTAGCCCTCGAGGATCTCGTCCTTGCTCTGTTCGCGGTCGAGCTTGATGGAGATGAAGAATTCCTTGGCCTTGCGGACGACGGTCTGTTCCTGGCCGAGGTAGTAGTTCTTGACGTACTGCTGGGTGATGGTGGAGCCGCCCTGCCTGCCCTTGCCGGTGACGGTGTTCCAGCCGGCGCGGAGGGTGGCCTTGATGTCGATGGCGTCCTCGGAGTAGAAGTCGCGGTCCTCCGCGGCGAGTACGGCGTGCTGGATGGTGGGGGGGATGCGGTCGAGGGGGATCTTCTCGCGGTTGATCTCGCCGTCCCGGGCGATGACGGTCTTCCCGTCCGCGTACACGTAGACGTTGGCCTGGGCGGTCGCGGCGGCGTTGGCGGCGGGGATGTCGATGAGCTGGTAGCCGGCGACGAATCCGCCGACGAGGAGCAGGGCGAGGAGGAGTACGCCGCCGAGGACCATGCGCCAGGTGGGGAGGGCGCGCCGCCAGCCGGTGCGCTTGGGCCGCTTGGGGCGTTTTCTGCGCCCTTCGGGGTTCTGTGCGCCGTCCGGGTGAGGGAGGTCGGGGGTGGGGGCCGTGGCCGAGGGGTCTCGGGGGGCCCAGTTCCCGGAGCCCTGCTGACCAGGGTCTCCGCCGTGCTGCGGTGGCTCGTGGCTCATGACTGTGGAGGCTCCTCGGCTACGGATGATTTTCCTATAGTGCACTTTTCGGACGGATAACCCGCGGATTCTCCGTGGCAATGGGGTCGCGGCGGCGGGCGCGCGCGCACTAGGCTCGTGCGCTTTGGCGCGATGAGGGGGGCGACGTGCGGCTCTATGCCGTGGTGGCGGCAGGTGGGTTCCGGCGGCATGCCACCTACCGGGTGGCGACGCTCGCGGGGGTGTTCACCAACACCGTCTTCGGTTTCATCCTGGCGTACACCTACACCGCCCTGTGGGACGAGCGTCCCCATCTCGGCGGGTACGACATGTCCCAGGCGCTGACCTATGTGTGGCTGGGCCAGGCGTTGCTGATGACCAGCGCGATGATGGGCGGGGGCTTCGAGGACGAACTGATGGAGCGCATCCGTACGGGTGACATCGCGGTCGACCTCTACCGGCCCGCCGACCTCCAGCTGTGGTGGCTGGCGGGGGATCTGGGCCGGGCGGCCTTCCATCTGCTGGGGCGCGGGATCGTGCCGATGGTGCTGGGGGCCCTGGCCTTCGACCTCGCGCTGCCCGGTTCGCCCTGGACGTGGATCGCCTTCCTGGTGTCCGTGACGCTCGGTGTGGTGGTGAGCTTCGCGGTGCGTTTCCTGGTGGCGCTCTCGGCGTTCTGGCTGCTCGACGGGGCGGGGGCGATGCAGATCGCGTGGCTGGCCGGGTTGTTCTTCTCCGGGATGCTGCTGCCGCTGCCGTTGTTCCCCGGCCTGCTGGGGGAGGTGGCGCGGGCGTTGCCGTGGTCGTCGCTCCTTCAGGTGCCCGCCGATGTGTTCCTCGGCCGGTACAGGGGCTGGGGTCTGCTGCGGGCGTACGCCTTCCAGGCGGGCTGGGCGGTGGTGTTGCTGCTGGCGGGACGGATGCTGCAGTCGGTGGCGACCAGGAGGGTGGTGGTCCAGGGTGGCTGACGTGGTGGACCGGCGGAGCGCCGTGGAGCCGGGGGCCGTGTTCCCCGAGCGGTCGCGGCTGGTCGAGGGGGTGCGGGCGTACGGGCTGATCGTGGCGATGTGGCTGCGCTCGACGATGGCGTACCGCGCGTCGTTCGTGATGACGGCTCTGGGGAACTTCCTGGTGACGGGGTTCGACTTCGTCACGATCATGCTGATGTTCGGGCACGTCGACGCGCTGGGCGGCTTCACCCTTCCGGAGATCGCGTTGCTGTACGGCACGTCGGCGACCGCGTTCGGGTTGTGCGACCTGGTGTTGGGGTCGATGGAGCGGCTGGGGCGGCGGGTGCGCGACGGGACGCTGGACACACTGCTGGTGCGCCCCGTCCCGGTGCTGGCGCAGGTGGCGGCGGACCGGTTCGCGCTGCGCAGGCTGGGCCGGATCACGCAGGGCCTGCTGGTGCTGGGGTACGCCCTGGTGACGCTGGACATCGGGTGGACGCCGCTGAAGGTGGTGATGATGCCGCTGATGGTGCTCAGTGGGGCGGCCATCTTCGGAGCCGTGTTCGTGGTCGGCGCGGCGTTCCAGTTCTACGCGCAGGACGCGTCGGAGGTGCAGAGCGCGTTCACGTACGGGGGGACGACGCTGTTGCAGTATCCGCCGTCGGTCTTCGCGCAGGATCTGGTGCGGGGTGTGACGTTCGTGGTGCCGCTGGCGTTCGTGAGCTGGCTGCCGGCCCTGTACGTGCTGGGCCGGGACTATCCGGTGGACCTGCCTCAGTGGGTGGCGTTCCTCCCGCCGGTGGTGGCGGCCGGGTGCTGGGTGCTCGCGGGGCTGGCGTGGCGGGCGGGGCTGCGGGCCTACCGCAGTACGGGAAGCTGAGGAGTGGGCGTGGACGACATGGACTTCATCGAGCTCGACGGCGTGGAGAAGGTCTTCGACGTACGCCGCAGGACGGGCTTCCTGCGCCGCGAACGGCGTGAGGTGCGCGCGGTGGACGGCATCAGTTTCCGGGTGCCGCGCGGGGAGATGGTCGGGTACATCGGTCCGAACGGGGCGGGCAAGTCGACGACGATCAAGATGCTGACGGGCATTCTCACGCCGAGCGGCGGACGGCTGCGGGTCGCGGGGATCGACCCTTCACGGGAGCGCACGAGGCTGGCGCACCGGATCGGTGTGGTGTTCGGTCAGCGCACGACGCTCTGGTGGGACCTGCCGTTGCGTGACTCGTACCGGCTGGTGCACCGGATGTACCGGATCCCGGACAGCCGTTTCCGGGAGAACCTGGACCGGTGCGTCGAACTGCTCGACCTGGGAGCGCTGTTGGAGGTGCCGGTGCGTCAGCTGTCCTTGGGCCAGCGGATGCGGGGCGACATCGCGGCGGCACTGCTGCACGATCCGGAGGTGCTGTACCTGGACGAGCCGACGATCGGGCTGGACGTCGTGTCCAAGGCAAAGGTCCGGGGTTTCCTGCGGGACTTGAACGCGGAGCGGTCGACGACCGTGCTGCTGACCACGCACGATCTGACGGACATCGAGCAGCTGTGCAAGCGGGTGATGGTGATCGATCACGGCCGGCTGGTGTACGACGGCGCGCTCGCGGGGCTGCACGAGGTGGGTGAGAGCGAGCGGACGCTGGTCGTCGACCTGGAGAGGGAGCTGCCGCCGATCGAGCTGGGGTCGGAGCCCGCGGTGCGGGTGGTGAAGGTGGAGGGCCCCCGTCAGTGGCTGGCGTTCCCGGCGGCGGCTTCGGCCGCACCGCTGGTGGCGCGGATCGCCGCGGACTATCCGCTGGTCGACCTGTCGGTGCGGGAGCCGGACATCGAGTCCGTGATCGCGAAGATGTACGTGTCGGATCCGGCGCTCTAGGCCCGTTCCGCCGTGGCTCTATAGGGTGCGCGGTATGACAAGTGAAAACCCGGACATGCGTGCCTCCGACGCGGAACGCGAGCGGGTCGCGGAGGCCTTGCGGGAGGCCGTGGCCGAGGGCCGGCTGGAGATGGACGAGTTCGAGCAGCGGCTCGACGCGACGTTCAAGGCGCGTACGCACGGGGAGTTGGTGCCGCTCGTCAGCGATCTGCCGGCGCCGGGGGCGGCTGTGGCGCCGGTGGCGGGTCTGTCGCCCGTGGCCCGGGGGGCGTCCGCTCCGGTGGACTGGTCGCGGCGGATCGGCGGTCCCGCGACGTCCACGTGGGCGGTCGCGTTCTGGGGTGGGTTCGGTCGGAAGGGGCGCTGGACGGTGGGGCGGACGTTCACCGCGTTCGCGATGTGGGGTGGCGGCGAGATCGATCTGCGCGAGGCGAACTTCGAGGACCGTGAGGTCGTGATCCGCTGTTTCGCGATCATGGGCGGGATCCAGGTGAAGGTCCCGCCGAACGTGGACCTGCACGTCAACGGCGTCGGGGTCATGGGCGGTTTCGACGAGCAGACGAAGGACGCGGGTGAACCGGACCCGGGCGCCCCACGGGTGCGGGTGACCGGGTTCGCCCTGATGGGAGGGGTGGGCGTGGACCGCAAGTGGAGCAAGACGCAGCGCCAGCGCCTCAAGGAGGCGGAGCGGCTGCGACTGGACAGGCCGGACACGGGGGACGGGCGCAAGGAGCTCGGCTGAGCGGGGCGGTCCGACGGCGGCCGGCCCGCGACGGTGGCGGGGCGTTCCGTACCGGCGGCGTGGGCGGTCCCCGAAGGCGGCCGGTCCGTTGGCCTCGGCACCCCGCCCGGCCGGGTGGGCCGGGCCGGATGCCGTCCGTGTCAGAAGGCGTCGGCCTTCGGTGTCCCGTCCACCGCGCCGAGGTCGATGGCGTGGCCCAGGGCGCGGTAGCCGGCGTCGTTGAAGTGCAGCCGGTCGCCCGAGTCGTACTCGGGCAGGATCCTGTCGGGCGCGTACGGGTCGCGTACGGCCCGGTCGAAGTCGATGAACGCGTCGAAGATCCGGCCGGCGCGGATCTCCTCGTTGACGGCCAGGCGCACGCTGTTGCGTTCGGGTGTCCAGGTCGCGTAGC
This sequence comes from Streptomyces sp. ALB3, assembly GCF_044385685.1. Taxonomy (NCBI): domain Bacteria; kingdom Bacillati; phylum Actinomycetota; class Actinomycetes; order Kitasatosporales; family Streptomycetaceae; genus Streptomyces; species Streptomyces sp. ALB3. The sequence goes on along the minus strand of NZ_JBISCE010000041.1, from coordinate 266,205 downwards.
CGTGGAAGGGTGTCAGCGTCGCCCCGACGACCCGCAGACCCTGGGCGTGCGCCCGCTCGGTGAGAGCGCGGAGCCCGGCCGTGACGCGTCGGGGGTCCGGCTCCTGGGGGTACTGCTGCACGTCGTTGATGCCGAGCGCGATGATCACGGTCCTCGCTCCGGCGACGGACAGGACGTCACGCTCGAAGCGGTGGGCTCCGCTCGGGCCGCCGACGTTCTTCACACCGTTCCGGCTGAGCGGGCTGTCCCGCAGGAGACGGTTCCCGGCGATGCCCTGGTTGGCGATTCCGTAGGTGTGCCCGAGGCGGTCGGAGAGGACGTCGGTCCAGCGGCTGTCGGCGTCGGTGGTGGAGCCGCTGCCCGCCGTGAGGGAGTCGCCGATCACCACGATCGCGCCGGGTGAGGCCGTGTTGCGGACGTCGACGGCCGTCAGGTAGCGCCACCGGGTGGTGCTCCAGGTCCCGTCGTCGTCGGCCAGGTAGGACGTCTGGTGGCTGTTGGGGTGCTGGGTGACGGGGCCGCCGGCGCGAGGGGTGCGGAGGGTGACCTCCAGGTCGGTGTCGGGGGCGACGGGCACGACGACCGGGTCGCTGACGGCCTGCCGGCCGGCGGCGACGGTGACGGAGGGCGTCCCGCCGAAGGTCACCCGGCGGGTCTTGACGGTGGCCTGGTCGATGACGAGCGGGACGGCGCCGAAGAGGTTGGACACCGTGATGCGGGCGGCGTCGCCGCCGACGCTGGTGTGCACGATGTTGCGGATGGTGCGGCCGGGGTAGCCCTGACCGGATCGGGGTTCCGCGCTGACGGGGGCTCCGGTCCAGGTGGCGACCCAGGTGCCGGTGGAGTGGGCCGGTGCGGCGGGGCTACGGGCCGCCGTACGGGCGGGGGACCCGCCGTACGGTGCCTCCCGCCCGTCGGTGATCAGCGAGGTGCCGGACGCGACTGCGGCGGCGAGCGCGGCGGTGCCTGCTACGAGGGTGGTGAGCAGGGCATACCCCTGACGCCTGGGCATCTGCGGTTCTTCTCCTTGTGTACGGCCCGGTGTCCGGGTTGCTCTCATGATGCGACAGGCCCCGGGGAACTCGACGTGCGGCCCGGGAGTAGGTGAGGTAGGGACAATGCGTACGGCACGGCGTGACGCGTACGCGGACGGGTGGAGTGGATGGAACAGGACGCGGGACAGGGAACGGCATCCGGGCCGGAGGACCACGGCTCAGGACGCTCCGGGGCCGCGCCGCCGGCCATCGGCGCCGCGGCCGGCGGGCGGCCGGGGCAGCAGGGGGCCGGCGGGGCGGGGCCCTCCGGGGCGCCCGGCCGGCGGCCGGGGCCGGTGCCGGGCGGGTTCGCGTACACCGCCGCCGACGAGGAGAAGCGGCAGGGCGTGCGCCGCATGAAGACCACCGCCACGGGTCTGCTCCTGCTCGTCGCGCTCGTGTACGTCCTCGCCACCTGGGCGGAGAACGCGGGTGTGGGCGGCTGGCCGGGCTACGTCGCGGCGGCCGCCGAGGCGGGGATGGTCGGTGCGCTGGCGGACTGGTTCGCCGTCACGGCGCTCTTCCGGCGGCCGCTCGGTCTGCCCATCCCCCACACCGCCATCATCCCCACCAAGAAGGACCAGTTGGGGACGTCACTCGGTTCCTTCGTGGGCGAGAATTTTCTCTCCGGGGACGTCGTTCGTGACCGGATTCACGCTCTGGGCGTCGGTTCGCGGCTCGGGACGTGGCTCGCGGAGCCGGAACACGCGGACCGGGTCACCGCCGAGCTGGCCACCGCGCTGCGCGGTGCGCTGACCGTGCTGCGGGACTCCGACGTGCAGGCGGTCGTCGGGGAGGCGATCACCCGGCGGGCGGACGCGGCGGAGGTCGGCCCGGGGATGGGCAAGATGCTGGAGAAGATCGTCTCGGACGGCGGCCACCGCAAGGTCGTCGACCTCGTCTGCGTGCGGGCGCACGACTGGCTGGTCCTGCACGGTGACTCCGTGATGGACGCGGTGCAGGGCGGTGCGCCCGGCTGGACGCCGCGGTTCGTCGACAAGCGGGTGGGGGAGCGGGTCTACAAGGAGCTGCTGCGCTTCGTCACGGAGATGCGCGACATGCCGGGCCACCCGGCACGCGGCTCGATCGACACGTTCCTGACGGACTTCGCCGCCGACCTCCAGACGGACTCGGACACCAGGGCCCGGGTGGAGCGGCTGAAGTCGGAGATCCTGGGACGCGGCGAGGTCCAGGACGTCATCGCCTCCGCATGGTCCTCCGTCCGCACGATGATCATCGCGGCGGCGGAGGACGAGCGGAGCGAGCTGCGGCTGCGTGCCCGCGCCTCGCTGATGTCCCTGGGCGCCAGGCTCTCCACGGACGAGCGGCTGCAGGCCAAGCTGGAGGGCTGGCTCGAGGACGCGGCGGCCTACGTCGTGACGACGTACCGCACGGAGATCACCTCGCTGATCAGCGACACGGTGGCCGGCTGGGACGCGGACCAGACGTCGAAGAAGATCGAGGCGCACATCGGCCGCGACCTGCAGTTCATCCGGATCAACGGCACGGTGGTGGGCGCGCTGGCCGGCCTGGCGATCCATTCGGTGTCGCACGCGCTGGGAGGCTGACCGGAGGCGTGCCCGTCCTGTCGTACGGGCACGCCCCCGGGTCACGCGGGGGAGTTGCTCTTCAGTACGCACCGCGCTGCGACGGTGTTCAATCCCCGGGGCCCGGTTCTCCCGGGCGCGGCGCCGTATCGCCTACCGGGCACCGCGCCGGGTGACCGCCCACGACGCGGCGGCGACCCCGCCCGCCACGGTGAACACCGCCGGCCAGGCGCCGACCTTCTTGGCCAGGGGGTGCGAGCCGGCGAAGGCGGCGAGGTAGGCGACGGTCAGACCGGTGGCCGCGCGGGCTCCCGCCTGCCGGTTCCACTCGTACGCCGCCACCGAGCCGGCTGCCGCCAGCGCCGCGCCGCCCAGCGGGCGCTTCCCGGTCCAGCGGGCGATCCCGTATCCGCCGACGAGACCGCCTGCCGCCACTGCCGCTGCCGGGACCTTCGCCATTGCCGCCACCTTCGCTCTCCTGCGTGTCCACCGGCGTGTCCGCCGGAAATCCGAGGATAAGGTCACCCGCCGGCCGGCCGGCCCCGGACCCCTGTCAGTCGGTGCCGAACTCCATCGCGGCGCGGTCCAGCAGCTCGTCGTCGCCGGACACCTCGCCGCGCGAGGCGATGGCCTGGGCGCCGCCTTCCGGCATGGCGCCGATCAGGCCGGTCGCCGCCGCCTGCGCGGCGCCGATCAGGGAGGGGTGGGACGTGCCGACGAGGCCGAGTCCGGCGAACTGCTCGAGCCTGGCGCGCGAGTCGGCGATGTCGAGGTTGCGCATCGTGAGCTGGCCGATGCGGTCCACCGGGCCGAACGCCGAGTCCTCGGTGCGCTCCATGGACAGCTTGTCCGGGTGGTAGCTGAACGAGGGGCCGGTGGTGTTCAGGATCGAGTAGTCCTCACCGCGCCGCAGCCGCAGCGTGACCTCGCCGGTGACGGCCGAGCCGACCCAGCGCTGCAGCGACTCACGGACCATGAGCGCCTGCGGGTCCAGCCAGCGGCCCTCGTACATGAGGCGGCCCAGGCGCCGGCCCTCGTTGTGGTACTGGGCGACGGTGTCCTCGTTGTGGATGGCGTTGACCAGGCGCTCGTACGCGGCGTGCAGCAGGGCCATGCCCGGTGCCTCGTAGATCCCGCGGCTCTTGGCCTCGATGATCCGGTTCTCGATCTGGTCGGACATGCCCAGGCCGTGGCGGCCGCCGATGGCGTTGGCCTCCATCACCAGCTCGACGGCGGAGGCGAACTCCTTGCCGTTGATCGTGACCGGGCGGCCCTGCTCGAAACCGATCGTGACGTCCTCGGTGGCGATCTCGGCCGAGGGGTCCCAGAACCGGACACCCATGATCGGTTCGACGGTCTCCACACCGGTGTCGAGGTGCTCCAGCGTCTTGGCCTCGTGTGTGGCGCCCCAGATGTTGGCGTCGGTCGAGTAGGCCTTCTCGGTGCTGTCCCGGTAGGGCAGCCCGTGGGCCGCCAGCCACTCGGACATCTCCTTGCGCCCGCCCAGCTCGGTGACGAAGTCGGCGTCGAGCCACGGCTTGTAGATGCGCAGGTGGGGGTTGGCGAGGAGACCGTAGCGGTAGAACCGCTCGATGTCGTTGCCCTTGAACGTGGAGCCGTCGCCCCAGATCTGGACGTCGTCCTCGAGCATCGCCCGGACCAGCAGGGTCCCGGTGACGGCGCGGCCGAGCGGCGTGGTGTTGAAGTAGGCACGGCCGCCCGAGCGGATGTGGAACGCGCCGCACGCGAGTGCGGCCAGGCCCTCCTCGACCAGTGCCGCCCGGCAGTCGACCAGACGCGCGATCTCGGCGCCGTAGGTCTTGGCGCGGCCGGGCACCGACGCGATGTCGGGCTCGTCGTACTGGCCGATGTCGGCGGTGTAGGTGCAGGGGACGGCACCCTTGTCGCGCATCCAGGCGACCGCGACCGAGGTGTCGAGGCCGCCCGAGAAAGCGATGCCGACGCGCTCGCCGGTGGGCAGGGAGGTGAGAACCTTAGACATAGGAAGAGTATGCATTCATTCGCATGTATATGCAAATGGTCTCGTGGAGAGGGTGCGGCGGACCGCATCGGTGCTCCGGGCGGGCCGCCGGTGCGGGGCGGACCCCTGGGCCGCGTGCCGGCGGGCGCATCCCCTCGCGTGGCGGGTCGCCGACGGGGACAGGGTCGGTGCCGACACGACGAGGGGGCCTCATGGTGATCCGTACCGGCCTGCGTGCCGCGATACCGGCCGTGGTCCTGGGACTGTTCCTGGCGGGCTGCGGCGCGGCGACCACCACCGACGGGCCGGGCGGTGACGTCCCGTACGTCGAACCGTCCGCGGCCGTCGCGGCGCGGGGGGCGAAGGACGGGGCGCCCCTGATGCCAACGCCCTCACCGACGCCGACGCTGATCATCCAGGAGGACCCGAACACGCCGGAGCTGGTCCGCGACGCGTTCGCCGGGCTCCAGGCGACGCCGGGCGGGACCTGCACCCCGGGGGCGGGCGACTGCGCCTGCTTCCTGGGCCGGGTGCACGAGGAGCTGGACGGCCTGGACGAGGCGATGAAGGCCGACAGGAAGGGCCCGGACCACGTCGAGGAGCCCCTCGCCTGGATCGGGGCCCTGCGTACGACGCTGGGCGCTGACATCTCCACGCCGAACCTGGAGAAGCACCGCACCGCACTGATCGGCACCCGCGACCGCGTCGACACGTGGATGCAGGACCACCCGGACGACTACCGCTGACCGGGGGCCGGTTCACACCCGAAGGACGTCGATCCCCAGGCCGGTGAACTCCTCGACGACGTCCTCGGGCGCGTCCCGGTCCGTGACCAGGACCGAGACGGCGCTGGTCTCGCACACCTGGGCGAAGGCCCGGCGGCCGAGTTTCGAGGAGTCGGCCACCACGATCACCTTGCCCGCGCACTCGGCGAGTGCGCGGTTGGCGCCGGCCTCCGACTCGTCGTGGGTGGCCGCCCCGAAGCGGGGGTGCACGGCGTCCACGCCGAGGATCGTGCAGTCCAGGGCGAGGGTGCGCAGGACGGAGTCGACGAGGGGGCCGACCAGCTCGTAGGAGTTGGGCCTGGCCACCCCGCCGGTGACGACGATCTTCACCTGGGGGCGGACCGCCAGTTCGTTGGCGATGTTGATCGCGTTGGTCACCACGGTCAGCGCCACGCCCCCGCCGGGGGGCTCCGGCCGCAGGGCGAGTTCCCTGGCCACTTCGGAGGTCGTCGTGCCGCCGTTGAGGCCGACGGTGGAGCCCGCCGGGATCAGCTCGGCCGCGGCCCGCGCGATGCGCTGCTTCTCGTCGGCCTTGCGGGCCGCCTTGTAGCGCAGCGGCAGGTCGTAGGCGACGGCGCTGACGACCGCGCCGCCGCGGGTGCGGGTCAGCAGGTTCTGCCGGGCGAGCTCGTCCAGGTCACGGCGCACGGTGGCGGCGGAACAGCCGAGCCGTTCGGCGGCGTCGAGTACGTCGAGGTGGCCCTGGTCGCTGAGGATCTCCAGCAGCCGGGTCCATCGTGTGTGTGCCGCCACCTGGTCCTCCTCGCTCGACCCGCAGCCTATCGCCCGGGCCGGGCCAGGACGTCCAGCAGGCGTGCCACCTCCGCGGCGACCGCGTCGCGTGCGGGGCCGAGGTAGGCCCGGGGGTCGGCGGCCTCGGCGTGGGCGTCCAGGTGGGCGCGCACGGCGCGGGTGAACAGCTTGTTCAGGTGCGTGGAGATGTTGACCTTCGTCATGCCCGCGCGGACCGCGGCGGCGAGGCCGCTGTCCCCGACGCCCGAGGAACCGTGCAGGACGAGCGGGACCCGCACCGCGTCGCGCAGCCGGGAGATGAGCGCGAAGTCGAGGACGGCGTCGCGGGTCAGCATCGCGTGCGAACTGCCGACGGCCACGGCGAGCGCGTCCACGGCCGTGGCCTCGACGAAGTCGCGCGCCTCGTCCGGGTCGGTGCGTGTGCCCGGGGCGTGCGCCCCGTCCTTGCCGCCGATCTCGCCGAGTTCCGCCTCCACCCAGACCCCGTGGCTGTGGCAGTAGGCGGTGATCTCGCGGGTCGCGGCGACGTTGTCGGCGTACGGGAGCGCCGACGCGTCGAACATGACGGAGGTGAAGCCGAGCCGGACGGCCTCGCGCACGAGCCCCGCCGACTCGGCGTGGTCGAGATGCACGGCCACGGGGACGCCGGCCGCGCGGGCGACGGCGAGCGAGGCGAGCCCGATCGGTTCCAGGGCGCCGTGGTAGCGGGTGGTGTTCTCGCTGACCTGGAGGATCACCGGCAGCCCGGCGGTCTCCGCCCCGCGCGCGATGGCCTGCGCGTGTTCGATCTGCACGACGTTGAAGGCCCCGACGCCGGTCGCGTCGGTCCGGGCGCCGTGCGTGATGTCACCGGTGGATATGAGCGGCATGGGCGTCCTTCGCGGGTGCGGGCTGCGTGAACCCAGGCGAATGGTGCTCGAAGTTGCTCATTTATAGCTTGTTTCAATCAGATTGGAAAAGAGCAGCCGCCCCCGGTGTGGCCGGGGGCGGCTGCTGAGGTGGTGGCGGAGGCGGTGGGGCTACTCGCAGGCGACTCCGTCGCCGTCCCGGTCGAGGTGGGAGCCGTAACCCGGGTCCCCCCGGCGGATGGGCGCGGCGCCCGCGGCGCGCACGGCGGTGCAGTTGGCGTAGGAGGCGTCGCCGCCGCCCGTGGAGCCGCCGCCCGTGGATCCCCCGCCCGTGGAGCCCCCGCCCTGGCTCCCGCCCGTCGAGCCGTCGTTCGATCCCGGTGATCCGTACGGCTCGCAGCCGACTCCGTCGCCGTCCCGGTCCAGGTGGGAGGCGTACCCGGGGTCACCGCGCCGGACGGGCGCCGCTCCGTCGGCCCGTGCGGCATCGCAGTTCCGGTAGTGGACCGAGGGCGCGGCGGGCGTCGTGGCCTTCGCCTTCGGGGGCCGCGCGGCCGTGGGTGTGGCGGTCGGGGTGGGCGTCGGTGACGGGGTGGGCTCGGCGACGGTGATCCGTACGACGGCGCTGTCGTCCGCCGGGCCCTCCCCCTTCACCGCGACCGTGTACGTGAACTCGTCCTCACCGGCGTATCCGGCCGCAGGGGTGTAGACGAGCGTGGTGCCCTCGACCGTGACGGTTCCGTGAGGGGTGGGGCTCTCCACGGTGAGGGTGAACCGGCCCTCCTCGTACGTGTCCAGGAGCGCGGCGTCCGTGCCGTCCTCGAGGTTCACCAGGTCGTTGGCCAGCGCCTCGGTCGTGACTTCCCGGCCCGCCTCGGCGCCGGCCGTGTCGTCGGTGAGCGAGAGTGTCCGCTCGGCTGAGGGTGATGCCGACGCCGCCACGGGTTCCGTGTCCTGGCCCGCGTCGCCGCCGCCCCCGGTCCCGCACCCCGTCAGGGCCAGCGCCAGGGCTGCGGCCCCGGCGGACATCCTGAGCCGGCCCTTCGTCACGCGTGTGTTCATGTGCCCCCCAAGGCGTTGTGCCGTGCTGCTGTACAGCCCGGGGGGCGATGCTCGCAGCGGCCGTGGGGCGCGGCGGCGCCTTCCCTGAAAAGGAAGCGGAACTGTGACGAAAATGTGGAGGAGGGGTGGGGGAGGCGTGCTGGTGGTCCGGGTGTGGCCGGTCCGGGGTCAGGTCATCGCCTGGGTGCCGATGACGTCGAGCAGGCCGAGCCGGGCTGCGGCCTCGCTGCCGGGGGGCGCGGTGTACGCGACGACCCGCAGGTCGCTTCCGGGGGCGACCAGGACGTCGCAGTCGAGCGTGAGTGAGCCGGCTTCGGGATGGACGATGGTCTTGGCGCTGGACGCGTGGGTGCCCACGATCCCCGAGTCCCACAGCTCCGCGAAGACGGCGCAGGCTTCCCGCAGGTCCTTGACCAGGGAGCGAAGACCCAGGTCGGCGGGGTAGCGGGCGGTGGCCGCGCGGAGGTCGCCGACCACGGCCGCCTCGAAGGCCGCGCGCTGCTCGGGGGTGTGGCTGACCCGGCCGTGCCGGGCGGTGAAGTGCCGCCAGGCGATGTTGCGTTCACGGCCGCGCAGCGCGGACGGGTCGCCGAGCAGGGCCGCCCAGGGCCGGTTCCATTCGACGAGGTTCCAGGCCGCGTCGTGGACGCTCAGTGGGGCGCTCCGCAGTTGGTCGAGCAGCCGGCGCAGTCCGGGCGGGATGTGGGCCGAGATGTGGCCGGGCCCGGGTTCGGGCTGTCCCGCGAGGAGGTACAGGTAGGTGCGCTCGGCCTCGGAGAGGCGCAGCGCGCGGGACAGGGAGGCGAGGACCTGGGGCGACGGGGAGGTGGCCCGGCCCTGTTCGAGGCGGGTGATGTAGTCGACGGACAGGGCGGCGAGCTGGGCCAGTTCCTCGCGGCGGAGGCCCGCTGCCCGCCGGACCCCGCCGGCGGGCAGTCCGACCGTGGCCGGGGAGATCCGGTCGCGCCAGCCGTGCAGCGCCTTGCCCAGGTCGTTGGAGCCCGGGCCCCCGGCGCCGTTCCCGGTCCGGGCGCCGGACGGTGTTTCCTCAGCTGCGTTCACCCCTCCAGTATCCGGGCCGGGCCACCGCGCAGCCTGGTACCGGCAGTCCACCCGCTGCGGCGGGTACTCCCTCTGTCCGGCGGGCCCGAGGACGCTTGAGGCATCACCCACCGCCTGCCGCACCACGGGAGCACCGCCATGACCATCACCCTCATCACCGGAGCGAACAAGGGCCTCGGTTTCGAGACCGCCCGCCGCCTCGTCGAGGCCGGACACACCGTCTACGCCGGGGCGCGCGACACCCGGCGCGGGGAGGAGGCGGCGGCCCGGCTCGGGGCGCGGTTCGTCCGGATCGACGTCACGGACGAGGACTCCGCCGAGGCCGCCGCCGAGTTCGTACGGAAGGAGGCGGGCCGGCTGGACGTGCTGGTCAACAACGCCGGGATCGTCGGTGCCCGCAAGCCGGTGGGTGAGACGACGGGGGCGGAGATGCGGACCACGTACGAGACGAACGTCTTCGGGGCCGTGCGCGTCACCAGGGCCTTCCTGCCGCTGCTGGAGGCGGGGAAGAACCCGGTCGTCGTCAACGTGGCCAGCGGTCTCGGGTCGCTGGCCGCGACGAACGACCCGGACCGCATCGAGTCCACCGTCGCGTCCCTCGACTACAACTCGTCCAAGACCGCGCTGGTCATGGTGACGTCGCAGTACGCGAAGGCCTTCCCCGCCATCAGGTTCAACGCCGTCGACCCCGGCTACACCGCCACCGACCTCAACGGTCACACGGGCCACAACACGGTGGAGGAGGGCGCGGACGTCATCGTGCGCATGGCACTCGTCGGTGCCGACGGTCCGACCGGTGGCTTCTTCGACGCGGCGGGCCCCGCAGCCTGGTGACCCCCCGCCGGGCGGGCGGCATCTCGCCGCGGCGCACGGGCGACCCGTACGGTACGCGCATGGATGAACGGTTACGCCTGGAGAAGATCACCCCGGACAACGTGCTCGACGCGTGCGGGCTGAGGGTCGCACCCGAGCAGGAACGGTTCGTCGCCCCGGTCGCGCGCTCGCTGGCGGAGGCGTACGCCGATCCGGAGACGGCCTGGCCCCGGCTGGTCTTCGACGGTGACCGGCTGGTCGCCTTCGTCATGGCCTTCTTCGACGTGCGGTTCGACCCGGCGGACCCCGAGGACCGGCCGCGTTCCGGCCTCTGGCGGCTGGCCGTCGCCGCGGACGAACAGGGCAAGGGCTACGGGCGTTTCGCCGTGGACGCCGTGTGCGAGGAGATCCTGCGGCGCGGGCAGAAGCGCGTGACGGTGACCTGGGGCGAGGGGGAGCACGGCCCCGAGGAGTTCTATCTCCGGCTGGGCTTCCGCAGGACCGGCGAGATGAGCGAGGACGAGGTGGTCGGCGAGATGGACCTGCCGCGCGGCTGAGCGCCCCGGCGGTCCTCTCCGGGTGATCCACATGCGGTCCGCCTGCGGGGGCGCGAGGATCGGGTTACGGGCGGTGGCCCGGTCCGCGCCTCGGCCCCCTCGGGCCGGTTCTCCCTTCCAGGCGCTCCGGTCCGCCTCCCGGCCAAGCCGTCAGGGGGGTCTGGAGGTACGGATGCCGCGGCCCCTGTGGACAGGAGCGATCAGCTTCGGGCTGGTCACGATCCCGATCAAGGTGGTGTCCGCCACCGAGAACCACTCGATCTCCTTCCACCAGTACCACCGGGAGGACATGGGCCGGATCCGGACCCGCAAGGTGTGCGAGATCGATGGCGAGGTCCTCTCCCAGGAGGAGATCGGCAAGGGGTACGAGGTCGCCAAGGACCGGACCGTGCCCGTCACGGACGAGGAACTCGACCGGATGCCGCTGCCCACGGCGAAGGCCATCGAGATCGTCGCGTTCGTCGAAGCCGACAGCATCGACCCCGTACGGATCAGCGACAGCTACTACCTCGCGGTCGACGGCCAGGTCGCGGCGAAGCCGTACGCCCTGCTGCGGAAGGCGCTGGAGCGCAGCGACAAGGTCGCCGTGGCGAAGTTCGCCTGGCACAACCGCGAGCGGCTCGGACTGCTGCGGGTGCGGGAGGACGCGATCGTCCTGCACTCCATGCACTGGCCGGACGAGATCCGCAGCCCCGAGTCCCTCGCCCCCCGGGAGACCGAGCTGGACGAGGACGAGGTCGAACGCGCCGTGCAGCTCACCGACAGCATGGCCCTGGACGACATCTCCGGCTTCCGTGACCGCTACCGGGAGGCCCTGGAGGAACTGCTCGCGGCCAAGTCCGAGGGCAAGGCGCTCCCGGCGGCGGCGGGGGAAGGGGAGGAGGAGCCGGGCAAGGTCATGGACCTGATGGCCGCGCTGAACGCGTCGGTGAAGGCGGCCAAGGAGACGCGGGGCGAGGACGCGACCGTGCACGAGATGACGCCGGGCAAGCCCCGCGCCCGGAAGAAGGCTCCGGCCGCGAAGAAGACGGAGTCCGGGACGGCGGCGGCCAAGAAGCAGTCGGCCGGGAAGCAGCCGGCCCGGAAGACGGCCGCGAAGAAGCGGACCGCCTCCTGAGCCCCACCGGTCTCCCGGCTCCACCGCCCTCCCGGGCGGATGCCGTTGACACCCGGGGCGCACGCCGCTCCCGGGGTGTCACCCGGCATCGTCCGGGGCCGGGGAGCCCGGGGCCGGCCCGTCAGGGGCCGGGGCGTCCGTCGTGAGGTCGTCCGGCGCGAGGTCCGGGCGCAGCCGGTGCCAGGAGGGCTGGCGCAGCCGCCCCGCCTTCGTCCGCGTCGAGTACCGCACCTCGCCGACCAGCCGTGGCAGCACCCAGCGGGCACCGGCCACCGGTGGCGTCCGATCGAAGGGGCACGTGTCGACGGCGGCGACCTGGAGCAGTCCGGCGAGCCTGGTCCGCTCGGCGTCGCTCCACCCCGTACCGACGCTGCCCGCGTAGCGCAGGCCGCCGTCCGGTTGCCGCTCGCCGACCAGCAGTGCCCCCGGCAGGCCGCCCAGCCGTCCGCGTCCGGGCACCCAGCCGCCGACGATCACGTCCACCGTGCGGGCGTGACGGATCTTGATCCACGTACGGGCGCGGACCCCCGGCTCGTACACCGAGCTCAGCCGCTTCGCGATCACGCCCTCCAGCCCGGCCTCCCGTGTCATGGCCAGGGCCTCCTCGCCGTGCCCGACGACCACCGAGGGCGTCGACCAGCGCGGCCCGTTCAGCCCCAGCCCCTCCAGCGCCGCCCGCCGCTCGGAGTAGGGCATCGTCACGAGGCTCCGGTCGCGCAGGAACACGGCGTCGAACAGCACCAGGTGGGCCGGCACCCGCTGCGCCATGCGGGCGGCCTTCGCGGGCGATCCGGAGAGCCCCATCCGCGACTGCAGCCGCTGGAAGTCGCTGCGCCCCTGCTCGTCCAGCGCGACGATCTCGCCGTCCAGCACGGCCGGTACGCCGCCGAGCGCCGGTCCGAGGGCGGCCAGATCCGGATACGCGGGGGTGATGACGGCCCCGGACCTGGCCAGCAGCTCCAGTGAGCCGTCCCCCGGCAGATAGGCCATGGCCCGCTGGCCGTCCTGCTTCACCTCGTACGCCCACTGCTCGTCGACGGCGGCGGGCGGCAGGCGGCCGGGAGTGGCGAGCATGGGCGCGATCCGGGGCAGGGAGGCCATGGACGCAGCCTGTCAGCAGACGCGCCGCCGGGCCCGCGGACACCCCGGGGGTCAGTTGTAGCCGAAGCCCTTGGGGAGCGGGGCCTGCCGGAAGAGGCGGGCGGGGACGGCGTCGGCCATGGCCCGGTAACCCGCGGGGTTGAGGTGGAGGTGGTCGCCGGTGTCCAGCTCGGCCCGGAGCTGCCGGGGCGCCCGCGGATCGCGGACGGCCCGGTCGAAGTCGACCACGCTGTCGAAGCGCCCGCTCGTCCGGATCCAGGTGTTGACGGTCTGCCGGGCCTGCTCGCGGTAGCCGTCCGGGTCGTCGTACCCCGTGTTGCCGCCGATCGGGGTCAGAGTGGCCCCGTAGACGCGGATGCCCTGGGTGTGGGCCCGGGTGATGATCTGTTCGTACGCGGCGATGACGTCGGCCGCGACCTGCTTCTGCGCGGCGGGAGTGGCTTCGGCCGTGCCGATGTCGTTGACGCCCTCGAAGACGACCAGCCAGTCCACGCCGCTCTGCGCCAGGACGTCACGGTCGAGCCGGGCCAGGCCGTTGGGGCCCAGGCCGTCGTTCAGCAGCCGGTTCCCGCCGGCCGCCTGGTTGACGACGGCGGCCTTCGACGTGGCGGCACCCGACCGCAGCCGTGCGTGCAGCAGGTCGGGCCAGCGGTCGTTCATGTTGGTGGTGGAGCCCCGGCCGTCCGTCAGCGAGTCGCCGAGCACGACGGCCGCCGAGGTGGTGCTTCTGGACCAGACCTCGACACCACTGAGGAAGTACCAGTGGTCGGTGGGCGTCGCCCCGGGCAGGTCCGCGTCGGTGACGTGGTCCCCGGCCCGCAGATAGGACGTCGTACGCGACCCGGGGTGCGAGGTGATGGAGGTGGAGGCCTGGCCGGTCGCCAGGTACGCCGTCGCCGTGAGGTCGGAACCCGGGGCGAGGTGGAAGTCCAGCGGGTCGGACACCGCCTGGGCGCCGGCCGGGACCGACACCGACGGGCGGCCCTGGAAGGTGACGGGCCGCGTGGTGCCCGCCCGCACCGCGCTGGTTCCCGCCCTGCCCCCGAGTGGCAGGGCCACGGACACCTTGGTGATCGGCAGTGCGGCGCCGCCGAAAGCGTTCGAGAACCGCAGTCGTATGTGTGCGCCGCCCGCGGAGACGTGGACGGTCTGGCGCAGTGTGGCGTCCGTCAGGACCGAGTCCTCCTGGGTGAACGGCGCGGGGGGCATGTTGCCCGGCTCCGTCAGCTGCGGCATGGACGTCCAGGTGCTCACCCAGCGGGCGTCGCGCTCGCCCGGCGCGGGCGAGCTGCCCGGACCGTGGCCGTCCCCGGCGCCGAGCGCGGGGGTGACGACGGCGGCGGTGAGCGCGGCTGCGGCGAACAGGCTGAGGGTCGTAGATCTCCGGACCACGGTGGTGCTCCCTCTGGCTGGGTGGGGGAAGCGGGGTGAACCCACGTGCCAGGGCGGTGACTTCACCGGCCTCGGGGATCCGAGCGGCAGGCTAGTCGCTCCGATAAATTTCGGTCAATGCTCCGAAAGCTTCGAAAACATTCGGGCCTGTCGGGCCGCCAGGGGGCTTGATCGCGGGAGTGGCGGACACCGGCCGGCAGGGGCGGGCGCCCCTGCCGGCCGGTGCTACGGCCGGGTCAGGCCGTCGTGCAGGCGTTGCCGTTGAGCGTGAAGGCCGTCGGGGCCGTGTTGGTGGTGCTCCTGGTGCCGGTGAAGCCGAGCGTGACCGAGCCGTTCGCGGCGATCGACGCCGTGTATCCGGCAGGGGAGACGCCGACCTTCGCGCCGGTCTGCGTCGGGGTACCGCCCCACATGTTGGAGACGGTCTGGCCGTCGGCGAAGGAGAAGCCGAGGTTCCAGCCGTTGATGGTGGCGGCGCCGGTGTTGCGGATGGTGATCTCGCCCTGGAAGCCGCCGGGCCATTCGCCGACGACCCGGTATCCGACGGAGCAGCCCACGCCCGGCGTGGGACCGCTCCCGTCGGTGGTGACGCTCACCGTGGCCGACCGGGCCGAGCGGTTGCCGGCCGCGTCGCGGGCGTAGACCGCGAACACGTACGCGGTGTCCGCGGTGAGGCCGGTCACGGTGACGCCGGTGGTGGTGGAGGACGCGGCGGCGGTCTCGGTGCCGCCGCTGACCCGCACGACGTCGTAACCGGCGATGGCAACGTTGTCCGAGGACGCGGGCCAGGACAGGGTGGCGGAGGTGGCCGTCACCGCGGAGGCGGTCGGGGTGCCGGGGGCGGTGGGGGCCTGGGTGTCGTCCGGGTCGCCGCCGTCGGCGAAGACGGTGGCCTCCTCGGAGGTCTGGGCGATGCCGTCGGCGCCGTGGAAGATGCGCTCGCCCCAGGAGCTCAGTCGGCTCGGGTCGAAGTCGATGGCCAGGTCGAGGACGGGGTCGGTGTTGCCGCTCCAGGACCACGCCAGATATCCGAGGCCGAGCTGCTCCGCCGCGGCCATCATCGTGTCCTCGTCCGGGTCGCCCCACTGGTCGGCCGGTCCGCCGAACTCGCCGATGAGGAGCGGCAGTCCGGCGTCGACGAAGGCGTTCAGGTAGTCGGTGACCGCCTGGGCCGTGCTGTAGACGCTGTACATGTGGATCGAGAAGATCAGGTTGCCCGTGGTGTCGGCGTCGTACACGGCCTGGGCGTTGGCGCGCATGACGCCCTGCCAGTCCTGGCCCCAGTTGGGCGCGTCCACCATGATCGTGTGGGCGAATCCGGCGCCGCGCAGCTTCTGGACGGCGGCGGTCGTCGGCGCGGTCCAGCCGGCGGGGTCGGTGTTGCCCCAGGGCTCGTTGCCGATGTTGATGATGACGTAGTCCTCTTCGCCGGCGAGGACGCCCTTGAGGCTGATCCAGTAGTCGGCGGCGTGGTCGAGGGTGCCGGCAGCGGCGTCCTCGCCGTATCCGGTGGTGTCGTGCACCTCCAGTACGCAGATCAGCCGGTTGGCCTTGCAGTCGTCGACGATGCCCGCGACTTCGTCGGGGCCGTTCCTCGTCCAGCGGTGGCCGTCGGAGAGGACGACGCGGACGGTGTTCGCGCCGAAGGCCTTGATGTCGGCCAGCGACTGCGTCTCCCCGGGGTACCAGGTGTGCGCGTGATTGACGCCGCGCATGATGAAGTCGTTGCCGTTGCCTTCGAGCAGCCGGCCGTCGCTGATGTGGAGGCCGGGGGCCGCGGCGTCCGGCCGGGCGGGCCCGGCCTGCGCCGTCGCCGGGCCGAACGCGCCCAGCAAGGCTACGCCGAGAAGGACGGCCAGGCTCTTCAGCAGGGCGGTTAAGGGGGTGGTCCGTGCCGTATGCGGTGCTGATCTCACTAGGACTCCAAGGTGGGTGCCGGAACACAGACATCGGATGACATGGGAGCGCTCCCATGAAGCCACCTCGCCAGGGGCACGTCAAGACTTCGCGCACACTTGGCGCCCTGTCCGCGCGGCGCGCTCCGGGCGCCGCCCCGTGCGGCGCTCACGCCGCGGGGTTCCGCGCAGGCTCCGGCAGGGCGCAGCGCCGGGGGCCCGCCCGCAGCGGACGACGGACGGGCCCCCACCCGTGGGTGGGGGCCCGTCCGTCGTCCCGCCGGGACCGGCCGGCGCCGCGTCAGGCCTTGCTGGTGCAGATCGCGTCGTACGGGCGGCCGGGGCTCGGGAAGAGCTCGATCGGGTTGTCCGCGTTCGCCGGGCACTCCTCGGCGGTCTTGGTCAGGGCGAGGACCTTGTTCCCGCCGCCGGTCGCGCAGGCCACTTCCTTCGCCTGGTCGTCCACGCAGTCACCGACCACGAGCTGCCCGCCGCCCGCGCCCGCGTCCCCGGGGTGGTCGCCGGAGAGGTTGCGCCCGCAGATCGTCTTGCTGGGGATGCCGCTGCTGGCGGCGTTCCCGCCGAAGGACACCTTCACCGAGATGATCTCGTCGGTTCCGGCGGGGCATTCGACCGCTCCGGCGAATATCTCGCCGTCCTTGACCGCGAGCGCCTTGATCGTCGCCTTGGGGTCGTCGCAGTCGAGCCCCTGGAAGCCGTCCTTCGACTGGCTCGTGTCCGGCCCCGCGCAGTCGCCGACCTTCCAGTCCCTGGCCTCCTGGCTGCCGCCGCCGCCCGACGAACCCCCGCCTCTCTTCGACGATCCGCCGCCGCTGTCCGACAGCGGACCGCACGCCGTGGCGGCCCCCAGCGCGATCGTGACCACCAGAAGACCCTTCGCGCAGTCCCGGAGGACCGCGCGTGTGCTGCGCGCGGCCGGGGAACCGGTGCTTCCCGAGCGGTCGTTCCGGGGTCGCGTACTGCCGTGGGCGGTCATGCTGCTCCTTGGATGCGTGACGTGTTCCGCGTGGTACTCACTGTGACCCGCGCGGTGGTTCGGGCGTGAGGACGGGCGGAGCACGCGGCGCGGTTCCCGGAGTCTGTGGAATCCCTGTGAACGGTGCGGAGCCGGGGCGGGCCGGCGGCGGCGCACCGGCCGGTGCCGTCCCCTGCCCGCGCACTCATCGGATGACTCACCGGCTCTCGCGATGACTGCCGCCCCGCGGTCCGGACGTGAGCGGTAGCGTCGTTGCCATGGACGAACCGCCCCTGGACCAGGCCGCCCTGCTCGCTCGCGCCGACGGCCCCGTCACCCGTGGCCGGCTCGTCCGCGACCTGACCGCGCTCGGTCTCCGCGAGGGCGACACCGTGATGTTCCACACCAGGATGTCCGCCATCGGCTACGTGGCCGGCGGCCCCCCGGCCCTCATCGGCGCCCTCCTGGACGTCGTGGGGGAGCGGGGGACCCTGATGGTGACCTGCGGCTGGAACGACGCCCCGCCGTACGACTTCACCGACTGGCCGCAGCCCTGGCAGGACGCCGTGCGGACCGGGCATCCCGCCTACGACCCGGTGCTGAGCGAGGCGGACCACGACAACGGCCGCCTCCCCGAGGCGCTGCGCCGGTGGCCGGGGGCCGTCCGCAGCCGGCACCCCGACGTGAGTCTCGCCGCGCTCGGGGCGGAGGCCGTCGCGCTGACGGACGGCCACCCGTGGGACGACCCGCACGGTCCCGGCAGTCCGCTGGGCCGGCTCGTCGCCCTGGGCGGGCGGGTGCTGATGCTGGGCGCGCCGTTGGAGACCCTCACCCTCCTGCACCACGCGGAGGCGCTCGCCGATGTGCCGGGCAAGCGCTTCGTGGAGTACGAGCAGCCGGTCCTGGAGGGCGGGCAGCGCGTCTGGCGCCGCTTCCGCGACATCGACTCGTCGGACGGGGCCTTCGACTACTCCTCCGTCACGCCCGAGGGCCAGGATCCCTTCGAGACGATCGTCCGGGACATGCTGGCCACCGGGATCGGCCTCCGGGGCAGGGTCGGCGCGGCCGACAGCCATCTGTTCGAGGCCGGTGAGGTCGTGGACTTCGGCCTCGCCTGGATCCAGGACAGGCTGGGCGGCACCCGGTAGGGCGCGCGCCCCGCCCTCCCCGGGGCGCGCACCTCTCAGGCGGCGGAGCGTTCCACCGGGATCCACAGCGCCGCGTCCGCCTGTGCTCCGTCCTCGGACAGCCGCACGCTCAGGATCTCGGGCCCCGGCCTGCTCTCGTACGGGTTAGACGGGAACCACTGGGTGAACACGTCCCGCCACAGGTACTGGAGTGCCTGCGGGAAGGGGCCGGAGTTCTCGAAGACGGCCCACGTGCCCGCCGGGACGTCCAGGGCGTCCATGTCCTCGGGCACGTCGGCGCCCGTCACCACCCCGTGGTAGTAGTCGAGTTCGGTCCCCTCCGCCCGGCTCGGGTCGAGCCGGTCGCTGACCTGGACGATCCCCGCCGGCTCCTGGTCGGACAGTGCGGCGATGCGCCGCACGGTGTCGGGGGCGAGGCCCCGGATGAAGTCGGCGATCGCCGGATTCGCCCCTTCGTGGACGAGCGGTACGCGTGCCATCCTGCCGGCCACGCGGAAGGCGTCCTTGTCCACGATCCTGTATCGCATGCTGCCGTTCCCTTCGATGATGAGGCGGAAGGACATCCGTTGCTGGGAGTGCAGCGCCGCACCCGTGCGCCGGGCCTCGCCCGGTCCGACACCGTGCATGGTGCGGAACGCACGGGCGAAGGCCTCGCCCGAGCCGTAGCCGTAGCGTGTCGCGATGTCCAGCAGCGTCCGCTCACCGGCGAGCACTTCGGCGCCCGCCACGGTCAGCCGCCTGCGCCGGATGTACTCCGACAGCGGGAGGCCCGCCAGCGCGGAGAACATCCGCCGGAAGTGGTATTCCGACGTCATCGCGACGCGAGCGAGAGCAGCAGCCTCGATCGGCTCGTCGAGGTGGGACTCGATGTGCTCCATGGCCTGGTTCAGCCGGTCCAGCATTCCGGACTCCTTCCTTTTCGTCTCCCACGTTAGGAAGGACCCAGCCTGCCCGACCCGACATCCTGTGCCCGATGCGGTGGGGTGGGGCGGGCGGCGCCGGCCGATGAGTTTCGCGGTGGCCGGCGGTCTGACATCACGTCGGGGCAGCACGGGCGCGGGAGCGGCCCGTACCATGCACCGACCCAACCGCCGGTGACGGAACCTGAGACTCGGGGAATACACGATGCGCACTCTGATCAGCACCGCCTTCATCTCGTTCGACGGCGTCATGGAAGCGCCGGGAGGTGAGCCGGGTTACCGGAACTCCGGGTGGACCTTCAAGGACGTCGAGTTCCTCCCCGAGGCGTTCGAGATCAAGGGGCGGGAGCAGGAGGAGGCCACCGCCATGCTGTTGGGCCGCACCAGCTACGAGGCCTTCAGCGCCGCGTGGCCCGGCATGGAGGACTTCGCCGCCTACAAGCTGATGCCGAAGTACGTCGTCTCCACCACACTCGGCGACGACGACCTCGTCGAGAACTGGGGCGAGACCACCATCCTCCGCTCACTCGACGCTGTGGCCGCGCTGAAGGACACCGAGGGCGGCCCGATCATCGTCCACGGCAGCGCGGCCCTCAATCAGGGCCTCTCCGACGCGGGCCTCATCGACCGCTACCACCTGCTCGTCTTCCCCCTGCTCCTCGGGGCGGGCAAGCGACTCTTCAGCAGCACCGACAAGGACACCCAGAAGCTGAAGCTGGTCGAGCACGAGGCCTATGCCAACGGCCTCCAGAAGAACGTGTTCGACGTCGTCCGCTGAGGGCACGACGCTGCGCCCGCGGTGTTCTCCCGGTGGGAGGGCCCGGCGTGCGAGCCTCCGGGCCTGGGCCCGGCCGTCGTCCCGTCAAGGGCCCTGCGACCCAGTAGGGGGGCCCGTCGGGCGGGACGACGACCGACCCGGCGGCGGGCCCTGGGGCCCTTGCCGGAGGGGGAGCCGGGGCCGGATCCTTGCACTTCTCCCGCCCTGGCGGGATGCGGAGTCCGAAGCTCGTGACACACGAACGGAGACGGCGTATGGGCGGGAACAAGAGGGTTCTGCGGCGGCTGGCCGTAGGGGCGAGCGCACTGCTGGCGGCGGTGGGCGTCACGATGACGGGGGCGTCTCCGGCCGCTGCCGTGGACTACTACTACGAGCTGCCGTATCCGGCGGGGGAGGCCTACACGGTCACCCAGGGGCCGGAGGGTACGTACTCGCACACCGGCCCGTACAACGAGTACGCGTGGGACTTCGGACTCCCCGCCAACTACGAGGTGTCCGCCGCACAGGCGGGCACCATCGTCTACTCCAACTGGTCGCCGTACTGGCAGAACGGCATCGAGGTCCTCATCCGGCACTCGAACGGGCAGTGCACCCACTACGCGCACCTGAACCAGTCGTTCTACGAGCCGGGTGACTGGGTCCCGCAGGGCCGGATCGTCGGCCACTCGGGCAGCACCGGCGCCTCCACCGCACCGCATCTGCACTTCCAGGTGATCGACTGCAACAGCCGCGTGGGCCTGCCCGCCACCCTCCAGGGGTGGACGCCGTACACGGGCACCCGCCCGGTCAGCGTGAACGCGTACGCCTGATCCACCGGGCAGGCGACGCGTCGCCGGTCAGGGGGACTTGAGCAGATTCCTGAGCCCGGCGACGAACGTCCGGACCTCCTGTTCGCCGGGCAGTCCGACGGGGGCCGCAGGTGTGGCGCCCTCGCCGGGCTGACGGCACGGACGGCACAGACCGTCGGGCAGGGCGTCCGGGCGGCCGGGGGTGCCGCACTTGGTGCACTCCAGCATCACGCGGTGCACGAGCGTGTCCGGCGGGGGCGGTGTCGGGGCGGTGGGAACGTGCGGCGGGAGCTTGGCCGTGAGGCGGCGGCGTACCAGACCGACGGGGGAGTCGACTCGGGCCGGGAGCCCGGTCGTGAGGGCCCGCGTGAGGTAGGCGGCGTCCACGCCGCGTGCGAACCACTCGGTGGCCAGGCCCTCCAGGGCCGCGCAGTCGGCGGCGGACAGGGGCAGGCGGCAGTCGACGCGGCCCAGCCCGGCCAGCGCGAGGTAGGCGGCGGACGGGGCGCCGGGATCCGGGGTCCGCTGCCGGGGCACGGCGGCGGCAGGCGCGGCAGGCGCGGGCTGCGCCGTGGCGGGCGGCGGAGCGGACGGCCCGGTGAGCCCCGGCGCGGGGTCCTCCGTCGGGACCCAGGACGGCGGGGGTGTGGTGGCGGGGGCGTCGGCTGCCGGGGCGGACTCGGTGGCGGCCCACCACTCGTTGTCGCGGGCGGTGCGTGACCAGAACGTCCGTGACACCCAACGCACTTGGCCCGGCTCGCCGACGAGGCACCGTACGCGCCGCAGGTGTCCGGCGGTGGCCAGCGCCCGCAGGGCCGAACCGACGGCCTGCTGGCCGTACAGCGGCAGTTGCCTGGCGAGGCTCTTGACGTCCATCGACGCGCCGTCGGGCAGCTGGTCGATGAAACCGGCGATGTACCGCTCGCGGGCGGGAAGCAGGGCGAAGTCGTCGCCCCTGCGCGGACGTTGATCAGGCATGGAGCGCTTGCCGTAACCGGGCCTGGCCATCGGGTACGGGCGCGAGGATGCGGGGGTGCGCGGGGCGGAGCTACTGTGCTGGATAGCCACGGGATCGGTCCTTGTCGATCTTGCGGTGAGACCCCGGCCTGGTGCGACAACACCGCGTCGGGGTCGTTCGGTTCCCGCACCGTAAGCAGTCGCCACGCTCCGCCGCAAGCTGGTCACGATTAGTCATACTTGCTGGCCGTGACGGGTCGGGGAGGGCGGGGAGGTTTCCCCGACCCCCTTCTTTTCCCACCGGTTGACAGGCACCGCTCGGATCCCGGCCCTCGGGTCCCGGCGCCCGGGTCCCGAAGCTCGGGCGTCGGGTGGAAGCCCCGATTCCGTCCCCCGGACGTGTGAACCGGCCGGGCTCGGCGCTCGGGTCCCGGGACCCGAGCGCCGAGCGCCGGGGCGAGGGCGCCCGGGAAGAGGGACGGGATTCTGACTTTGTCACAGCGGCGCAACCGCCTCGCATGTCTGTCCAGCTGTCGCACGGCGATGGATACGGTTCCCGCAATCACCGACCCCAACGGGAGGATGTTCATGGGGCTCAAGCGTGCAGGCCGGTCCACCACCATCGGCGCGTTGGTCGCGGGGACGCTCGGCGCGTCGATCGTGCTCGCTCCCGCACCGGCGTCCGCGGACAGTGCGTGGGAGTGCTACGGCACCCAGGTCAAGCGTTGTGCCACCGTCTGGTGGGACGAGACCGCCGACACCTACCGGGCGCGGGCGAAGATCACCGACGTCGCCGGTGGCGGCAGCTACCAGGTCAAGGTCACCGAGGTGAAGCTCCAGCGCTTCAGCGGCAACGGCTGGGTGACGATGAGGACCGCGAAGGACGGCGACGGCTGGCACGACACCGAGGACCTGGCCGGGACCACCACCGTCGACCCGTGCAGCTGGCCGAAGTCGACCTTCGGCGTCGTGGCGACGTTCAGCTGGACGGGCGCGTCCACCGGCGAGAAGACCTGGCGTCCCGACAACTCGTGGGGCCACTTCTGCGACTGACCCGCCGGACGTGTCCCCCGCGCACCGGCGGGTGCGCGGGGGACACGTACGCCTGTGAGGAGCACCGGATTCCGGTCACCCGGTGCGGCGGTCCTCGCGCAGCGACACCGGCAGCTCCTCCCGGTGGACGATGCCCAGCCGCTGCGTGGCGCGGGTCAGCGCCACGTACAGGTCACTCGTCCCGAACCTCCCGGGCTCCACGACCAGCACATGGTCGAACTCCAGCCCCTTGGCCTCGCGCGGGCCGAGCAGCACGACGGGGTGCGTGAGATCGGGTTCGGCGCCCGCGGTGACCCCGTCGAGCGGAGCCGCGATCTCCTCGTGCAGCTCACGCGGCGCGATCACCGCCAGCCGGCCCTCCTCGGGTGTCAGCTCCTCGACGGCCCGCGCCACCGCGCCCGCCAGATCCGCTCCGGCATCCCGCGTCCACGGCGTCTCACCGGTGGAACGCACCGAACCGGGCGGTTCGAACGACGGGTCCTCAGCCCGCACGACCCCGGCCGCCAGCTCCATGATCTCGGCGGGCGTGCGGTAGTTGACCTTCAGCCGCACGTGCTCGAAGCGGTCGCCGACGTACGGTTCCAGGATCCGGTCCCACGAGCCGACACCCGCCTCCTCGGACGTCTGCGCCGGGTCACCGACCAGGGTCAGCGAGCGGGTCGGCGACCGGCGCATCAGCAGCCGCCACGCCATCGGTGACAGCTCCTGCGCCTCGTCGACGATGATGTGCCCGAACGCCCAGGTCCGGTCGGCCGCGGCCCGCTCCGCCGCACTCCGGTGGTCGGCCTCCTCCTGCCGCTCCGCCATCCGCTCGGCGTCGATGATGTCGTGGGCGGCCAGGAACTCGGACTCCTCGTCCTCGAACTCGTACGACTCGGACCCCCGGGACAGCTCCAGGACGCCCTGCGCGTAGGCGACCCGCTCCTGTCGCTCCGCCTCGGCGGCGGCCCGCTCGGCGCTGTCGTCGGATCCGAGCAGCTCGGCCGCCTCGTCGAGGAGCGGGACGTCGGCCGGGGTCCATTCCCCGTCACCCGGGGCGCGCCGGATGGCCTCCGCGTCCTCGTCCGGTACGTACACCGGCTCCGCCAGGTAGTCGGCGAGGAACTCCTCGGGGGTGAGCAGCGGCCACAGCGCCCCGACGGCGGCGTGCACCTCCTCGCTCGCGGCGACGCTCTTGCCCAGTTGCGCGACGTCGTCCGGGCCCAGGAAGTTCGGGCCGCCGTACGGGTCCGCCCCGATCCGCTCGGTGAGCTGTGCGGTCAGGGCGTCGATGACGTGGAACGTGAAGTAGGGCCGGGCGAGGTTGTGCGGCAGACGGGTCTCGCGGGCCGCCTGCCGGGCCTCGTAGGCGATCTCCCAGTCCAGGACGAGGTCACCGTCGTCGTGCGGGACGACCACCGGCGCGCCGGGCTCCGGCAGGGCCTGCCGGTCGCGCACCGCGAGGGCGAGCGCCTCGGCCATGCCCGCTCGGCCCTTGACCGCCGCCGCGCGCGGGGTGTCCGTGCCGTGGGCGTGGACGCCGGGGAACAGCTCGGCCTGGGTGGCGAGCATGACGCCGGTCTCGCCGAGGGCGGGCAGCACCTCGCCGATGTAGCGGAGGAAGGCCGGGTTGGGGCCCACGACCAGGACCGCGCGCTTGGCCAGCAGCTCACGGTGCTCGTACAGCAGGAAGGCCGCCCGGTGCAGGGCGACCGCCGTCTTCCCGGTGCCGGGGCCGCCCTCGACGACGAGGACGCCACGGTGCGGGGCGCGGATGATGCGGTCCTGCTCCGCCTGGATGGTCCGCACGATGTCACCCATGCGGCCGGTGCGGGCGGAGCTCAGCGCGGCGAGGAGCACGGCGTCACCGCTCGGGTCCTCGAAGCCGCTCCGCTCGCGGTCCCCCAGGTCGAGGATCTCGTCGTGCAGCTCCGTCACCGTGCGGCCCTCGGTGGTGATGTGCCGGCGCCGGCGCAGACCCATGGGCGTGTGTCCGGTGGCGAGATAGAAGGGGCGGGCGACCGGTGCCCGCCAGTCGATCAGGAGGGGCGTGTGTTCGGTGTCGTCCTCACGAATTCCGATACGGCCGATGTGGTGCGCGGCGCCGTCGTGGAGATCGATGCGGCCGAAGCACAGCGAGCCGTCCACCGCGTTCAGGGCCGCCAGCAGACCGGAGCGCTCGGCCACGAGCACATCACGCTCGTGACGGGCCTGCAGGCCGTTCCCGACGGGCGTCAACGCGTCCTCGACGTGCTGAGCGGTGACCCCGCGCAGTGTGTCGACACGGTCGTAGAGCCGGTCGATGAATTGCTGCTCCTTCTGCAATTCGACGTTTTCGCGAGTTGACAAAATCGCTCCCTGCCGGATATGGTGTTGCTTAGTGGCCCCCGGTGAGGGGCCTTTTCTGTGGGCACACAGAAGCACCCAATATACGTGAGGAAATCCCCGCTCCGCAATTGCGAGCGGGGATTTCCGCGTTCACGACCGGGCGGCTGGGCGACCGGACGGCCGGGGGACCGGCGACGCCGGCGCCTGTGCCCCGCGCCTCCCGGAGCCGCCGCCCGGGAGGGTGCCGTATGTCACGGGTCCGTATTACAGGCGTCATATCAACCCGATGACAGAGCGCACTGCCGTCCGCCGTGTGCGGCCGGGAGTGTGGAATGCATGAACACAGTCATCGAAACCGTCGGCCTGAAACGGAGCTACCAGGACTTCGACGCCGTGCGCGGCATCGACTTCACGGTCGCCCGCGGTGAACTGTTCGCCCTGCTGGGCACCAATGGTGCCGGCAAGACCTCCACCCTCGAACTCCTGGAGGGACAGGCGCTCCCGACCGGCGGCACCGTCCGGGTGCTCGGCCGCGACCCGTTCCGCGACCGGTCCGCCGTACGGCACCGCATCGGTGTGATGCTCCAGGAAGGCGGCTTCCCACCGGAGCTGACGGTCATGGAGACCGTACAGATGTGGGCGGGGTGCACGAGCGGGGCCCGTCCCCCCGGCGAGGCCCTCGCGCTGACCTCCCTGTCCGACCGGCGCAAGGTGAGGGTCAAGCAGCTCTCCGGCGGCGAACGCCGCCGCCTCGACCTCGCGCTGGCCCTGCTAGGACGGCCCGAGGTGCTGTTCCTCGACGAGCCGACGACCGGCCTGGACGCCCAGTCCCGCCGCGACACCTGGGACCTCATCCGCCAACTGAAGGACCAGGGCACGACCGTGCTGCTCACCACGCACTACCTGGAGGAAGCCGAACAGCTGGCCGACCGGCTGGCGATCATGCACAAGGGGCTGATCGCCACGACCGGGCGGGTGGCCGACGTGGTGGCCGAACGGCCCTCCCGGATCAGCTTCCGGCTGCCCGAGGACCGCTTCCTCGGTGAACTGCCGCCCCTCCCGCCGATGGGCGTGACCCGGCACTCGACCGAGGGACGGACGGTGCTGCTGGAGACCCGGGACCTACAGCGCACCGCAACCGAGCTGCTCACCTGGGCGCGGCACACGGGCGTCACCCTGCACGCCCTCGACGCCCGGTCCGCATCACTGGAAGAGGCCTTCATGGAGATCGCCAAGAGCCTCGACGACAAGGAGTCCGGACGATGACGACCACCGCCCCCAACCGGCCGTCGACCACCACCGGGCCCGTGCGGCGCGGTCCCGCCTCCCGCATGGCCGCCCTCGGCCGCGCGGAACTGACCCTGCTCCTGCGCAGCAGGGCGGCCCTCTTCACCGCGGTCGCCCTGCCGGCCGTCATGGCCGTCTCGATGCGCGGTCTGGTCAAGGGCCTCGACCTGGGGGGCACCGGCCTGTCGATGGCGACCGTACTGGTGCCGGGGACCCTGGCCATGGCCCTGTTCTTCTCGATCTACACGAACCTCGTCGGCGTGTACGTCACACGCCGCGAGAGCCTGGTACTCAAGCGGCTGCGGACGGGCGAAGTGCGTGACGTGGAGATCCTCGCCGGCGGCGCGCTGCCCGCCGTGGTGCTGGCGCTGGTGCAGTGCGTCCTGCTGGCCGTCGGCCTGACCGTGGTCCTGGACGCACCGGCACCGGCGGCCCCGCACCTGGTGCTCCTCGCCCTGGCGGCGGGTGTGGCGCTGCTCGTGGCCGGGGCCGCGCTGACGGCCGCCTTCACCCGTACGGCGGAGAGCGCGCAACTGACGTTCATGCCGTTCCTGTTGGTGAGCATGGCCGGATCCGGACTCTTCCTTCCGCGCGAGGTCCTGCCGGACGCGGTGGCCGGAGCCAGCGCCTGGCTGCCCTTCTCCCCGGTGATGGACCTCCTGCGCGGCGGCTGGACGGGCGACCTCGGCGGCGTGGACCAGGTCCGCGCCCTGCTCGTCGCCCTGGCGTGGGCCGGTGCGGCGGCCCTCGGCGTGCGGCAGTGGTTCCGCTGGAGCCCGCGCCACTGAGCGCTGCGCACCAGGGCCCGTGCCTTCACCCGGCGGGTGGTCCGCCGGGGCCCGCGCCCTGGAGTACGACGGCCGGCGGACGGGGAAGGGGGAGACCATGAGCGCGAGCGTGGAGGACTGGGTGGAACGGCTCGGCGGCCCGGACGGCCCCGCCCGGTACCGCAGGTACGCGGTCGGCAGCGTCGGCTTCCTCGCCGTCTGCGAGCTGGGTCTGTGGACGGCCTGGACGGCGCGGACGGACGCCGGCGCACCCGTACTGGCGACCGTGGCCGTGCTGGGCGTGGCCCACGCCGTCATCCAGTTCTCCCTCTGGCGTGCCGCCCTGTCCCACTACCTCACCGCCGGCCCCCGGCCCGTCCGGCTCGTCGTGCTGTTCACGGCCGTGACCGTGGCCATGGCCGCTCTGGGATGCGCGCTGACGGCGTCGGGCCGCGTCGACGACGGCGACCTGACGGCCTACACGGTGTGGCTGCTGATGTTCTACGCCGGGCCGCCCGTGCTGGCGCTGCCGCTCCGCGCGGGAGCGGCCCTCGTGGCCGCCGTCTCGGTGGCGTCGCTGGCGGGGACCGCCGTGGCGGGGATGAGGGGAGTTCCGCTGGCCTTCGTCATCGGTGCCTGCGTGGCCATGGTCCCGTTCATGGCCGTCGCGTCCCGGGCCTCCGGCTGGAGCGTCCGGCTGGTCGAGCAACTGGCCGCCGCACGTGAGACGCAGGCACGCCTGGCCGTCGCCGAGGAACGACTGCGCTTCGGCCGGGACCTGCACGACGTACTGGGCCGCAACCTCGCCGTGGTGGCGCTCACGAGCGAACTGGCGGCCCAACTGGCGCGGCGCGGCCGGCCCGAGGCCGTCGAGCACATGGTGGAGGTGCAGCGCATCGCCCGGGATTCGCAGCGGGAGATCCGCTCGGTCGTGCGCGGCTACCGCACCGCCGACCTGCACACCGAACTCGCCGGAGCACGCTCCGTCCTGGAGGCCGCGGGCATCGACTGCCGCATCGAGTACGGACCGGCGGCCCGCCTGCCCGCCGACGTGCAGTCGGCTCTCGGCTGGGTGGTGCGCGAGGGGACGACGAACGTGCTCCGCCACGCACAGGGCGCGTCCACCTGCACCATGTCACTGCGCACGGCGGGCCCGGCCGAGGCGCTGCTGGTGATGGAGAACGACGGCGCGGCCGGGACGCCGCCCGGCGGGGGGACAGGACTGACCGGGCTGAAGGAACGCCTGGCCGGGCTGGGCGGCACCCTGACCACCGCACAGGAACCCGGCGGACACTTCCGCCTCACCGCACGCGTTCCCTGGGAGGACGGCGCATGATCACGGTCCTGCTCGCGGACGACGAGCACCTCATCCGGGGCGCACTCGCCTCCCTCCTCACCCTGGAGGACGACATCCGCGTCGTCGCCCAGGCCGGGACGGGCGACGAGGCCCTGGCCATGGCCAGCGCGCACCGCCCCGACGTCGCCGTACTCGACCTCCAGATGCCCGGCCTCGACGGTGTGGGGGTCGCCGCACAGTTGCGTGACTCCGTTCCCGGGTGCGCCGCGATGATCGTCACCAGCCACGCCCGGGCAGGAGCCCTGAAGCGCGCGCTGAGCGTGGGGGTGCGCGGCTTCGTCCCCAAGACGGTGTCCGCGCACGACCTGGCCCAGATCATCCGCACCGTCCACGACGGCGGCCGCTACATCGACCAGGAACTCGCGGCCGACGCCATCGCCGCGGGAGAGTCACCACTGACGCCCCGGGAGGCGGAACTCCTCTCGTACGCCGAGGACGGCGCGCCGGTCGCGGACATCGCCGCCCGCGCCTCCCTGTCCAGCGGAACCGTCCGCAACTACCTCTCGGCCGCCGCCATGAAACTGGGCGCGGAGAACCGACACGTCGCGGCCCGCATCGCCCGGGAGCACGGCTGGCTGTGAAGGGCCCCCGGCCGGGGGCGACGACCCTGGACACCCTGGACCGGCACGGAATCCTTCCACTGGGACCCCCGCTCCCGTCGGCGGGCGCCGGCAGGCTACTGCCGCCCGAGGCCGGGACCAGCCGTCTACGCGGGCTTGATCGAGGCGAGCTGTACGAGCAGCAGCACCAGCCGGTACGCCTCGGCGAAGTCGGCGGCGGCGAAGGTGACCGTACGGCCACCCCCGGCGCGTGCGACGCCCGGAATCAGCAGGGCGAGGTCGACGGACACGGGGCTGTACAGGTCCACTTCGACAGCGAGTGGCGGCCCGGACAGGGCGAGCGGTGCGACGCCCGCACGCCGGCCGATGGCCTCGGCCGCGCCTGCGCGAAGGCGCGCACGGGCCTCCTCGGGGTGCAGGGTGACGGCGGCAGCCGCGGCGAGCGCTTCCTTGACCGCCACGGTGACCGCGGCGGGGACGAGCTCCTCGAACTCCGCGCAGGCGGCGTCGTCACCGCTGAGCAGCACGACCGGCACGCCCAGGTGCCCGGCCAGAGCGGCGTTGAGGCCTATCTCCCCCAGGGAACGCCCCGCCACGCGGACATCCAGGATGTCGTCGCTCATGGTGTGCGCCAGCACGCCCGGCCCGGCGCCCGCACGGGCGTGATAGCCCACGAGCAGCACGGCGTCGGTGTCGGCGTCGAGTCCGGCGAGCATGCCCATCGGGCGCGGTTTGCCTCGCACCAGGCGTGCCCGCCGGTCCAGTTGGTCCGGCAGAATATTGCGGAAGGTCCCGTGCGCGTCGGCAACCAGGATGTCCGCCGTGGGCTCGGCGTCCAGGACACCGGCGACGACGGCGTTGGCCTCGGCGGTCATCAGCGCCCGGCCCCGCTCGTAGTCCTGGCGGCCGGGGTTGGTCTCGGAGGGATGGACGAGCCCCGAGACGCCTTCCATGTCGACGGAGATGAGTACGTTCATGGAACGGGGAGCCTACGTGTGTCTGCGGGCCGGGTTCTGGTCGCAGCAGCGTCGACCCGGAGCCGGACCCGTACCCGGAGCCCGAAGCCCGGTGATCCGTCCGCGTACCGCCGGAAGCGGGAGTGTCAACCGGACCGGCGCCGAGCCGTGGTCTTCCTCGCGGGCTGCCGGATGAGGTCATGGTCTCCGGCTCGTCGCGGGACGTAGGAGAAGCCGTCAGCGGTCTCGGGGTCGTAGTGCACCACGACATCCTCCTGCGCGAGCATCCTGCGCCAGCTGTCCAGACGAGTGCGGCTGCTCTCGGTCAGCTCGCGTCCGTCCCGGCGCCGGGCCTCTGCCCTCAGCATGACCAGCGGATACTGCTGGCGGTGCTCGACCTTGACGAACCAGGGAATGAGGTCGTCGTCACGGGTGATGCGGCGTTCGAGCCCTCTCCTGTTCCTGAAGTTCCCCCACATGGAAGAGACGGTGTCGATGCCGTACTTGCGCCGGTACTCGTCGATCATCCACTGGTAGGTCCGGCCTTCCTCGAACCACCGGATCACCTCGGCCTCATCCTGGATCTTGCGCTTGCCCATGCCTCCCCCTTTGGCCGGCCGCCTGCGACAGCCACCCCACCCCACCAAAACGTTCAAATTTAACAGCGAGCGATCATGTCGAGCCGCTGACCACTGACCGCTGAGCGGGCGAAGACACCGGAGACCGCGCGCACTCCGCCCATACCGTCTTGCCCGGACCGAGGCGGTCGTGGACGCCCCATCGGGCGGCGAGAGCGTCGACGAGGACCAGCCCGCGGCCGTGTTCCGCGTCGGAGGCCGGCTCGACGCGGGCGGGCCGGGCGGGATGGGTGTCGGACACCTCGACACGGATCACGCCCCGGTCGTCCTCGCGACGGAGGAGCAGGGCGAAGTCCCTGCCGGGCGCCCGGCCGTGCAGTACCGCGTTCGCGGCGAGCTCGGCGACGACGATGGTGACGGCGTCGTGGTCGTCCGTCCCGTGGGGCAGCCCCCACTCGACGAGCTGAAGCGCGGCGAGCAGGCGCGCGAGGCGCGCTCCGCGACGGGTGGCGGAGAAGCGCTGGACGAACACGCGCGGGGCGACGGGCGACTGGGTGTCAGGGGCTGGCATGGGCCAAGCCTGGAGGCGCACGAGGCCGGAGGGCAGGCACGGCACCGATACAGATCGGCTTGTACTGGTTCACGCACTGGACCGGGGGCGTCACTGTACGTAACTCTTGGCGGCACGCGGTACGGGTGGTCCCGCACGCGGGTACAGCGCAGCGGAGAGGCGGCAGGGCATGGCTTCGGACAACGGCGGCGGGGGACAGTGCGGCGAGCCGGAGTCGTCCGACAGCCTCAAGACGTTCGGGGCGGTGCTCAAGGCCCTGCGCGACGAAGCGCACCTGACCCAGGAGCAGTTCGCGCCGCTGGTGCAGTACTCGGCGGCGTACATCGCCAAGATCGAGCAGGGCAAGCGATTCCCGCCGAGGGACTTGCTGGAACGCTCGGAGGAGGTGCTGGGGGCGGCGGCGGCACGAGTGCTGGCGGCGGCGGCCAAGAGCCTGACGCGGAAGGTTGGGCTGGCGTCGTGGTTCTTGCAGTGGGCGGCCGTCGAGGAGGACACGTCCTCGCTGTACGCCTACGAGTGCCGCGTCATTCCTGGGTTGCTGCAGCCCGAGCCATACATTCATGCGCTCTTCGAACGCCATCTTCCCCCGCTCACACAGGAGCAGTCCGAGCACCAGGTGGCGGCGCGACTTGCCCGGCAGCGACTGCTCATCGACCGTCCGAACACTTCGTTCAGCTTCATCATCGAACAGGCTCTGCTTGAGCGGCGCTTGGGCGGTGCCACGGTGACCAAGGCACTCATTGATCACCTACTCCTCGTGGGACGTAGCCGCAACGTGGAAATCCAGGTGATGCCCCTTGTCCAGGAGGACCACGCCGGCTTCGAAGGAGAGATGTACCTCGCGGAAACTGCTGATCACCGATGGGCCGGCTATGTCGAAGGGCATGGCACTGGCATGCTCGTCACCGACGCGAAAGCGGCCAGTTACATGCTTCAGCGCTATGGCAAGATGCGCTCACAAGCCCTGAGCCATCAGGACACGAGGAGCCTGTTGGAACAGATGCGAGGAGAGCAATGAGCACCGTAGAGCTGGCATGGTTCAAGAGCAGTTACAGCGGCGGCGGCGGCGACAACTGTGTTGAGATCGCCTTCGGCCCCGGGGCAGTGATGGTCCGGGACTCGAAGGACACGCGGCAGCCCGCACTGGCGGTCTCTCCGCATGCCTGGGAATCCTTCACGGCGCGTGTTGCTGGCTCGCTTCGCTGAGAACGGAAGCGCGCCCGAGTCGCACACAGCCCCCTGCGGGTGCGCTTGGATGCGAGCTGCGGCTATTCCGACTCGTACAACTGCACCTGGTGGTGGGCTGAGACTGCCTTGGCGGAGCACCGGCGTAAGGTCGGGACCCAGCCAAGACAGGGGGGTGGTGCTGTGTGTCCTCGTGGGGTCTGCGGAGGCAGTCCGAGGTGGGGCAGGGTCGCTCGCCAGAGGCGGGACTAGCCCGCCGCCCGCATCGCTGCAGTGAGCATGAACGTGACGTCATCGTGCCGGCCGGCGTCGTCTAGGGCGGCCGCGATGTTCAAGACCGCCTGCCTGTCCGTCCGTTCTGCGGCATTGATCAGTATTGCTTCGGCGGCGTCGTGCAGTCCGGCCGTGCGGCAGGAGTGAACGGCCACCACGATTTCCGCGGCCGTGTACGACATGCCCGCCTGCCAGAGCAGAAAGCCCGCATCCCGATTCCGGCCGTCGGCGAGGTAGCGGGCCACCGCTCCGGTCTCGGACCAGGTGAGCTCCGCCGCGTTTGTGAGGTGCCGGTCCCCCTTGCTCCGGGGGACCGGCACCTCAGACCGTCCCTGAGGGGTCGCAAACTTGTGCCGCCGCGCACGTCGGCGAACCCGCCGCGCTCGCATCAGATCAGGTTGCCGGACACTGCGCGAAGCCGGCTGCTCTGGCTCCGCCTGGGTGCCTGCTGCAGTCGTGGCCGGGTAACCGACGGAGCAGCATGCGCAGTGCTTCTTCTTGGCGTGCAGGCGGAGACCAAGCAGGAACTCCAAGGTGTGCGGGAGTGGCCCACTGCCTGAGGCGTCCTTTTCCACGACAGCGTAGAAGTCGCGCAGGAGCGTCTCCTCAGGGATGCGGCCAGCGTTCAGATGGTTCGAGAGGGTGGTCGGCTCCTGGTGAGCGTCCCTGGCGATGTCGGCCTGCGTTCGAGTGCTGCACTCCCGGATCTCGCGCAGTGCTGTCACTAGTGCCCTGTGCGCGGCGGTGATGCCGGGCGGTAGCTCTTTCCACGTCCTCGGCTTCGGCGTCACGCACGGCTTCCGTTCGTCGTCAGTGCAGCGTTGATCACCAATTCTGTACGACTCGGGCGGTTTTCGGCAGCGTATAGATATTTTCCATAACCCCTCGAAAGCTTGCAGAAGCTGGCGTGATGGGTCGTCAAGCAGGAACAGTTGGCGGAGTCAGCGAGGGGTGCCAGGGGCCTGGCGTCCGGGACTGCCATACATCTGACGTAGCTGGGGGCTGTGGATGACTTTGCCGTCGTGGGAGAACGAGAAGCTCGGCACGATGAAGAGGGCCGCGCTGTGGCTGT
The DNA here is from genome assembly GCF_044385685.1 of Streptomyces sp. ALB3. Lineage (NCBI taxonomy): Bacteria > Bacillati > Actinomycetota > Actinomycetes > Kitasatosporales > Streptomycetaceae > Streptomyces > Streptomyces sp. ALB3. The sequence goes on along the minus strand of NZ_JBISCE010000041.1, from coordinate 232,725 downwards.
TGACCGTTGTGCAGGAGGGCGGCACCTTCACCAAGGAGGACGTGAAGAGCGCCTTCCCTGGCATCAGCCAGGCCGATCGCAGGGTCCGTGACCTGCGCGACTACGGGTGGAAGATCGATACCCACCGGGAGGACGCGAGCCTGGGCCAGAGCGAGCAGCGGTTTGTTGCGGCGGGACAGCCTGTCTGGGAGCCGGGCAAGGCCACCAAGAGCAGCGCGGCCCTCACCGAGACTCAGCGGCGGGCGATTCTGACCCGCGACGGCAACCGGTGCCGGTCATGTGGGATCACGCCGGGACAGACCTACTCCGGCACCTTCGAAACCGCGCAGATCGACATCGCCCGCCGGAAGGTCAAGCTGCCCAACGGCACCTGGTCGGTACAGCCCATCGCGGAATGCAATCGCTGCCGCGTGGGCGGCCGCACTCTGGAAGCGGACCTCGCTGGAGTGCTCGGAGGCGTCCAGAAGCTCGGCGGACTGCAGCTGCAGACCCTCAAGGACTGGGTCGCGGCTGACGAGCGTGAGTTCAGCATCGTCGAACGGCTGTGGGCGGACTTTCGCACGCTGCCGGCGGAGGCGCGCGACAAGGTGCGCGCATCCCTCGGTCTGCCTCCCGCCTGACCTCCGAACGCAGAGCCGGGTGGGGCTGCTGCCGGCGGCAGCCCCACCCGTAAGCCCAGTCTGACCCTTCGCGCACCAGAGGAGAACGAACTGTGATCAAGCATGACGGAGACTTCGGTTTGCCGCCGCACGCTGCCAAGAACCGGGTGGTCGTGGAGCAGCGTCTCAACGACGTAGCTGCCGGCGCAGGACTCCAGGAGACCCTGACGGTGGAGTGGCGCACCAAACCGCAGGTGGTACAGGTCATCGATATGCCGGTGAACTCGCTCTACTACAACCCGGGCACTCATCGGATCAGGGCTCAGCGTAGTTACGACGCGCAGCTCGACCGCCGGCTTGATGAGGACCCGTGGAGCGAGGAGAGCCAGGAGTACCTTCAGCACCTACTGCAAGCCGAACCTTCTGACCCGTCAAAGAGGGACAAGGACTTCGATGCGCTGAAGCAGAGCCTCGCTGACTTCAAGCAGAACGAGCCGGGGCTCATCACCCGCGAAGGCATTCTGGTCAACGGAAACACCAGGGCGGCGGCCCTCCGCGAGCTGGGCGTTGAGAACATCCGGGTGGCTGTACTGCCGGACTCCTGCACTTGGGCGGACATCAACAGGGTTGAGCTCTCCCTGCAGCTCCGCCATGACACCCGGCGCCCGTATTCGTACATCAACAGGCTGCTGACAATTGATGAGCAGGTGGAATCGGGCCGCCCGCTGAAGGAGGTCGCGCGGGATTTCCGCATCCGGGAATCGACAGCTGAACAGGACCTCTGGGTGCTGTCCTGCCTCCGCGACCTGAGCGACAGGTCTTCGACCAGCGGTGTGCAGTTGCGGCTGCTGGACTTCGAGGACGCGCAGGAGAGACTTCGCGAGGTTCACCGTGCCTACGCCAAGGAAGCAAGGGCCGATGCGCAGAAGGCCGAACTGCTCAAGGAGAACCGCCTTGCCGCCATCGTTATGAACTTCTCCAAGACTGACGTCCGTCTCATCGAGGCCGACTTCCGTGGCCGCTACCTCGAACACCGACTGCCGGACGAACTTAAGGCGGCTCCCGCCGCGGCGCCCGCGCGCGTGATCCCCGGAATCGGCCGTGCGGTTAAGGCAGACGTGCCCCAGGTGGCTGCGGCTCGTGCCTTCACTGACTCGGTGCTTCGCGCGAAGGCGGTGGTCCGGGCGAAGGAGAAGGTCCCGTCAGCCCAGCTGGATGCGGCTACCTCTGTCTTCGAAGTAGCGCACAAGGCCGTCGAAGAAGCACTGGAGCCTGCTGGCAAGGACGCGCGTGTCCGCAAGCGCAAGCAGGCCGCCCCTGACCGACTCAATGATGCCTGCCAGGACATCGAACAGTGCATCACCGACATGGTGCTGGCGAGCGCTTCCCGCAGCTTGGATGAGGAGGCTCTGGACGAGGCTGTGCTCAAGCTGAAGGCCACTCTGAGAAAGCTGGCCCAGGCCACCACGCAAGCCATCGAAGTACCCGGCGAGGGTGTCGAGTGGCTGCGCGACGCGGTGCGGCAGGGGCAGGCGTGACCATCGTGGCTGCGGAATCGTCCTTGCATATCGGCTTTGATGTCACGCGCACCAAAGCCGTGCTGCGTGCGAGCGAGCAGTGCCGCAGTGACCTGAACCGGATTGCGGCCAGGTTTCCCGGAGGCAGGTCGAGCGGCCGGCTCACCCTTGAGCTGACGCTTGATGACTTCTTGGTAGGAATCGACGTCCTCGCCGACTGGCCTCACCCCGAGTCCGTCGTCTGGACGGATGAGCTGAGTGCCCTGGTCGGAGAGGTACTCGATGATGCCGATCGGGCCGAACAACAGCTTCAGACACCTCGCTCGGACGCAGCATGGGACTCGGAGGCCGTTGGAGCTGCGTTGGGGCCGGCCTGGTGTGCCCCTCTTACGGAGTTCCAGCGCCGGGACATCGGTCGGCTGCTGTCATTGCAGCACGGGGCGAATTTCAGTGTTCCCGGAGCTGGAAAAACCCGGGTTGGGCTGGCTGTGTACTCCGCCATGCGGGAACGCGGAGACGTCCGCCGGCTGTTGGTCGTCAGCCCGAAGTCCGCGTACGAGGCGTGGCTCACTGAGAGCGAGTTGTGCTTCAAGGAGCCCCCGCTGACCGCTGTCATGGGGAAGGCCCCCGATGGCAGGGCCGAGATCATGGTTGTCAACTACGAACGTCTCGACCGGTCGCTGGCCTCACTCGCGACGTGGTTGAGGGGGGCGCCTTCAATGATCATTCTTGATGAAGCGCATCGGATGAAGCTGGGGGCTCAGGGAAAATACGGAGGTGCCTGCATGGCGCTGGGGCCACTGACCCGGCGGCGTCTCATTCTCACGGGGACTCCTGCGCCGAACGGGGCTCGTGATCTGGAGAACTTGCTGTCGTTTGTCTGGCCGGGCCATGGCCGGAGAGTGGTTACTCAGGCTGTCGCAGGTGGCGATCTCTCCTATGCGAGTTCGGTACTGAGGCCGTTGTTCACGCGGACGACGAAGAAGGAGCTGGGGCTGCCTCCGTTTGAGACGCGCATCCGGCGCCTCCAAATGCCGGCGCTGCATCGTGAGGTGTACGACGCTCTGGTAGGCAGATTCACCACGAGGGCCGAGGCGTCGCGCGAAGACTTCGACGCCCTGGGCAAGGCGATGCTTCGCCTTCTCATGGCAGCTACCAGTCCTGCCTTGCTTGTGGAGGGCGGAAGTCGATATGAGCCGCTGACTTACCAGGTTCCGCCACTTGACGTACCGCAGGGAGAAACGCTGTATGCACTCCTGAGGAACCTTCCCGCGCATGAACTTTCTCCGAAGTACAAAGAAGCGCTGAACATCGTTGCGACGAACGCCGCGATGGGCCGGAAAACCTTGGTCTGGACAACCTTCGTACGCAGTATCACGACGATGGAGAGGCTTTTCGAGGCATATCAGCCGGCCGTTGTGCACGGGGGTACCCCTGACCGGGAGGAGCAGATCAGGCGGTTCCGCGAAGACCCTGACTGCCACGTACTGCTGTCCAACCCTGCCACTCTCGGTGAGGGAATCAGCCTGCATCATGTCTGCCATGACGCTGTGTATATCGACCGCGACTTCATGGCGGGGAGGTTTCTGCAGAGTCTGGACCGTATTCACCGGCTCGGGCTGGCGCCTGATACTCGGACCCGCGTCACCGTGCTGGCCGTTGAGGGCACCATCGATGAAGTCGTGGCGATGAGGCTTGAGGAGAAGCTCGAATTCATGGGACGGATCCTGGATGACCCCTCTGTCCAGCAGCTGGGCGACCTCGAGGAAGAGCCGTCCGGAGCGGCGGGCATGGACATGGCCGATGTCCGTGCATTGCTGAAGCATGTCGATGCCGTCACTGGTGACTGAGCCAACGCGCCGCGCGGCTCTTCGGTGGCTGAGTGAACTGCGGGTGGCTGGTGTGCCCCGCGTCCGGGTGCTCTTCGCGAACCATCCGCTGTACGCGGATCTCACGCCAGCGCAGTATGCCGATGGCCTGGCGTGGCTGAAGCGCACGGGCATGGTGACTGCGGCAGGGCGGCCCGTGGTGGAGGTAGACGACGGCGATTTGGGGGACGATCCGGCAACTGGCGCGATCCCTCGCGTGCTGTGGAACCAGGCTGCTGAGGACATGAAGAGGGCCATCGGAGCTGCCGGCGAACAAGCGGTGCTTCGGCTGCTGCGGGAGGGTGGTGTGCCGCACGTCAGACACGTGGCTTCGGAGTCCGACGCCTACGGCTACGACATAGAGGCTGCCCGGTCCTTCTCTGAACGCGCACACATCGAGGTCAAGTCCACCACGGATCCGACGCGCCTGGTAGTTCACCTGACGCGCCATGAGTACGAGGTGATGGTGTCGGATGTCGACTGGACTCTGGCCGCAGTTCTAGTCGGCAGTGACGGGAACGCGGCGAAAGTCGCCACGGTGGACCGAAGGTGGCTCCATTCGGCCGTTCCGGCAGATCAGGGGAAGGGCGGCTGCTGGGAGACGGCGCGGCTGACAGTCCCGGCCTGTGCCCTCATACCGGGACTGGCCACAGAGACATGGGTGCTGAAGTCCGGGGGGCAACTGCCCAACGCTCCCGTGTGGGTCTCCCAGCCGTGATCGCCAGCGCCCGTCTGAGCCGAAACCAGACGCCCGGACGCCCGCTGCTGCTACCAAGCCCTCAGAGGACTCGAAACCGAGCAGATAGGAGCACGTGTTCGAATACACTGTCTGTCGCACGCGTCGGTCGGCGCCCTCTTGAGCCCACGCCCTGGGCCGGGGCCCGGGTAGGCTCTGCGCGTATCGCGTGTCAACTCTGGGCCGAAGCGGTTGCTCGCGGGCTCAGGTGTCTGGCCCGTGTGCGGGTGTGCCACGACGCGACACGTGTTTTCTGTCAATCGACCGTACGAAGAGGAGCCTGAGCCGATGGGCCTCCAGTCCCACCCGGAGGGCCCGATGGGTCCCAGTGACGATGTGCTGACCTCGATCGAGATCTGCGCGGGGGCAGGAGGGCAGGCCATCGGCCTCCACGAGGCCGGTTTCAAGCATCTAGCGCTCGTGGAAATCGATCCGCACGCCGCGGAAACTCTTCGTATCAATATTGGCAGCCTGAAGGAGTGGAGTTGGGAGAAGGAATATTGTGACGTCATCTCTGGCGACGTGAACAATTTCTCGCCGATTCCAGTCGATGAGGGCCGCAAATCCGATCTGCAAAAGGTTCAGCGATACCTCGGAAAGCCGCTTGCGCGGGGTGATCTGGACCTTCTTGCTGGCGGCGTCCCCTGCCCTCCTTTCTCGCATGCTGGGAAGCAGTTGGGGAAAGACGACGAGCGCGATCTCTTCCCGCGGATTCTGGAACTCACTGATGAGCTCCTCCCTAAAGCGGTCATGATTGAGAATGTGCGGGGCATTAAAGATGTGAAATTTGAAGAGTACCGCACGTACATCAAGGCGCGCCTTGAGGGGGGCTGGGCCACGCACCCCGCCACGGGCATTGAACAGGACTTCGATGGGCTCGGCTATGAGGTCTGCGAATGGGAGGTGCTTGAGGCCAGTGACTTTGGTGTGCCTCAGCTGCGCCCGAGGGCGGTACTTGTAGCCATCCGCGAGGACGTGCTGGGTGACATCAAGTTCGTGTGGCCCACCGCTACTGGAAGCCCCAGGAGTGTGTTCCGCGCACTTGAGCAGTCCATGGATCTCAGGTTTGCGCCGTATCTTGCAATGAGTGGAGATGTGGCCAGGCTGGCGGAAAAGCGGCTTGGCCGGTGGAAGGAGCAGGCGCAGAAGGCCGAAAGCAGAAAAGATTTCGGTGTTGCGCCCACATTGGTTGGCGGTTCAAAAAAGCACGGAGGTGCCGACCTTGGGCCAAGTCGCGCAAAGGCCGCCTGGGCACTCCTGGGCGTCTCAGGAGTCGGTGTCGCCAACTCGCACGACGAAAGCGTAAAAAAGGCAAGCCAGGACAGGGACCTGTTCCGGGAATCCGGTCCCATGCTGACAGTCGAACAGGCCGCGATCATTCAGGGGTTCCCGGACAATTGGAAATTCTCTGGCGGTAAGACGGCGCAGTACCGGCAGGTCGGCAACGCTTTCCCGCCGCCTGTCGCCGCCGCAGTAGGCAAGGCGATCGCGGACGTGCTGCGCGCTGCCCGTGAGCGCGACCGTCCCAAGGCTGACGCCCAAGGGTCCCTACCGGGACAGGTCTCGTCGGCGCTCGCGGACGGCGCCGACAATCGTGAGAGCGCACGCGTCTGAGTCCTGGTGCTCCCAGAAGCGCAGGACCAGCCAGCCGGCCTCGGTGAGGCGTTTGTCGGTATCGCGGTCCCGGGCCATATTCCGGGCCACCTTGTCTGACCAGTAGCCGGGGTTTGTCCGGGGAGGGACGTAGTGCTCCGGACAGCCGTGCCAGTAGCAGCCATCGATGAACACGGCTACCTTCGCCGGACGGAAGACCAAGTCCGCCGTCCGGCGAAGGTCCGGCAAGGGCCTGGCAGCGACCCGGTACCGCAGGCCGTTGGCGTGCACGAGTCGCCGGATGAGCCGCTCCGGCTGAGTGTCGCGGCTGCGGATTGCCTGCATGTTCCTTCTGCGTGCCGCAGAAGACGCCCACGAACCGTTGGGCGGAATCCAGTCTGTGGGCTCAGGCACCGGAGTCACTCCAGAATGATCGTTATGGCACTTCAATAGTCGCCTCACCGCAACGGGACGAGTCGACTGCCCGGAAGCGAACGTAAGGCACCGACTTCCCTGCGGCACTGGCGGCCGGGATGAATGCCGCTGCCAGCACCACCTTGGCTGGGTCGATATCGCTGCCGGTTACAAAGTCTGCCGGATCGCCGAGAGCAGGGTCTACTACCGGATACAGCAGCACTGCTCCACGGCGCGGCCGGTGGAGCTGAGATGCGAACGGGTCATCATCGCTCAGCGGGCGAAGGCCGGCGATGCGCTCAGCGGACTGGCGGTGAGTCACACCTGAGATGCGGTTGAACACGCCGCGTGCGTTCCGCTTGCGCTGCACCAGGGTGACGGGCTGACTTCCGAGGATGCTAGCTGCGACGCTTGTCGGCCCAGAAGTCTGGGGAAGGATCAGCGTCCAGTCGTCGGTGGCGCAGCCAGCGTCGCTGGCGTCCCGGAGATAGGACAGGTGAGGAGCGAAGAGGTCTGGCCGGCCCCAGGAAAGGCCGTTCATGATGCCGAGCAGCTGGGCATGGCTGAGCACCGCTGTCCTGGCTGGGTAACGGGTGTATGCCCCTCGGTCGTCGTCGGTGAGAGTGACAAGCACGGCGATGTCCTGGCCCAGGGCCTCAAGCGCGGGCAGCCAGATTTCGGCGTTGTGCCGCAGGTCCGCCGCACTCGTCGGGTACGCCGTAGGCTCCACCCACTGCCCCGGCGACCTGATTTCCACCAGTTCCGCGTTGAACATCTTGTTGCGGGCCGCCGGCTTGAGCCACGACAGGTGCTGCGAGACCAGCGGCGGGATCTGCGCCGGCGTGACCTGCGGCTTGCCGTCCACCAGCGCGGCGTAGCGGGTGAGCTGGGCGCGGAAGGTCTCCTCGTCGCGGCAGATCGCCTCGAAGGCCTCGTAGAGGTCGACGGTCTTCTTCTTGCCCATCGGTACTTCGCGGCCGATGTAGAGACGCACCAGGTCGCGATATCCGGGGCGGAAGCCGAACCAGCGGCCCATCTGCATGAGGGTGTCGGCCTGCTGGGTCGTGCGTCGGTAGTACGTGACCGTGAGGCCTTCGATCGTGAAGCCGCGGGAGAGCTTCGTACCGCCGACCAAAATCTTCCACACGTGTGGTGTGCGGTCGAAGTCGAGCTCCGCTTGTTCGTAGTCGCGTTCGGTGGCGCCGTTGACGATGATCACCGGCTCACCGCCCGAGTTGATGAGCTGGCGGGCGCGGGAGACGTACGGTTTCAGATCGTCGTACGACGTGGGAGCCGGCAGGCCGTCGTCCACGAAACGCTGGAAATCTGTGGTCAGCAAGGTGGCGAGGCGTGCGTGACCTTCCTGGCCCGTGTATGCCGACCGGTGCCACATCGAGTTGATCCGCAGGGCGAGGGCCGCGTGCTCCCGCTGTTGCACGGATTCGTGGACGAGCATCGTGTGGTGGCGGAACGGCCCTTCGGGCACGCCCCGGGCAGCCCGGTACAGCTTCAGCGCACCAGTGAGGACGAAGGCGTCCATAGCCTCCTGGAGCCGGTCCCCGGTGTCGTCGTAGATACCGCGTACGTGCGTTTCCTCGGCCGCGCCTTCGCCTTCTAGGTCGTGGAAGTCCTGCACGCCCATGTAGCCGGTCGGCCGGGGCAGGGAGATCAGGAAGTCGCGGGGGAAGATGTCTTCCTCGTCGCCCGGGTCGACGAAGACGTTGGCGAAGGGTGTCGCCGTGTAGCCGACGTACTGGGCGCGCGGAAGCAGGCTGAGGAGCTGCGTGATCTGGCCGTTGATGGCCTTGCGGGCGACCTTCCCGTTCTCCCACTTCTTCGGGTCCGTCGTGTTCACCGAAGCCTGGTCCGACTCGTCGTCGATGATCAGCGCCGGGATCTCGGAGAGGATCGGACCGATCTTCTTGAGGTCCCTGAGGAGCTTGTCCAGCACGTCCGCGTTCTTCTTCACGACCATCACGCGTGCGGCGGCGTGGTGCAGGTTGGCCGGATCGTACAGCGGCTGCGTGCGGACCTGCTTCTCGAATTCGAGCGTGCGGATGCCGTTCAGCAGGCTCTTGTAGTCGTCATCGCGCGTCGTGAGGCGCTCGATGTCGAAGGCACCGAGCGTGGAGGGACGGCCGCCGTGGCTGACGAACTTCGCCGGCCAGTCCTCGTCGTCCTGGTAGTCGACACCGACGAGCGCGTCCGTGTCAGCCGGGTCGGCGCCCCTCAGGATGTTCTCCCGCCCTATCAGCTCCATGTCCAGTCGGCGCTGGGTCTGGCCCCGCAGCAGATTCAGGGTGCCGCCGAGGATGATGACCAAGCGGTAGCCCGCATCGATGGCCTTAGCGGTGACACCCGTGAAATTGGCCGTCTTTCCCGACTGGACATAGCCGACGACCAGACCCCGGGCCCCGTATGCCTCGGAGCGGGTGGGATCGGAGAGACGCTCGACCACGGCGTGGCTGGCTTCGTCCAGGCTCGATACGGCAGCGTCCGACCAGCCTTTTCGGCGCAGTGTCTGCTCGTAGGAGTTCCAGTAGAAGGCGCGTGCTGCCGCCGTGTCCCTGGAGTACCAGGACGTGAACTCCTTGCTGATGACGGTGGCCCCGGGTTCCTTGAACACCGGCACAGCTTCGTCCAGGGCTTTGCGCAGGTCCGGACCGAAGCCGAGGCGGTTGTAGGTGTCCGTTCGCCGGGCGTCCGTCCGGGGCGGGGCATCGGACCAGTCCGACTGCTCCGCCAGGTCCCAGGCGGTCAGCGTGCGGTGCCACAGTGCGCTGAGCTCGTCCCCTGGGCCGGCCGCGACGAGCCGGTCCCTGAAGTGGCCGAGGTCGATGTCAGCCGGTTCCGCCGCCTCGGAGAGCACGAAGGCAAGTTTCGCGAATGGCTTCGGCCCCCGGCGCATGGCCGCCAGGATGTCGCCGTGCAGGTTGAACAGGTGGTCGGTCATGGCGAGTGGCTTTCTCGAAGGCGTGGCAGAAGGCGGACGCGGCAGGAATCAGCGGGTCATTTCGCAGCGTGCCGCTGTCACCAGGACGCTGTTCCACAGGGCGATCTTGTCGGCGCGCGTGGCCCGGACCCGTGACTTCTGGAAGATCTCCTCCACCATCAGGTAGAGCATGCTCTTCACGACCGGGGCATCGTTGAGCCCGCCCCTGCGTCCGCCGTTGAAGGCCGTCCTGTACAGCTTGTTGAGCCTGATCTCACGCTCGTCGCGATCGAGTTCGAAGAACAGGTCCGGTGCCAGGGGCGCCCAGCGGAAGGTGATCGGTTCCTCCCCCTCCAGTTCGGGCAGTTCATCCCGCAGCGTCCGTCGCAGTTTGGGGTCGAGCCCCTTGCCTGCGGGGATGACCGCGTCGCGCGTCACTTCGGTGACTCGTTTGGCGGCCTCCCGGTACGTCGCCTGTGCCTCCTGGACGTACTCGGCGAAGGTGTGCCCCGCTGTGTCCGTGGCCTGTTCGAGCCCCCGGGCGAAGGCCGGGGTGACCGTCACGCCGTCCTTCTTGACCGTGAGGCTGAAGACGTCGTTCGCCTCGGACGGCAGATCGATCGCGATCCGGGCCAGCGCCAGGTGCCCCTCGGCGCTGCGGGTGCTGTTCCAGCCACCCGCCTGCACCAGCCTGTTGTTGCGGTAGATGTAGAAGCCCTGGCGGTCGGCGAGCGGTCCGATGCCACGGAAGCTGACCAGGGGGGACTTCGGCGGCCAGATGTGGGCGGTCAGAGCCACGTCCCCGACGCCTTCGACAGGGGCGGTGTACGTACGCGGGTAGCCGGCCCGGCCGGGGACGCGGTAGCCGAACGGGTCGATCGGCTCGATGCCCCGGTGGTCCAGCTCCTCCTTGGTCGTCACGTCCTCGACCACGATGTCGACGTGGAAGGCGTCGTCGGCCAGGAAGCGGTGCAGGTGGAGCCCGAGGTGGGTCTCCAGCTTCTCGATCGTGTCGTTCAGGTAGCGGTCGGCCTGCCCGGCGGTGACCGTGTCGAACGCCCGGACCTTGTCCCAGCGGACGATGGTGCCGTGCCACTCGATCAGGCCGTCGTAACGGTCCACCAGGTCCTGGCAGTAGCCCGGGTCCACGATGTCGCAGGTGAAGTCGGCCTGGGCGCGGGCCGTCAGCCACCGGCGGCCTGTGGATGGGCTGCGCTTGGTGCGGCTGATCACTGTCAGCGAGTCGGCGTGCGAGAGGGACGCCGCCTTGAGGCCCGCGCCGAAGTGACCGAGCGCGTTCTCCCCGTACTCCTGCCGGCCGCCCACCGTCATCGCGGTGTCGAGTGTCTCGTCGTTCATGCCCCGTCCGTCGTCGACGACCAGGAGGCTCACCAGACGGTCCTCGTCCCGCAGAAAGCTGATGACGACGTTGCGCGCACCGGCATCGATGGAGTTGTCGACGAGGTCGGCGATCGCCGCCTCGAAGCCGTAGCCCTGGTGGGTCAGCGACTCGACGTAACGGGCGGCGGGCGGCAGCCGCTTGCTGCCGGTCGTCGGGATCTCGTACTGCCAGTCCGAGGACGGCTGGTAGGGCGGCATGGGCTTCCTCGCACAGACGGAGCGGGGCCTGTGTGGGGGTGAGAGGCCCGGGAGCAGATTGTTGAATGTGATCGTATTGCAAAGATGAGACAGCAGGGGAAGCCCTGCTCAATTCGGCCGACGGCCGGCGGTTGAAAGCCCATGAGGGACCCTCGCTGCCAGGCCCTGACGTCAGGCCCCGCACACCCCCTCCGCCCCGCCGGGGCCCCGGCCCGTTCCCCGACGATAAGCACGCCCGGCTCAGTTCGAAGCGGTCGGCGGCCTGCCCGGAGCGGGTGGGACGCCTGCCCGGCCGGTACCGCCCGTGGAGCCGGGAAGCGTGAGCACGGTCCCGTGCCGGATCCCGGGCGCTCCCCGCGCGCATGACGGGGTGCGCGGTTGGGCATCGGTGACCGGGAGGTCATCTATGGAATCGATGGGTCAATGTCACCTGTGAGCGTCCACTTGAAGCCCAAGACCGGCAAAGAGATCACTCTCGACGACCTGCGGGAACTCGTCGAGAAGGCCAAGGGCGTGCCCGGCAAGAACCCCGTGCTCGTCACCGTCGTCAACAGCAGCCGGCCCGTGAAGATCAGCCTTCTGGACCTCGAGATAGGCGACTGACTCCGCGTCGAGGAGACCGGCACGGCGAGGGTACCGAGCACGCCACCTCGGCCAGGGCTACGGGCAAGCTGAGGCCGGGATCCGTCCGGCCGTGCGTACGCGCGGGTCATGGGCCCCACCGGTCCACGGCCCGGCCCCGCTCCGCCGCCCGCTCCGGTAGCGGGCGGCGGGCCGGGGGCCGATGCTGATTGCGTACGTGTCCACATGTGCGGAGGCTCGGGACCGGGTCCCGTGAGGGGGCGAAGGAGCTGGGCTGATGGCTGGTGCGCCCCTGATGGTCGTGGACGCCGCCGGAGTGGTCACCGGATGGAGCCGGGCCGCGGAGCAGCGCTTCGGAGCCGCCGGCGCCGACGTGCTCGGTCTTCCGGTGATGGACGTACTGGCGCGCGACCTCGCGCGGGCGGGCGGGGGCGACGGGCAGTCCCGGGGGCTGCGGCTGGAGCCTTTCGCGGACGGGGGCTGGGCGGTCCGGGCGGCCGACGAGGGCGGAGGCGCCGTCGGGGCGGCGCTGCTGGACGTGATGTTCACGCAGGCACGTGTAGGCGTCCACCTGCTCGACCCGGAACTCCGTGTGCTGCGGATCAGTGACCCCTCCGCCGGGTCCGACGCGGACGAGAGCGAGCGGCTGCGGGGCAGGCCGTTCCGCGAGGTGTGGGACTTCGAGGAACCGGAGCGCGTGGAGGCCTTCGTACGGGAGGTCCTGCACACGGGTGTGCCCGGCGTCGAGCGGCCGTTCCGCGCCCGCCGCACCGGTGACGCACCCGGCGGGCGGCGCACGCTCGCCCTGACGGCGTTCCGGCTCCAGGAGGGTCACGGGGTGCGGCAGAGCGACGACGGCACGGTCCTGGGCGTCTCCGTCTCCGTCGTCGACGTGAGCGAGCAGGTCAGGCGCCGGGGCAGGGAGGTGGCGCTCGACGCGGTACGCGACAGCGTGGGCCGGACGCTGGACGTGGACGCCACCTGCCGGGACCTCGTGGAGGCGCTGGTCCCCGGGTACGCGGACGTCGGCGTCGTCGAAGTCGTCGACTCGGTCCTGCGCGGCGAGACGCCCGAGCCGGGGCCGCTCGCCATGGACGTACCGCTGCGCCGCGCCGCGTACGCGGGGAGCAGCCAGGCCGCCCACCCGATCGGGGACGTACGGGCGGCGCTGCCCGGGACGCCCTACCAGCGGGCCCTGACCGACCAGCGGGTCCGTGTCCTGCCGCTCGCGGACGCCCCGTGGGCCGACGCCGACGCCGCGCGTGCGGGCTCCATCCGGAAGATCGGCGCCCACACGCTGCTGGTGGCGCCGCTGACGCTGCGCGGGGCGGTCCTCGGGCTGGTGAGCCTGTACCGGTGCGGCGAGTCCGAGCCGTTCACCGAGGAGGACATCCCCGTGGCGGCGGCGATGGTCTCACGGGCGGCCCTCGGCATCGACAACGCCCGCCGCTACGTCCACGAGTACACGATCGCCAGCGCTCTCCAGCGACGGCTGCTGCCGCAACGCCCGGTGCCCCAGCCCGCCGTGGAGACGGACCATCTGCTGCTCCCGGGAGGGGAGGCCGGCAACTGGTTCGACACGATCGCGCTGTCCGGGGCCCGTACGGCACTCGTCATCGGGGAGGTGGCCGAGCGCGGCATCCACGCGGCCACCACCATGGGGCAGCTGCGCACCGTCGTCCACGCCCTCGCCGCGCTGGACCTGGAACCCGACGAGCTGCTCGCCCGGCTGTACGACACGGCGGCGCGGCTGGCGCGGGAACGCGCCCATCTGCCGCAGAGTGATCCGCTGCACCGGGAACCGCTGGGCGCGACCTGCGTGTACGCGGTGTACGACCCGTTCACCGAGACGTGCACCGTGGTCTCCGCCGGTCATCCCGCACCCCTCGTCGTCGAGCCCGACGGCGCGGCCTTCGTGGTGGGGCTGCCCGTGGGACCGCCTCTGGGGACACCGGACCGGTCCCCCGTCGCGGCGGTCTCCTTCCCGCTCCGCGAGGGCAGCCTCCTCGTGCTCCACAGCAACGCGCTGAGAGGCCACGCCCAGCCCACCTCGGGTGCGCTGCGCCAAGCCCTCATGCCCACGGACCGGCCGATGCGCGACCTGTGCGACGCGGTCGCCTACGCCCTGCCCGACAGCCCCGACCTGCACGGATCCGCCCTGCTGTTCGCCCGGACGCACGCCATGCCCGCCGACCGGTACGCCGCGTGGGAGCTCCCGTACGACAAGACGGCCCCGGCGGCCGCCCGCCGCCTCACGTCCAAGAGGCTGGCGGACTGGCACCTGGAGGGCGACACGGGGGACGCGACGGAGCTGATCGTCAGCGAACTGGTGACCAACGCCGTGCGCTACGGCCGCCCGCCGGTGGAGCTGCGCCTCATCCTCGACCGCGGGCTGACCTGCGAGATCCGGGACGGCAGCACCACCGCCCCGTACATGAAGTACGCCGGGGCGGTCGACGAGGGCGGCCGGGGACTCTTCATCATCTCCCAGCTCGCCTCCCTGTGGGGCACCCGGTACGCCGCCGAGGGCAAGACCGTCTGGTCGGAGCAGACGCTGCCCGACGGGAGGGACTGAGCGCCGGCCCGGGGCGTACTCCGGGGACGGGCCGGGCGGAGTCACGTGTGCGGGCCCCTACCTGCCCTCGGCGAGCGTGTGGGCGACCAGGGCGTTGGCGTGGCCGTGGCCCATGCCGTGCTCGGTCTTGAGCCAGGAGACGAGCTCCATGTGCTTGGTCAGCGGCGAGGACCGGATGAGGTCTCGCCACTCGGCGACCGGGCGGCCGTACTTCTTCTCGATCGAGGGGAAGTAGCTCGCCGGGCCCTTCACTGCTTCGGTCATGTCCCGCGTCCCGTCCTCAGGTGATCGTCGTGTGCCCCACGGCCTGGCCGCGGGGCTCTCGGTCTGTATGACTGCCGGGAGGAGCAGAAGTGATCGGTGGGCGCGCGACGGGCTTCGGCCGAAGCGGAAGAAAGGGGTGCCCTATGTCAACACCCGTGAAATACTTGGCCGTTCAGTGACCAGCTCCTCGCGCGGTGAGGACGCCGGGACCGATGGGGCCGATGGGGGCGGGCGTGACAGACGGGGCGGACACGGGCGGTCAGCAACAGGGCCAGGAGTCGGTCGAGTTACGCATCAGCCTCACCGGGACGCACACCCGGCGTGACGACCTCCAGGCCCTGCACGCCTGGCTGAAGAAGGCGCCGGTCCTTGAGGACGCGCTGGAACGCAACGAGCTCGGCCTGGAGCGCAAGGACTCCCTCACCCAGGTCGAGGCCATGGGCGGGGAGCTGATCCAGGACATCATCCTCGTCGTGTCCGTCGAGCTGGCGCGGTCCGTGGCCGAGAACGCCTGGCGGTCCGTGGAGACCTGGCTGCGCAACCGGCGGCGGTTCGCCGATCCCGAGGAGACACCACGGGTCACGCTCGACGGCCCTTCGCAGGGTCCGGGCTCGGACCTGAGACGCGACACCGACCGGGACACCGAGCGCGGCAGCGGCCCCGACGGGGACCCGGACGCGGGGCCCGAGTCCGGAGAGGTCTAACCGCCGTGCCGCCGTACAACGCGCGCGGCGAGGAGAACGGGGCCAAGCGGCACAGAGCCGTGCTCATCGGGGTGGAGCACTACACGGGCACCCGGAACGACCTTCCGGCCGTCACCACGAACCTCCGCCTCATGCGGGAGGCACTGACCGCCGGGACCACCGGGGTGATGCGACCGGAGGACCTCGTCG
This sequence comes from Streptomyces sp. ALB3, assembly GCF_044385685.1. Taxonomy (NCBI): domain Bacteria; kingdom Bacillati; phylum Actinomycetota; class Actinomycetes; order Kitasatosporales; family Streptomycetaceae; genus Streptomyces; species Streptomyces sp. ALB3. The sequence goes on along the minus strand of NZ_JBISCE010000041.1, from coordinate 217,153 downwards.
TCGTACCCGCGCACGGCGGCCCGGCGACCACCGTCTCACCGCTGGAGGTACGCGCCGCGCTCAGCTCGGCCCGGGACGGGGTGGACGGGCTGCTCGTCGTCTACTTCGCCGGGCACGGCATCGTGCGCCCCGACGGCAGCGACCTCAACCTGATGTTCACCGGCTCGCGGGTGACCAGGGACAAGCAGAACCCCTTCGTGGACACCCTGTCCTGGCGCGACGACATCATGCCCGAGCTGCGCAACTCCCGCGCCGACTGGGTCGTCGTCATCCTCGACTGCTGTTTCGCCGGCAACGCGCTCCTGGCCTTCAGCCCGGCCGCAGGACAGAGCTTCGCCCTGCTCACCGCGGCGGAACCGGGCGTCGAGATCCCGCCCGGAGACCCCGGTACCGGTACGGAGTTCACGGCGGCGCTCCACCGGCTGCTGACCACGGGCGAGGAGGGGCCTGTCACCTTCACCCGTGTCGTCACCGGGATCCGCCGGGCGATGGCGCCACTCAAGGCCGTCGACGGACACCCCTGGGTGCCGGACGAGCTCCGGCACGGCGACGACGTGGTGCTGGCGCTCGCGGCGGGCCCGGAGCCCGGTCCAGCCCTGGTGCCGGTGCCGGAGCCCGCCCCGGTGCCGGAGGCCGGGGCGGCGGAGGACCGACGGCCCTCGCCGCCGCCGGACGGCCCACGGCCGGTGCCGGCGACGGGGTGGGCGGCGCGGCTGACGGCTGTCCTGCGCCGCCTGCCGGGTGTGCTGGCCGGCCCCGTGACGCGGACGACCGCGCTCGTCCTGGTGGGCGTCGCCGCTCTCGCGGGCGCCGGGGCCTGGTACCTCCTGGGCCCGGCCGGCGGCGGCGACTGCGACTCCCCGATGGAACTCCGCGTCCTCACCGACCCCGATCTGCTGGCCACCGTCCAGAAGGCCGCCGACGCCTACCCCAAGCGGGACGCCCACGGCTGCCGGACCGTCGGCATCAACGTGTACGACGCCAAGGCCACCGACGCCGTGCAGGCACTGCGGTCCTCCTCGCTCTGGCAGGAACCCCCCGCCGCCTGCCCGGCCTCCGGCGAATGCCTGCGGCCCCAGCGGGACATCGGCGCACAGCCGGACGTCTGGATCCCGGCCGCCGGGAGCGCGTGGCAGCGGGCGACGGCCCAGGGTGCGGGCGGACTCCCCGGCAGCGGTGAGTCCGCCCCCGACACGGGAACGAGCGTGGTGGACCTCGAGAGGCTGGGCTCCGTCGCCTACACACCGATGGTCCTCGGCGTGCCGGACACCATGAGGTCGGCGCCGGCCCTGCAGACCGGGGACCCGCTCGGCGCGATCATCTCCGGCCTGAAGGCGGGCCAGCCGGTCAGCATCCTGCGCCCCGACCCCGAGGGCACCGAAGGCGCCCTCCTGGCGACCGACGCGCTCTACGCCTCCTCCCCTCGCGGGCACGCGTCCGACGTGGAGCAGGAAATGGCACACGTACTGCGGCCGATGCCGTCCACCGCGCGTGAGCTGATGTGCGTGCTGGCCGACGGCTCGCCCGTCGAGGACCACGCCGCCGTCCTCGTGCCGGAGCAGACCCTGGCGCAGTTCAACCTGTCGGCCGGTGTGGCCGGACGTCCGGCCTGCGCGACGGAGGCGCTGACGCACCGGGTGGCCTACTACCCCTCCGACCTGCCGATGCTGGATCTGCCGTTCGTCCGCGTCACGTGGGAGGGGGCCGACCGGGACGCCGAGGCCCGCAGAACGGCCGTGAGGGACTTCTACCACTGGCTGACCACGGACGAGGACGCACAGGAGTGCTTCACCGACGACGGCTACCGGGGCGTGGAGAAGGGGCGCCCGGCCCCGCCCGGCGCCGACTCGGTGCTGGCGGAGAAGGACAACGCGACAGCCGTGCGGGAACAGATCCCGAAGACCGGACAGACCACCGGCACGACCGCGTCGCTGAGCGACACGCTGAGCCGCTACAGGCGGGCGCTCGGTCCCGGCCAGGTGCTGTACCTCCTCGACAACTCGACCTCGATGGCGGACAAACGGGTCTGGGACGGCACCGGGGGTGCCAAGGAGGTCGTCGCCCGCTCGATGAGCTCCCTGGGCGCCGACGACCGGTACGGGGTGTGGACGACGGCCGTCGACGTGGAGAAGCCCGCCGTGCAGCTCGTGCCGCTCGGATCCCACCCCCGGGCCGGCGCCCGGAAAGCCGTCGCCGGCGCGAGGACCGCGGGCTTCGACGCCCGCATCGCGGCGGGCCTGGAACAGGCGCTCACCACCCTGCGCGCCCGCCCAGCCGATGCGGAACAGCCACGGCTCCTCGTCCTGGTCACCGACGGTGAGGACTTCGAGGCCGTCGGGAAGAAGGAACAGCAGGAACTGGTCGCGGACGCCGGCAGGACGCCGCTCGTGAGGATCGTGACGGTCTCCCTCCAGGACGGCGCCTGCGCGCCGGGCCGCTTCGGCGCGCGCCTGGCCGAGGCGAGCGGTGGACGGTGCATCGACCCCGCCGACGACGTCACCGCCGAGCTGGCGGCGGAGGTCGCCAGGACCGGGACGGGGGACGCGGAATGACGTACGGCGGCCGTCGCACCGCCCGCAGGCGGCGGGTCGGACCCGTCGCCACGCTCGGCTCCCTGCTCCTGCTCCTCGCCACCGCCTGTACGGGAGGGTCCGGGGACGCACAGGAGACCGGGCAGACGAAGGAGACGGCCGAAGGCCCCATCGTCGTCGCCAGCGGGCTCGACGTCACCGGCTCCGGCAGTGTGCGGCAGCAGCTCATAGACGAGTGGAACCGCCGGCACGCCGGGTCGAAGGCCCGGCAGGCCACACTCGTCGAACTGCCCGGGGGCGCGGACCAGCAGCGCAGCCAGCTCCTCGGCGCCCTCCAGTCCGGCAGTGCCCGCTACGACGTGGTGAACCTCGACATCACGTGGATCCCCGAATTCGCCGAGGCCGGACTGATCAGCCCGATGCCCGTCGCCGAGACCGGTGCCGCAGCGGACGACGACCGCGACTTCATCAGGCAGGTCCACGCCACCACCGTATGGAAGGACCGCTCCTACGCCCGGCCGTTCAACACCGACGTGGGACTCCTCTACTACCGGCCCGACCTGCTGACGAGCGCCGGCATCGACGTGGACAAGCAGCCCACCGCCGACTGGAGGTGGGACCAGCTCTACTCCTCCGTCAAGACGCTCGACCTGAACCCGGTCCGCAGCGACGAACTCGCCGGATGGACCACGCAGCTGAAGCAGTACGAGGGTCTGACCGTCAACACGGTCGAGGCGTTCGCCGAGGCGGAGGTCGAACTCACCGACGGCACGGGGCGGTACGGCTCCAGTGCCGCAGAGTTGAAGAAGGGGCTCGACCGCCTCCTCGAACGAGTCGACCGGGGCCGGGTCCAGCCCGCCGCGCTCACCTCCGACGAGACGGCGTCCCTCACCGACTTCGTCGAGGAACGCGCGGTCTTCCTGCGCCACTGGCCCTACGCGTACGGAGCCCTGGCCGATCAGATGGACCCGGACAAGTACGCCGTGAACCGGCTGCCCGGGAAGGCCGTGCTCGGCGGACAGAACCTCGCCGTCACCGCCGACTCGCGCCGGGCCGAGGACGCCCGCGCCCTCATCACGTTCCTGACCTCGCGGCAGAGCGAGCGCTGCCTGCTCGACGCGGGCTTCGCGGCGACCAGGGCCTCCGTGTACGGCAGCGCCGCGGAGTCCTGCTGGCCCCGGGTCGCCGCCGCGCTCCGGCCGGCCGGTGACGACCCGAAGGCGGCGGCGACGGGCGAGGGCGGGCCGCGGACACAGGGACCGGACGCCCGTGCCGCGTACATCAGGACTCTCGGCGCGGCACTGACCGAGGCCGTGCAGCGTCCGCGCACCCCGTACTACGGCGCGTTCACCCAGGTCCTGCAGTCCCATGTGCACGCGCTGCTGGCCGAGGAGAGACCCGACACCGCCGAGGCCGCCGACAGGCTCGACGACGCGCTGCGGGACGTGTTCGCCGGCAGGTGACGGGAGACAGCCCCTTCCCCCCGCCGCTCCCCGGCCCTTCCTCAGCTCACGCCGTGGCACTCACGGTACGAACGGCCCGAGCCGCACCAGCAGGCCGCGCTGCGCGCCGGAGGCCACGGGACGGCGCGGCCCCGGGCCGCCAGCGTCGTGGCGTACTGGGGGAGCAGGTCGGGGTCGGACGGGGACGCGGCCTCCGACGCGGCGAACGCCTCGTAGGAGGGGACGGTGCCGGTCACGATGCCGAGATTCGGCGTGCCCGTGGCGTGCAGGTCCCGCAGGGCCGCCTCCAGGCGCGCCAGGTGGTCCTGGTGCGAGAGGTACTCCTGGCCCAGCTCCGGGTAGGCGGTGAGCAGCTCACGCAGCTCGCCCTCGGGCCAGTGCAGCACCGCGACGGGGAACGGACGGGACAACGCGCTGCGGTACGTCCCCAGTTCGGCACGGAGCCGGGTGATCTCGGCCCGCAGCTCGCCCGGGTCCGAGGAGCCGAGGGACCACAGGCGCTTCGGGTCGTGCAGCTCGTCGAGGGGGACGGCGGCCGTGTGCAGCGTGTCGGCCAGCTCGTCCCACGCGTCGTGGGTGACACCCATCAGCCTGCGCACCCGGTGCCGTCCGATCAGCAGCGACTGGGTGGCGTAGGGGACCTCCTCGCCCGGGGCGATGAGCAGCGTCAGCGCGGTCGAGAAGAAGTCGTGGGCGGCCTCCAGCTCGTCGTGCGCCTCGAGCGTCTCCGCGGCGATCTCCCACGGGGCCGCTTCGAGGGGGCCGGCGACGCGGATGCCGTCGATGATCGCGCGGGCCTCCGCCTCGTGGCCGTACTCCCACAGATTGGCCGCTTTGAGGGCTTTGACCAGGTACGGGTGCTCGACGGCGATGTCGGGGGAACTGAGCAGCTCGTCGTAGAGGGTGCTCGCGCGGGCGCGCTCACCGGCGAGCTCCAGATGGGCCGCGGCCTGGAGGAACAGCGGTTCGTGGTCCTCGGGGTACTGCGCCGCGGTGCGCAGCAGGCGCTCGGCTTCGGTGATGTGGTCGGCAGGCGTGTCGGGGCGCATGAACCACACGGTACTGCGGGACGGGCACGAGGTGAGAGGGAGCCGACCGGAGCGCTGATGAAGGCCCGGAGACGGGGCGGAGAACACTCGGCGCTCCTGTCGGCCGCGCCCGGTTCACCCCCCGGCGGCCCCCTCGGCCGCCGGACGCCGATCGTGTATAACGGCTGAAGGACACGAACGGACACGGAGCGACGAGGGAGGGCCGATGAACGACGACATGAACCACGTCCGCCGTGCGGTCGTCCGCCTCCTGCGCCCCGCGGCGTTCCTCGTCCTGTTCCTCACCGAGGTCCTCCTCGCCGAAGGCGGCAGCTTCTCCGCCGCCGTCGCGCTCGCCGCCACGGCGGCCGCCGGCTCGGCGCTCCTCGTCTGCTCCGTCATCAGCGCCCGCTGCGCCGCCCCCGTACCCCGTACGCGGGTGCGCACCGCCATCCGCGACCGCGAGAAGCGCACCGCGTTCCTCCCGCAGCGGGACCCCGACGCCCGGGGCCGCACGAGGCCCCGAGCGCCCGGGGCCGCCCTCCTGACGGCCGCGTAGAGGGCGCACCTTCCTCACCGCCCTCTGTGCGGGCCGTCCTGCCGAGTTCCCTGACTCCCGGCACGACGAGACCCCCGGAGGGCTCACCCATGTCCGCTTTCATGTCCGCCTTCGCGAGCCTGGTCGGCGCGCTCGCCGACCTGCTCCAGCCGCTCTTCCAGCACACGTCGACCGCTGCCGCGATCGTCCTCTTCACCGCCCTCGTACGGCTCGCCGTCCACCCCCTCTCGCGGGCGGCGGCGCGCGGGCAGAAGGCCCGCACCAAGCTCCAGCCGCAGATCGCCGAGCTGCGCAGGAAGCACTCCAAGAACCCCGACCGGATGCAGAAGGCGCTCATGGAGCTCCACGCGAAGGAGAAGGTCTCGCCCCTCTCCGGCTGCCTGCCGAGCCTGCTCCAGATGCCCGCCTTCTTCCTGCTCTACCACCTCTTCTCCAGCCAGAGCATCGGCGGGGACCCGAACGCGCTGCTCGGCCACGAGCTCTTCGGCGCCCCGCTCGGCGAGCGGTGGCACGACGCACTCGCCGACGGTGGCCTCTTCGGTGAGCAGGGCCTCGTCTACCTCGCGCTCTTCGTGGTCGTCGTCGCCGTGGCCACCTTCAACTACGGGCGCACCAAGCGGCAGATGGCCGCCAACCCGATGACCCCGGCCACCGGGCCGGACGGACAGCCCGTACCCGGCATGGGAGCGATGACGAAGGTCATGCCGCTGATGTCGTTCCTGACCCTCTTCTCGGTGGCCTTCGTGCCGCTCGCCGCGGCCCTGTACATCGTCACGAGCACCACCTGGACCGCCGTCGAGCGCGCGTACCTCTACCGGGAGAGCCCGGCGGCCGAAGCCGCCGTCGCACCCGCCGTGTGAGCGGTCCGGTCCAGTGTGTGAACAGGGTCTTGCGGAGTGATCGGATGTCTTGGAGGATCGGCCAAGCCTTTCGCTGGCCGCAACCCATCGACGGGCTCGACCTCGACCAAGGGGAGATGGACCGTTGAAGCTTCTTCGCGTGGGTACGGCGGGCTCGGAGCGCCCCGCCCTGCTCGACCGTAACGGGACCTTGCGTGACCTATCGGGCCTCGTCACCGACATCGACGGCGAGCTCCTCGCCGACGCCTCGGCGCTGGCGCGGCTGCGGGAGGCCGCCCAGACGCCCGACGTCCTGCCCCCGCTGGCGGCGGACGGCCTGCGGATCGGGCCGCCCCTGGGCCGGATCGGCAAGATCGTGTGCATCGGGCTGAACTACCACGACCACGCCGCCGAGACCGGGGCGGCGATCCCGGACGAGCCCATCCTGTTCTTCAAGGCCCCCGACACCGTCGTGGGGCCCGAGGACACGGTGCTCGTGCCGCGCCGCAGCAAGAAGACCGACTGGGAGGTCGAGCTCGCCGTCGTGATCGGCCGCACCGCCCGCTACCTGGACACCGCCGAGGAGGCGCTCGGACACGTCGCCGGATACGCGACCTCGCACGACGTCTCCGAGCGTGAGTTCCAGATCGAACGCGGCGGCACCTGGGACAAGGGCAAGAACTGCGAGACGTTCAACCCGCTGGGCCCGTGGCTCGTCACCGCGGACGAGGTGCCCGACCCGCAGGCGCTGCCGCTGAAGCTGTGGGTCAACGGGGAGCTGAAGCAGGACGGCACGACCGCCCAGCAGATCTTCCCCGTGGGTGAGGTCGTGCGCTACCTCAGCCACTTCATGACGCTCTACCCGGGCGACGTCATCAACACCGGGACCCCGGCGGGCGTGGCCATGGGCCGGCCCGAGCCGAAACCCTTCCTCCGCGCGGGCGACGTGGTGGAACTCGAAGTGGCGGGACTGGGGCGCCAGCGCCAGGAGCTGAAGGACGCGTAACCCCTTCCGCGCGCCGGACGCGGACCGGCCGCCGGACCACCGGCGGCCGGCCTGCCGGGCCCCGGCGCCTCGGTCAGTCCCGGGGGCGTGCCGTGAACTGCTCCAGGGCCTCCACGACCAGGGCGTGGTCCTCGGCCTGGGGAAGGCCCGAGACCGTGACCGAGCCGATCACGCCCGCACCCTCCACCGCGATGGGGAACGATCCCCCGTGCGCGGCATACGTGTCCAGGTCCAGCCGCGAGGACTCCTCGAACGTGGTGCCCTTGGCCCGGAACCGTGTCCCGACCAGGTAGGAGCTCTCCCCGTACCGCTCCACCACCTTCCGCTTGCGGTCGATCCAGGCGTCGTTGTCCGCGCTCGAACCCGGCAGCGCGGCGTGGAACAGCTGCTGACCGCCCCGTCGGATGTCGATCGCGACGGGGGCGTGACGCTCCCGGGCCAGCGCGACCAGCAGGCCGCCCAGCGCGTAGGCGTCGTCGTAGCCGAAGCGGGGCAGCGTCAGACGCCGCTCCTGCGCGATCAGCTCGGAGATGGTCGGTGCGCCGGGGCTCATGCGTGCTGCTCCTCGTCGTGGTGGGGGGTGAGGGTCACGGAGACGCCCTCGCGGGCCGAGCGCCGCGCCGCTTCGAGGACGTCCAGCGCGGCGGCGGCCTGGAGCGCCGTCACCGGGTTCTCGCCGCCCCCGCGCAGGGCGGAGGCGACGGCCGAGTAGTACGCGGGATAGTCACCCGGCAGCGTGGGGACCGGGTCACCGCCGCCGGTCAGGGGGGACTCACCGGAACCGAGACGGCCCCACATCTCCTCGGGCTCCACGCCCCACGGCGCGCCGGGCGCCGGGCGCGCGCCCTCACGCAGGGCGGCCTCCTGCGGGTCCAGGCCGTACTTCACATAGCCGGCCTTCGAGCCGAGCACCCGGAAACGTGGGCCGAGCTGCGCGGTCGTGGCACTCGCGTACAGATGTGAGCGGACCCCGCCGGCATGCGTGACCGCGATGAAGGTGTCGTCGTCGGCCGCCGCACCCGGGCGGCGTACGTCGGACTCCGCGTACACCTGCACCGCGGGCCCGAACAGGGTGAGCGCCTGGTCGACGACATGGCTGCCCAGGTCGAACAGCAGACCGCCGATCTCCTCCGGGTCGCCCGACTCGCGCCAGCCGCCCTTGAGCTGCGGGCGCCACCGCTCGAAACGGGACTCGAAGCGCTGCACCTCACCGAGCTCGCCGTCCTCGATGAGCCCGGCCAGCGTCAGGAAGTCGTTGTCCCAGCGGCGGTTCTGGAAGACCGAGAGCAGCAGCCCGCGCTCCGAGGCCAGCGCGGCCAGCTCACGGGCCTCGGCGGCCGTACCGGCGAGGGGCTTGTCCACCACCACCGCAAGCCCCGCCTCCAGGGCGGCCCGCGCGAGCGGCACGTGCGTCCTGTTCGGGGAGGCGATCACGATCAGGTCCAGCTCGTCCGCACGCGGCCACAGCTCGTCGGACGAGGCCGCCACGCGCACGCCGGGGAACTCGGCGCGCGCCTGCGCCTGCCGCTCGTCGTCCGACGTGACGACCGTGTCGAGGACGAGGCCCTCGGTCGCGGAGACCAGCGGGGCGTGGAAGACGGAACCCGCCAGGCCGTAGCCGACGAGCCCGACGCGGAGAGGAACGTTGGCAGTCATGCCGTCCACTTAAGCAACGCTGTTGCCAAAGTGCAAGCGATGGGGACAATGGGGCGGTGAACAGGAGCAGCAGCAGGAGCGGTGGCGCGAATCTGCCGGCCTTGCGTCACCACAACGCGTCGCTCGTCCTCGACCTGCTGCGCGCGGCCGGTGAGCGGGGCATCAGCCGGCTGGAGCTCGCCGAGCGCACCGGCCTCACCCCGCAGGCCGTCAGCAAGATCACCACCAGACTCCGCGCGGAGGGCCTCGCCGCCGAAGCCGGGCGGCTCGCCTCCACGGGAGGCAAGCCCCGGACCGTCCTGCGGCTGGTCCCGGACGCCGGACACGCGGTCGGGCTCCACCTGGACCGCGACGAACTCACCGCCGTCCTGGCCGACCTCGCCGGCACCACGATCGCCACCCGCGCCTTCCCGCTCGACCTCGGCGCCCCGGCCGCCGAGGTCCTCGCCACGGCCGCCCACGCGGTGCGGACCGTACGGGCACAGGGCCCGCGGGACGCCGGGACCCCAGCCCGGCACGTCATCGGCGTGGGCGCCGCCCTGCCGGGCCCGCTGGACCACCGGAGCGGGGTGCTGCACCGGGTCACCGGCTTCCCCCAGTGGGACGGCTACCCGCTCCGGGACGCGCTCGCCGAACACACCGGGCTGCCCGTCGTCGTCGACAAGGACACCAACGCCGCGGCCCTCGGACTCGCGCTGCGCGAACCCGCCGACGCCGACTTCGCCTACCTCCACCTGGGCACCGGCCTCGGAGCCGGACTCGTCCTCGGAGGTGCCCTGCACCGCGGGGCCCGTACCGGCGCCGGGGAGTTCGGCCACCAGACCGTCCAGCTGGACGGCCCTCCGTGCGACTGCGGCGGGCGCGGCTGCATCGAGGCGCTCTGCCTCGCCGCCGCCGCCCGCGGTGACGTCGCCGAGGCGGCCAGGGTCCTCGGGGCGGGCGCCGCCAACCTCGTCGGGCTGCTCGACATCGACCGGGTCGTCCTCGGCGGGCGGACCGTCGCCGCCCACGAGTCCGCCTACGTGCGCGGGGTCCGCGCCGTGATCGAGGAGCGCGCCCGGCGCGAGGGCGTACCCGCCGCCGTACCCGTCACCGTGGCCGGGGGAGGCGACCGCCCCGTCGCGGAGGGAGCGGCCCAGCTGGTCCTCGCCCCGCTCTTCGGCCGCGCGGGCGAGGACGGCGGCGCACGCGGCTGAGCGCGGACCGCCACCGCCCCCGGGGGCACTCCCGCGCCACCGGACAGGCCCCGGCGGTCCGGCGCCGACCGCCCCAGGACGGCGCCCGACAGGTCCCGGCGCCGGCCGCCACCGGACGGGGCCGTTCGGGCGGACCCACCGCCCGGACGGACGGCGCGGGCCGCCGGCCGGTGGCGGACCCTCGCGCGCGCGTGGCAGCGTCACCGACTGAAACGTGTCGCCGTGGCCGTGCGTCCGGCCGCGCGTGGCGGCGCCGCCGCCGGAACCGGCGGCCCTCCGCCCCGTCCGTGCGCGAGCAGCGAAGGGTGCCCCCCATGTCCAGCAGACCCCCCGCGCGACTGCGCGACGGCCGTGCCCTGACCCGCCTCGGGCTGGCCGCCGGGCTCGTCGTCCCGGCCGGCCTCCTCGGTGTCCCGGCCGCCATCGCCATCCCCGTCACCACCCCCGCCGCCACCGGCGTCACGGCGGGCACCGCGGCCGTCACCGGCCCGGAGACGTCCGCCTGCGGTGACCCGGACGCCGAGGACTTCCCCATCGGGACACGGATCCACGGCGGACCCGACACGTACGCCTCCGGCGGTGGCTACGGGACCTGGTACCTCGACCTCACGAACACCACCTCCGAGCCGTGCCACGCCATCCACCCCGTCCTGGTGCTCACCGACGAGGACCGGACGCTGACCGCCGAGCAGATCCAGCTGGAGTTCACCGAGCGGGCGCACCCCGACGAGGAGCACCGGGTCAGCTGGGAGTCCACCGAACGCGACGAGCAGATCGGCGTCTTCGGCGGCGGGGAGCAGGACGACGACTTCCCCGGCTTCACGGTCCCCGCGAAGAAGACCGTCACCGTCGAGGTCCGGATGGCCTTCACCTCGGACACCCGGCCCGGCAAGGTCACGGCGCACGCCGCCATCGTCCAGCGGCACACCGGCAAGGGCGGAGCGGAGCAGGCGGACGGCGCCTCCGACGGGGACTGGGTGGGGGAGTCCGCCGCGTACTCCTTCGACATCGTCGAGAGCGGACCCGACGCTCCCCAGGACACCGGCACCACGCTCGACGCCGACGGCACCCCCGTGCCCGAGCTCGCCCGCACCGGCCAGGCGCGGGCCCGCTGGGCCGGTGCCGCGTCCGGGGCGCTCGTGCTCGCCGGATCCGTCTCCCTGATCCTCGCCCGGCGCCTGCGCGGTGGCCCCCGCTGACCCGGTGGCGCGGATCCTCCGTGATCAACCGGTTCCGCGCGGCGGACGGGGCGGCCTAATATCGGGGCGTCGGCGCTGCACAGCGCGGTGCCGCCGGCGTCCAGCACCCCGCGTGCACAGTGCGTACGGCAGGAGCCCGTCACATGGCAGAGCGCAAGCCGATCGAGTCCTGGCTGACCGACATGGACGGTGTCCTCATCCACGAGGGCACACCGATCCCCGGGGCCGACGCGTTCATCAAGCGGCTGCGGGATTCCGGACTCCCCTTCCTGGTCCTCACCAACAACTCCATCTACACCGCCCGTGACCTGCACGCGCGCCTCAAGCGCATGGGCCTGGACGTGCCGGTGGAGAACATCTGGACATCCGCCCTGGCGACCGCCCAGTTCCTCGACGACCAGCGGCCGCGCGGCACGGCGTACGTCATCGGCGAGGCCGGACTCACCACCGCGCTGCACGACATCGGCTACGTCCTCACCGACCACGAGCCGGACTACGTCGTCCTGGGAGAGACGCGGACCTACTCCTTCGAGGCGCTCACCAAGGCGATCCGGCTGATCAACGGCGGCGCCCGCTTCATCTGCACCAACCCGGACGAGACCGGCCCGTCCGCCGAGGGCCCGCTGCCCGCGACCGGTTCGGTCGCCGCGCTGATCACCAAGGCCACGGGCAAGGCGCCGTACTTCGCCGGCAAGCCCAACCCGCTCATGATGCGGACCGGGCTCAACGCCATCGGTGCCCACTCGGAGACCTCCGCCATGATCGGCGACCGGATGGACACCGACGTGCTCGCGGGGCTGGAGGCGGGGATGCAGACCTTCCTGGTCCTCACCGGCCTGACCACGGAGGCCGACATGGACCGGTACCCCTTCCGGCCCTCCACCGTCGTCGACTCCATCGCGGACCTCGTCGACCTCGTCGACCTGCCGTTGCCGTGACCCGACCGGGCTACAGCGGATGCGGGACGCCGCCCCACGCGTGAACCTTCCCTCAGGAGGTTTACGATGCGTTCACTGTCCCTCACGTTCTGTGCCGCAGTGGTGGCCGGGACGATAGCCCTTCCCGCGTCCGCCGCCCTGGCCGGTTCCCGGATCGCCGACCCCGGCGACGGGAACCGTCCGGGCACGGTCTTCGTCAGTCCGTCCCGTGTCTCCCCCGGCGGGGAGGTGGAACTCCGGGTCGACGCCTGCGGCAAGGGCAGGTCGGCCCGGGGCGACTCCGAGGCGTTCGAGTCCGAGGCGCGCTTCGTGCCGGCGGGCGGCGGGGGCCTCGTCGCCGAGGCCCGGATCCGCCCCGACGCCGCCCCCGACGACTACGAGATCTGGGTGACCTGCAAGGACGGCCACGGCAAGGCCACCGGCACGGTCACCGTCGTCCACCGAGGCCGCCCCTCGCCCGTCGCCCCCGTACGGGCCGGTGGCGGAGGCACCGCGGTGCTCGCCGAAGGAGCCACCGCCGACGAGGGCCCCGGCACCCGGCACGCCCTGACCGGCCTCGGACTGGGCGCCGTCGCGGCCGTCGCGGTCGCGTTCCGCAGCGTGCGCCGCCGCCGCCCGGCGCAGCACTGACGTGTCCGCCCCGGAGCGTCCGGCCGGCACCGGACGCCTGCTGACCGGCGTCGCCTGGGCCGTCCTCCTGCTGGGACTGTGGCTGTTCGGCCGCGCGGCCACCGCCGGCTACTCCGCACCGACGACCGGTGACGTCGCGGCGGTCGGCCGCCCCCTGGGCGTACCGCTCCCCCCGGCTCACGATCCGCTCGACGGCGCCGCGCCGCAGCGGGTCGAGATCCCCTCCATCGGGATCGACGCGACCGTCGTGCGACGCGGGCTGGACGGTGAGGGGGCGATCGAGCCGCCGCCGTTCGCGACGCCCGGCGCCGTCGGCTGGTTCGCCGGGGGTGCGGAGCCCGGCACCGAGGGCGCGGCGCTCTTCGTCGGCCACGTCGACACCGAGACGAAGCCCGCCGTCTTCTACGGACTCAGCACCGCGAGACCGGGTGAGAAGGTCCGGGTGAACCGGTCCGACGGAAAGGTCGCGGAGTTCACCATCGACGACGTCCAGGTCTTCACCCGGGAGCGGTTCGACGCGCAGAAGGCGTACGGTCCGCGCATGGACGGGCGTGCCGAACTCCGGCTGATCACCTGCGGCGGCACGTACGACCGCGCGTCCCGTTCCTACACGGCCAACGTCGTCGTCTCCGCTTACCTGACGGCGGAGAGGACCGCGCGGAAGAGCGCCGGGAAGAGCGCGTAGGCGAGCGCGGACCACGTGCGTACGTGCGGTGCGGTGCGAGCGCCGCGCTCCCCGGGATCCCCGGACCGGCCCGGCCCGGCCGGCGCCCGCTCCCCCTCGGGGTCGCCGCCCGGGCCGGTCCTCGACCGCGGTGCCCGGACCGCGGGAGTGGCCCTGGCACGACACGGGAGGTCGGGTCGTTCGCGCTGACGGACACTGTAGGCCGGTGACATATGGCGCGCGGAGGGTTTTCGGCAGAATGTCCTGATCCTGGTGGAGCGTCAGGGATGCGGACAGCGGGACCTGGCCGGTGGCCGCCGGTGCGGACACGACAGAGGCCCCCTCACACTCGGTGAGGAGGCCTCTGTCTTGCGTGCGCCGTCAGGGACTCGAACCCCGGACCCGCTGATTAAGAGTCAGCTGCTCTAACCAACTGAGCTAACGGCGCCTGCTGACCTGGAGAACTTTACCCGATGCGCGGGAGTGCTCCTGACCAATTCTGCTCCGGTACGGCCTGTCGGATGGTCGTTTTTTCCCTTTAGTCCGTCACGATGGCCTGTGCCGGAGAAGTTCGCAAACGGAAGATCTTGACGGCTTCCGAGGGAAGAGGAGCCCCATGACCGCGCCGGTCTTCGAGGAGTACGAACCCGCTGCCGACTGCGGCTGTCCGGGCTGTGCCCGGCAGCGCCGTACCGCAGCCTCGCTGCCCGTGCGCCACGGCGGGCACGCCGCCGCGCACGGTGCGCGCCGGGCGCTGGTGCTGGTCACCGCGGCGGGAGTGGTCCTGTCCTGCGGGGCGGGCCAGGCCGCCGCCACGGCCGGCGGGCGGGATGCCCGGGCGGGGACGGCGGCCGATCCGCAGCCGGTCACCCCGCAGGGCCCGGCGGGGCCACTGAACGGCGACGGAGCCACCGAGCCGCCGCCCGCCCCCGATACGGCGTCGCGCACGACGACCCGGGCCGAGATCATCGCCCGCGCGCAGGCGTGGGTTACCGCGAAGGTCCCCTACGACATGGCGGCGTACTGGCCGGACGGCTACCGGCAGGACTGCTCGGGTTTCGTGTCGATGGCCTGGGACCTCGGTACCAACGAGTGGACCGGCAGCCTGGCCGGATTCGGGACGAGGATCGACCGGGCCGACCTGGAGCCCGGCGACATCCTCCTCTTCCACAACCCGGCCGACCCGGCGGTGGGGTCACACGTCACGGTCTTCGGCGGCTGGACCGACCAGACGCACAGCCACTACCTCGCGTACGAGCTGACCCGCCCGCACGCGCGGAAGGCGACGACGCCGATGGCGTACTGGAGCAACTCCTCCAAGTACGTGGCCTACCGCTACAAGGGCGTCGTCAGCGGCGCGGGCACGGGCGGCAGCGGCGCGGCCACCGCGTTCCCCGGAGCCGCGGCGTTCGGCCCCGGTGCGGACAACGCACACGTGACCCGGCTCGGACACCTGCTCATCGCGCAGGGCGGCGAGCGCTTCTACACGAAGGGCGCGGGGCCGCGCTGGAGCGATGCGGACAGGCGGGCGACGCGGGCGTTCCAGCTGGCGCAGGGGTGGAAGGGCAGGGACGCGGACGGCATCCCCGGCCCGGTCACCTGGAGCCTCCTGGTGAGCGGCACCGGTCACAGGATCCCGGCCGGCCCGGACGCCGGCCCGGGCGGGGCCACGGCGTACCCCGGGAGGGGTTCCTTCCGGCCGGGGCAGGCCGGCAGCCACGTCGAACGGCTCGGGATCCAGCTGGTGAAGAAGGGATACGGCGCGCACTACACGTCGGGCCCCGGCCCGCGCTGGACGGAGGCGGACCGCCGCAACGTCGAGGCCTTCCAGCGCGCCCAGGGCTGGAGCGGGAGTGCGGCCGACGGCTACCCGGGGCCTGAGACGTGGCGACGGCTCTTCGCGTGACGGATCGAGTGACGGAACGGACATGACGGAGGCGGGAATGCGATCCATCGAAAACGTACGGGGCGAATGGGACGAGCTGGGCGAGCGGCACGTGCGGATCGTGCCCGGGCCCGGCGCCGGGGACGCGCCGGCGGAGGCGCCGCCCGCGACGGAGGCGGGCCCGGCCGTGCTGCCGGGGCCCGGCACGGAGCCGGAACCGGTGCGGGAGCCCGCCGTGGCCGTGGCGGACGACGCGTCCGCCGGGCCCGGCGTGGTGCCGCCCGTGCCGGAGGACGACGACATCCCGGCGGATCTGCGGCCCGCCCTGGACGCCGTGGCCGGAGTCGGCCGGGCGGTCCCGGCCGCCGGGGCGGCCGACCCGGTGGACCTGGACCTTGACCTGGGCCTTGACCTGGACCTGGACCTGGACCTGGACCTGGACCTGGGGCCTGGGCTGGGCCCCGACGTGGCTCCGGGCCTCCCTCCGGAGCACGCGTACGGACCGGAGTCGCCGGCTCCGGGGCCTTCGCACGCCCCGGCGGCGGGCATCCACGGGAACGCTGAGGCGGGTGCCGGGGCGGACACGCGGCCCGCGACCGCCGGGGGAGAGGAGGCCGCGACCTGCGCGGGACCGGGTGCCGTCACCCGCGCGGGCTCGGAGGCCGGCTTCCACGCGGACGAGGAGTCAGCGGTCGCACCCGGAGGCAGCCAGGCGGTCGCTGTCACTGTCCCCGAGGGGCAGGCGGCCACCGTCGTCGTCCCCGGGCGCCGGGGGAGCGGACCGGGGGACGGGGCGCCGGATCTCCGGCAGCCCCCGCCCGGTGCCGCCCCGTCCGGCGGTGACGGGGAGCACGCCCCGGTGACGCTCACCGCCGGGGCCGCGGACCCGGTCGCCTGGTGGGGTGCGGGACGCCGGCAGCCCGTCATCTCCGCGGAGACCACCGCAGCCATCCCCGTACACCTGCTCTTCCGCGACGACCACCACGGCGACAGGCCCGCAGGCGCGGCCGGTGGCACGCGGCGGCCCGCTGACCGCCGTCCGCCCCTGCCCCGCTCCCCCCAGCCGCAGGGGCCCGCCCGGCCCGCTCCCCTCGCCGACCCCCGGCTCACCGAACGGCCCGGCCCCGTGCTGCCCGGCTGGGCCGCGCTGTGCGCCGCCGCGTCGGCGGTGGTCGCCGGCCTCGCCGTGCTGGGGTGGCAGGGTGCACTCCCCGCCGCCGTGGCCGGTGGGTCCGGACCCGTGGCGCGCCCGTACGACGGCATCGGCCCCGAGGGCTGGGCCCTGCTGGCGCTGCTCGCGGCCGTGGTGCTGTTCGCGCTCGGAGGTCTCGGGCGGGGCCGGGCCGGGCACGCCTCGGTCCTGACGCTCTTCGGCGGCTACCGGGGCAGTGTCCGGCGCACCGGCCTGCTCTGGATCTCCCCGCTCCTGCGGCGGCGCCGGATCGACGTGCGCCTGCGGCACTGGCGCAGTGAGCCGCTGCCGGCCGTGGACGCGAGCGGCACAGCGCTGCGGGCCGTGGTCCATGTCGTCTGGCGGGTCGAGGACACCGCGCGGGCCGTGCTCGGTGTCGCCGACCACGAGCGGTATCTGAGCGACCAGGTGGAGTCCGCGCTGGCCCGGGTGCTCTCGCAGCTGCCCGCAGACGCCTTCCACGAGGACACCCGCACCCTGCGCGACGCGGAGGCGGTGGGCGACGCGCTGACCCGCATGGTCAAGGCGGACTGCGTGCCGGTGGGCATCGAGGTGTACTCCGCGCAGCCGACCGCGATCGAGTACGCCCCCGAGGTCGCAGCCGCGATGCAGAGGTGCCGGGTGGCGGCCATCGACGCGAAGCACCGCGACGGAGTGCTGACCTCCTTGGTCGACGCGGTGGACGACACCGTGGGCCGGCTGACCGCGCGCGGCATCGTCGAGCTCGACGCCTACGAACACAAGGCCCTGGTCAGGGACCTGACAGTGGCGTTCTACACCGGCCGGAGCGGCGGGGAAGGGGTCTGACCGCTTCCGGTTGCACGGAAGAACGCGCTGAAACCCGATCCACATTGGTCTGGACATGTTCATGCCCCGTCAATAATCTGGACTTGGTCTAGACCGCACGACCGAGGCGCGCAGCACGGCTCAGAACATCCCCAGAACACTCCCCCACGTTCTCGAGGAGCGACACAGCATGCGTAAAAGGGCAAGCGCCGCCGTCATCGGCCTGGCGATAGCGGGCGTCTCCATGTTCGCGACCGGCAGCGCCAGCAGCCACGGCTACACGGATTCCCCCATCAGCCGGCAGAAGCTCTGTGCCAACGGCACCGTCACCGGCTGCGGCAACATCCAGTGGGAGCCGCAGAGCGTCGAGGGGCCCAAGGGCTTCCCGACGGCAGGGCCGGCGGACGGCAAGATCTGCGCCGGCGGGAACGGTACGTTCGCTCAGCTGGACGACCCGCGCGGGGGCAACTGGCCCGCCACCAAGGTCACCGCGGGGCAGGGCTACAGCTTCCGCTGGCAGTTCACCGCCCGGCACTCCACGAGCGACTTCCGTTACTACATCACCAAGAACGGCTGGGACTCCACCAAGCCGCTCACCAGGGCCGCGCTGGAATCGCAGCCCTTCATGACGGTGCCGTACGGGAACCAGCAGCCCCCGGCGACGCTGACGCACCAGGGCTCCATGCCCACCCAGAAGACCGGCAAGCACGTCATCCTGGCGGTCTGGAACGTCGCGGACACCACCAACGCGTTCTACGCGTGCTCCGACGTCCAGTTCTGACAGACTCGGCACGACGCACAGTGGGCGGTCTCCCCGGAAGGAGACCGCCCACTGTGGTGTCGGTGCGCCGTCAGGGACTCGAACCCCGGACCCGCTGATTAAGAGTCAGCTGCTCTAACCAACTGAGCTAACGGCGCCTGCTGACTCGAAAATAATACCTGGTCCACCGGGGTGCTGATGACACGTGCCCATGCCCCCCGCGCGTGGCCCTCCCCACACTCCCGCCGCGCGGGCCCCGGCCGGTCCTCCTCAGAGAGCCAGCGACAGCATGACCGGGGCCGCGCGCCGGTTCAGCGTGGCCGCCGCGGCCCGCAGCCGGTGGGCGTGCTCGATCGGCAGGGAGAGGGCCAGGCACCCGGCGGAGGAGCCCGCCGTCAGGGGGACGGCCGCGCACACCGTGCCCACGGCGTACTCCTGCAGGTCGAGCACCGGCACCGTCGCCGGCTGGCTGTCGAGCTTCGAGAAAAGCACCTTCTCGCTCGTGATCGTCCGCGAGGTCAGACGTGCGATCCGGTGCCGTGCCATGTGGTCGCGCCGGCCGTTCTGGTCGAGCTGCGTCAGCAGGCACTTGCCGATCGCGCTGGCATGCGCCGCCGCACGGAAATCCACCCACTCGTTGACGGCGGGCGTGCGAGGTCCGTCGGCCACCTGGGTGACGCGGATCTCCCCGTCGACGTAGCGGCTGACGTAGACCGCCGCGCCGACCGTGTCCCGCAGCTGCGCCAGCGTCTGCTGGAGCCTCGCCTCCAGAGCCCGCCTGCGGGCGGCGCCGGAGCCGAGTTCGAGGAGCGACGAGCCGAGGATGTACGCGCCGTCGGCGCCCTGTTCGACGTACCCCTCGTGCCGCAGCGTCCGCAGCAGGGGTGCGAGATGGCCGGTCGGCAGTCCCGTCTCGCGCGAGATCCGGGCCTCGGTCACCCCGCTGCCGTGCGCGGACACGGACTCGAGCACGCGAAGGGCGTACTGCACCGAATGGAACGGTGCCTTCGGCTCGGGCTTCAACGCCACGGGTCCCCCTCAGGGCTTCTGCCAGGTGTGACCGCATGCTCACGACCCACGATAGTCGCCAAGTGGCTGATTAGGAGGGAGTGTCGGCGAGTTGTCGGTGCGCCCCGGGCTCCGTCAGCTGGGGCGCACCCTCCTGGCATATGCCAAGGTCACGCGCGGTATGCCGAAGGCAAGGTCACAGGACCGCGTTGAGGAACTCGCGCGTGCGTTCGTGTTTGGGGTCGGTGAATATCTTCTCCGGCGTACCGGACTCCACGACCCGTCCCGCGTCGAACATCAGGACCTTCTCCGAGACGTCCCGGGCGAAGTTCATCTCGTGGGTCACGCAGAGCATCGTGATGTCGGTGGTCCTGGCGATGTCACCCAGCAACTCCAGGACCCCGGCGACCAGTTCCGGGTCCAGCGCTGACGTCACCTCGTCGAGGAGCAGGATCTCCGGCTCCATCGCCAGGGCGCGGGCGATCGCCACCCGCTGCTGCTGGCCCCCGGAGAGCTGGGAGGGGTGCGCGTCGACCTTCCCGGAGAGCCCGACCAGGTCGAGCAGCTCGCGGGCCCGGCCCTCCGCCAGTTCCCGGTCCATGCCCAGGACGTTGACCGGGGCCTCCGTGATGTTCTGAAGCACCTTCATGTTGGGGAAGAGGTTGAACTGCTGGAAGACCATCCCGATCTTCTTCCGGGACTCCCGCAGCTGCTTCTCACCCGCCGGCTTCAGCGAGCCGTCCGGCCCGCGCACATGGGAGAGCGGTGAGCCGTCCACCCAGATCACGCCGTCGCTGACCTTCTCGAGTGTCATCAGCAGCCGCAGGATCGTGGTCTTGCCGGATCCGCTCGGCCCGATCAGCGTGACGTGCTCGCCGCGCTCCACGGTGAAGTCGAGTTCGTCCAGGACGACGTGGTCGCCGTACCGCTTGACGACCTTGTCGAAGCGGACCAGCGGCTCCACGCCGGTCGTCCCGGCGGCCGGAGCCCGGTCCGCGGGCTCCTTCAGGGGGGCAGAGTCAGTGGCCAAGACGCTTCTCCAGCTTTCTCATCAGCAGCGAGGTGGGGTAGCTCGCGACCAGGAAGACCAGGCCCGCGAGCGTGAACGCCTCGGTGTACGCGAAGTGGTCGGCTCCGTACTTCCGGGCCTCGAAGACCATTTCCTGCACCGTGATCACGGCGAGGAACGGGGTCTCCTTGAACATCGAGATGGCGTAGTTGCCGAGTGCGGGCAGCACGTTGCGCACCGCCTGCGGCAGGATCACCGCCTGCCAGGTGCGCCGCGGGGACATCGAGAGGGCCCGGCAGGCCTCCCACTGGCCCTTGGGCACCCCGTCGATCCCGGCCCGGTACACCTCCGAGGTGTACGTGGCGTAGTGGACGCCCAGCACGACGATGCCGATGGTCAGAGGCTCCACCGAGGTGAAGACGGCCGCCGCGCCGACCAGCTGGACCAGCAGCGGGGTGGAGCGGATGAACTCCATCACCGCCTTCACGGGCACGGTCACGAAGCGGGACGGCGCCCGCCCGGCCACGGCGATCGCCAGGCCGAGCACCGCGGCCACGAGCGTGCCGAGCACGGTCGCGAGGAGCGTGACCCGGAATCCTTCGAGCAGCAGGGGAAGGGCTTCCCCGACGGCATCCCAGTCGAACGTGGTCACCGGGCACCTCCGGCCGTCAGGGTGGGCTCCGCGCTTCGGGTCCTCAGCAGGCTCCTGCCTCCGGGGTGCAGGCCGAGCCGCCGCTTGGCGGTCCGCTCCAGGAGATTCATCATCAGCGTCAGCGCGTAGGCGAGGACGAAGTAGACGGCCAGCAGCGTCAGATAGGCGGTGAGGCTCTCACCCGTGCGGTCGCGGACCGTCTGGATCACGGTCATCAGGTCGGCCGCGGAGATCAGCCACAGCAGCGGCGTGCACTTCAGCAGCTGGATCAGCAGGTTGGTGAAGGACGGGATCATCTGGACCCACGCCTGGGGGAGGATCACCTTGCGCATCCGGTGGAAGGGCGTCATGTTCAGTGCGACCGCCGCCTCGTACTGGGCGCGCGGCACGGAGTTGATCGCACCCCGGACGATCTCGGACCCGTACGCGCCGTAGTTCAGGCCGAAGGCGACGACGCCGCACAGGACCGGCGTCAGCTCGTAGCCCGTCAGCTGCGGCATCGCGTAGTAGAGCCAGAACAGCTGGATGTAGAGCGAGGTGCCGCGGAAGAACTCGACGACGGTCCGGGAGACCCCGCGCACCAGGAGAAGTCTGCTGCCGGCCGCCAGGCCGAGGGCGAACGACAGGAGCAGGGCGAGCGAGGAGCCCAGGACCGTGGCCTGGACGGTCACCCACAGGCCGGATCCGACCTGTGGGAACTCGTCGGCGAGGGTGGAGAAGAAGTCACTCATACGGTGCGCTCCGCCCTCGTCAGCCCTTGCACAGGTCGGCGGTCCTGAGCGTGGCCGGCGGGATCTCCGTGGCGCCGAAGCCGAACTCCTTCAGCAGTTCCACGTAACGGGACCTGTCCGAGACGATCTTCTTGAGCTCCCGGTTGAAGGAGTCCCGCAGGTCCTCGTTGCCCTGACGGAACACCGCACCGCCCGGCGAGAACTGCTTCTTCCCGTCGAGCTCGGGAACGAAGGCCTCGGTGACCTCCGTGCCGGGGTTCGTCCTGGCGAGCCAGCGCAACGAGATCCCGGTGAGCAGGAAGGCGTCGATCCGGCCGCCCTTGACGGCGTCCGCCCCGTCCTGCGGCTTCTGCAGCGTCTTGATCTTCCCCTCGGCGATGCCCGCGCCTTCGGCGTACGAGCCCTCGACCGCACCGGACATCACGCCGATGGTGACACCGGCCGCCTTGGCGGACGCCAGGTCGGTGAGCTTCCTCGGGTTCCCCTTCCTCACCATCATGGCGGTGGGGGAGATGAACTCCGGCTCCGAGAAGAGGGCGTTGGCGCAGCGCTCGGGCGTGATGGCCATGCCCGCGCTGACCACGTCGTACTTGCCCGCCTGCAGACCGGGGATGAGGCCGTCCCACTCCGAGAGGGTGGGCTTCAGCTCGTCGACACCGAGCGCCTTGAATATCTCCCGGTGCAGCGTGGGGGCCTCGCCCTTGAGCTCCTTGCCCTCCATGTAGCCGTACGGAGCCTCGTTGGCGTACGCGACCCGGACGAAGCCCTGCTTGCGGAGCTTGTCGAGCGCGCCCTCGCCGTCCGCGGCGCCCGCGTCGGTCTTGCTGCACGCGGAGAGCAGCCCGGGAACGACGAGCAGACCTCCCACGGCCGCGGATCGATTGAGGAAGCCCCGACGGGACAGGTGAGGGAAGTCAGCCATGGTTCGCAATCTCCTGGAGAAATCGGGGTGTCGAACAGTCCGGACAGGGTGAGCACCTGCCCGATCCGGGACACCTATGCAGCAGGCGCCGCCATGTAACCGAACGGTGGCCGGAGGGTGACCTTCCCGTGTCTCGTCATGGGCGCAGGGCGACGGGGGGTGTGCGGGGCGTGTTCCCCGCGCTGCGCGGGTCCATGACGGCCCGTCGGTGCGGTACTTCAGGACGGGACGTCCGGAGAGGGCGCGTAACCACGTCCCACGTCCACCACGTTGGGGAGCGGTTCACCGGCTGCCCAGCGCTCGTACATCGAAACGAACTGCTCGCCGAGCCGGTCCCGCCAGCCGGCCGTGTCCCCGCTCATGTGCGGGGACACCAGCAGGCCGGGTACGTCCCACAACGGGCTGGCGGGCCCCAACGGCTCCTCCTGGAACACGTCCAGCGCCGCACCGGCGATCCAGTGCCTGCGCAGCGCGTCGGCCAGGTCCTCCTCGACGGCCAGCGGACCGCGCCCCACGTTGAGGAAGTACGCGGAGGGCTGGAGCAGCCCGAAGAAGCGGGCGTCGAACATGCCGCGCGTCTCCCGCGTCAGCGGTGCCGCGCCGATCACCCAGTCCGCACCGGCCGCCAGCCGGTCCAGGTCCTCGATACCGTGGATCGTGCGCCGCGCCGTACGTCCCACGAGCGCCACCTGGACGCCGAGGCCGTGCAGCAGCCGCATGATCTCCCGGCCGACGGGGCCCGCGCCGACGACCACCGCGCGACTGCCGGCGAGCCCCCGGGTCTCCCGGTGGCGCCACGAGTGCTGCCGCTGGAGCGCCAGCGTGCGGGGGAGGTCCTTCGCGAAGGCGAGCACCAGCCCCGCGACGTACTCGGCGATCGGCAGTTCGAAGACGCCCCGGGCGTTGGTGACGACCGTGGAGGAGGCGGCCAGCTCCGGGCAGAGCAGCCGGTCCACGCCGGCGCTCGCCGTGTGCACCCAGCGGGGGCGCGGCCCGCTGCCCGGCCAGGCCTCACGGACGGCGTCGGAAGTGAAGTCCCAGACGAGCAGCACGTCCGCCTCGGGCAGTCGCGCGGCCAGCGTCCGCTCGTCGGCGTACCGGACGACGGCCCGGCCGGTCAGCCGGCCGAGGCGCGGAGACGGGTCGGCGTCCAGGACCAGGATCACGGGAGTGGTCATCGGAACGACCACGCTCGCACCGGGGCGCACGCCCGTCAACTGGGCCTCCGCGCCGCGTGGGGACCACCGGCCGCGCGGGGCGCGGGCGGCGATACGGGGCCATAAGGGGAATACTTGTCCCAGGCGGGGGCAGCGGTGACAGGAGTGCCGGCAGGACATCCGGACGCACCGGAAGGATGGACATGACGACCGTAGGACTTCTCTACCCGGGCCACGCCGCGGAGGACGACTTCCCGCGGATCGAGGTCCTGCTCGACAGCGACATCAGAGTGCCGCTCTTCCACACCGACATCGACGAGGACGCCCGCAGGCCCGAGAACCTGAGGACGGCGGGAGCGCCCGAGCGCCTCGGCGCCGGTGTCGAGGAACTGCGGATGGCCGGCGCCGAATCGCTGGTCTGGGCCTGTTCGGGTGGCAGCTTCGCCTACGGCTGGGACGGGGCGCACCAGCAGGCCGCCGAGCTGGCCAGGGCCGCCGGGCTCCCCGCGTCCAGCACGTCCATCGCCTTCGTCCACGCGGTGCGGGAACTGGGCGCCTCCCGCGTCGCGGTCGCCGCGACCTACTCCGAGGACGTCGCCGCCCTGTTCGCCGGCTTCCTGGAGTCCGGCGGGGTCGAGGTGGCCGCCACCCGGGGCGGCGGGATCATCACGGCGTCCGAGGCGTCCGCCGCGGACGTGGAGCTCGTGAAGCAGCTGGCCGTGGCCGGTGACCACCCCGACGCCGAGGTGGTGCTGATCCCGGACAACGCCCTGCACACCGCCGCGCACGTGCCCGAGCTGGAGGAACTCCTCGGCAAGCCGGTCCTCACCGCCAACCAGGTGGCGGTCTGGGAGGGGCTCCGGCTGGCCGAACGCCGCATCTGGGCCCCCACGCTCGGCACGTTGTTCGCGACCCGCGAGCCCCCGCTGGGAGCCACCGAGCCCCGGGGCATCGAAGTACGCGAGTAGCCGTCCCGGCCCGCCGGGGCGGACGTCCCGGAACGGCCGCCGGGGAATAAGCGGAGTCATCCTCCTGTTGGCACCCTCCGATACGCAGACGCAGCACCGGAGAGGCCGAACACGTGGAAGAGAACCGAGGCGACCAGATTCGCGGCACGGCGGGCGGGACGGCCCCCGTCCCCCTCTCCGTGCTCGACCTGGTGACCGTGGGCCAGGGCCGCACGGCGACCCAGGCCCTGCGCACCAGCGTGGACATCGCCAAGCTCGCCGAGAGCCGGGGCTTCCACCGGTTCTGGGTCGCCGAGCACCACTCCATGCCCGGCGTGGCCTCTTCGTCGCCCGCCGTGATCCTCGCGCACCTGGCCGCCCACACCGAGCGCATCAGGCTCGGCTCCGGCGGGGTGATGCTGCCCAACCACGCCCCGCTGGTGATCGCCGAGCAGTTCGGCACCCTGGAGGCGATGGCCCCGGGCCGCGTCGACCTCGGCCTGGGCCGGGCCCCCGGCACCGACGGAGCGACCGCGGCGGCCCTGCGCCGCACGGACCGGCTGAACGAGGGCGCCGACGACTTCCCGCAGCAGCTGGCGGAGCTGACCCGCTTCCTGGACGACGACTTCCCGGACGGGCACCCCTACGCCCGTATCCACGCGGTCCCGGGTCCGGTGCAGGCCACCTCACCAGGCGGCGTCCAGTCGCCCGCCCGACCGCCCGTCTGGCTGCTGGGCTCCTCAGGCTTCAGCGCCAGGCTGGCCGGAGTCCTGGGCCTGCCCTTCGCCTTCGCCCACCACTTCTCGGCCCGGAACACCGTGCCGGCCCTGGACCTGTACCGGGAGTCCTTCAAGCCCTCGGCGGTGCTCGACGCCCCCTACGCCCTCATCGGGGTCGCGGCGCTGGCCGCCGACGACGAACGCGAGGCCAGGCGCCAGGTGCTCACCGGCGCCCTGTCCATGGTCCGGCTGCGCACCGGACGCCCCGGGCTCGTGCCCAGCCCCGAGGAGGCGGCGGCGTACGACTTCAGCCCGATGGAGCGCGAGTTCGTCGACGGCTGGCTGAAGGACATCGTCCACGGCACGCCGGACGAGGTCCGCAGCGGCCTGGACGACCTGGCCAAGCGCACCGGCGCGGACGAGCTGATGATCACCGCCAACGCGCACGGCGGAGAGGCCCGGCTGCGCTCGTACGAGCTGATCGCGGACGCGTACGGACTGCCCAGGACGGTCTGACCCCTGCGCCGGCACGGTGTTCCGGCGCTAACTCTCCGGCGGTCTGGTCCCGATGAGCTCGGCGATCCGCTCCGGGGCCACCGCACGTGAGTACAGCCACCCCTGCCCGGTGTCGCAGCCGATCCGGCGCAGCCGCTCCGCCTGGCCCGACGTCTCCACGCACTCCGCGGTGACCGTCAGGCCCAGGCGGTGCGCCAGCTGCACCATGGCTTCGACGATCGTCTCGTCGGCCGGGCTGGGGTGCGCGCCGTCCTCGTAACGGAATCCGCGCACGAAGGAGCCGTCCAGCTTCAGCACGGACACGGGCAGCCGGCTCAGGTAGGCGAGGTTGGAGTACCCCGTACCGAAGTCGTCGATGGCGATACGGACCCCCATGTCGCTGAGCG
Organism: Streptomyces sp. ALB3; assembly: GCF_044385685.1. Classification (NCBI taxonomy): domain Bacteria; kingdom Bacillati; phylum Actinomycetota; class Actinomycetes; order Kitasatosporales; family Streptomycetaceae; genus Streptomyces; species Streptomyces sp. ALB3. Next base: position 190,774 of record NZ_JBISCE010000041.1, on the reverse strand, counting down.
CCTGGAGCACCCGCAGCGGCCGGCCGGACGAACCCATGACCGCCGACTCGGTCAGTTCCAGCTGGAGCAGCCCGGACGCGAGGCCCGTCTCGGCGAGGATCTCCGCCACGTCGGCGACCAGGTCGGAGTCCCACAGCTGCCGCACGGCGACGTTGACGCTGATGAACAGTGCGGGCTCGTCCGGGTGTTCCAGCTGCCAGCGGCGGGCCTGACGACAGGCCGTGCGCAGCACCCATCGGCCGAGCTGGACGATCGTGCCGTCCTCCTCGGCGATCGGGACGAACCGGCTCGGCGCCAGCAGTCCGAACCGCGGGTGGTTCCACCGGACCAGGGCCTCCACACCCCGTACGACCTCGTCGGCCATGCCGACCAGTGGCTGGTACTCCAGGGTGAACTCGCCGCGGTCGACGGCCGGGCGGAGCGTGGAGGAGAGCGCCTGACGGGTCATCCGGTGCGCGTTCCGCTCAGGGTCGAAGAGTGTCCAGCGGGAGCGGCCGTCGGCCTTCGCCCAGTACAGCGTGGTGTCCGCCGCCTGCATCAGAGCGGTGGCCGACGTGCCGGCCGACGACCGCTCCACCACCCCGATCGACGCGGAGACCGACAGCCGGTGCCCCGCCACCTCGAACGGCCGCTGGAGGGCGGTGAGCACGGCACGGGCGAGATCGGTGAGCTGACGGGTGCCCGACGAGTCCTCGACCAGGATCGCGAACTCGTCACCACCGAGGCGCGCCACCAGGTGGCCGCCGCTGCGGTGGCCGCCGGCCTCGGCGCAGTCGGTGAGCCGTCCGGCGACAGCGGCGAGCAGCCGGTCGCCGGTGCGGTGACCCAGGGTGTCGTTGACCGCCTTGAAGCCGTCGATGTCGAGGTAGCAGAGGCCGATACGGCCGTGCCGGGGCGTCGGTCCGTCCTGGACCGGAGGCGTCTCCAGGGCGGTCGCGAGCCGCTCGAAGAACAGGGTGCGGTTGGGCAGCCGGGTCACCGGGTCGTGCATCCGCAGATGACGCAGCCGCTCCCGCAGCTCGCGCCGGTCGCTGTCGTCGGCGACGGAGAGCAGCCAGCGGCCCTCGCCGCTTCCCGGCTCGCCCATCGGTACGACGGTGACCTCGGCCCAGAGCGGCCGGCCGTCGGCGTGCTTGAGCCGTCGGGTGCACCGGAGCCGGGGTCGGACTCCGCGCAGGACCTCGGTGTACGCCCGCCAGGTGGGGCCGTCCGAGGAGAGGCCGACGAGATCGGCAGCGGGCTGCCCGGCCAGCGACGCGGGATCGGTCCCCAGCAGCCCGCCCAGCGCGTCGTTCGGCAGGAGGACCTGGCCCCGGTGGTCGACGACGGCCATCGGGAGGGCGGCCGCCGCGAACGCGGCCCGGTAGTCGTCCAGCTCCGAGAGGTCAGGCATCCGATGATCACACTGCGTGACCTCCGATGGCCCGGCGCCGTGGGCCGTGCCCGCTCGGCCGGTCGGCCCTTCCGAGGTTCCGTTCACCGCTCGCTCCCGCTGTGCAGATTGTCGTGAACAGGTGTGGCCGGGCAGGGGCGTGGAGGGGCGCGCCGTGCCAGAGGCGGGAACCACGCAGGAAAGCGAGGTGAAGCATAGAGGGTGGCGCACCGGCCGTTCCCACGCGTCCGCCGTTTCGGATGCGCGGCACGCGCATGGCCCACGTATGTCCCACGTCTGTCCCAAGGGTGACGACCTCATGCCGTTCTGGCCATTGATGATCGCTTTTGCATTGTTCTGGATATTTCGGCTTACCAGGTGAGCAATTGTGACTGTGTGTGAGAGTGATCATCTGTCTTCGGGTGATCACTCCGACCTCCGCTGACCCGTGTGGGGCAGCACAACAGGGCGTACGCCGCCGGGACGGCACAGGGTGAGGGGGAAGTCCCGCATTCGCCACCCGGAGGTAGATGTGCCGCGTCAGCACGGACCCGGGGGAGTGGAGAGGCCGAGTCTGCGCAGCGCGGCGGCTGCTCTCACCTCCCTCCTGGCGCTCGCCGCCACCGGACTCGTCGCCGGTCCCGCCGTGGCGGCCTCGGGTGACGCGGGGCCGTGCGCGCTGCCCAGGACCGGGGCGCACCACTCGCTCGGCCTCGACACCTGGAACGGCGCCTACCCCCGGCCCGGCCGCGCCCTCGACGCGGTCATGGTCTTCCTCTCGTTCCCCGACTCCGACCCCGTCGTGACCCCCGAGGCGCTGGCCGCCGACTACTTCCCCTCGACGACCCGCTTCTTCGAGCGCGCCTCGTACGGGAGGTTCACCCTGCGCGCCCACCCGCAGCGGCGGTGGACGCCCATGCCGCACCCGTCCACCCGCTACGGCATACAGCGCGACTGGGGGTCCGAGAGCCGCAGCGCCTATCTGCGCGACGCGATCGAGGCCGCCGACGACCGGACCGACTTCTCCGCCTACGACATCGTCTACCTCGTCGCCGACCCCGACGCCCCCGGAGTCGACTCCGACGCCACCAAGGTCGTCAACTTCGACCGGCCGCTGCGCGCCGACGGCACCGACATCAGGCGTGTGGTCACCGTCTTCGAGGAGCACCCGCCGGACCGCAACGTACTCGCGCACGAGACGGGACACGTCTTCGACCTGGCGGACCTCTACCACCGGCCGGAGGACGGGAAGGGCGACTGGGACACCTACGTCGGCGACTGGGACGTGATGGGCAGCCAGTTCGGGCTCGCCCCGGACCTCTTCGGCTGGCACAAGTGGAAGCTCGGCTGGCTGGAGGGCGAAGAGGTCGTCTGCGTACAGGGCGCCGCCGACCTCACGCTGGAACCCATGGCCGAGGTCCCCGTGCCGGGCGCCTCCCTCGGTACCCGGCTCGCCGTCATCAGGACCGGAGCGGACAGCGCGCTCGCCATCGAGGCCCGCAGCGCCACGGGCAACGACCGGACCACCTGCACCGAGGGCGTGCTCGTCTACCGCATCCGCAACGCGACGCCGTCCGGCGGGGGCCCCGTCGAGGTCCTGGACACCCACCCCGCGTCCGAGGCCTGCTGGGACCGGTCGGTCTACCCGCCGCTCGCGGACGCCCCGCTCAGGGAGGGGGAGCGCTACACCGTCCCGGGCGAACGCATCCGCATCGACGTCGCCGACCGGACCAGGTCGGGGGCGTGGACCGTCCGCATCGCCACCGGCACCTGACCTGCGCGGACGCACACGAAGAAACCCCCTCGCTTCCGCGAGGGGGCTTCTTCCGTCGGTGCGCCGTCAGGGACTCGAACCCCGGACCCGCTGATTAAGAGTCAGCTGCTCTAACCAACTGAGCTAACGGCGCCTGCTGACGTCGTAGACATTAGCACCCGCATCGGCGGGAGGAAAAATCGAATCCCCGGTGGTCGACGGTGCCGCCGACCTGCCCACCCGGACGCACGCCCACAGCAGTACGTCCGGCCCCGGGAGCCAAGGGGTGCGGGTGTCGGGGGCGACCATCCAGCGGGGCCCGCCGGCGCCCGCGCCGCCGGTCAGGGGCGGGACGGTCACCGCGTCCCCCGTGCCGTGACAGAGCACCGGCGGCAAGGTCCCCTGGTGCCGCCGGGGACCCCGGGCGGAGCCCGTGCCCCACTCCTCCCACGCCAGCAGGGACGGAAGCCGCTGGGCGGTGCCCGGGGAGGCGAACAGCAGCATCCGGCCCCGGTGCGTGGCCACCGGACCGGATCCGGGACCTTCCGCCCAGAGCTGCTCCAGCATGCGCCTGCCGAAGAGGGCGGGCACGTTCACGACGTCGAACGCGGTGCCGCACGGCAGCACGCCGGGGGAGCAGGGGCGGGCCTGCCACTGGGCGAGCGTGCTGCGGGGGTGGGACGACGCGCTCGCCAGCCACGCGGCCCCGGACGCCGTGACCTGGGCGGCCCTGTCGTCGGCCCGGGGCTCGGCGCGGTCCCGCAGCAGGGCGAAGATGTCGACACCGTGACGCGGGGCGGCAGCGGTCCGCAGGGTCGTTTCGTCATTCAGCCATGCGCTCATGCCGTCATGTCTACCGGCAGTGACGCTCCTGTTCCTGAGAGTTGCCGAATACCGGACAGAACGCGGGGCGAAGGAGTATCTTGCCCGTCGGCATATGCCACAGGTGTACCCACGGTGACCCGAGCGCGCCGGGTGACCCGGCGCCCGCGGAGTCAGGGCGCGGGGGCGTCCAGCAGGGAGCGGCCGAACTCGATCATCTTCTTCGCGTAGTCCTCGGTCCACTCCGCGCGCCCGGCTATGTCCGCGGCCGTGAGCCGGTCGAACCGGCGCGGGTCGGCGAGCTGGGCGGCGGCCACGGCCTGGAACTCCACGGCCCGGTCGGTCGCCGCCCGGAAGGCGAGCGTCAGCTCCGTCGCGCGGGCCAGCAGCTGCTTCGGATCCTCCATCGACTCCAGGTCGAAGAAGTGCTCCGGGTCGGCTGCGGCCTCCGACGGCTCGAAGAGCAGCGGCGCCGGACGCAGCCTCTGCCGCTCGTTCCGCTCGGGTTGTGCCATGTGGTGTCCCTTCCTCGTACGGCCGGACGGCCACCTTCCATTGTCCAGCCCGGCGCAAGAGCGCTGCCCAGGATCAGGGCGCCCAATGCACGCGGTGCTCGGCGAGATGGGCCAGCACGGCGTGGTTGGCCTCCCAGCCGTCCGGGAACTTCACCGTCACGCCCAGCCGCACCGGCTCCGTCGACGGGTGCTCGTCCAGCAGGTCCGCCACCCCGGCACGGCACACCACGACGCACGCGTGCCGGTGCCGCGAGGCCAGCACGCACAGGCGGCCCGTCTCCAGGTGGAACGCGGTGGCGTCCGGGCGGCCGGAGAGCGGATGCAGGACCACCGTCACATCGAACTCGCGGCCCTGCAGCCGGTTCGCCGTGTCCACCGCCACGCCCGTCACACCCAGCTCCGCGAGCGCCGCGCGCACAGCGGCGGCCTGGTCGCGGTGGGCCGTGCCCACGGCGACCCGCTCCGCCGTCACCGGGACCGGTCCGGACTCCCGCTCGCTCGTCGCCGCGCCACCCCGGTCGAGCAGACGGCGGACCACCAGGGCCACCGCCCGCACCGCCTCCGGGTCCGTGCGCGGGGTGTGCCGGGCCGGGAGCTCCAGCAGCCCCCAGCCGGACTCCGCCGCCTCGTCCAGCACCCGGTCCGGGCCCGACCCGTCCGAGGGCACACCGAACGCCAGCCGCCGGTCGCCGTGGTCCGTGCCGCTGCGGAACGGCGTGTACGGGTAGAACGCGTCCGACACCAGCGGCGCCGCCGAAGCGGGAAGCCGCCATGACACCGGCAGCCGGTGCTGCGGCAGCTCCGGATTGTGCGCGAGCAGAGTCGAGACGGCGCTCGCCGACGGGTCGTAGGAGAGCCCCGCCCACTGGTCGGCCCCCACGATCGAGAACGGGTCGAGCTGGCCCGGGTCCCCGACGAACAGCGCCCGTTCGAACAGCCCCGCCACGGCCAGGAGGGCGTCGGACCGCATCTGGTACGCCTCGTCGACGATCGCGTGCCCCCACGGCTCCACGTTCTTCACGTGCGCCCACTTGGCAGCGGTGGAGATGACGATGTCCAGACCCGCGAGATCCGCCGCCTTCGCCGACGTCCGGACGTTGTCCAGATCGTCCAGGACCTTGTCGTACGGATCGGAGTCGCTGCTGTGCAGCCGTCCCACGGGCAGTTCCGGAGCCTTCTCGGCCAGCCGCACCACCAGGTCGTCCACCTGGGCGTTGGTCTGCGCGACCACCATCAGCGGACGGCCCGCCGCGGCCAGCTCCAGCGCGGCACGCACCACCAGGGTCGACTTCCCCGCGCCCGGCGGCGAATCCACCACGATGCCGCGCGCCGTACCGCGCAAGGTGTCGCCGAGGATGGCGTCGGTCGCCCGCGCCGCGGCGGCAGCCGGGTCGAGAACGGCTGTCACAGGAGGTCCTCCGGGGTCACGGGATCGGGCTGCTCGGCATGTCCGCCGCCGTCGGCGGCACCCGGCGGGCCGCCGTGCGTCCAGGGCGTGTCCTCCGGGTCGGGCAGCTTCGGGCCGCCCCGCTGGTCGTGCTCGAACAGTGTCCAGGCGATCCGGTCACCGGGCTCGGGCACCGAACCCGGCGCGGGCTCCTTGCTCCGTCCCATCCGGTCGGTGATCCGCAGGACGAGACCGACCGTGCCGTCGTCCGGGTTCCCCGCCGCGTACCCCACGAACTCCGCCGTCTGCGGCTTCCCGTCCAGTGAGCGGTACACCTTGGTGCGTTCCCCGAGGTGCGGGCGCTCGTCGGTGAGCACCGTGACCAGGGGGCGCGGTGAGGGCCGCTTCGACTCGCTGTACGCCATCTCGACCCCGGTCACCTCCGCGACGAACGCCTCCCCCGCCAGCCTGCGTCCCGCCAGCACCAGCGGATCGTCCAGTGCCTCCTGGGCGTCCAGCTGCGCCTGGGCCGTCTCCCGGGAGGCCAGCTTCTGTGCCGCCGTCACCGCGTCGTCCCGGCGCGGCTGCGGCGGCTCCCCCGCCCGCACCCGGTCCCGGTGCGCGGTGAACGACCAGCGGTCCCTGGTCCAGCGGTCCTCGGCCCTCGCCCCCTCCGGAAGCTCCCGCAGCAGGTCGAGCCCCCGCCACACAGCGTCCCAGGTGGGGAGCAGCACCCCCGCGAGCAGCGACCTGATCTCCCGCTCGGCCGCGCCCAGTCCGCCGAGCCGGGTGTCGGCCTCCACGGCGTCCTCCGCGGCGGCCAGCGCCGAGCGCGCCTGGTCGTACCGCTCGATCGCGGGCGCCAGCAGCCTGTTGTCGAACGCCGGGTCCGTCGCCGGTCCGGCCGGCGGGCAGACCAGCTGCCCCGCACGGTCCCGCTCCAGCTCGGCCCGGAGCGCCGCCTCGGCGCCACGGACGCCGTCCGGCGGGTCGACCCAGGCCAGCAGCGCGCCCAGATGCTGGTCCTCCAGGCTGGACTGGCCCGTCGCCCAGTGGCGGTTCAGCAGGTCGGTCGCGGCGAGCAGCAGCGAGGAACCCGGCACCCTGGCCCGCTCCCCGTAGTGCGTCAGCCACCGGCCGAGCAGCGGCACGCGGGCGGGAGCCGGATACGGGGTGTCCGGGTCGTCCTCGGCGGTACGCCTGAACCGCATGGACCGCCCGAGCAGCCTCACGAACTCGATGCCCGCCCTGCTCGGCACGATCAGCTGGGGCGCGTCCGCGCACAGCTCGACCTCGACCTTGACCTTCTTGCCGGTCGCGGGATCGACCTCGCTGCGCTCGGCGGGCTCCACGACGTCGGCGTAGGACTCGATGTGCGGCAGCACCGCCTCGGCCAGCTCGGCGAGGAACGCGAACCGCAGGTCGCGGTCGCGGGGCTGGGCCACCGCCAGCAGCCGGGGCGCCGAACGGTCCGTCCCCACGAGCGCGCCGAGCGGTGCGCCCGCCTCACCGGCGGTCGTCAGCGGCACGAGTACGAGCGGACCGCCGGTCAGATGCCGGTGGCGCACGGTCGCCAGCGGCTGGGCCCGCCCGGTGTCGACCGCCTCCAGCCGCGCCAGGGTGCTGATCAGCGACATGGGACGCCGCCGTCCACCCCGGCCAGTGCCTCGGCCCGCAGCGCGGCGGCCCTGCGCAGGGCCGCCACCGTCGGGTCGTCCGGGTCACCCTCCTTGCCGGCGGCGGCGGCCAGCACCCCGGCGACCGTCGTCAGACCCCCGAGCTCGCCGCGCACGCTCCGGCCCAGCGCCTCCACCGCGCCCTGGGCGCGTGCCTTCGCCCGGCAGTGGAAGGCCAGCTCGCACGCGGCCAGGCACTCGGGGGCGTATGCCGCGGGAACCGCCTCGACCGCCGTGCCGAGCTCCTCCGCGGAACAGCCCGGATCGAACGTCGTGCCCTCGGGCAGGGCCGCCGCGATGTCCTCGACACGGGTCAGCCTGGTCAGCTGGCGGCTGGTGACGGCGCGCTGCTTGCGTACGTCCACGACCGAGGCGGTCGGCAGGTTGGAGAAGTCCTTCGGGCACACCAGCAGGACGCGGTGCCCCACCTCGGCGCCCTCGGTCACCGCGGCGACCCGTTCCAGCGCCAGGACGTAGACGGCGGACTGGCGGGCGGCGGCGCCGACCTTCGCGGGGTCCGCCGAGCCGTCGATCATGGGGAAGGACTTGATCTCGACGACCGTCCAGGTGCCGTCGGGGTGCACCACCACGGCGTCCGGCTCGAGATAGGCGGGGGAGCCCGCGACCTCCAGGGCCAGCATCGGATGGTCGAGCAGCGTCCAGCCGCCCGCCGCCGTGGCCTCGCGCAGCGCCAGCGCGGTCCGCGCGGCGCGGCCCTCGGGGCCCGCGGCCGTCAGGTCGGGCACCGCGGCCACGTCCGCTGCCGCGGCGCCGCCCCCGAGCCGCTCGACGAGGAGGCGGAGCAGCTCCGTGCCGCCGTCCGCCTTGACCTTCGCCTCGAAGGCGTTGCCCCGTACGAACGCGAACTGGGACTGGCCGAACGCGGCGGGGGAGCCGAGCGCCGTGGCCAGCTCGGCCTTGTCGACGCCGGCGCCGTCGAGGAGTGCGCGCCGCTTGCATCCCGGGTTGGCGGCGAGCGCGGCCAGTGCGCGTGCGTCGAGCGGATGCGGCGCGACGGAGGGGCCGCGCAGCTCAGCGAGCCGCTGCCGGAGCGTCGTCGCCGGCTTCGGCCGCCGAGCGGGGTCTCGCGTCGCTGGAATCTGCGGAGGCGGTCCGCTGGCCGGGTATTCGCTCACCCGCGGAAGTCTTGCATCCGTCACTGACAATCGTGGACCCCGTGGGGGTGACGGTGGCGGGCACGCGTGCGAACGCCGCCCGCACCCGGTCCTTGACGCGGTCCGCCAGGCGCATGAACGGCCTGGTCAGCAGGGCGCCCACAGCCATCACGGCGGCGCCGGCCACGGCGTCGAGGAAATAGTGGTTCGCCGTGCCCATCACGACGAGCACGGTGACCAGCGGATAGGCGACGCCCGCCGCCCGGACGAGCGGGTGGCGGCCGTGGAGCCACAGGAGGACGCCGCACCACACCGCCCAGCCGACGTGCAGGCTGGGCATCGCCGCGTACTGGTTCGTCATCCCGCTGAGGCCGCGCGGGGCGCTCGCGCCCGCGCCCCACCAGCCGTAGGCGCTGTACTGCGCCATCGTGTCCACGAAACCGTGGTGGGCGTCGAGGAGCCGGGGCGGGCAGGTCGGCATCAGCGTGAAGCCGGCCAGCCCCAGGAGCGTGGAGGTCATCAGCCAGGTACGGGCCGCCCGGTAGGCGGCGGCACGGCGCCGGAAGATCCAGACCAGGACGGCGGGCGTGACCAGGTAGTGCAGGGAGGCGTAGGCGAAGTCGGCGGGCACGCCGAGCGTGGGGTGGGCGGTCAGCAGCCGGTTGAGCGGGTGCTCGGCGTTGATGTGCAGCGCCTTCTCCAGGCGGAGTATCGCGAGACCGTTCTCCACGGCCGCCGGTATGTTCTCGTGCACGAGCAGCCGGCCCGTCGAGTACAGCCCGTACACCACCGCGATCAGCGGGAGCTCCGTCCACCAGCGGGGCCGGGAGCCGGGGGACGGTGTCGCGGCGGTGGCGTGCGGCATCCGGTGGCTCTCCCCATGTTCATGCGGTCGTCGGCGGGCGTTCAACCGTACGGCGGTCGTATGCCCTGATTCCCCCGGGGGGCCGTCCCACGCGGCCGTCCCTGGTCATGCGCTGAGGGGGACGCGGACGCAGCCCCGCAGGTTGCCCGTGAAGCAGGTGGGAGATGATGGGGCCAGGGCCTCCGCACGCACCGGTCTCCCAGCCGGACACCCGTGCCACCCCGTCGCCGTCCCGGACACCGCTGTCCCGGACCCACCAGATCCTAGGGTCCCCGGATCTTCGGATCTCCGTATTTTTCAGGGAGAGCCGTCATGGCACCGCGAATCCTGCTCGCCCGGCACGGCCAGACACAGTGGTCGGTCCAGGGCAATCACACCGGCAGGACCGACATCCCCCTCCTCGACACCGGCCGTGAGGGCGCCAAGCTGCTCGGCGAGCGGCTCGCCCGGGCGCCCTGGGGAGGCCTCCCCGGCGTCGAGGTGCGGACCAGTCCGCTCGTCCGGGCCGCCGAGACCTGCTCGATCGCCGGTTTCGGTGAGCGGGCCCAGCCGTGGGACGCGCTGATGGAGTGGGACTACGGGGACTACGAGGGCCTGACCCCGGCCCAGATCAAGGCGGACCGTCCCGACTGGCTCATCTGGCGTGACGGTGTGCCGGGTGGCGAGACCCTCGCCGGACTGACCGCACGGGTGGACGAGGTCGTCGCGTGGGCGCGGTCCGCCGACCGCGACGTGCTGGTGTTCGCCCACGGGCACATCCTGCGGGCGCTGGGAGCCCGGTGGCTGGGCGAGGACGTCTCCTTCGCCGCGCGGATCCGGCTGGAGCCCACGTCGTTGTCGGTGCTGGGCTGGGCGTACGGGCTCCCCGCGCTGGAGCGCTGGAACGACACGGGCCACCTGGACCGCTGACCGGGGGAGCGGCCCCCGCGCCCCCGCTCGGGGCGCGCGGACGGCCGGGACCGGAACCGCTCGCATCGTCCGGCCGGGACCGGACGGGCCGGTCCGCTCCTCAGGCGTCCGGGGGCAGCTCCTCGTAGCGGGCCAGGAGGGCCGTCACCTCCGGCCCGCCCCGCGGCCGGAGCACCCGCACGGCGCTCGCCAGTATCCCGCGGATCCGGGACGACTGGACCCGGTCCAGCAGGTCCAGCACCTGGTGGCTCGCCGCCGCGGCCTCGTCGGCCGTGCCCGCCCGCGCCAGGTCACCGGCGAGCTGTGCACGGTACAGCGCGAGGTTCCGGGTGAAGTGCGGGTCCTGCAGCCGGGTCGCCCGCCGGGCATGTCGCGCCGCCCTCGGCCAGTCACCCAGGGCCGACCAGCACTGCGCCTCCAGCAGCTCCATCTCCGCCTCGCGGAAGAAGCTCATCCACTCCGGGTCCGCCTCGCTCGGTCCCCGCTCGAACGCCGTCTGCGCCCGCCCGATCGCCTGTTCGCATCCCGTGCGATCCCCGAGCCAGGCCCGTGCCCCCGCCTCCCGCAGCGCCAGCAGTGCCAGCAGCCTCGAAGAGCCGAGCGGCCGGGCCGCCCGCTGGCCGGCCTCCGCCGCGCGGACCGCCTCACGGGCCCGCCCGGTGTCCCGGGCCAGGAACGACGCGTTGCAGAACGCGTGCGCCTCCAGCGCCGCGTCGCCCGCCAGCCGCGCCGTCGCGAGCGCCTCCGCGTAATGGGAGCGCGCGTCCTCGAACCGCCCCGAGTCGTGGGCCAGCCAGCCCACGGAGATCGCCAGCTCACCGGCGCCCGCGTGCAGCCGGTCCGCCGTACTGCTCCGCGTCGTGCCGCCCGAGTCGAGCAGGGCGTACGCGGCCCGCAGCGGCTGGGACGCCCGCCGGTAGAGGCCGTCCGCGCCGTGCCGGTCGTCCAGCAGCCGGATCTGGCGCACCGCCCTCTCGACGGCGTGCACCTCGGCCTCGCCCACCCGGCGCTGCGGGGGTACGGCGAGCGGGCCGGCGGCGGTGGCACAGCCGCCCAGGCCCAGGGACGCGGCCGCCACCGTGGTGGTACCGCTGGTCATGAACACGCGACGCAGCACGTCGCTCTCCTCGTGGATCTCGCTGTCGAGCGTGGGGGGTGGGGTGGGCGGGGGCTCGGGTGTCGCACGGGCCCCCCGGCCGCGCACGCTCTCGCGGTCCGGGAAACCCAGGTCCGCGAGGCTCGCCCCGGGGAACATGTGGAGGAACACCCGCTCGTACGCGTAGTTGGGGCAGCGGATCTCGCCCGACTCCACACGTCCGATGTACCGGGCGTCGCACGCGACCTGTTCACCGATCTCACGCGCGGCCCTGCGGACAGCCGCCGCGAACTCGCCGGCTGAGCGCTGTCCGCGCAGCCGACGGAAGACGAGGTTGGGAACTGCCCGTGTCGACACCATGGCGGGGCCCTCTCTGGTGCAGCCGGGCCCTGCTTCCGGTGTCCCGGCGGAGCAAGAACGTACCTGCTGTGACAGGCCGCACACACAGCGTTTACGTGCAAAACGGGCATATCACCCGCGATCCGCCATGAACTGCCACCCTTTGCGGCGGCGTGCCGCCGTAGCCCTTGACGCCGTCGGCGCGTTGGTCCATGCGGAGACGGGGCGCGGCACCGTCTCGTCGAGACGAGAGGAGGGGTTCCCTTGCCTCACATGGGTCCGGAAACCACACCGTGCGATCTGGTGACCGTCCCGGCACGTCAGGGCCTGGAGGCCGTGGACATCCTGCGCAGGGGGGCGGAGAACGAGCGTGTGGGACCCGTCCTGCACGACGGGGCCTGCGCCGTCCTCGGGTTCCTGGTGCCGCCCGGTACGGCCGAGGCCTGGGACGTGCCCGGCAGCGCCTGTACGCGGACGGACGGCCGCGGGCTGCGTGTCCCCGCCGAGCCGCCCGTCATCGGAGGGGGCTGGCTCCTGCCGCCGGCGGCTGAGGCCCCGGTCACCGATCCGGCCGTCCTCCGGGCCGCCCTCGACCAGGCGGCCCGGTTGATCGAGGCGGCCGACAACTGCCGCTGAGGCCATAATGGACAGGTGGGCGGAGGTTCCGCCGCCGCCGGTCCTCCCAGCTGACCGGCCCGGACCTGTGAGCGAGGACGAGCGCGCGTGGCACGTCGAGGAGCGGCCCGGGGTGCGAGCGACCGCAAGCGGCCGGAGCGTCAGCAGGAGCCCGTCTCCGCGGCGGTGGACGGCGGCCTCGCCGAGCTCGTGCCCGACCGTGAGCGCTCCCGCGCCTGGACGCTGGTGCTGGACGGCGCCCCGCAGTCCCACGTGGACCTGGACGACCCCGCGTACCTCTCGTTCGAGTACCAGCGCAGACTCGGCCATGTCATCGACCTCGCGGCGCCCCCCGGCCGGCCCCTGACGGCCGTCCACCTCGGCGGCGGGGCCTTCACGCTCGCCCGGTACATCGCCGCGAGCCGCCCCCGCTCCACCCAGCAGGTCGTGGAGATCGACGCGCCCCTCGTCCAACTGGTGCGGCGGGAGCTGCCCCTGGACCCTCAGGCCCGGATACGGGTCCGCTCCCTGGACGCCCGCGAGGGGCTGGGGAAGATCCAGGACGGCTGGGCCGACCTCGTCATAGCCGACGTGTTCGGCGGGGCCCGCACCCCCGCGCACCTCACCTCGGCGGAGTTCCTGGCCGAGGTGCGCCGGGTGCTGAGACCCGGCGGTCAGTACGCCGCCAACCTCGCCGACGGCCCGCCCCTCGCGCACCTGCGCGGTCAGATCGCCACGGCCGCCTCCCTCTTCCCCGAACTGGCCCTGGCCGCCGATCCGACCGTCTGGCGCGGCCGTCGCTTCGGCAACGCGGTCCTGGTCGCCTCCGACCTGCCGATCGCGGTCGCCGAACTGACCAGGCGCGTCGCGAGCGACCCCCACCCCGGACGCGTCGAACACGGCCGGGCACTCGCCGACTTCACCGGCGGCGCCGCCGTCGTCACCGACGCGGCGGCCAGACCGTCCCCCGCCCCGCCGCCCGGCGCCTTCTCGTGACCGCACACCGGTCCACCGCACGCCGGTCCACCGCTCACCGGCCCACGGCTCACCGGTCCACCGTCTCCACCATCGGCGGGTGACCGTTCCAGGTGCAGAAGACGGAGACCGTCGCGCCCGCCCCGTCGCTGAAGTCCACCCGGATCCACTCCGCGTTCGTCCACACCTGCATCGACCAGTCCGGCTCCGGCGTCGCCGAGACCAGCTTCGCCGAGTCGTCGGCCAGCTCCAGCACGACCCTGCCGCCACGCGTCGGGTAACTCTTCACCTCACCCGCGGCGGCCGGGGGCGCGGGGGGCTTCGCCGGGCTCGGACTCGCCGCCGGGGGGCGGGAGAACGGGCTTCCGGAGGGCCGGGGGGACGGCGCGGGCGCGGTCCTGGAGGCGGTGACGCCGGGTGAGGCCGAGGGCGGCGCACGATGCGTCGAGGACGACACCGGGGCGTCCGTCGCCTGCCCGCCCCTGACCCCGACCGAGACAGGAACGGCGCGCGGAGGGTCGTACGCCGTCCCCGACATGACCGTGTGCACGCCCCACCACGACAGGGTGACCGCCGCGCCCGTGGCGAGCGACCACGCGATCGCGTGTACGAGTCCTCGTTGCATCGGGCACATCCTGCACCACCGGCGCGGGTGCCGTCCTGGAGGGGACCCGGTTCCTCCGTATGGGCTACGGTGCGGCGCATGCCTAGTGTGCTCGTGGTCGAGGACGACCAGTTCGTACGTTCCGCCCTCATCCGGCACCTGACCGAGGCCTCGCACACGGTACGGAGTGTCGGCACCGCGCTCGAAGCGCTGCGCGAGGTCGCGCACTTCCGGTTCGACGTCGTCATCCTCGATCTCGGACTGCCCGATCTGGACGGGGCCGAGGCCCTGAAGATGCTGCGGTCCATCACCGACGTACCCGTGATCATCGCCACGGCGCGGGACGACGAGGCCGAGATCGTCAGGCTGCTCAACGACGGCGCCGACGACTACCTGACCAAACCGTTCTCGGTGGAGCACCTGTCCGCCCGCATGGCCGCCGTCCTGCGCCGCACCCGGGGACCCGGCGCGGAGGTCCCGCCGCCGCGCGTCCTCCAGGTCGGAGGACTCTCCATCGACCCGCTGCGCCGGCAGGCCGAACTCGACGGCGCCGCACTGGACCTGACCCGGCGCGAGTTCGACCTGCTGGCCTTCCTCGCGGGACGCCCCGGCGTGGTCGTCCCGCGACGCGAGCTGCTGGCGGAGGTCTGGAAGCAGTCCTACGGGGACGACCAGACCATCGACGTCCACCTCTCCTGGCTGCGGCGCAAGCTGGGTGAGACGGCCGCCCGCCCGCGCTATCTGCACACCCTGCGCGGAGTCGGCGTCAAACTCGAACCACCGGCCGCGGCCCCGGGCCGGCCCGCGTGAGATGGGCACTGGTGAAGGTCTGCCTGGCCGTCACCGCCATGGTCGTGATCGCGTTCGCCGTGCCGCTCGGACTCGTCATCAAGGAGATGGCCCGGGACCGCGCCTTCTCCGACGCCGAGCGGCAGGCCGCGACCATCGGCCCCACCCTCACCATCACCACCGACCGCGAAGAGCTGACCCGGGCCGTGCTGTCCACCGAGCCCGGCGGCCGTGGACGGCTCGCGGTCCACGTCCCCGCCACCGAACCGGGCGGCCCACGCCTGGAGATCGGCACCCGGCGCGCCGGCCGCGAGGACCTGGGGACCGTGGTCACGTCGGGGCGCGCGTCCATCGCCGACGTGCCCGGCGGCTCCGCGCTGCTCCAGCCCACCGCGCTCGGCTCCGGGGGCATCGCGGTCGTCGAGGTCTTCGTTCCCGAGGACGAGGTCTCCCACGGCGTCGGCACGGCCTGGCTGGTGCTCGCCGGCGTCGGCCTCGCGCTGATCGTCGGCTCGGTGGCCGTGGCCGACCGGCTCGGCGTGCGGATGGTGGAACCCGCCCAGCGGCTCGCGGGCGCCGCCCAGGACCTGGGGGAGGGCCGGCTGGGGACCCGGGTGCCGGAGGAGGGGCCCACCGAACTCCGTTCCGCGGCAGTCGCGTTCAACTCCATGGCGGATCAGGTGGTCCAGCTCCTGGCCAACGAGCGCGAACTGGCCGCGGACCTCTCGCACCGGCTCCGCACCCCGCTGACCGTGCTCCGCCTCAACGCCGCCTCGCTGGGCGAGGGTCCGGCCGCAGAGCAGACCAGGGTCGCCGTCGAGCAACTGGAGCACGAGGTCGACACGATCATCCGGACGGCACGGGAACAACGCCCGCAGACCCAGGGCGGGCACACGGGGGCCGGAGCCGGATGCGACGCGTCCGAGGTCATCCGGGAACGCATGGGGTTCTGGTCGGCGCTGGCCGAGGACGAAGGGCGCACGGTGCGGCTCGCGGGCGTGGACCGCACGGTACGGATCCCCGTCGCCAGGCCCGAACTGGCCGCCGCCCTGGACGCCCTGCTCGGCAACGTCTTCCGGCACACCCCGGAAGGCACTGCCTTCGCCGTCGACGTGCACCACAGCGGCGACGCGGTGCTCGTGCTGGTCTCGGACGCAGGGCCGGGCATACCCGATCCGGCGTCCGTCCTGGCCCGGGGCGCCAGCGGACGGAACGGGACGCGGGACGCGGTGGGTTCCACCGGGCTCGGCCTCGACATCGTCCGCAGGGTCGCCGAATCCACCGGCGGGGACCTGCGGATCGGGCGCTCGGTGCTGGGCGGCACGGAGGTGCGCATCTGGATCGGCCTCGACGGCGGCCCGGCCGAACGCGCGCGCCGGGGGCACCGGGTCGGGCGGCGCGGGGGAAGACGTGGACCACGGCGGGTGAGAGGGCGGAACGCGGAGGTCCGTGAAGGCCCGGAGGCCGGGCCGGACCTCTGGACCCGCCGGTGAGAGCCGGGCGGTCTTAACCGGCACCGATGCCCTCCTTAAGCAAACCCTAAGAACGGTGACCCCGGTCCTCTGTGTACCTTTTGCCCGTCCTGCGGCGGCTAGCGTGCAGACGCAATCACCCCCCGGCAGGACAGAGGCAGGAACGCGATGGGCACCAGCACGCACCGCCGCACGACGACCACCCGCACGAAGGCGGTCGGCGCCCTCGTCGCCGCGGCGGTCGTGGGCGGCACCGTCCTCGCTCTCACCGGCACGGCGCAGGCGGCGGCCGTCGGTGCCACGTACACGAGGGCGAGCGGCTGGAGCGGCGGCTACACCGGGCAGTACGTCGTCTCCAACGACACCGGTACGGCGCAGTCGGACTGGACGCTGGAGTTCGACCTGCCCGCCGGTACGACGATCGACTCCCTCTGGAACGGCGAGCACACCGTCGACGGCGACCACGTCACCGTGAAGCCGGCGAACTGGAACAAGGACATCGCTCCGGGCGCGTCCGTGACGATCGGCTTCGTCACCGCCTCCGCCGGAGCGGCCGCCGATCCGACAGCCTGCCTCATCAACGGCGCCGCCTGCTCCGCCGAGGACGGCACGGCACCCGAACCCGGTGGCCGTCCGACCGGCACCCCGGTACCCACGCCCACACCGACGGCCACGGCCACGGCGAGGCCCACGGAGACCGCGACGGCCCCGCCGGCCGGGACACCGACGGCCGAACCGTCCGGCACGCCCGGCGGCGCCGGATTCGCCCCGTACGTCGACACGTCCCTGTACCCCGCCTACGACCTGCTGGACACCGCGTCGAAGACGGGCGTCAAGGAGTTCACCCTGGCGTTCATCACGTCGGGAGGCGGCTGCTCCCCGCTGTGGGGCGGCGTGACCGGACTCGCCGACGACAAGGTGGCCGCTCAGATCACCGCCCTCCGGGCCGAGGGGGGTGACGTACGGGTCTCCTTCGGCGGCGCGGCCGGTGCCGAACTGGCGCTGCACTGCGCCTCGGCGGCCGAGCTCGCCGCGGCGTACGGCAAGGTCGTCGACACCTACGGGCTGACCAAGGTCGACTTCGACGTCGAGGGCGCGGCGCTGCCCGACACCGCCGCCAACTCCCGCCGGTCGCAGGCCATCGCCCGGCTCCAGGAGTCACACCCCGGGCTGGACGTGTCCTTCACGCTGCCCGTCATGCCCGAGGGGCTCACCCAGCCGGGCGTGGACCTGATCGCGGACGCGAAGAGGAACGGCGTCGCCATCGACGCGGTCAACATCATGGCGATGGACTACGGGGCGGCGTACAGCGGGGACATGGGGGACTACGCCACCCAGGCGGCCACCGCCACGCAGGCGCAGCTCAAGGGCGTACTCGGGCTGTCCGACGCGGCGGCCTGGAAGGCGGTGGCGGTCACCCCGATGATCGGTGTCAACGACGTGCCCACCGAGATCTTCACCGTCGAGGACGCCACCCAGCTGGTGGAGTTCGCGCGGGAGAAGGGCATCGGCCGGCTCGCCATGTGGTCGGGTACGCGGGACGCGCAGTGCGCGGGCGGCGCGAAGCCCACCGCGGACGCGACCTGCAGCTCCATCCTCCAGGAGCCGCTGGCGTTCACCCGGGCCTTCGCCGCCTTCGGCTAGCCCTCGCCGCCCCTCCGCCGCCCCCCGACGTGCGTGCCCCGGCCGGGCCCCCACACCCCCCACACCCGGCCGGGGCGCGTGCCCCCCACAGCCCCTCCGCGCCCGCCCCGGTGCGCGGAGGGGCACGGCGTGTCCGCCGCCGTGGACGAGGAAGCGGAACCTCCCGGCCACGCGGTGGAGTTCGGGGAAAGAACACGGAAACGCCCCGTGACCCCCCTGTGCGCCCTCACGGCGCCCCGCCCCGTTCATCTTCCGGCGGGCATCCCTGCCGGGCAGGGCGTGCACGCGCCCTTTCGAAGGTGGCGCGGGAAATGACGCCGCGAACGGGCCCGCGCGGGCGCCGTCGAGGGAAAAAGACGCTCAACACCCCACCGACCTGCGGTTATTCGGTCCGCCGTCTGTTTCCCATGCAAGAAGTCGGAGTGAACGCAAGCCCTCGGTCGGACACGTTCCCGTGACTTGCAGGACACGCTCGGGCAACGGAAGCGTCTTCAACTCTTGACACCCACCCCCTTGAGGCAGCAACCTTCCGGCATCAGCGCATGGGAGCGCTCCCATCTCGAACGATGTTTTTCGCTCGTACGGGGACGGCACCGCCCATGTCCTCTCCGTACACCTGGCACCCGCACCCATCAGTGCGTATGCCGCGCAGTCGAACGCCAGTCCCACCCTGGAACAAGGAGTAGTGGAATGCGCATCACCCGCACCGTCGCAGGTCGAAGCCGCAGAACCGCCGTCATGGCTACCACGGGCCTCACGGCCGCCGCCCTGCTGCTGACCGGCTGCGGCGATTCCGGCTCGGATTCCGACGAGGCCGACGCGGACGGGAACATCACCCTGACCGTGGCCGACTTCGGCCAGTTCGGCTACAAGGAGGCGGGGCTCTTCGAGAAGTACCACGAGCTCCACCCGAACATCACGGTCAAGGAGAACGTCGCCGCCGACGAGAAGGTCTACTACCCCAAGTTCCTCCAGCAGCTCAACACGGGCAGCGGACTGGCCGACGTGCACGGCATAGAGGTCGGCCGGGTCAAGGAACTGGTCGACACCAAGGCGGACGCCTTCGCCGACCTCTCCAAGGTGGTCGACACCGACCAGTGGGTGAACTGGAAGGCGCTCCAGGCGACCACCGACGAGGGCAAGGTCATCGGTGCGGGCACCGACATCGGCCCCATGTCGATCTGCTACCGCCGTGACCTCTTCGAGCAGGCCGGGCTGCCGGCCGACCGCGAGGAAGTCGCCGCGAAGCTGGCCGGTGGCTGGGAGGACTACCTCGCGCTCGGTGAGGAGTACAAGAAGAAGGCGCCCAAGGACACCTTCTTCATGGACTCCGCCAGTGCCATGTACAACGGCGTGGTCAGCTCCGACTCCGAGCAGTACTACTCCAAGGCCGGCGAGCCGATCTACAAGGAGAGCGCCGGCGTCAAGGCGGGCTGGAAGCTCGCCACCGAGGCGGTCGACAAGAAGCTGACGCAGGGCCTGGCCCAGTTCAGCCCGCCGTGGCAGGCGGCCCTGCGCAAGGGCAGCATCGCCACCGTCGCCTGCCCCGCCTGGATGGCGGCGCAGATCTCCACCTACTCCGGTGACAAGTTCAAGGGCAAGTGGGACATCGCCCTCACCCCGGGCAAGACCGCGGCCAACTGGGGCGGTTCGTTCCTCTCCGTGCCCGCGAAGGGCAAGCACGTCAAGGAGGCCGGTGAGCTCGTCAAGTGGCTGACCGCGCCCGAGCAGCAGGCCGCCGTGTTCAAGGCGGCCGGTCTCTTCCCGTCGAACAAGGGCGCCTACGAGCTCCCCGAGGTGAAGACCGCCAAGCTCGAGTACTTCAACAACGCCCCGATCGGTGAGATCTACGCCGAGGAGGCCCAGGTCATCCCCGCAGCCGTGCTCGGCCCGAAGGACGGTGTCATCAAGGACACCATCTCGACCCAGATCAACAACATGGAGCAGCGTGGCACCAAGCCGGACGACGCCTGGAAGGCGGCGACCGAGTCGATCGACAAGGTGATCGGCTGATCCTCGCCGGTGCGGGCGGCCGGGACGACTTCCACGCGTCCCGGCCGGCCCGCACCGGTGCCGGTTACCCCGCCGGTACCGCGCACCTTCTCCGACACCTCCGCCGGACCTGACCAGAGGTCCGGCCTGCCCCTGCGGTGTCGGCACACCCCAGGGAAGGACTCCCACCTGTGGCAACCACCACCCCCACCCGGGGCGCACACGGCCCACGGCCGAGCCGCCGGGCCCCGAAGCCCATGACTCCCGGCCGCCAGGCCTGGCGCAGCCGCCTGTGGCGCTTCGACGACAAGGCGTCGCCGTACGCCTACATCGCCCCCTTCTTCCTCGTGTTCGGAGCCTTCGGGCTCTACCCGCTGGTCTACACCGGCTGGATCGCCCTGCACCGGGTCGAGATGACCGGCCTCGACCAGATGGAATGGGTCGGCTGGGAGAACTTCAGCACCATCCTCCAGGACGACGAGTTCTGGACCGCGGTCAGCAACACCTTCATCATCGGCGTCATCTCGACCGTCCCGCAGCTGATGGTGGCGCTGGGCCTCGCCCACCTGCTGAACTACAAGCTCCGGGCGAGCACCTTCTGGCGCACCATCATCCTCACCCCGTACGCCACCTCGGTCGCCTCCGCCGCGCTGGTCTTCGCCCTGGTGTTCCGGGCCGACGGCGGACTGCTGAACTGGGTCCTCGGCTTCTTCGGCGCCGGCGAGACCAACTGGGTCAACGGGCACTGGACGTCCAACATCGCCATCGCCATCATCGTCATCTGGCGCTGGACGGGCTACAACACGCTGATCTACCTCGCCGCGATGCAGGCCGTCCCGTCCGATCTGTACGAGGCCGCGTCGCTCGACGGAGCCTCGCGCTGGCAGCAGTTCCGCAACGTGACGATTCCCGCACTGCGGCCGACGATCCTCTTCACGATCGTCATCTCGACCATCGGCTCGATGCAGCTGTTCGGTGAGCCCCTCCTGCTCGAGGGCGGCGCCAACGGAGCGCAGGGCGGCACCGAGCACCAGTACGAGACGCTCAGCATCTACCTCTACAACTACGGCTGGAACCTCGGGCATCTCGGTCCGGCCGCCGCAGTCGCCTGGGCCATGCTCGTCCTGCTGCTGCTCATTGCCGCGATCAACTGGTTCATCGGGCGCCTCGCGCGCAAGACCGCGGCCTGACGGGGAGCGATACACATGACCACCACCAGCCCCATGACCGCGCCGGACCACCGGCACGTCGCCAAGGCCCCGGTCCGCGGTGAGCCCCCGCGGCGCCGCAGGTTCAAGCCCGGCGCGGGCCGCCAGCACCACGCCGGCCCCTTCGCCTACATCGCCCTCGCCGTCGTCGGCATCGGCTCGCTGTTCCCGCTGTACTGGACGCTCGTCGCCGCGTCCCGCACGCAGGAAGAGGTGCTGGACACGACACCGCCGCTCATCCCCGGCGGCAACCTGTTCAACAACCTCGAGGCGGCCTGGGAACAGGCGAACCTCGGCAAGGCCATCGTCAACACGGTGATCGTGTCCTCCAGCATCACCCTGGCGACCCTGTTCTTCTGCACCCTGGCCGGTTACGCCTTCGCCAAGATGCGTTTCAAGGGCCGTGGCGTGCTGATGACGGCGGTCATCGCCACACTGACCATCCCCCCGCAGCTCAGCGTCGTACCGCTGTTCATGATGATGTCGGACATCGGGTGGGGCGGTCAGCTGGAGTCGGTGATCTTCCCGACCCTGGTGAGCGCGTTCGGTGTGTTCTTCATGCGCCAGTACCTCCTGGAGGCGCTGCCGTACGAGCTGATCGAGGCGGGCAGGGTCGACGGTGCGAACAACCTCCGCATCGTGTGGAGCATCGTGCTTCCTGTCGCCCGACCGGCCATGATGGTGCTCGGCATGCTCACCTTCGTCCAGGCCTGGAACGACTTCTTCTGGCCCTACCTCGCTCTGAACCAGCAGAACCCGACCCTCCAGGTGGCCCTCGGCCAGCTGAGCGCGTCGTACGTGCCCGACCAGAGCATCGTCATGGCCGGCGCGCTCATCAGTACCCTGCCGCTGCTCGTCGTCTTCGTGATCTTCGGCAAGCAGATCGTCGGGGGAATCATGTCCGGCGCCGTCAAGGGCTGACCCGGCCCGCCGTACCTCCCCGGTCCTATCCCGGCCCCGCTGTCCCGTCCCCGGTCGGCCTCCGGCCGTCCCGCGCGGCCTGTCCGACCGCAGGCCGCGCGGGGCCGGGGCGCCCGTACTTCCCGTCCTTGTCCCTCCACCCATGGGAGCGCTCCCGCATGACTGCCGTACGACCCGACACCACCCCGAAGCAGGCGCCCGAGACACAGTTCCCCACGGGCTTCATCTGGGGCGCGGCGACCGCCTCCTACCAGGTCGAGGGCGCCGCCGCCGAGGACGGCCGCACGCCGTCGATCTGGGACACCTTCAGCCGTACACCCGGCAAGGTGCGCAACGGCGACACCGGCGACATCGCCGCCGACCACTACCACCGCTACCGCGACGACGTCGCGCTCATGAAGCAGCTCGGACTGAAGGCCTACCGCTTCTCGGTGTCCTGGTCCAGGGTCCAGCCCACCGGCCGCGGCCCCGCCGTCGAGCGCGGCCTGGACTTCTACCGCAAGCTCGTGGACGAGCTGCTGGACGCGGGGATCATGCCCGTCGCCACCCTCTACCACTGGGACCTGCCCCAGGAGCTCGAAGACGCGGGCGGCTGGCCCGAGCGCGTCACCGCCGACCGGTTCGCCGACTACGCGGCCATCGTCTCCGGTGCCCTCGGCGACCGCGTCGGCATGTGGACCACTCTCAACGAGCCCTGGTGCTCGGCCTACCTCGGCTACGGCTCCGGCGTGCACGCTCCCGGCCGCACCGAGCCCGCAGCAGCGCTGCAGGCGGCCCATCACCTGAACCTCGCCCATGGCCGGGCGATCGAGGTACTGCGCGCCCAACTCCCCGCTGCTGCGCAGACCTCGGTCACCCTCAATCTCCACCAGGTCCGCCCGCTGACCGGCAGCGAGGCCGACGCGGACGCCGCCCGCCGCATCGACGCGGTCGGCAACCGGATCTTCACCGGCCCGATGCTGCGCGGTGAGTACCCCGAGGACCTGATCGCCGACACCTCGCACCTGGTGGACTGGTCGAAGCTGGTCCAGGACGGCGACCTCGCCGCCATCTCCCGCCCGGTGGACGCCCTCGGCATCAACTACTACACGCCGACGCTGGTCTCGACCCCGGTGCAGGGCGCGGACTACGCGCGCAGCGACGCCCACGGTGCCAGCGACCATTCGCCGTGGCCCGGTTCGGAGCACGTCGCCTTCCACCTCCCCGAAGGGAAGGCGCGCACCGCGATGGACTGGTCGATCGACCCGAACGGGCTCTACAGCCTCCTCATGGACGTCACCAGGGACCACCCCGGCCTCCCGCTGATGGTCACCGAGAACGGCGCGGCCTTCGACGACTACGTCTCGCCCGAGGGCAAGGTCGAGGACCCCGAGCGCGTCGCCTACCTGCACGGCCACATCGACGCCGTGCAGCGGGCCATCGCCGACGGGGCGGACGTCCGCGGCTACTTCCTCTGGTCCCTGATGGACAACTTCGAGTGGGCGTACGGATATTCGAAGCGCTTCGGTGCGGTGTACGTCGACTACGCCTCCCAGCGCCGCATCCCCAAGACGAGCGCCCACTGGTACTCCGACGTGATCCGGCGCCACGCCCTGCCTCCGGTCGGGACAGCCTGACCCCGGACGCCACCGACAGCGGGACCCGGCACTTCGCCGGGTCCCGTTCTCGTTGCCGCCCCGGGCGGGCCGGCCTCCGGGATCCCCGGCCCGCCTTACGTGTCCGTCATCAGGACCCCTTAGGCTTGGGAGCGCTCCCAAGAGGTGTGGCGCTGCGGAGGACCGATGGGTCGGACAAGTGTCTAGGGATCGGACGGTGGGACTTGGTTTGGCCAGGCCGCTGTGAGAAATTGACCGCGAACGGGAGGCAGCCATGGCGGCAGCGCGAGTACGGAGTGGCGGGCGGCCCACGCTCGAAGAGGTAGCGGCCCGGGCCGGAGTCGGGCGAGGCACGGCTTCACGCGTCATCAACGGCTCGCCGCGGGTCAGCGCACAGACCCGGGAAGCCGTCGAGGCGGCCGTCGCCGAGCTGGGCTACGTCCCCAACCGCGCGGCGCGCGCGCTCGCGGGCAACCGCACGGACGCCATCGCCCTCGTCGTCCCCGAGTCCGAGACCCGGTTCTTCGCGGAGCCGTACTTCTCCGACATCGTGCGGGGCGTCGGGGCGGCCCTCGCCGACACCGAGATGCAGCTGCTGCTGACCCTCGCCGGCAACGACCGCGAGCGCCGCCGGCTCGCCCAGTACCTGACCGCGCACCGCGTCGACGGAGTGCTCCTGGTCTCCGTCCACGCCGACGACCCGCTGCCGGACCTGCTCGAACAGCTCGGGATGCCCTCGGTGATCTCCGGCCGCCGGCACGCGGCGGAGACGCTGCCCTCGGTCGACTCCGACAACTTCGAGGGGGCCCGCGCGGCCGTCGACCACTTCATATCGCGAGGCCGCCGCTCGATCGCCACGATCACCGGCCGCCTGGACGTCTACGGCGCACAGCGCCGCCTGGACGGCTACCGCAAGGCCGTCGCCGCGGCCGGCCTGGATCCCGACGAGCGGCTGATCGCGCCCGCGGACTTCAGCGAGGAGGGCGGCGCCCGTGCGATGCGGGAGCTGCTGGACCGCCGCCCCGACGTGGACGCCGTCTTCGCCGCCTCCGACGTGATGGCGGCGGGCGCCCGCCAGGTCCTGCGGGAGTCGGGCCGCCGCATCCCGGACGACGTGGCGCTGATCGGCTTCGACGACTCCGCGGTGGCCCGCCACATGGACCCGCCCCTCACCAGCGTGCGCCAGCCGATCGAGGAGATGGGCCGGACCATGACCCGCGTCCTGCTCCAGGAGATCGCCAACCGTTCGTCGGGCGACGGCCTCCAGGAGCGCCCGCGGATCGTGCTGCCCACGGAGCTCGTGGTACGCGACTCGTCCTGAGGCGCGCCACCGCCGGAGCCGGCACGCACGCTGAGATGAGCGGGAAGGCGGTCGGGCGGCCCGCCGCGCGCTCTCCCGGGGGCCGAGAGGTTCCGGCGCTCCCGGCGTCGTGACTTCGTCGAGCGACGGAAGGAGGGCCGACAGTGTTCTGTCGGCCCTCCGGGGGTCAGGTATCAGCGGTCCGGTCAGAGCCGGCCGCCGGTGAGGCGGGTGATCGGCCCCACATGGGTCTTGGCCGTCTGGCGTCCGAGGGCGAACGCGCCGCCGACGAGACCACCGAGACCCGCGGCGGCGCCCACGGCTATGGCCTTGCGGTGCTTGACCACGGTCCAGGCGGTGCTCGCGGTGGACGTCACCTTGCCCGCCGTGTCCATGACGGTCTGGCGGCCCGTGTCCCAGCCGGAGACAGCGGCCCGCTTCGTCGCCAGGCCGGCCGACCGCACACCGGTCTCCGCCGACGCGGCGGCTTCCTTCGCCGAGGACTTGGCGTCCTGCGCCGATGACTTGGCCTTCGAGGCTGCGACCGCCGAGCCGGACTTGGCCTGGTCTCCGGCCGCCGCGGTGGCCTGGCGCCCCTTGGCGGTGGCCGTCCGGGCACCCGTACCGGCCTTCGCCGCAGAACCGTTCACATTCTTCTTGGTTTCTTCGCTCTCTGCAGTCATGGTGTTCGTGTTACCTCGATGCGTGGCTCGAAACGGGGAGGCGTGATTCAGCCGGAATCCCGGGGGAGCAGCGAACCAAGGGGCCCCAGATCCAGGTTGAGGTCCTCCATGGTCAGGTCGTAGCGCTCGCAGAGCTCCGCCATCCGGTCCTGGAGGATCATCAGGGTCATCCCGATGCGCTCCTCCTGGTCCTCACGGAGATCGCCCACGTCGACCCGGTGCAGAGCCGTGCGCTCCATCAACTGGCGCAACAGCTCGACGATCGTCAGCACCAGCTTGATGAGGTCGCGTTCCACCGTCTCCGGGTCGGTCTCCAGGCGCTGGGCCAGCCCGCCGCGCGTACCCGGTTCGTCGGGTCCAGCGGGCACGAGGTCGAAGGCCCGTGCCGCCGCCTGCGCGACCTCCTGGAGGTCCGCTGTCCGCGAACCCGGCTGTGCTTCCCCGGTTACCTCACCCATGGACCGCTCCTCGCTCATATGCCGTCACCGTGCGGGGGCATGCGTACGTCCTCACCACGGCGCGGGTTCGTCCGACGTGATCGACCGGATCACCGCTCTCAGATTGATGTGCACGAGATCGACGTCGGCGACGGAGAGAACCAGGTCGCCCGTGAGCACCGCACCGCCGTTCAGCAGCCGGTCCAGCAGGTCGATGAGCGCCACCTGACGCCCCGCCAGCGACTCGACGGAGTCGGGTGCGCCGGAGAGCCCGGCGCGGGGTTCGGCGAAACCCGCGCCGGGCATGGCCGTGCTCAGTTCGTCGTTCATCGCGGCTCACCACCGCCCGCCGCGGGCGGTGTCGCGAAGGAGTACGGCGCCCAGGGTCCGGTGATCTCGACGCGCACGCCCGGTACGTCCTCGGCGAGCCCGGCGAGGGCCGCGCGGAACGCGTCGGCCCGTGCGCCGTGGACCAGGTAGGCGTGGTTGACGATGTTCTCGCCCGCCGCCTGCGCCAGGTCGCCCTGCTGAGGACGGTGCGCGACGTGCGCCTCGGCGATCCCGGCCACCCGGGCGGCCACCTCGGCGGCCACCGACCCCGCCGCCCGGTACGTCCGACGGTGGTTCTGCTGCTGGGCACGGCGCTTCTGGAGGTACGCCCGGCCGGGGCTCACGGCCGTGTCCGTGTCCGGCGCCCGGCTGCTCACCGCCACCGCCTCGCGGGGGTCGGCGTAGACCTTCACACCGAGCTCGACGTGGCCTTCGAGGCGGCCGAGCAGCGCGGTGAAGTCCGGCTCGCGCTCACCGAGCATCGCCCGTACGCGCTCGTCGTCGAGGTAGACCGTCACCAGGCGCATGGGCAGTACGGTCGCGTGCTCGTAGGCCGCCTCGACGACCGCGTGGTGGGTCCGCGCCAGCACTTCGAGCCGGCCGAGATCCTCCATCTGCGCCTTCACGCCCTCGGTCCCGTACGAGGCGGAGGGCACGGACGAGACCAGGGCCATCAGCTCCCCGGCACGGACCGCCCGCAGCGCCCCGCCCTCCAGGGCCGGCTGTCCCGCGAGTGCCGCCTCGAGAGGCGTCCCCGCCCGGCTGACGGCGTAGACGTAGGACATCGCCGGGACCGTCGACGGGTCCACTTCCGCGCTCACTTCGACTCCTCACCTTCCGTGCTCCCCGTCTCGGCACGCTCGGGAAGCGCGTCCTGGCCCGTCCCGGCGGCCGAGGCGGCGGGTAGCCCCACGGCGGCCCTCAGCTCGGCTATCTCCGCCCGCAGCCGCGCGTTCTCCGCCTCCACCTGGTCCACCGCCGAGCCGTCCCGGGAAGCGCCGCGCACCTCTGCACCCTGTGCGGGACGGGCCCGGGAGGAGAGCGAGGGGTCGTGCTCCCACCAGTCGATGCCCATCTCCTTGGCCTTGTCCACGGATGCGACCAGCAACCGCAGCTTGATCGTCAGGAGTTCGATATCGAGCAGATTGATCTGGATGTCACCCGCGATGACGACGCCCTTGTCCAGGACGCGTTCGAGGATGTCGGCCAGATTGGCGGAGGACTGCTGCTGGCCGTACGGGGACGCCGCCGAAGAGGCCCCCATACGGCCGGCCAGTGAATCGGTCACGTCGGATCAGTCCCCTCGTGCTGTGGGCGGAGCATGTCAGCTGCGTGCGGAAGCGGTGCGGCGTCGGGTGCGCGGAGCCGGTTCCTCTTCCTCTTCCTCGTCCTCGACGGGCTCCTCCTCGACGGGCTCGTCCTCGACGGGCTCCTCCTCCGCGTCCTCGTCCTCCTCGTCCTCGGAGCGGGGCTCGTCGGCGGGGGCGTCGCCGTCCTCGTCCTCCTCGTCCTCCGCGTCCTCGTCCTCGTAGGCCTCGTCCTCCGGGGGGAGTTCCTCGTCGTCGTACTCCGCGGCGGGCTCCTCGCCGTCGTCCTCGCCGTCAGGCTCGTCACCGGGCTCGTCGCCGTGTTCAGCGTCCGCCTCGTCGTCGCGCCCGTGCTCCTCCGTGTCGTCGGAGCCGTTCTCCTCCTCGGCGCGGGCCTCCTCGTTCTCGACCGCCTCGTCGTGGTCCACCACGACCTCGCCGTCACGGATCTCACCGCGCCAGCCGTCGGTCGCCTCGCCGCGCATCATGATGAACTTGCGGTACAGCTTCAGATCGAGGCGGGCCCTGCGGCCCTGGGCGCGCCAGATGTTGCCGGTCTTCTCGAACAGCCCCTTCGGGAAGTACTCGAGGACCAGCAGGACCCGCGTGAGGTTGTCGGTGATGGCGTGGAACGTCACCACCCCCTTGACGGTCCCCTTGGCGCCCTCGGTCGTCCAGGTGATCCGCTCGTCCGGAACCTGCTCCGTGACGTTCGCCTTCCAGCTACGCGTGGACTTGGCGACCTTCACCTTCCAGTTGCTGCTGGTGTCGTCGGCCTTCTCGACACTCACGACGCCCTTGGCGAAGGTGCTGAACTCCTGGAACTGCGTCCACTGGTCGTAGGCCTCGCGCACCGGCACACCGACGTCGATGTCCTCGGTGATCGTGACGCTCTTCGACTTGCCGCCGCCGCCCTTGCGCCCCTTGCCGAACAAACCCTTGACCTTGTCCTTGATGGCGTCCTTCACATGGGAGGCGCCGGCGCTGACGGCGGCCTGAGCCGGCGACTTGCCCTCACCCAGCGCCTTGCCGCCCTTGGCGAGGCTCTTCACCGCGCCGCCGGGGGCGTCCTTGCCGTCCGCGAGCTTGCCGACCCCCTCGCCGAGCCTGTGGCCCAGGTTGGTGACCGTGTGCAGGGCGCGTGCCCGCACGTAGTTCTGGAGTTCTTCCTTGAGACGGTCGGTGGCGGGGTTCTTCGCCACGTCGTCCTTCAGCTTGCTGAATGCGGTGTCAGCCATTGCTGCCACCCCGGTCCCGGCGCGTGCTCGACGAGGCGGTCCTACGGGCCCCGGAGGCGGTCTTGCGCGTGCTCGAAGCGGCCTTCTTCCGGGCGCCTCCGGACGCGGTCCTACGGGCCCCGGAGGCGGCTCCGCCCGCGGACTTGGCCGTCTTCTTGGCCGTCCTGCGGCGCGGGGCCTGCTTCTCCTCGTCGTCGGAGTCGTCGGAGTCGTCGGAGTCGCGGGAGTCCTCGGATTCCTCGTCGTCCCGCGCGTCGAGGTCCTCCTCCGCGCTGTCGTCCTCGTCGTCCTCGTCGTCACGCTCCTGCGTGCCGGAGGGGTCCTCGAGTTCCTGGGTGCGCTTGCGCAGCGAGTCGGCGAGCCCCGTGGCCCGCTGTGTGAGGGCATTGGTGGCGGCCGTCTTCGTGGCACCCACCAACTCCTTGCGGACCTGGTCGTTGACGGTGCCGAGGAGCGGCGACTCGGCCAGCATCCTGCCGAGCTGCTTCGGGTCCAGGCTCAGCTTCTTGCCCGCCAGGAACATCCCGAAGCCGATGGCCAGTTTGGCCTTCTTCGTGCGTCCCAGTAGGTAGCCGCCCACGAGGGCCGCACCTATCTTCGCGTTGCCGGTCATCTGCTGTGCACCTCAATCTCCAAAGATCATGAATGGTCGTTCAGGCGTCTCTGGTAGGTCTCGCACTCGGCGAGCCAGTCCAGCAATTCGTCCTCGCGCCGGTCGAACTCTTCTTCGTCGATGTCCCCGCTCAGCAGTTCACGTTCCAGCTCGGCCAGTTGCGTACGTACGGGGCCGGGGTCGTAGTGCTCGCGTTCGGCGGCCTGCACCACCTGGTCGAGAACCCAGACCGTGCCGCGCATCGGCGCGAGCGGAAAAGTGAGCAGCTGGGATATGAGCCCCATGAGCGAGTGCCTCCCCTCCGCGAGGGACGAATGTCAGACGAAGCTGTACGGGGGGAGCGGGCCGTTGAGCGCGAACGTGTAGTCGTCGCCCCTGCGCTCCGCCTCCTCGTGCACCGCCTGCGCGAAGGCGGAGGCCTCGTCGCGCCGTACGAGATAGGAGACGTTCAGGAAATGGGTCTTCGTGGGCTCTCCCTCGGAGACCCTTTCCGCGGCGTCCGCCAGCGCGGCCGCGACGTCCCGTCCCACTGCTTCCTGCCTCGCCTGGATCTCGCGCGACACGAGCTCGCCGAGGGCCATCATCTGGTCCTGCGCGCCCGGGTTCTCCCGGGTGTACTCGCTGAGCCGCCGGGCCTCGGACGATTCGGTGAGGATCTCCCGCAGCATGCTCTCCTCGTCACGCGAGACCTTCACGTTGTACTCGAGGCGGCCGTCCAGCTCGGAGAGGCGAGCCGTGTAGCTGTCCTTCCCCTGCTCGAGCGCGGCGCGCACCTGGTCGTCGTCCGGCCCCACGAGGCCGAAGCGCATCGGCAGGGCCGCGCCGTCGGCCATCAGCCGCTCCAGCACGCTCTGGTGAGCGACGAGGTCACGTCGCTTCGCCCGCAGTTCGGCCGGCGTGTCACTGACCACCGCGCCGAGAGCGCCCGTCTTGACGGTGCGCAGGTCCGACGCCGGTTCCCCGACCCCGGACAGGCCGTCCAGCCGCAGCGGGTGATCGGCCGCGGTGATGGCGTAGATGTAGGTCGGCATGTGTTACTCCTCCCCGCGCTGGGACGTGCGGCGGCTGCTGCTCGAAGCGGAGGTCTTGCGCGCCGGCCGCTTCTCCTTCTCCTTGTCGTCGGAGCTGTCCCGGCCGCCCTGGAGGGAGTCCGTGAAAGCTTCGACCGCGCCGGTCAGGGCGCCTTTCGACTTGCCCTTGGCGCCGCTCTCGACCGTGTCCCCGACTATGTCGGTGAGCTGGGCCGGAGCCTTGCGGCCCGACTCCAGGTCCAGCCGGTTGCACGCCTCGGCGAAGCGCAGATACGTGTCCACGCTGGCCACCACGACACGTACGTCGATCTTGAGGATCTCGATACCGACGAGCGAGACACGAACGAAGGCATCGATGACGAGCCCCCTGTCGAGAATGAGCTCAAGGACGTCGTAGAGATTTCCGGAACCGCCACCGCTGTTGGAGGCGGCGTTGCTCTGCTGTACGAGACTCATGGTCGGTCTTCCTTCCAATGAGTTGTTCACTCGGATACGGCTGCTCGGAGGCGGACCGGCTCAGCGGTCGACCTGCCCTCGCGAGTACCGTCGAATTCGTTCGTAGCCCACGAGTTGGCCCTGGCCGTCGAGCCTCACGCGATAGGAGGCCATGACGCTCATGGTGTCGGGGATCTTCTCGATCTCGACGACTTCCACATCCGCCGTCCAGCCGTCGTCCGTCGCATTCAGCGAAGAGACCGAATCGGGTTCGCGCTGGAGGAGTGCGGCAAGTTGTTCGGCTGCGTTTCGCATCGCCGTGGAGACATCGACCCGGCCGTTGCCGCCGTGGTCGCTCTTGTTGTTCTCGGTCGTCGCCATGTGTTTCACCTGCCGTGCGTCATCGTGGCTTCCTGTCGGGTCCGTCCGGTCAGCTGTTCGTTCGGGGGATGCACTCCGCGTGCCCATGAGATCCGAACGTATGCCTGACGCCTCATCACGCCTTCCACACAGCTGCGGATTTTTGGCGTGCGGTCCCGGGCCCCGGCCCCTGGCCGGATCGCCGGGCGCACGCGAGGAGGCCCTGCCGCGTCGGGGGAAGCGCGGCAGGGCCCGTACAGCCGGATGCCCGGTGAGCGGCCCGGCATGCGGGGCGACGGCCCGTGTGGCGGGCGTCACTGCCGGCGGGCTCCGGACGGAGTCCTGCCCGGGGTGGGAGGCGGGCGGAGGTGACCGCCGCCCGGCCGGGCGCGCACGGCGGGGTGTCCGGCCGCCCGGCCGGCTCGCGGCGGCGGCTGCCCCGGCGCCCGCGCCCTCGCGTGCCGGGGTGGGGGAGACCGGATGCCCGGGTGAGGTGGCGGGGGCGAAGGAGACCGGATGCCCGGGACCCCTGAGGCTCCGGGGCCCCCGATCCAACGAGGCGAGACGTACCGTATTGCCTCACAGGGCGAGGACCTCGGTCACGACGAAGGCCCGGCCTGCTTCCGCAGGCCGGGCCTTGATCACGCAAGGGTGAGTAACGGGACTTGAACCCGCGACATCCTGGACCACAACCAGGTGCTCTGCCAGCTGAGCTATACCCACCATGTCGCCCGGTCGCTTCACTGACCGGCCGAGAAAAAGTGTACAGGGTCCGAGCGGGTGCTCGCGCCCGCGTTCTCCGGGACGGGTCCACGGGCCCCGGAGGGCCCGTGACCAGCGGCTGGGCGCCTACTGCCCGGCGGGCGGCGTGTGGCGCGCCGCGATCTCCTTGGCGCGTACGGAATCCGGGCCGGGCTGCGGCACGAAGACCGCGTCCCGGTAGTAGCGCAGCTCCGTGATGGAGTCCCGGATGTCGGCGAGCGCCCGGTGGTTGCCGTTCTTGTCCGGACTGTTGAAGTACGCCCTCGGGTACCAGCGGCGCGCCAGCTCCTTGACCGAGGACACATCGACGATCCGGTAGTGGAGGAAACCCTCCAGCG
This sequence comes from Streptomyces sp. ALB3, assembly GCF_044385685.1. Taxonomy (NCBI): domain Bacteria; kingdom Bacillati; phylum Actinomycetota; class Actinomycetes; order Kitasatosporales; family Streptomycetaceae; genus Streptomyces; species Streptomyces sp. ALB3. The sequence continues at coordinate 158,276 of NZ_JBISCE010000041.1, read as the reverse complement.
ACGGCATGTCACGCGCCAGGAAGCCCCGGTCGGTGCCGACCGAGTTTCCGCACAGCGGGGCCTTGCCCGGCTCCTTCACGTGCTCGCGGACGTACGCCAGGACACGCTCCTCGGCGTCCGCCAGGGTCGTGCCCCCCGCCAGCTCGTCGAGGAGGCCCGAGGCGGTGTGCATCTGCCGCACCACCTCGGGCATCGTCTCCAGGGCCGCGTCCGGAGGGCGGATCACGATGTCCACCCCTTCACCGAGCACGTTCAGTTCCGAGTCGGTGACCAGGGCCGCCACCTCGACGAGTGCGTCGTCCGTCAGCGAGAGCCCGGTCATCTCGCAGTCGATCCACACCATACGGTCGTTCATGCGCCCCACCCTACGGGGCGCTGCGCTGCCCCGGCAGGGCCGGGCGGCCCGGAGCGTACGCCTCGGGACCCGGTACGAGGCGCTCCACGGAGCCGCCCGGAGGGGCGGCCGCCGTCACCGGCGACAGACCGGACGAGGACGCCGCGGCGGCCCGCCGGCCCGCCGCCGTGCCCTGGACGGGCACGGACGTCTCCAGCACCGTGGTGACGCTCTCCAGCGCCCCGCCCTGCGGACGGCGGGCCCGGTAGGCGGCCCGGTACGCGGCGGGGGAGGAGCCCAGCTGGCGGCGGAAGTGCCCGCGCAGCGCGACCGGCGAGCGGAAGCCGCAGCGGCCCGCGACCTCGTCGACCGAGTAGTCGGAGGTCTCGAGCAGGCGCTGTGCCTGCAGCACGCGCTGGGTGATGAGCCACTGGAGAGGCGCGCTGCCCGTGAGCGAGCGGAACCTGCGGTCGAAGGTCCGCCGGCTCATGTAGGCGCGCGCCGCCAGGGTCTCCACGTCGAACTGCTCGTGGAGGTGCTCCAGGGCCCAGGCCACGACCTCGGCGAGCGGGTCCGAGCCGATCTCTTCGGGTAAAGACCTGTCGAGGTAGCGCTCCTGACCCCCGCTGCGCCGCGGCGGTACGACCAGCCGGCGGGCCAGGGCCCCGGCCGCCTCGGTGCCGTGGTCGGTACGGACTATGTGGAGGCACAGATCGATTCCGGCCGCAGTCCCGGCCGAGGTGAGCACATCGCCGTCGTCGACGAACAGCTCACGCGGATCGACGTGCACCGACGGATAGCGCTTGGCCAGCGTCGGTGCGTACATCCAGTGCGTGGTGGCCGGGCGGCCGTCGAGCAGGCCGGCTGCGGCGAGGACGAAGGCCCCCGTGCAGAGTCCGACGATGCGGGCACCCTCCTCATGGGCGCGGCGCAGCGCGTCCAAAGCCTCGGCGGGCGGCGGGGAGGTGATGGACCGCCAGGCGGGCACCACGACGGTGCCGGCCCTGCTGATCGCCTCCAGGCCGTACGGCGCGCTGAGTTCGAGCCCGCCGGTGGTGCGCAGCGGCCCTTCCTCGCCCCCGCAGACCAGCAGGCGGTAGCGGGGAACTCCCGCGTCCTGCCGGTCGATCCCGAAAACTGAGAGCGGAATGGAGCTCTCGAAAATAGGGCCGCCACTGAACAGCAGCACGGCTACGACTTCTCGGCGTCGCCGCCCGGTCAGTTTCCGTGCGGCCTCCGTTGCGGTGGCGGAGTCCTGGCTCATGACGCTAAGCCCCCCTCGGTGTTCGCGTCTTCCTGGTCCCTACGGGCCTGTCGCTCCTGCACGTTTCCCCTCGGTCTCGCACGCGTCCCCAGTCCTCGAGATTCAAGATCGAATCTACTGCGTCCCATGGACCCGACGTGACACGTTCCCCCACCGGCACTATGTCGACAAGGCAACTTGGCGCGAAGCGTTCGATCACGAGCGTTTCACCCGTGAGCCCCCACAGGGAAGTGCGCATCGCGATCATGGCCCGTCCCCGTAGGGTCAAAGCGTACCGCGCGGTCTATTCCTGCCTGGTGGCACGTGGGGTAGGCGGCTCCGAGGCCAATAAAAGGAGGTGGAGGGGAAGTTGGCTGAAAACCGATGGTTGCGTGCGCGGATTCCAGTCATGTGACCGGCGTACGCCCCCCTCGGCCGGGGCGTCCATGCGCCTCCAGGGCCTCTCGATGCCGCGTGGACCCCGGAGGGGAACGATGCGCAGTCGCGCGATGGCGGGGTGTGACGGGCCGGCCGGGAGGGGCTGATGGCGCATTCGGCCGCCTCGTCCGGGTCGCCGCTGGAGCGGACCGGAGGACGTGCCCAGGGATCCGTTGAAGCGTCCACGAGCTGGATGTACGACGCAACCGGCATTGCCATACGGGGCCGTCTCGGGCATGCTCCCCCCATTGCCGCCTGCGCTGTGCGAGGGCTGGGCAGTGGAGGGGTGGCGCCGTACCCTTGAGGGTAGGGGGTTGGGAAGATGTTTCCCGGACACAGCTTCACCGCTCGCAGGTACACCTACACAACCGCTCCCTCCTCACGAGGACTCTCTTCGCCGAGACACCGATGGCCGGTCACGAAATCCCTGAACCCGCAGACCGCAAGCAGGTAGCCGACCCCGGGTCGGAACCGCGGACGGTCGGAGAGTCGCGCCCTTCCTGCGACCCCGCGTTCCGTCATGGGGTCGTGGTCGGTTTCGACGGTTCCATGTCCAGCGAGCGCGCCCTGGCGTACGCCATCGGAATGGCCAGCCGGCACAGCTCCGGGCTGATCATCGTCCATGTGGCGAACCGGCTGCCGACCACGGTCTGGGCGGGCTGCGAGCCGCCCGTCTTCGTCGATGTGCCCGACCACCGCACCGAGGTCCTGGGCCTGGAGCTGGCGTGCGCGGACTATCTCGCCGAGGTGCCCTGGGTGCTCGTGGAGCGCGGCGGGGACATCTGCCACGAGCTGGAGGAGGTCGGCCGGGAGTATTCGGCCGACGCGATCGTCGTCGGGTCGACGCACGGCATCGTGGGCCGGATCTTCGGCTCCGTGGCCGGCCGTCTCGCGCGCCGCGCCCAGCGCCCGGTCATCGTCATCCCCTGAACCGCGAAAGGCTCCTGACGTCGCGTCAGGAGCCTTTCCGGGTGTCCGCACGCGGCGGTGCGGGCGCGACTACTCGACGGTGACCGACTTCGCCAGGTTGCGCGGCTTGTCGATGTCACGGCCCATCGCCAGGGCCGTGTGGTAGGCGAGCAGCTGCAGCGGGATGCCCATCAGGATGGGGTCCAGCTCGTTCTCGTTCTTCGGGACGACGATCGTGTGGTCGGCCTTCTCCTGCTCGCGGTGGGCGACCGCGAGAATCCGTCCGCTGCGGGCCTTGATCTCCTCCAGCGCCGCGCGGTTCTTCTCCAGCAGGTCGTCGTCGGGGACGATCGCGACCGTGGGGAGTGCCGGCTCGATGAGCGCGAGGGGGCCGTGCTTGAGCTCCGAGGCGGGGTAGGCCTCGGCGTGGATGTACGAGATCTCCTTGAGCTTCAGGGAGGCCTCCAGCGCGACCGGGTAGCCCCGCACACGGCCGATGAACATCATCGACTGGGCGCCCGCGTACTCCTCGGCCAGCTTCTTGATCTCGTCCTCCGACTCGAGGATCTGACCGATCTGCTCCGGCAGCCTGCGCAGGCCCTCGATGATCCGCTTGCCGTCGGACACCGACAGGTCGCGGATGCGGCCCAGGTGCAGGGCGAGCAGGGCGAAGGCCACCACGGTGTTGGTGAAGCACTTGGTGGAGACGACGCAGACCTCGGGGCCCGCGTGCACGTACATGCCGCCGTCCGCCTCGCGTGCGATCGCCGAGCCGACGACGTTCACGACGCCCAGGACGCGCGCGCCCTTGCGCTTGAGCTCCTGCACGGCCGCCAGCACGTCGTAGGTCTCCCCGGACTGCGAGACGGCGACGTACAGGGTGTCCGGGTCCACGACGGGGTTGCGGTAGCGGAACTCGGACGCGGGCTCCGCGTCCGCGGGGATGCGGGCCAGCTCCTCGATGAGGCCGGCGCCGATCAGTCCCGCGTGGTACGAGGTGCCGCAGCCCAGGATCTTGATCCGGCGGACCCCGCGGGCCTCGCGGGCGTCCAGGTTCAGGCCGCCCAGGTGGACGGTGGAGAAGCGGTCGTCGATGCGGCCGCGCAGCACGCGGTCCACGGCGTCGGCCTGCTCGGAGATCTCCTTGTGCATGTAGGTGTCGTGGCCGCCCATGTCGTACGACTCGGCCTCCCACTCGACGGTGGTCGGCGTGGCGGTCGTGGTCGAGCCCTCCGTGGTGTACGTACGGAAGTCGTCGGCCTTGAGGGTGGCCATCTCGCCGTCGTCGAGGGTGACGATCTGGCGGGTGTGCGTGACCAGGGCCGCCACGTCGGAGGCGACGAACATCTCCTTCTCACCGATGCCGAGCACGACCGGGGAGCCGTTGCGGGCGACGACGATCCGGTCGTTGAAGTCGGCGTGCAGGACGGCGATGCCGTACGTGCCCTCGACGGACTTCAGTGCCTCGCGGACCTTCTCCTCCAGCGTGACGGCCTGGGAACGGGAGATCAGGTGCACCAGCACCTCGGTGTCGGTCTCGGAGAGGAACTCGACCCCGTCGGCGACGAGCTTCGCGCGGAGCTCGGAGGCGTTGTCGATGATGCCGTTGTGGACGACGGCGACCTTGTTCTCCGCGTCCAGGTGCGGGTGCGCGTTCTCGTCGCTCGGGGCGCCGTGGGTGGCCCAGCGGGTGTGGGCGATGCCGGTGGTGCCGGCGAAGCGCTTGGGTACGCGGGACTCCAGCTCCCGGACCCGGCCCTTGGCCTTGACCATCTTCAGTGCGCCCGGCTTGCCCGCGGGAGCCTTGCCCGTGATGACGATGCCCGCGGAGTCGTAGCCCCGGTACTCCAGCCGCTGCAGGCCCTCCAGCAGCAGCGGAGCCACGTCACGCTTCCCGATGTATCCGACGATTCCGCACATGTCTCTGCCCCTCCATCGACGTACAAGTCCTGTGCCCGGCCGTCCGTCCCGTTCAGCCGTAGACGATGCGGCGCAGCTGCCGGAGCGAGAGCTCCTGCGGTGCCACCGCGCGGTGCGGCAGCTCGGCTGCGATCCGCTCGAAGATCTCCGGGTTCACCAGGCCGCCGGCCTGCATCTCGCGGTGGCGGCGCCGGACGAAGTCCTCGGTCGTCTCGTCGAAGTACGCCAGCACGTCGAGGATCACCCGGGCGGCCTCGCCGCGCTGGAGCGCGGTGGAGCGTACGAGGTGGTCGATGAGGTCGTCATGCGTGGGGCGGCGTTCGAGCACTCGTCGATATTGCGTGGATCGGAGAAGTTACGCAAGAAATCTGCCCGATATCGGGCAGGAACCTCACCCTCTGGAGTGTTTATGTCTGAGATGACCCTTAGGTCCTTGTCCGGCCCCGCCCGGGAGAGCGGGGCCGGACACCGGGCTCAGTGGTCCGCGATCGGGTTCCTCAGCCTGCCGGTCAGCTGGAGCGCGCCCGCCGGGTCGTCCAGGTCGACCATCTGCCGGTTGTCGCGCAGCTGCAGCCGGTTCAGGCAGGACAGCGCGAACTCCTCCGTGAACAGGTCGTACTGCTCGAACTTGTCCGCGAGGTGCGGCACCGACTGCTGGTAGCCCCGGACGCACTCCGCGACCGTCCGCCAGAAGGCCTCCTCGTCGAGGACCCCCTCCGTGGCCAGGTCCGCTCCCAGGAAGCGGAGGAAGCAGTCGAAGACGTCGGTGAACACCGACAGCAGTTTCATGTCCTCCGGGACGTCGGCGCGGATCCGCTCGACCTGGGGCGGCAGCACCGCGTCCGGGTCCATGACCGCGATCTCCTCGGCGATGTCCTTGAACACGGTCCGTCGGACGACACCGTCCTCGATCACCAGGATCACGTTCTCGCCGTGCGGCATGAACACCAGGTCGTACGCGTAGAAGCTGTGCAGCACCGGCACCAGGTACGCGTCCAGGTAGCGCCGCAGCCAGTCGGCCGGGTCCAGACCCGACTCGGTGATCAGCGCGCCCGCCACCGAGCGGCCCTCGCCGTCGGTGTGGAGCAGTGCGGCCATCGTCGCCAGCCGCTCGCCCGGGGCCAGGGACGGGACCGGGCTCTCCCGCCACAGGGCGGCCAGCATCTTCAGGTACGGGGACCCCTTGGCGGTCGCCGCCTCGTAGGCCCGGTGGCGGTAGCCGATGGCGGCCCGCTCCCGGATGATCGAGAAGCCGGTCCCGCGCAGCAGGTCGTCGCGCTCGATCAGGCCGGCCAGCCAGTCGTTGATCGCGGGGGTCGCCTCCATGTACGCGGCGGAGAGCCCCCGCATGAAGCCCATGTTCAGCACGGAGAGCGCCGTCTTGACGTAGTGCTTCCCGGGGTGGTCGGCGTTGAAGAAGGTCCGGATCGACTGCTGGGCCAGATAGGAGTCCTCTCCCTCGCCCAGGCAGACCAGGTGCCGCTGTGCCACCTCGCCGGCGAAGGTGACGGCGAGCTTGTTCCACCACTGCCAGGGGTGCACCGGGATCAGCAGGTAGTCGTCGAGGTCGAGCCCGAGGCCGCCCATCCTGGCGGCGAACCGGGCGCGCGTCTCCTCGCCGATCTCGCCCGCGATGAGCGTGGCGTAGTCCAGCCCGGCGCCCGCCGTGAAGGTGGCGCGATCGCGCCTGGCGGCCAGCCAGACCAGCTTGATTCCGGCCGCCGCCTCTGGGGCGTACGCACGGTATTCACCGACCCCGAAGCCGAGCCGCCCGTTGTTGGCGACAAAGCAGGGGTGCCCTTCGGTCATGCCGGTCTCGATGGCCTGGAAACCGGCCACGGCGAGCTCTGCGGACGCGGTCGGTTCCTTGGTCAGTTTGTACGCGGTTCCGGCCAGTGTGGAGGAGATCTCCTCCAGGTACACGGGCAGGACCTCCGCCGAGAGCCCCAGCGTGGAGCGCAGCTCGACGAAGAACTCCAGCGCGTCCAGCGGGAGCTCCGAGCCGTGCCGGTGACGCGTGATCGACCCGGCGTCGACCTGCCAGTGGTCCAGCGCGAAGCGGCGGGCGGCGAAGCGGTACTCGACCGCCTGGTCGTCGCTCCGCACGCCGTAGAGGCCGTCCCCGGCCGGGACGGGGACCAGCAGCCGTTCGTGGGAGAACTCGGCCAGCGCCTTGCGGATCAGCAGCCGGCCGGCGACGGCCCAGCGTTCCGGGGTGAGGTGGCCGACGGCGGCGGCGGTCGCGGGGGTCGTGGTCATCGTCCGGCTCCAGTGGTCGCTGCCTCGAACTGCTCGCGGGTGCAGGTGCTGAGCAGGGCCTGTTTCTCCGGCTTGGTGATCTCCCGGACCACCTCGAAGCCGACGGCCTTGTTCAGCGCGTGTACCGCGGTGTTGGTGACGTCGGGTTCGACGACGACCCTGCGCACCAGCGGGTCGGCGAACAGCGTCTCCATGACGGCCGTGATCACGGCCCGGGTGAAGCCGTGCACGGGAGTCTCCGGCGGGGCGACCAGGAAGTGCATCCCGACGTCGCCGGGCTCCGCCTCGTACAGCCCCTTGAGCTCGACCTCCGTGGGGTCGTAGCGCTCCATCAGGAAGGCGGGGCGGCCGTCGTGCAGTCCCATGAAGGCGTCGTGGTGCGGGTGCGCGGCTATGGCCGTGTACTCCCGCTCGACGTCCTCCGGCCGGGCGTCCCCCATCATCCAGAAGGCCGACCTGGGGTGGGTGACCCACGCGTGGACCAGTTCGGTGTCGGACCTGCGGCCCGCCGGGGCGGGGGAGAGGTCCAGGGGGCGGACGGTGAACGTGCCGAGCGGTTTCGTGCTGGTCATACGGCGAACTCCTGGAAGGCGACGGACTTCTCGACCGGGTAGTACTCACGGCCGAGCAGTTCGCCGATGATGTACGCGTTGCGGTAGGCACCCATGCCCAGGTCGGGTGAGGTGATCGAGTGGGTGTGCACCCCGGCGTTCTGGAGGAAGATCCCGCGCCCGGTGGTGTCGATGCTGTAGTTGCGGGCGACGTCGAAGCGGCCCCGGCCGTCGTGCCGTATCCGGTCGGTGACGGGCTCCAGGAAGGCCGGTGCGGCGTACCGGTAGCCGGTGGCGAGGATCAGGCCCTCGCTGTCGAGCTCGTAGTCCCTGCCCTGCTCCTCCTGGCGCAGACCCAGCGTGTACGTCCCCGTCGGCCCGTCGTACCGCGCGCTGTCCAGCGAGGAGTTGGTGAGCAGGCGGGTGGGGACGGGGCCCGCCAGGTTCTTCCGGTAGAGCAGGTCGAAGATCGAGTCGACGAGCTCGCCGTCGATGCCCTTGAAGAGGCCCTTCTGGCCGGTCTCCAGCCGGTAGCGGGTGTCCTCGGGCAGCGCGTGGAAGTAGTCCACGTACTCCGGCGAGGTCATCTCCAGCGTGAGCTTGGTGTACTCCAGGGGGAAGAACCGGGGGGAGCGCGTCACCCAGTTCAGCCGGTATCCGTGCACGTCGATCTCGGAGAGCAGGTCGTAGTAGATCTCCGCCGCGCTCTGCCCGCTGCCCACCAGCGTGATCGACTTCTTGGACTGCAGTGCCGCCTTCTCCTGCAGGTAACGGGAGTTGTGCAGGAAGTCGCCGCCCAGGCCCCGGCAGGCCTCCGGAATGTGCGGCGGGGTGCCCGTGCCCAGGACGAGGTGCCGGGCGCGGAACGCGCTGCCGGTTGTGTGGACCGTGTAGAGGCCCTCACACTCGTCGTACGTAACCGACTGTACGGTTTGGTTGAAACGGATACTGCTCAGCTTGGCCGCCGCCCACCGGCAGTAGTCGTTGTACTCGGTGCGCAGCGGGTAGAAGTTCTCCCGGATGTAGAACGAGTAGAGCCTGCCCCGCTCCTTCAGGTAGTTCAGGAAGGAGTAGGGGGAGGTCGGGTCGGCCATCGTCACCAGGTCCGACATGAACGGCGTCTGCAGGTGGGCGCCTTCGAGGAACATCCCCGAGTGCCACTCGAAGTCCGGCTTGGACTCCAGGAACACCCCGTTCAGCTCCTCGACGGGTTCCGTCAGGCAGGCGAGTCCGAGGTTGAACGGACCGAGCCCGATCCCGGCGAAGTCGTACGGAGCGGCTGAGGGCTCAGGAAGCGCGGTCAAGGGACCCTCCCAGGTACTGCTCGGCGTGGCCGGCTATCAGGTCGAGGACGGCGGTGATGTCGGCCGTGGTCGTCCCGGGGTTGAGCAGGGTGAACTTCAGGTACTGGCGGTCGCCCACCTTCGTGCCCGCGACCACGGCCTCCCCCGAGGCGAAGAGGGCCTTGCGGGCGTGGAGATTGGCCCGGTCGATGTCGGCGGGCGTCCGGATGCCGGCCGGGACGTAGCGGAACACCAGCGTGGACAGCTGCGGCTCCACGACGACGTCGTAGCGAGGGTCGGCGGCCAGCAGCCGCCAGCCCTCGGCGGCCAGGTCGCACACCTCGTCGAAGAGCCCGCCCACGCCGTCCGCGCCCATGGTGCGCAGCGTCATCCACAGCTTCAGCGCGTCGAACCTGCGGGTGGTCTGGAGGGACTTGTCCACCTGGTTGGGGATGCGCTCCTCGACGGTGCGCTCCGGATTCAGGTACTCCGCGTGGTACGTCGCGTGGCGCAGGGTGGCCCGGTCACGGACCAGTACGGCGGACGAACTCACGGGCTGGAAGAACGACTTGTGGAAGTCCACGGTGACGGAGTCGGCGTGCTCGATGCCGTCGACGAGACCGCGCCGCGTGGGGGAGGCGAGCAGTCCGCACCCGTACGCGGCGTCGACGTGCATCCAGGTGGCGTACCGCTCGCAGAGTGCGGCGATCTCCGGCAGCGGGTCGATGGAGCCGAAGTCCGTGGTCCCGGCGGTGGCGACGACCGCCATCGGTACGGAGCCCTCCGCCGCGCAGCGTTCGAGTGCCGCCGCGAGCGCGACGGTCCGCATGCGCTTCTCGCGGTCGACGGGGACGGACACGACGGAGCCGGTGCCGAGGCCGAGGAGTCCGGCCGACTTCTGCACGCTGAAGTGGCTGCACTCGGAAGTGAGGATCCGCAGCCGGGTGAACTCCTCGGGGCGGAGCTTGGCCTCCTGGCGGGCCAGCAGCAGGGCCTGCAGGTTGGACTGCGTGCCACCGCTGGTGAAGACGCCGTCCGCCGCGGGGCCGAGCCCGATGCGGGCCGCCGTCCAGTCGATCAGCCGGCGCTCGATCAGGGTGCCGCCGATGCTCTGGTCCCAGGTGTCCAGCGAGGAGTTGACCGCGGAGAGCACCGCCTCGCCGACCACCGCGGGGATGACCACCGGGCAGTTGAGGTGGGCGAGATAGCGGGGGTGGTGGAAGTAGACGGCGTCTCGCAGGTACACCTCGCCGAGTTCGTCCAGGGCGGCGGCCGTGTCGCCGAGCGGCCGGTCGAGGTCGATGGCGTCGACGACGGGGGCGAGGGCGTCGACGCCCATGCCGGTGAACGGCCTCTCGGTGGAGGCGAGTCTGGCTGCGACCTGTTCGACTCCCGCGGTGACGGAGCGACGGTAGTCCTCCGCCGTGGTGCGGTTGAGCAGGTGGGAACGCATGTGGGGGGCCTCCCGGGTGGGGACGTCGTCGCGGCCCGCCGGGCAGGGATCGGGGGGACGGGGCGCGATGTCTTGGTTAGGTAAGGCTAACCTAATGACTTTCGCGACTCCCGCCCTCCGGAGGGTCCGTCACAGCACCCCCACAAGACGCGCAGGTGCGTCACGCGGCCGCTCGCGCCGCTTCCTCCCTCAGCTGCTCCTCACTCAGGCCCCGCCGCCAGTAGCCGGTGAAGGTGACGCGCCCGCGGTCGAACTCCCGCTCACGGACGAGGTGGCGGCGCAGCCCGCGCACCCCTGAGGCCTCACCCGCGATCCACGCGTAAGGGGTGCCGTCGGGCAGTTCGGCGGCGCGCACGGCGTCCACCGCGGAGGGCGCGCCCTCGTCCCGCACGAGCCAGGTGATGTGGGCGTCGGCCTCGGTGCGGATCTCCAGCCGGTCCCCGGTGTGCGGGACCTCCAGCCAGACCCTGGCCCTGATCCCGGCCGGCAGCCACTCCAGGGCGGCCGAGGCGGCGGGCAGTGCCGTCCCGTCGGCGCAGATCAGCACCCACCCGGTGTCCTGCGGCGGCTGGAAGCGGACCCCGGTGTTGTTCTCGCCGGTGGGGCCCAGCACGGTGAGCCGCTGCCCGGGGGCGGCGGCCTCCGCCCAGCGGCAGGCCGGTCCGCCGTGCTCGTGCAGGGCGAAGTCGACGTCGATCTCGGTCGAGCCGTCCGCGGCGTACCGCTGGGCACGCACGGTGTACGAACGCATGACCGCCCGGACGTCGGCGGGCAGGGCACGCCAGGCCTGGAACCACTCACCGTTCTCGTCGACCGGGACGACGGCCTCGGCCTGGCCCGGGTGGGGCAGGAAGAGCGAGAGGCTCTGGTCCCGGCCGCCGGCGACGAAGCCCTCGCTCCCCGGCCCGCCGAAGGTGATCCTCCGCATCGACGGGCTCAGTCGGCGGGTCCGCAGGACCGTCAGGCCGAAGAACCGGAAAGGGGCGACGGCGGGTGCGGTCGCGGTCGTCATGCGGGGTCCTCCCGGGAACCGGAACGGCGGGGCCCGGCCGGGAGTCACTCCCGGCCGGGCGGTAGGTCAGCTGACCTTCTTGGCCTTCTCGATGGCCTCGGCGAGGGCGTCGAGGATCGGCGCGCACTTGTCGTAGGAGTAGATGGGCTCCGTGGTGCGCGGGACGACCTGGCCGGCCTTGACGGCGGGCAGTCCGGCCCAGGTCGGCTTGGAGGTCAGGGCTTCGGGCTGGAGGGCCGAGGAGCGGTTGTCCATCATGATGATGTCGGCGCCGTACTTGTCGACGTTCTCCCAGCTCAGCTCCTCGAAGAAGCCGGCCGCGTTGACCTTCGGCTCGACGAACTGCACGCCGAGCTCCTGGAAGTACAGGGTGTCGGCGGACGTCTTGGCGAGGGACACGTAGAAGAGGTCCTGGCTCGCCGAGCCGACCATGACCTTGATGTTCGGCTTGGACTTGGCGGCGGCGCGCAGCCGGGCCGCCGCCTTCTCGAACGCGGCCTTGGCGTCGGTGACCTTCTTGGACCTGACGTCGGCGCCGAGGGAGGCGGCGAGGTCCTCGTGCCGCTGGATCGCCTTCGGGACCGTGGTCTGCGCGGCCCACAGGGCGACGCTCGGGGCCAGCTTCAGGATCTTGTCCTTGGACTGGTCCGGCACGTACCAGAGGGCGTCCTTCTCCCACATGGCGGTGACGAGGAGTTCCGGCGCGAGACCGGCGTACTTCTCGACGTTGAACTCGCCCCAGACGTTGCCGAGCACCTCGACCTTGTTGATGTCCAGGTCTCCGGCCTGCACGTCGGCCTTGCCGTCGGAGGTCTTCGTCGGACCGAAGACGCCCTTCACCTCGACGCCGTAGTCGTGGAGCGCGGCGGCGACACCGATGAACGCGACGATGTTCTTCGGCGCGGAGTCGGCCTTCACCGTCTGTCCGCGGTCGTCCTTGAAGGACCAGGGGCCGGATTTCTCCGCACCCGAGCCCGAGGCGGAGTCCTTCTCGCCACCGTCGCCGCAGGCTGCGAGGACGGCGCCGAGGCCGACGGCGCCACCGGCGGCCAGCAGGCCGCGGCGGGAGAGGGAGCTGGTCCGGAGGTTGGGCATGAGTGTGTCTGCTTTCGTACGCGCCCCAGGGGCGCCCGCTGCGAATTCGAGGGAAGGCTAGCCTAACCTCACATATCGCAGGTGGGGAGGGCAAGGGGGAGCTGTCGTTCCGTTACCGGCCCGCGGGAAAGCCGCCTCCCCCGTGACCAGGGAAGGCGGCTGTCGTGGACGTCCGGGCTCAGCCGGTGGCCGGCGGGAGGCGCAGCATGTCGATGTCCGGGCACACTTTCGCGATCGCGCGGAAGTCGTCGTCCACGTGCAGCACGGTGAGCCGGTGCTGCCGGGCTGTGAGAGTGATGAGGATGTCGATGGGGGAGGGGCCCCTGTGGTGGCCGGTCCGCACGAGCTCCCGCTGTACTCCGATGATCCTCGCCCAGGGGTCGTCGAGGGCGGGCACCCGTCCGGAGGTCTGGCCGAGCATGGTGAAGAACGGTTCGTGGTCCCGGTCCGCCCGCAGGGCCGGCATGAGGGGCCCTCGGTGTCTCAGGCGTCCATGCCCAGCTCCCGGGCGATCAGCATGCGCTGGACCTCGCTCGTGCCCTCGCCGATCTCCAGGATCTTGGAGTCGCGCCACATGCGGGCCACCGGGTACTCGTTCATGAAGCCGTAGCCGCCGTGGATCTGCGTCGCCTCGCGGGCGTTGTCCACCGCCACCGTCGACGAGTACAGCTTCGCGATCGCCGCCTCCTTCTTGAACGGCTCGCCTGCCACCAGCCGCGAGGCGGCGTCGCGCCAGCCGACGCGCGCCATGTGCGCCCGCGTCTCCATGTCCGCGATCTTGAACTGGATGGCCTGGTTGGCGCCGATCGGCTTCCCGAAGGCGTGCCGCTCCTTCGCGTACTTCAGCGACTCGTCCACACAGCCCTGCGCCAGGCCCGTCGAGAGCGCCGAGATCGCGACCCGGCCCTCGTCCAGGATCCGCAGGAACTGCGCGTAGCCACGGCCCTCCTCGCCCAGGAGGTTCGCCGCCGGGACGCGGACGTCGGAGAAGGACAGCTCACGGGTGTCCGAGGCGTTCCAGCCGACCTTGGAGTACGGGGCGGCCACCGTGAAGCCGGGGGTGCCCGACGGGACGATGATCGCGGAGATGCGCGGGGCGCCGTTCTCCTTGCGGCCGGTCACCGCCGTCACGGTGACCAGCTCCGTGATGTCCGTACCGGAGTTGGTGATGAAGCACTTGGAGCCGTTGATCACCCACTCGCCGGCGGCCTCGTCCAGCACGGCCGTCGTCCGCGTGCCGCCCGCGTCCGAACCGCCGTCCGGCTCGGTCAGCCCGAACGCGCCGAGGGCGTCGCCCGAGCAGAGCCTCGGCAGCCACCGCTGCTTCTGCTCCTCGGTCCCGAAGCGGTAGACCGGCATGGCGCCGAGCGACACCCCGGCCTCCAGGGTGATCGCCACGGAGGAGTCGACCCGGGCCAGCTCCTCCAGGGCGATCCCGAGGGCGAGGTAGTCGCCGCCCATGCCGCCGTACTCCTCGGGGAAGGGCAGGCCGAACAGGCCCATGCGCCCCATCTCCCGCACGATCTCGTACGGGAACTCGTGGCGCTCGTAGAAGTCGCCGATCTTCGGGGCGATCACATCGTGTGCGAACTCCTCGACGGTGCGGCGCAGTTCCTCGTGCTCGGCGGTCAGCCGGTGGTCAAGGGACATGGGTGCTTCACTCCTTGTGGGACAGCGCGCGGACGGTACGGGAAGGGCTCGGGCGGCCCAGCTGTTCGGCCATCCACACGCTTGTGGCGGTGAGTGTGCCGAGATCGACCCCGGTTTCGACACCGAGGCCGTCGAGCATCCACACGAGATCCTCGGTGGCGAGATTCCCGGTCGCGCTCTTCGCGTACGGGCAGCCGCCGAGGCCGCCGGCCGAGGCGTCCACCGTCGTCACACCGTGCTGGAGCGCGGCCAGGGTGTTGGAGAGTGCCTGGCCGTACGTGTCGTGGAAGTGCACCCCGAGGCTGTCGGTGTGCACGCCCCGCTCGTTCAGCCGGGTGAGCAGCTCCCGCACATGGCCCGGGGTGGCCACGCCGATCGTGTCGCCGAGCGAGAGCTCGTCGCAGCCGAGGTCCGTCAGCGCCCTGGCGACCCTCACGACCTGTCCGACGGGAACGGCGCCCTCCCACGGGTCGCCGAAGCACATCGAGAGGTAGCCGCGTACGTGCACCCCGGCGTCCTTGGCGCGGGCCACGACCGGCTCGAACATGGCGAGCGACTCGTCCACCGTGCGGTTGAGGTTGCGCGCGGCGAACGTCTCGGTCGCCGACCCGAACACCGCGATCGACCGGGCACCGAGTGCCAGCGCCCGGTCCAGGCCCCGCTCGTTCGGGACGAGGACGGGCAGGGCCACGTCCCCGACGTCCGCGATCTCCCCGAGCATCGGGTACAGCTGTTCCGCGTCCGCCAGCTGGGGCACCCACTTCGGGTGGACGAAGCTGGTCGCCTCGATGGTGGAGAGCCCGGCCTCCGCGAGACGCCGGACGAACTCCGCCTTCACCTCGGTCGGTACGACGGACTTCTCGTTCTGCAGTCCGTCGCGGGCGCCGACCTCATGGATACGGACCCGGGGCGGCAGCCCGGGCGCCCGCACCGTCATGGGCAGTCCGGAGCCGGTCACGATTCCTCCCTCGGGGCCACCACGGCCAGGATCTGGTCCATGGCGACCGTGGCACCGGCGGTCACGTCCAGCTCGGTGACGGTTCCGGCGTGCGGGGCGGAGATGACGTGCTCCATCTTCATCGCCTCGACCACCAGCAGGCTCTGCCCGGCCACCACCTCGTCCCCGACCGCGACCTTCACCACCGTGACGGTCCCGGGCATGGGCGCGGCGAGTGTGTCCACGCCCGATCGCGCGGCGCCGCTGAGGGACGCCTCCACCGGGTCGTGGTCCTGGACGTGCCAGGCGTCACCGTCCCGGCCGAGCCACACCCCGTCCGGGGAGGCGGCCCGGCTGAACGTGTGGGTCAGTCCGTCGAGTTCGACGACGACACGCCGCCCGGACGCCTCGACCAGCCGGGACCTCTCCGCGCCCGGCAGCGACGGCACCGGGCCGCACGGGTCCGCGGGCTCCCGCCGGTCCCCGGCGTGGCCGAACGTCAGCCCGGCGGTGCCCCCCGCGGCCGTACGCACACCCACGCGCACGGGATCGTGGCCCGGGACCCTGAAGTGGTGGAAGGTTTCCGCGGGCGTGCCGCCCAGCCGCCAGCCGCTGGGCACCGAGAACGGGTCGACCCAGGCCGCGCCCGGCGCCGGACGCGGCTGCCGCAGCAGCGCCGCCGCCGCGTACACCTCCTCCGGCACCCCGTCCGGCACCAGGCCGTCCGCCTCCCGCTCCACGAGGCCGGTGTCCAGCTCGCCCGCGACCACCGCCGGATGGGCGAGCAGCCGGCGCAGGAACCCGGCGTTCGTCGGCACGCCCAGCACCACCGTGTCCGCCAGCGCCGCCCGGAGCCGGCGCAGTGCCGTGGGCCGGTCGGGACCGTACGCGATGACCTTCGAGAGCATCGGGTCGTACGTGCTGCCGACCGGCACGCCCTCGCTGAGCCCCGAGTCCGTCCGGACCCCGCCGCCCGCCGGCTCGTGCAGGGCGAGGACCGTGCCGCCGGACGGCAGGAAGCCGCGCGCCGGGTCCTCGGCACAGACCCGCGCCTCGACGGCGTGACCCGTCAGTGTGATGTCCGCCTGCGTGTACGGCAGCCGCTCGCCGGAGGCGACCCGCAGCTGCCACTCCACCAGGTCGAGGCCGGTGATCAGCTCGGTGACCGGGTGCTCGACCTGGAGGCGGGTGTTCATCTCCATGAAGTAGTACGAGGACGGGTCGCTGCCCGGGACGATGAACTCGACCGTGCCCGCGCCGACGTACCCGCAGGACCGGGCGGCCTGTACGGCGGCCTCGCCCATCGCCGCGCGCGTCGCCCCGTCGAGCAGCACCGAGGGCGCCTCCTCGATGATCTTCTGGTGCCGGCGCTGGAGCGAGCACTCGCGCTCGCCCAGATGGACCACGCCGCCGTGGCCGTCGGCCAGGACCTGGATCTCGATGTGGCGTGGCCGGTCGACCCACCGCTCCACCAGGAGCGTGTCGTCGCCGAAGGAGGCGCGCGCCTCGCGCCGGGCCGCCGCGATCTCGTCGGCCAGCAGCGACTCCTCGCGCACCAGCCGCATGCCCTTGCCGCCACCGCCCGCCGACGGCTTCAGCAGCACGGGCATGCCGATCTCCCGCGCGGCCGCCGCCAGTCGGGCGTCGGTGAGCCCGCTGCCGGAGGAACCGGGCACCACCGGGACCCCGGCCGTGGCCACGGTCTCCTTGGCGCGGATCTTGTCGCCCATCAGGGAGATCGCCGATGCGGGCGGGCCGATGAAGACGAGCCCCGCCTCCGCGCACGCCTGGGCGAAGCCCGCGTTCTCGGCGAGGAAGCCGTATCCGGGGTGGACCGCCTCGGCGCCGGTGCGGCGGGCGGCGTCCAGCAGCCGCTCCACCGACAGATAGCTCTCCGCGGCGGGGGCGGGCCCGATCCGGACCGCCGTATCCGCCTCCCGTACGTGCCGGGCGTCCGCGTCGGCGTCGCTGAAGACGGCGACCGACCGTACGCCGAGCTCGCGCAGGGTCCGGATGACCCGGACCGCGATCTCGCCACGGTTGGCGACCAGAACAGTGCTGAACATGGAGGTCCTCACATCACATCCGGAAGACGCCGAACTGGGGGTCGCCCAGCGGGGCGTTGGCACACGCGGTCAGGGCGAGCCCCAGCACCTGCCGGGTCTCCACCGGGTCGATCACGCCGTCGTCCCAGAGCCGGGCGGTGGCGTAGTAGGCGCTGCCCTGCTGCTCGTACTGCGCGCGGACCGGGTCCTTGAAGGCCTCTTCCTCCTCGGCGGGCCACTCCTCGCCGCGGCCCTCGATCTGGTCGCGCTTGACGGTGGCGAGGACCGAGGCGGCCTGCTCGCCGCCCATGACCGAGATCTTCGCGTTCGGCCACATCCAGAGGAAACGGGGTCCGTAGGCCCGGCCGCACATGGAGTAGTTCCCGGCGCCGTACGACCCGCCGACGACGACCGTCAGCTTCGGGACGCGGGTGCACGCCACGGCCGTGACCATCTTGGCGCCGTGCTTGGCGATGCCCCCGGCCTCGTAGTCCCGGCCGACCATGAAGCCGGAGATGTTCTGGAGGAAGACGAGCGGGACGCCCCGCTGGTCGCACAGCTCGATGAAGTGGGCGCCCTTCTGGGCGGACTCCGAGAACAGGATGCCGTTGTTGGCGACGATGCCGACGGGGTGGCCGTGGATCCGGGCGAAGCCGGTGATCAGCGTCTGGCCGTACTCGGCCTTGAACTCCTGGAAGCGCGAGCCGTCCACCACCCGGGCGATGACCTCCCGCACGTCGTAGGGCGTGCGGGAATCGACGGGCACCGCCCCGTACAGGCCCGCGGGATCCGCCTTCGGCTCCTCGGCGGGCTCCACGGACCAGGGGAGCGGGGCACGCGCGGGCAGGGTCGCGACGATGTTCCGCACGATCCGCAGCGCGTGCGCGTCGTCCTCGGCGAGGTGGTCGGTGACCCCGGACGTGCGGGAGTGGACCTCGCCGCCGCCCAGCTCCTCCGCCGTGACGACCTCACCGGTGGCCGCCTTCACGAGCGGAGGGCCGCCCAGGAAGATGGTGCCCTGGTTCCGGACGATGACGGCCTCGTCGCTCATCGCGGGGACGTACGCCCCGCCCGCCGTGCACGAGCCGAGCACCGCCGCGATCTGCGGGATGCCGGCGCCCGACATCCTGGCCTGGTTGTAGAAGATCCGCCCGAAGTGGTCCCGGTCGGGGAACACCTCGTCCTGCATCGGGAGGAACGCACCCCCCGAGTCCACCAGGTACAGGCACGGCAGCCGGTTCTCCAGGGCGACCTCCTGGGCCCGGAGGTGCTTCTTCACCGTCATCGGGTAGTACGTGCCGCCCTTGACGGTCGCGTCGTTGGCGACGATCACGCACTCCCGGCCGCTGACCCGTCCGATCCCGGCGATCACCCCGGCGGCCGGAGCCGCGCCCCCGTACAGCCCCTCGGCCGCGAGAGGCGCGAGCTCCAGGAAGGGCGAGCCCGGATCGAGCAGGGTGTCCACCCGCTCGCGGGGCAGCAGCTTGCCGCGCGCCACATGCCGGGCGCGGGCCTTCTCACCCCCGCCGAGCCGTGCCGTGGCGAGCCGCGTGCGCAGCTCCTCGGCGAGCGCGTGATGCGCCGCCTCGTTGGCCTGCCAGGCCTCCGAGGCGGGATCGGCCGCGCTCACCAGGACCGGTGCCTGCTGCATCCTGTCGAGCCCCCTTGCCGTACCGCTGAGCCGGATAAGAGTTAATGAGCGTTAACGCGCCTGGCGCTCAGGTTAACGAGCGCTAACCCGCCTGTCTAGAATGAATCCCCATGAGCACCCATGCCGCCGCCCGAGTCGCGGCCCCCACCCGCCGTGAGCAGATCCTCAGGGAGGCGGCGCGCCTGTTCGCCGAGCGCGGCTTCCACGGTGTCGGGGTCGACGAGATAGGGGCGGCGGTCGGGATCAGCGGCCCCGGCCTCTACCGCCACTTCCCCGGCAAGGACGCGATGCTCGCCGAGCTGCTCGTCGGTATCAGCGAGCGCCTGCTGGCCGGCGGCAGGCTGCGCGTCACCGAGGACGGCGCCTCCCGGGACGGTTCCCCCGGCGCGCTCCTCGACGCCCTCATCGAGGGGCACATCGACTTCGCCCTGGACGACCGCCCGCTGATCACCCTGCACGACCGCGAGCTGGACCGCCTGCGGGACTCCGACCGCAAGCGCGTGCGCCAGCTCCAGCGGCAGTACGTGGAGGTCTGGGTCGAGGCCGTCCGCGCCCTCTACCCCGCCCTCGCGGAGAACGAGGCCCGCGTCACCGTGCACGCGGTGTTCGGGCTGCTGAACTCCACCCCTCACCTGACCCGGCCCGAGGCCCTCCCGGACCGCACGGCCACGGCGGCCCTGCTGCACCGCCTGGCGCGGGGCGCCTTCGAGGCGGCGGCGGCCTGACCCGGCGGCCCGTCAGGCCCCCTCCTCGTCCTTCACGCCCCTGATCTCGTCGAGCGACTCCTGCATGGCCGCCCGCGCGCGGGTGAACCAGTCCGTCAGTACCGCGATCTCCTGGGGCCCGTAGTCGGTGAACAGGACGCCCAGGCGGGCGTAGAACGGGCCGTACACCTCCAGGACGCGCGCCTGCGCCGACTCCTCCATCACGACGTGCACCCGGCGCCGGTCTCCCGGGACCGGCCGCCGGTGTGCGTAACCGGCCTTCTCCAGGCGGTTGAGTACGCCTGTCACCGCGCCGGTGGTCAGCCGTGCCCGCTCGGCGAGGTCACCGGCCGTGAGTGACGTTCCGGCCATGGCGGCCTCCATCACGAACCCCAGGCAGGTCAGGTCGGTGGTGTTCAGGCCCAGCCGCCCGGCGATGTCGTGCTGCCCGAACTGGGCGAGCGCGATCATGCGGTCCATCGCCCGCAGCGCCTGGTCGGCCGTCGCCTCCGGGCGCTTCTTGCCGTCCACGCAGATTCCCCTTAGGATCTAAGTAACTTAGCTCGTAAGCTATTGGTCCCGGGCCGAATCCCGGTCGCTGAACTATCACATTCCGAGGAGCCGACGTGAGCGCACATGGTGACCACGACCTGGGCCACACCGTGGCCGGCTGGACCGGTACCGCCATCGGTGTCACGGGCGGCGCGGTGCTGGGGGCGGCCGTGATCACCACGTCCGCCGCGCTGCTGGTGCTCGGCCTCGCGGTCGTCGTGCTGGCCGCCCTGACCTGCTGGGCACTGCACCTGGCGGGGTGGGGCAAGCCCACGGGGCCGCGCCCCAGGGACCAGCAGGACTGGCGCTCCCGCGACACCGCGGCCCGCCACGGCCACCCCGGGTGCCTCGGCTGCCGGATGGCGGGCCGGGGCAGGGTCCGTCCCGCCGCCACCGTCCCGCAGGCCGTCCCGCACCCCGTGGCGTCGGACGGTGACGGGTCCGTCGCCGGGGGCCGGGTGCCGGCCCGGGCCGTGTGAGCGTGCGGCACCCGCGGTCCAGGGTTCCGCCGTACGAGACACCGGGCACACAGTGCGTCGCCGACGGCACAATGGGTGCATGCCGATACCCAGCCGCGCTGCCCTCGTCGAGCACCTCGTCCGCACCCGTATCGCGGGCGACGTCGCCACGCCCCGCGACAACAACCTCTCCCACTACCGTCAGCTCGCCAACGGCAACCGCCACTTCTGGCTGGGGCTGGAGCTCGGCGACCGCTGGCTCGACGAGCAGGACGTGCTGGCCGTGATGGCGGAGCGCTGCGGCGTCAACGACGACCCGGAGCACCGGCAGGGGCAGGACACCATCGACCCGGAGCTGACGGTCGACGCCCTCGACCGCATGGCGGCCCGGCTGCGGAAGGCGGCGGCGGGCAGGGAACGGGTGCTGCTCGCGACCGGGCACCCGGGCGGACTCCTCGACGTGCACCGGCAGACCGCGAACGCCCTGCGGGCCGCCGGCTGCGAGATCGTACGCATCCCCGGGGGCCTCATGGCCGACGAGGGCATGGTCTTCCAGTTCGCCGACGTCGCGGTGCTGGAGCGGGGCGCGACCCTGTGGCACACGCACTCCCCGGTCCCGATGGCCGCCATCCTGGACGGCCTGGAGCGCGAGGGCCGGCCGCAGCCCGACCTGGTCGTGGCCGACCACGGCTGGGCCGGGTGTGCGGGGCAGCGCGGGATCGACTCGATCGGCTACGCGGACTGCAACGACCCCGCCCTCTTCCTGGGCGAGGCGGAGGGCACCCTCCAGGTCACCGTGCCGCTGGACGACCATGTCGCCGACCCGCGCTACTACGACCCGATGACCGACTACCTGCTGGACGCTGCCGGGCTGCTTCCCTCCGCCGACCGGGCGTGACGCCCGGACGGACGGCTGGTGGGTCAGCGGGTCCGCGCCCGTCGGTCCTCGCGTGGCCGCAGGCGGACGGGCAGTGACCGGTGGCCGTTGCTGATCAGTGAGGCCACCGGTCCCATGTCCCCGGCCTCCGGCACCAGTTCGGCGTCCGGGAAGCGGGCGAAGAAGGCACTCAGCGCGGCCTCCCCCTCCATCCTGGCCAGCGCCGCACCGAGGCAGAAGTGGATCCCGTGGCCGAAGGCGAGGTGCTCCTTCGTGATCCGGGTGACGTCGAAGGTGTGCGGGTCGCGATGCCATCCCGGATGGCGGTTGGCGGCGGCGTAGGAGGCGAGGATCGCGTCGCCCTTGGCGATGGTCCGCCCGTCGGGCAGCGGGATGTCGGCGACGGCGTACCGCAGGGGCAGGTGCTTGACCGGCGGGGAGTGGCGCAGGGTCTCCTCCACCACGTCCAGCCACGACGCGCGGCCCTCACGGACGTGGGCGAGCTGGCCGGGGTCGGTCAGCAGGGTCGTGATGCCCTGGTCGATCAGGTTGACGGTGGTCTCGTAACCCGCGTTGATCATCAGCAGGAGCGTGTCGCGCAACTCCTCCTCCGCCAGCTTCTGCCCGTCGACGCCCTCCTCGCCCAGGGCGATCAGCACCGACGCCATGTCCTCACCCGGCTCGGCCCGTTTGGCGGCGATCAGCGCGTCGAGCATGGAGTACAGCTGCCCGGCGTTGGCAGCGGCCTCCTCGGGGGTCAGCGTGGTGGCGAACACGTCGTTGACCAGGACGCGGAACTCGTTGGCGCGGTCGTCGGGGACCCCCAGGAGCCGGCCGATGACCGCTATGGGCAGCGGATAGGCGAACCGGTCCCGGAGGTCCGCCACGTCACCCGGGGGAGTGGTCTCCAGACCGTCCAGGAGGCCCTCCACGATCCCGTCGACCGTCGGCCTCAGCGCCGCGATGCGCCGGGCACTGAACGCGGGGGCGACGATCCGGCGCAGACGGCGGTGGTCGCCTCCGTACGCGGTGAACATGTTCGCCGCGGCGATCCACAGGGCCAGCGGCCACGTCCGGGCGGCCTCCTCGAAGCCGGGCCAGTGCCGACGCGCGTCCTTGGACACGTCAGGACTGGTCAGCAGCTCCTTCAGCAGGGCCGGGTCGGACACGGACCAGGCCTCCACTCCGAGGATGTCGATACGTGTCGCGGGGCCCTGGGCGCGTAACAGCTCGTGCTCGGCGTCAGCGTCGCGGGCGGCGGGGTCAAGGACGATGGGGGCGGGATGCTGAGGCACTGCCGGTCCTCCTGGAGTGGGAAAGGGATCGCCCCGGTCCTACCCGTCGCGGCGAGCGCCGACCCCGTCTCACGCGGCACTCTCACATTCCGGCGCACGACCGGCTCCTCCCGGACCGCCCCGCGCCCGTCTCAGCCGCCGGAGCGCGCCGCCGACCGCTGCGCGCGCCCCGGTGTCGGATCCAGGTACACCCGCTGGATCGACGGGTAGCGCTCCCGCAACTGCTGCTCCGCCTCCTCGCACGCCCACTCGATCTGCGCGGCCGTCGACGCGTCCCGGAAATCGATCTTCGCGGCGACCAGCAGTTCCGATGGGCCCTGGATCAGCGTGGTCAGCTCCACCACCTCGACGATGTGCGGCACGGACAACAGCTCCTCACGCACCCCGGCCCGCATCCCGGCCGGGAGCGGCCGGCCGATGAGCAGCTGGGCGTTGGACCGGCAGAGCACCCATGCCACGTACACCAGCAGTACGCCGATGAGGACCGAGGCGATCCCGTCCCAGACGCCGGATCCGGAGAGCTGCCCGCCGAGCAGGCCGCCGGCCGCCAGGAGCAGTCCGGCCAGGGCCGCCGAGTCCTCCATCACCACGGCCTTGACCGCCGTGTCGGGGGTCCGGCGCAGGTAGCGCGGCGCGGGCATCCGCAGCCGGGCGGCCTCGCCCCGCACCTGCCGGACACCCGTGCGCAGCGAGAAGCCCTCCAGCAGGAAGGCGACCGCGAGCACGAGGTACGAGACGAGCGGATCGCCGAGTTCCTCCCCCTCGATCAGCGTGTGGACGCCGTCGTACAGGGAGAACACCGCGCCGCCGACGAACGTCGCGACGGCGGCGAGCATCGCCCAGATGTAGCGCTCGGGTCCGTAACCCAGCGGATGGTCCTCGTCCGCAGGCTTCTCGCTGCGCCTGAGGGCGGTGAGGAGCATGACCTCGGTGACGGTGTCGGCGACCGAGTGCGCGGCTTCCGAGAGCATGGCGCTCGACCCGCTGATCAGCCCCGCCACCAGCTTCGCCGCCGCGATTCCGAGGTTGGCGGCCGCCGCGACGACGACGGTGACCGCGGACTCACCGCCCTCGGTCCGGCCGTCACGCGTGGCGTCGCTCATGGAGGGCAGTATGTCCGAATGTGCGGCTTCAGTCCCTCGGGACGCGGACCAGACCCTCCTGGATGACGGTGATGGCCAGCTTCCCGTCGGCCGTCCAGATCCTGGCCTGGCCGAGACCGCGCCCTCCGGAGGAGGAGGGCGACTCCTGGTCGTACAGCAGCCACTCGTCCGCCCGGAAGGGGCGGTGGAACCACATCGCGTGGTCCAGGCTGGCGCCCACCACGTCACCGACCGACCAGCCGCCCCGCCCGTGGGCGAGCAGGACGGAGTCGAGCAGGGTCATGTCGGAGACGTACGTCGCCATGCACACGTGCAGCAGGGGGTCGTCCGCCAGCTTGCCGTGCGTCCGGAACCAGACCTGGGAGCGGGGCTCCCGCGGTTCGCCGGCGGTGGCGAACGGCGGGGCGTCGACGTAGCGCAGGTCGACCGCGGCGCGGGCCTCCAGCAGCCGGTCCACCATGCGCGGGTCGGCGAAGCGGTCCGCGTACGCGGGCAGCATCCGGGCCGCCGTGGGCAGCGTCTCCGGGTCCGGGGCCGGGGGCATGACCGCCTGGTGGTCCATGCCTTCCTCGTGGACCTGGAACGAGGCCGAGAGGTGGAAGATTGGCTTGCCGTGCTGGACGGCGACGACCCGCCGGGTGGTGAAGGACCGCCCGTCCCGGATCCGGTCCACGCTGTAGACGATCGGCGCCCCGGGGTCCCCGGGGCGCAGGAAGTACGCGTGCAGTGAATGGGCGCCCCGGTCGTCGGGGACCGTGCGCCCGGCGGCGACCAGGGCCTGGGCCGCGACCTGGCCGCCGAAGACGCGGGGCACGACCGCCGAACGGCTCATGCCCCGGAAGATGTCCTGCTCGATCTGCTCCAGGTCGAGCAGATCGAGCAGGGAGTCGAGTGCTGCGCTCATGGGGGAGAAACGCAGCCGTTCTCAGAGACCCATGGACTTGGCGATGATCGACTTCATGACCTCGCTGGTGCCGCCGTAGATGCGGTTGACCCGGTTGTCCGTGTACAGGCGGGCGATCGGGTACTCGTTCATGAAGCCGTAGCCGCCGTGCAGCTGGAGGCAGCGGTCGATCACGCGGTGCGCGACCTCGGTGCAGAACAGCTTCGCCGAGGCGGCCTCGGCGGGCGTGAGCTCGCCGGCGTCCAGCGCCTCGATCGCCCGGTCGCAGACCGCCTCGGCCGCGTCGACCTCGGCCTTGCAGGCGGCCAGTTCGAACTTGGTGTTCTGGAACGACGCCACCGGCTTCCCGAAGACGGTGCGGTCCTGCGTGTACTGCTGGGCGAACCGCACGGCGGCCTTCGCCTGCGCGTACGCGCCGACGGCGATGCCCAGACGCTCCTGCGGGAGGTTCTGGCCCAGGTAGGAGAAGCCCTTGTTCTCCTCGCCCAGCAGGTCCTCGACGGGCACCTTGACGTCGACGAAGGCCAGCTCGGCGGTGTCGGACACCTTCAGGCCGAGCTTGTCGAGCTTGCGGCCGACGGAGTAGCCCTCGGACTTGGTGTCGACCACCAGGAGCGAGATGCCGTGCCGGCGGTCGTCGGCCTTGGGGGCGTCCGTGCGGGCGCAGACGATGACCTTGTCGGCGTGCACACCGCCGGTGATGAAGGTCTTGGCGCCGTTGAGGACGTAGTGCGTGCCGTCCTCGGAGAGCTTGGCGGTCGTCTTCATGCCGGCCAGGTCCGAACCGGTGCCCGGCTCGGTCATGGCTATCGCGTACATGGACTTGCCGGAGACGAAGTCCGGCAGCCAGCGCTTCTTCTGCTCCTCGGTCGCGTACGCCTTGAGGTACGGCAGGCAGAGCAGGACGTGCACCCCGGAGCCGCCGAACGAGATGCCCGCGCGGGCGGTCTCCTCGTACAGGATCGCCTCGAACTTGAAGGACTCCACGCCCGCGCCGCCGTACTCCTCGGGCACCTCGATGCCGAAGATGCCCAGCTCGGCGAGCTTGTAGTAGAAGTCGCGAGGCGCCTGGCCCGCCGCGAACCACTCGTCGTAGACGGGGACGACCTCGGACTCGATGAAGGCGCGGATGGTCTCCCGGAACGCCTCGTGGTCCTCGTTGTAAACCGTACGGCGCACGGGATGCCTCCTGGTGTCAGCTTCAGCGTCGGTCGCAGTGGCTAAGCGCTTGCTCAGTCCTGGTCAAAAGTTACCCGGGGGTCACGGCGACTGTCCAGGGTGATGCTGAGCACGCCGGATCCCCGCGGGGATGGAGGCGGTGCTTCCGGGGCGGCCGAGGGCGCTCCCGACAGCGGAGAGTGAGCCGGCGGAGCGCCCCGTACACATCGATGGCGGGCGGCGGCGGGCAGGCGCACAGTGAGATGAGGAGCCGGCGAGGCCCCGAGCAGCCTCGTCGCAACAACCCTCTGTGAGGCAGTCATGGCTGATGTCGAGTCCCTGGGCGGGAGCGCAACCACAGGCAGGAACGGTGAGCGGTCAGGGCGTGGCAGGACCACCATCGCCGACGGCGTGGTGGCGACCATCGCCGGAATCGCCATCCGCGAGACGGACGGCGTGCACTCGGTGGGCCGGGGAGCGTCCAAGGCGATAGGCGCCGTGGCGGGACGCGTGGGCGGTTCCTCCGGTGGCGGACGCGGGGTGAAGGTCGAGGTGGGGGAGTCGCAGACCGCGGTCGACGTCGACATCGAGGTCGAGTACGGCATCCCGATCCATGAGCTGGCCGACCGGATCAGGGCTCAGGTGACGGACGCGGTGGAGACGATGACAGGGCTGGAGGTCGTCGAGATCAACATCAACGTCTTCGACGTCCACGTCCCGGGCGACGACAGCGACGACGAGGAGAGCGGTGGCCGGACGTCCGCACGCGTGCAGTGAGCCACCGCCGCGCCGGCACCGGCGGCACCCGGGCGTGGGCGGCGCCCTGGCCCGCCGGTGAAGGCCGGCGGGCCAGGGCGGGGAGGCGCGGTTCAGCCGTGCGGCTGCCCGGTCACGACACCCAGCGGGCGCACGATCCGGAGCTCACCCAGCGGTGGGAACAGACAAGCGGTGGGACACCGCATGCCCCGCATCGAGCACGCCGCTGAACCGGGGAGGTGCGGGGGAGGGCGTCGTGGAGGAGCCTGCCGCCCTCCGGCTCACGGCGGAGGGCGGGGCTGCCGGGCGGTCAGGAGTCGGAGACGGCGGCGACGCCCTCGATCTCCACGAGTTGGTCGTGGTATCCGAGAACGGTGACGCCGAGCAGCGTGCTCGGCACGTCGTGCTCGCCGAAGGCGTCCCGGACCACCTTCCAGGCGGTGACCAGGTCCTCCTGCCGCGTGGAGGCGACCAGCACGCGCGTGCTGACGACGTCCTCCAGACCGGCTCCCGCCGCCGCGAGAGCGGTCCGCATGTTCTCGACCGCCTTCGCCGCCTGGCCGGCGTAGTCGCCGACGGCCGCCGTGGACCCGTCCTCGTTCAGCGGGCACGCCCCGGCGAGGAAGATCAGCCGTGCGTCGGCGGGTGCGGTGGCGGCGTAGGCGTACTCGGCCACGTCGGACAGGGCGGTGGAGCGGATGAGTTCTACGACGCGTGGCATGGCATCCCGTTCGTCTCGGCTGGGCTGGGGGTCCTATGCCTAGCAGACCGTCCTCGGTCGCCTCCTCCCTGTTTCCTCCCCGGCGCATTGCCTAGGCTGCCGGGATGGGTGACCTCTACGCAGTCGACCTCGCTCTCCACCTCCGCGCCACGGTGCCGGGCACCGTCGTGGACGAGCTGAGACGGCATCTCGGCATCGCTGCCGATACCGGCACCGGGTGGACGGACGGAGCGGCGGAGACGCCGGAGGACGAACCGGCCGGACCGCAGGACGCGTTCCCCCTCCTCGCCGGGCGGGGGCCGGCGGCGCGCATCGGAGGGGTGCTGGTGGGCGAGCTGTGCCGGGCGGACGGCGGATGGGCTCTGACCGTGCGGCAGGAGGTGCACGCGGAGTGCCTCCCCGAGCTGGACCCGCTTCTCGAGCGGCTGGCGCGGCACTCCGGCACCGAGGGTGTCATCGGACAGATCCGCTTCTACGAGGACCATGTGCCGGACCTGCTGATCAGCGAGTCCGGGACACTGGTGCGGATGTCCCTGAGGCCTGACGCGAGCGACGCCGCCCCGGCCCGTCCGCCGGGGTAGGCCTCCTCGTGCGAGGGGTGCGCTGACGCGGCAGTGGTCAGCCCATCGCGCGCAGTACCAGTCGCACGACGCCCACGAAGCCTCGCCCGATCCAGCCGAGCAGTCCCGTCTCGACGGCCAGCTCGGCGGCGTCCATGGCCTGGTCCCCCCGGTCCGCCGCCCCGGGACGGCACCTCGGACAGGAACGGGGCCAACGGCGCTTCCCGGCCCCGCACTTCCCGCATCTCGCCATACCTTCGACTCTCCCTTCCGGTGTCCTGACCCCTTCCTCAGGCGCCGGCGCCGGCGGTCCGCCGCGCCGTCCGCCCGCGAGCCCAGCGGTAGGCGGCACCGAGCGCCAGCGCCTGGACGAGGGCCCCGACGGCGACACCGGCGAGCGGCAGCGAACCGGGAAGGGCGGCGAACAGCAGCGAGGTGGGGGCGGTCACGAGGAACAGCCAGACCCCGGCGAAACTGCCGTCCGTCTGCTCGACGAGGAGTGTGTCGAGCCCGACCCATGTCCCGACAGCCGCCACCACGGCCAGGTAGCCCAGGGCGGCGGGGTTCACCAGGTTGCGGCGAAGGGACCGGGACAGGGGGCGCGGCGTGGCAGCCATCTCTAACTCCGTTGTGAGAAAACCATATTGGTCGGTGTGAGGCACACGATGCCGCCGGGAGGGTGGCTGCGGCATGAGTACCCATACCTATGTTCGTGCGACGCCTGCCACTCGGAGCGCCGGCCGGCCGCGGCGAGACGGGAACGCGTCGGCGGAGCACGCCCGAGGGCGGTTCAGGACGTGCGCCCCCGCAGCGCGAACCACAGCTCCGTCCGTACGTCCATGTCGTCCAGGTCCATGTCCAGCAGCGCCGCGCACCGGGCGACGCGCTGGCGGACCGTGTTGCGGTGGACCTTCAGGGCCACCGCCGTGCGGTCCCAGCTGCCGTGCAGGCTCAGCCAGCAGCGCAGGGTCTCGGCCAGGGGTGCGGTGAGGGGGGCCAGGAGGGTGCGGGCGTGGGCTTCGGCGAGGCCGGCCGGGACCAGGGCGGCCAGCCCCTCGCGACCGGCGCGGTGCCTGGTCAGCGGCCTACGGGTCGCCTCCGCGTGGCCCAGGGCGCGGGACGCCTGGGCGTCGGCGTCGGGCAGGGCGCCGGCCGGAACGGGCTCGGACACGCCCAGGGTCCAGCCGGGCTGCGGGGCCACCGCCTCGCGGACGCCCGGAAGCAGGACCCGTACGGTCTCCCGCTCCACGTCCGACAGCGCGGAGCCCAGCGCCGCCCCCAGGGCCCCGGCGTTCAGCGGGCCGGCCGGGGTGCCGTCGGCGCGGCGGGCGTGGACCACCGTCCAGGAGTCGCCGTCGTCCAGCAGCGGGGCCACGTCCCCCGGGGCGGCGCCCAGCATGAGCCGCACCAGCGCCGCCGAGCGGCCCGCCGCGTCGGCGCCCTGGTGCGGGGCGGTGAGCAGCGAGAGCAGCACGACGGCGATCCCCGTGACGGTGTGGTCACCGGAGTCGCGCCGGGGCGTCGCCAGGGCGAGGGCCAGTCCCTGCCCGCCGCCGAGCGCGTACGCGAACAGATGGGTGCCGTCCCTGGTGTCGGTCGCCGACGACGGACTCGGCTTCCGGGCGGAGGCGGCGGTGTGCGGCGCCGTGGGAGCCACCACCCGGGCCAGCCGGGCCAGCGCCGTCCGCACGTCCGGTGCGGTCCGCCCGCCCGCCGTGTGCAGCACCTCGCCGTCCGCCGTGAGGAGCGCGACCCGGCCGTCCAGCTGTACGGCGAGCTGCCGCAGCACCGCGGGCACCGGGTCCGGGCGGGCCGCCGCCGTCGCCAGGGCCTGCTGCGCCCGGGTCACGCGGCGCAGCTCCCGGTGCCGCGCCTCCGCCATGAGCCGCCACACCGCCTGGGCGATGGCGGCGAAGCGGGTCTCGCGAGGCACCTCCAGCAACGGCAGCCCGTGCCGGTCGCACGCCTCGACCAGGGCCGCCGGCACGGTGTCGTACACCGGCGCCACCCCGAAGCCGAGCGCCGCGGCCCCGGCCTCGACCAGCCGGCCCACATAGGTGTCCGCGTCCGTGAGCTGGACGCCCGCGGTCAGCAGGAGCTCGCCGCCGAGCAGGTACGGATACGGGTCGGCCATCTCCGAGGTGTGCACCCACAGCAGGTCCGCGTGGTCCGGGCCGGCGATCCGTCGCAGCCCGAGCTCCTCCCTGGCCAGCAGCCCGGCCAGGGCGATGGGAGGGGCGGGAGGTCCGGCAGGGGAGTCCGGCATGGACGATCCATCCGATCTGCGGGGTGAGGATGGAGGAAACGTACACTTCAGCGTCGGCTTCCGGCCACCTACCGTCTTCATCACCACACCCGACCCCTGAGCGGAAACGAGACGGAGGAAAGCCCATGGCTGTCGACTACGCGGTGATCGTGGTCTATCTGGCCGGCATGCTCGCCATGGGCTGGTGGGGCATGCGCCGCGCCAAGTCCAAGAGCGAGTTCCTGGTCGCCGGGCGGCGGCTCGGCCCCTGGATGTACTCCGGGACCATGGCCGCGATCGTCCTCGGCGGGGCCTCGACGATCGGCGGTGTGGGCCTCGGCTACCAGTACGGGCTCTCCGGCGCCTGGATGGTCTTCACGATCGGCCTCGGACTGCTCGCCCTGTCCGTGTTCTTCTCGGCCCGCATCGCCCGGCTGAAGGTCTACACCGTCTCCGAGATGCTCGACCTGCGTTACGGCGGCCGGGCCGGGGTCATCTCCGGTGTCGTCATGTGGGCGTACACGCTGATGCTCGCCGTCACCTCGACGATCGCCTACGCCACCATCTTCGACGTCCTGTTCGACGTGAACCGGACCGTGGCGATCATCCTCGGCGGCACCATCGTCGTCGCGTACTCGACGCTCGGCGGCATGTGGTCGATCACGATCACCGACATGGTGCAGTTCGTCGTCAAGACCATCGGTGTCCTGCTCCTCCTCCTGCCGATCGCCGTGGTCAAGGCGGGCGGCTTCAGCGAGATGAAGGCGCAGCTGCCCACGGAGTACTTCGACCCGCTGGGCATCGGCGGCGAGACGATCTTCACGTACGTCCTGATCTACACCTTCGGCATGCTGATCGGCCAGGACATCTGGCAGCGTGTGTTCACCGCCCGCAGCGACCGGACGGCACGCTGGGGCGGCACCGTCGCGGGCACCTACTGCCTCGTCTACGCGGTCGCCGGTGCCGTCATCGGCACGGCGGCCAAGGTGATGTACCCGACGCTGCCCAGCGCCGACGCGGCCTTCGCGACGATCGTCAAGGACGAACTGCCCGTCGGTGTGCGGGGACTGGTGCTGGCCGCCGCGCTCGCCGCGGTGATGTCCACCTCCTCCGGCGCCCTGATCGCCTGCGCGACCGTCGCCAACAACGACATCTGGTCGCGCCTGCGCGGCGTGGTCGCCGGGGACGGCGGGGAGGAACGCGACGAGGTGAAGGGCAACCGGGCCTTCATCCTGCTCATGGGCGTCGCCGTCATCGTCATCGCCATCGCGCTCAACGACGTCGTCGAGGCCCTGACCGTCGCCTACAACCTGCTGGTCGGCGGGCTGCTCGTACCGATCCTCGGCGGTCTGCTCTGGCGCCGTGGCACCGCGGCGGGCGCGCTGGCGGCCGTGGCCGTCGGTGGTGTCGCGGTGACCGGGCTGATGGCGGCCTACGGCATCCTCGCCAACGAACCGGTCTACTACGGGCTGCTCGCCTCGCTCGCGGTGT
This sequence comes from Streptomyces sp. ALB3, assembly GCF_044385685.1. Taxonomy (NCBI): domain Bacteria; kingdom Bacillati; phylum Actinomycetota; class Actinomycetes; order Kitasatosporales; family Streptomycetaceae; genus Streptomyces; species Streptomyces sp. ALB3. The sequence goes on along the minus strand of NZ_JBISCE010000041.1, from coordinate 126,672 downwards.
ACGTCGTCGTGTCGCTGGCCACGAAGCCGACCGACGCGGCCGTACTGGCGGCCTGGCGCGAGCGGCTCGCCGGGCGGGGGACCGACGACGAGCCGGCCACCCCGGACCCCGTCACCGTCTGACCGTCCGGCCACCGGTGTCAGGGGCCCGGTCCGGACCCTGAGAAACTCGACAGCGCATGAACGCCCACACGGCGTGCATGGTCCAACGAAAGGCACTCGCACCCATGAGCAGCAACGAAGCGCCGCGCGGCCCCGTCGACTCCTCCCGTGTCCCGCGGTACGCCGGACCCGCGACGTTCGCCAGGCTGCCCCGGCTCGACGAGGTCGGCTCCGCCGACGTCGCCGTGGTCGGCGTGCCCTTCGACAGCGGGGTCTCCTACCGTCCCGGGGCCCGCTTCGGCGGCAACGCGATCCGCGAGGCCTCGCGGCTCCTGCGGCCCTACAACCCGGCGCAGGACGCCTCGCCCTTCGCTCTCGCCCAGGTCGCGGACGCGGGTGACATCGCCGCGAACCCCTTCAACATCAACGAGGCCGTGGAGACCGTCGAGGCCGCCGCCGACGACCTGCTCGGCACGGGAGCCCGGCTCATGACGCTCGGCGGCGACCACACCATCGCGCTGCCCCTGCTGCGTTCGGTCGCCAAGAAGCACGGCCCCGTCGCCCTGCTCCACTTCGACGCGCACCTGGACACCTGGGACACCTACTTCGGCGCCGAGTACACCCACGGCACCCCGTTCCGCCGGGCCGTCGAGGAGGGCATCCTCGACACCGAGGCGCTGTCGCACGTCGGTACCCGCGGGCCGCTGTACGGCAAGAAGGACCTCACCGACGACGCCAAGATGGGCTTCGGCATCGTGACCTCCGCCGACGTCATGCGGCGCGGCGTCGACGAGATCGCCGACCAGCTGCGGCAGCGCATCGGTGACCGCCCGCTCTACATCTCCATCGACATCGACGTGCTCGACCCCGCGCACGCCCCCGGCACCGGGACCCCCGAGGCCGGCGGCCTCACCTCGCGCGAGCTCCTGGAGATCCTGCGCGGGCTGTCCTCCTGCCACCTCGTCTCGGCCGACCTGGTCGAGGTCGCCCCGGCGTACGATCACGCGGAGATCACGTCCGTCGCCGCCTCGCACACGGCGTACGAGCTGACGACGATCATGTCCCGCCAGATCGCGGAGGGCCGCACCCAGTGAGTCACGACCACGACGACCGGCCGCAGCTCACCGCCGCGCAGGCCGAGGCCGCCCTGAACCCCCCGCCCGGACGCAACGGCGGGGACCTGGTCGTCGAGACCCTCCAGGGCCTCGGCGCCACCACCGTCTTCGGACTGCCCGGGCAGCACGCTCTCGGCATGTTCGACGCGCTGCGCCGCTCCTCGCTCTCGTACGTCGGTCTGCGCGTCGAGAACAACGCGGGCTTCGCCGCCGACGCCTACGGACGGATCACCGGTGAGGTGGCGCCCCTGCTGCTCTCCACCGGCCCGGGCGCCCTGACCTCCCTGGCCGCGCTCCAGGAGGCCGCCGCCGCCTCGGCGCCCGTGCTGGCGATCTCCAGCCAGATCCCCACGGCCGGGCTCGGCGGCGGACGCCACGGCTACCTGCACGAGCTCCGCGACCAGAAGGCGTCCTTCCGCGACATCGTGAAGTCCGTGCACACCGTGCGCACGGCCTCCCAGATCCCGTCCGCGATCGCCGCGGCCTGGGAGTCCGCGCTGACCGCCCCGCACGGCCCGGTCTGGGTGGAGATCCCGCAGGACGTGCTGCTCGCCGGGACGCTCCTGCCCGCCGTGAGCGCGCTCGACGCCACCCCGCGCGACCTGTACCCGCGCCCGGAGCTGACCCTCGTGGCCGCCCGCCTGCTGTCGGACGCCGAGCGTCCGGCGATCATCGCGGGCGGCGGAGTCGTACGGTCCGACGCGTCCGGCAAGCTGCGCGCGCTCGCGGAGAAGATCAACGCTCCGGTCGTCACCACCTTCGGCGGCAAGGGCGCCTTCCCGTGGGAGCACCCGCTGTCGCTCCGGTCCTGGCTGGAGGACCGGTACACCACGGACTTCCTGGAGTCGGCCGACGTCCTCCTGGTCGTCGGCTCAGGGCTGGGCGAGCTCTCCTCGAACTACCACACGTTCGCCCCGCGCGGCCGGATCATCCAGATCGAGGCGGACGCCGGGAAGCTGGAGTCCAACCACCCCGCGCTCGGCATCCACTCCGACGCGCGCGAGGCCCTCGCCGGCCTCCTGGACGCCGTGGAGCCCCGGGAGGACGACGACGCGCCGGAGCGCGTCCGCGCGCTGCTGGAGCGGGTCCACGACCGGATCGCGGCGCAGGACCTCACGCTGGAACAGCAGGTGCTCGCCTCGGTCCGTGAGGCGCTGCCCGACACGTCACCCAGCTTCTGGGACATGACGATCCTCGCCTACTGGGCCTGGTCCGCCTTCGACGCCCGACAGCCCAACACCATGCACTCGGCGCAGGGGGCCGGCGGTCTCGGCTACGGCTTCCCGGCCGCCATCGGTGCCGCCGCCGCCGACCGCACCAGGCCGGTCCTCGCGGTCTCCGGCGACGGCGGAGCGATGTACTCGATCGCCGAGCTGGCCACCGTGCGGCAGTACGACCTGCCCGTCACCTGGCTGATCGTCGACGACGGGGGCTACGGCATCCTGCGCGAGTACATGACGGGCGCCTTCGGCGAAGCCACGGCGACCGAGCTCTCCCGCCCGGACTTCGTGGCCCTCGCCGAGTCCTTCGGCGTCCCCGCGGTCCGTACGACGCCCGAGACCCTGGCCGCCGACCTCGGCAAGGCCCTGGCGGCCCCCGGCCCCTCGGTGGTGGTGCTCCCCGCGCTGCTGAGGATGTTCGAGCCGACGCACCTCTAGGACGGGTTCGTGCGGCCGGCCCGGGGAACAGCCGGGCCGGCCGCCTCCGCCTCACCCCCGGCCGCGCACGCCTCACCCCGCTCCGGCGGTCCTGCCGATCGCCGCCTCCTGCGCGGTGCGGCCCTCGTGGAAGCGCTCCTGGAGGCCGGAGTCGCGCAGGGAACCCGGCAGGTCCCTCCCGGCGGGCAGCAGATCCGGCAGTGACCTGAACACCACGGCCGCCGGGCCGCCCCGGCCCCTGTTCCTGGCCCCTTGCAGGTACTTGCCGGCCAGATGCAGGCGCCTGGTCAGGTGCTTCGACGGCTCCAGGGCCAGCTTCCGTACGACGTCCGGCCGGCCGAGCGAGTGATGCTCCCCCTCGCCCAGCCTCTGCAGCTCCGCCAGTGCCGCGTACAGCCGGCCGCAGAGGTACGCCTCCGCCCTGAGGTCGTTCGCCATCGGCTTCCCCGTTCCCTTGATCCCGGTGCGCGCGGCCATCCCTACCCCGGCGCTCCCCGGAACCGCTCAGCCCGCCGGCCCCTGGCCCGCCGGCCGGGAATTGTTGCGGAAGGATGAAATCCGCAGCCCGCCGCGTTGGGGACTTGCGGTAGGTCAGGCGGGGAGTCGGGGCGGAACAGGAGGCACGGGTGGTGGGCGCGGAGGTCAAGGGCGCGGAGAAGGACGGCGCGGGGAGGCACCCCGCGCGGCAGTCGGCCGCGGAGCAGCAGGGCTGGGCCCGGAGGCTGAGCGCGTACGCGTGGCGCTATCGCCGCAACGTGGTGCTGGCGCTGGGCTCGTCCCTCGCGGGCATGGCCGTGATGGCGCTCGTGCCCCTCATCACCAAGGTCATCATCGACGACGTCGTCGGCAACCACACCCGGTCCCTGGGCGTGTGGACCGGCCTTCTCATCGCGGCGGCCGTCCTCGTCTACGTCGCCACCTTCGTCCGCCGCTACTACGGCGGGCGGCTCGCCCTGGACGTACAGCACGATCTGCGGACCGAGATGTACGGCACCCTCACCCGGCTCGACGGGAAGAGGCAGGACGAGCTCTCCACCGGGCAGGTCGTCGGACGGGCGACCAGTGACCTGCAGCTGATCCAGGGCCTCCTCTTCATGCTCCCGATGACCATCGGGAACATCCTGCTCTTCGTCATCTCCCTGGTGATCATGGCGTGGCTGTCGCTGCCCCTGACCCTCGTCGCCCTCGCCGTCGCCCCGGCGCTGTGGTTCATCGCGCGCCGCTCCAAGGCCCGTCTCTTCCCCGCCACCTGGTACGCCCAGAGCCAGGCCGCCGCCGTCGCCGGAGTGGTCGACGGGGCCGTCTCCGGGGTCCGGGTCGTCAAGGGGTTCGGCCAGGAGGAACAGGAGACCGGCAAGCTCCGTGAGGTCAGCCGCAGGCTCTTCGCCGGCCGGCTGCGCACCATCCGGCTGAACTCCCGCTACACCCCGGCGCTCCAGGCCGTCCCCGCGCTCGGCCAGGTCGCGATGCTGGCCCTCGGCGGCTGGCTCGCCACCCGGGGTGAGATCACGCTCGGCACGTTCGTCGCCTTCTCCACCTACCTCGCCCAGCTCGTCGGCCCGGTCCGGATGCTCGCCATGGTCCTCACCGTCGGCCAGCAGGCCCGAGCCGGTGTGGAGCGCGTCCTGGAACTGATCGACACCGAGCCGTCCATGGCCGACGGCACCAAGACGCTCCCGGCCGACGCCCCGGCGCGCGTGGAGTTCGACGACGTCCGCTTCGGCTACGACGAGGACCGTCCGGTCCTGGACGGGTTCTCCCTCACCATCGAACCGGGTGAGACGGTGGCCGTCGTGGGTGCCTCGGGCAGTGGCAAGTCCACCGTCTCCCTCCTGCTGCCCCGCTTCTACGACGTGTCGCACGGTGCCGTCCTGGTCGGCGGCCACGACGTCCGGGAGCTGACCCAGGACTCGCTGCGGGCCGCCATCGGGCTCGTACCCGAGGACAGCTTCCTCTTCTCCGAGTCCGTCGGCGCGAACATCGCCTACGGATACCCGGGCGCCACCCGGGAACAGATCGAGGCAGCCGCGCGAGCGGCCCAGGCGCACGGCTTCATCTCCGCCCTGCCCGAGGGCTACGACACCAAGGTCGGCGAGCACGGCCTCACCCTCTCCGGTGGCCAGCGCCAGCGTGTGGCGCTGGCCCGCGCCCTCCTCACCGACCCCCGCCTGCTGCTCCTCGACGACGCCACCTCAGCGGTCGACGCACGGGTCGAACACGAGATCCACGAGGTCCTCGCGCGGGTCATGGAGGGCCGCACGACCCTGCTGATAGCCCACCGCCGGTCCACGCTCGGCCTCGCCGACCGCATCGCCGTCCTCGACCGCGGACGGCTCGCCGACGTCGGTACGCACGCGGAGCTCGAACGCCGTTCGGCGCTCTACCGCCGGCTCCTCACCGACCCGGACGAGATGGGCGGCAGCTCCCCCGGGCACCAGCCGTCGCCCGCCGCGGCGCCCGAGGACGACCGCGCGCTCCAGGAGGAGCTGGACGCCGAGTTCGACGCCGAGCGCGGCGTCACCCCGGCGCTGTGGATCCGCAAGGAGGAGCAGCGCGACCCGGCGGCCGCCGGCATGCCCGCGACGCCCGAGCTGCTCGCCCAGGTCGACGCGCTCCCGCCCGCCACCGACGCCCCCGGCATCGACGAGGCGAGCGCGGTGCGCCCGGAGAAGTCGTACGGCCTGCGCCGGCTGCTCCACGGCTTCGGCCGTCCGCTGCTGGTGAGCCTGGCGCTGGTCGCCGTGGACGCGGGCATGGGCCTGCTCCTGCCCGTGCTGATCCGGCACGGCATCGACGACGGCGTCACGAAGATGGCGCTCGGCGCGGTCTGGGCGGCGGCCGGTCTCGGTCTGCTCGCCGTGCTCGTCCAGTGGGCGGCCCAGATCGGTGAGACCCGGATGACGGGCCGCACCGGGGAGCGCGTGCTGTACTCCCTGCGTCTCAAGATCTTCGCGCAGCTCCAGCGGCTCGGCCTCGACTACTACGAGCGCGAGCTGACCGGCAGGATCATGACCCGGATGACGACGGACGTGGACGCGCTGTCCACGTTCCTGCAGACCGGCCTGGTCACCGCCTTCGTCTCCCTCGTCACCTTCTTCGGCATCACCGTGGTGCTGCTCGTCCTCGACATCCAGCTGGCGCTGGTCGTCTTCGCGACGCTGCCGGTCCTGATCGTCGGCACGTTCTTCTTCCGCCGCAAGAGCGTCAAGGCGTACGAGCTCGCCCGGACGCGCATCAGTGTCGTCAACGCCGACCTCCAGGAGTCCGTCTCCGGGCTGCGGATCGTGCAGGCGTTCCGGCGCGAGCGCGACGGTGCCGAGAGGTTCGCGGAGCGCAGCGACCACTACCGTCAGGCGAGGGTGCGGGGGCAGTGGCTGATCTCCGTCTACTTCCCGTTCGTGCAGCTGCTGGCCTCGGTCGCGGCGGCCGCCGTGCTGATCGTCGGCGCGGGCCGTGTCGACGACGGCACGCTGACCACGGGCGCGCTGGTCGCCTACCTGCTCTACATCGACCTGTTCTTCGCCCCGGTGCAGCAGCTGTCCCAGGTCTTCGACGGCTACCAGCAGGCCAGCGTGTCCCTCGGGCGGATCCAGGAACTCCTGCGGGAGCCGACGTCCACGGCCGACCATGACGACCCGCTGCGCGTGACGTCGCTGCGCGGCGAGATCGCGTTCGAGGACGTGTCGTTCGCCTACGCCGACGACGAGGAGGCCCTCACCGGCGTCGACCTGCGGATCCCCGCGGGCCAGACGGTCGCCTTCGTCGGTGAGACGGGAGCGGGCAAGTCCACGCTGGTCAAGCTCGTCGCCCGCTTCTACGACCCGACGAGCGGCCGGGTCACGGCGGACGGCACGGACCTGCGCCGGCTCGACAGGACGGCGTACCGGCACCGGCTCGGAGTCGTACCGCAGGAGGCCTACCTGTTCGAGGGGACGGTCCGCGACGCCATCGCGTACGGGCTCCCGGACGCCACCGACGCCCAGGTGGAGGCGGCGGCCAGGGCCGTCGGCGCGCACGACATGATCGCCACCCTGGAGGACGGCTATCTGCACGAGGTCGCCGAGCGGGGCCGCAACCTCTCGGCCGGCCAGCGCCAGCTGATCGCGCTCGCCCGCGCCGAGCTGGTCGACCCCGACATCCTGCTGCTCGACGAGGCGACCGCGTCCCTCGACCTCGCCAGTGAGGCCCAGGTCAACCAGGCCACGGACCGCCTCGCGGGCCGGCGCACCACCCTGGTGGTCGCCCACCGGCTGACGACGGCCGCCCGCGCGGACCGGGTCGTGGTGATGGACGGGGGAAGGGTCGCCGAGGACGGCACGCACGAGGAACTGCTCGCCAGGGGAGGCACGTACGCCCGGCTGTGGCGCACCTTCATAGGAGAGGACATGGGGGAAGGCATAGGGGAGGACGCCCCGGCGGGCGTGTGACGCCCTCGGCCGCGTTCGGGTGCCTCGTTCCGGAACCCGGGAGGCCTCCTCCCGCGTCGTACACCCGTGCGTACGTGTGTGTGAAGGCGGGCAGTGTGTTCCGATGGGCGGGTGGAGTGGTCGTGGTGGACGGTGTGGTGAGAGCGCGGGCGTCATCGAGGCGGCCGCGAGGGCGGGCGGGCCGGCGCCTGGCGGCGGCGCTCCTCGTCCTGCCGCTGCTCGGTGCCGTCGCCCTGGTGCTGGGCCCCGCCGGGGCGGCCCCGGCCCAGGCCGCGTCGGCCTGCTCGGGGCGGCTGGTCAAGACGGTGACGTTCTCCACCGGTTCGCTGCGCGTCTACAAGAGCCGTGCCTACGCGTGCGCCGTCACCGTCGCCAAGAAGCCGGGCGCACGCCGGGCGATGAAGGTGTCGTTGCAGCCGCGCGGCGGCCGTGCGGTCGTCGACAGCGGCAGGTTCACCAAGCTGGCCGGCCCCGTCACGGTGCACGCGCTGAACCGCTGTGTGCGCGCCTCGGGTTCCGTCGGTGGCTCCTCCGGCTCCACCGGGTGGATCCTGTGCTGACGTGCGGACGGGTCTGGCGTGGCAGGTGTCACCCCCGCTAGGTTCACGGCGACTGTCGTGAATCAACGGGAGGGTGCATGCGCAAGGTGCTCAGAGGCGTTCTGTCGCTCGCGGTGCTCATAGGCACAGTGAGTGCGACCGGAGCCTCGGCGGGAGCGGCCACCGCCGCACAACCGGCCGCGAAGCAGAGCAGCTCCACCAGCAGCGAGGACATCAAGGACCGCATCCTGGCCATCCCGGGAATGAGTCTGACCGAGGAGAAGCCCTATCCCGGCTACCGCTTCTTCGTCCTCGACTACACCCAGCCGGTCGACCACAGGCGCCCGTCCAAGGGCACCTTCCAGCAGCGCGTCACGCTGCTGCACAAGGACACGACCCGCCCCACGGTCTTCTTCACCAGCGGCTACAACGTCTCGACCAACCCCAGCCGCAGCGAGCCGACGCAGATCGTCGACGGCAACCAGGTCTCCCTGGAGTACCGGTTCTTCACCCCGTCCCGCCCGGCGCCCGCCGACTGGTCGAAGCTCGACATCTGGCAGGCCGCCAGTGACCAGCACCGGGTCTTCACGGCGCTGAAGAAGATCTACTCCGAGAACTGGCTCAGCACCGGCGGCTCCAAGGGCGGCATGACCGCAACCTACTTCGAGCGCTTCTACCCGAAGGACATGGACGGCGTCGTCGCCTACGTGGCCCCCAACGACGTGGTCGACAAAGAGGATTCGGCGTACGACCGGTTCTTCGCACGCGTCGGTACCGAGGAGTGCCGGGACCGGCTGGGCGGTGTCCAGCGCGAGGCACTCGTCCGCCGTGGACCTCTGGAGAAGAAGTACGAGGCGTACGCCGCCGAGAACGGCCTGACCTTCGACACCGTCGGCACGCTCGACAAGGCGTACGAGGCCGTCGTCATGGACTACGTCTGGGCGTTCTGGCAGTACAGCCTGCTCGCCGACTGCGCGGCCGTCCCGGCCGACGCAGAGAACGCCACCGACCAGGAGATCTGGGACTCCATCGACGGCATCTCGGGCTTCTCCGCCTACGCCGACCAGGGGCTGGGGACCTACACGCCCTACTACTACCAGGCGGGCACCCAGCTGGGTTCGCCCGACATCCAGCAGCCCTGGCTGGGGAACCTGAGCCGCTACGGCTACCAGCCGCCGCGCAACTTCGTGCCGCGCTCCATCCCGATGAAGTTCCAGCCCGCCGCCATGCGGGACGTGGACAGCTGGGTCAGGAACAACGCCAGGCACATGCTGTACGTCTACGGCGAGAACGACCCGTGGGGCGCCGAGCCCTTCCGTCTCGGCAAGGGCGCGCGGGACAGCTACGTGTACACCGTGCCGGGCGGCAACCACGGGGCCAAGGTCGCCGGACTCGTCGCCGACGAGAAGGCCAGGGCCACCGCGGCCATCCTGCGCTGGGCCGGGGTCGCGCCCGCTGCCGTCGAGGCCGACCCCGCCAAGGCGAAGCCCCTCGCGACGTTCGACGCGCGCCTGGACGTGCGCGATGCCGAACTCCAGCGGGACCGGGGCACACTGCGGCCCTAGCCGGGCCCCGGGAAGCCGGAGCGGGCCGCGCGCGCCGGGTGCTGATCACACCCGGCGGGCGCGGCCCGTCGGCCTGTCCCCGTCAGGTGGTCACGGCGAGGGGGCCGTGTGTCTCCGGTACGACAGTCCGTGGCCGACGGGGTACAGCGTCTGTGCGGGGGCGTCCGCCCGCTGGACCGGGACCGGCAGCCTGCCCTCCGGCTGGGCCCGTCCCGCGATCACACGAGCGGCGGCCCGCAGCTCCACGTCCGTCCAGGAGTACGACGCGAGGCTCGCGGCACAGCCCGTTCCGGCCAGGTGGGCGACGTCGTACGGATTGCGGATCGCGAGCGTGATCACCGGGACGCCGGTCGCCGCGAGGGCGCTGACCAGGGTGCGCTGCGAGCTGGTCGCCGTCACGTTGTACGTGCCCACGACCACCGCGTCCTTGCCCTCCGCCGCCGCCACTGCCTCGGCGATCTTCGCGGCGGAGGGTGCCGTGCCGGTGGACAGCGCGGTCGCCGTGTACCCCAGTTCCTGGAAGGCCGCGGCGAGCGTGGCGGTCGGTGGACCGGTCGTGCCGGAGGGGGAGGCCGGATCCGCGCCGGCCACCAGCAGGTTCCGGTGGGAGCGGCGGGAGAGGGGCAGCAGCGCGCCGTCGTCGGCCAGCAGCGTGGTGGTCCGCTCGGCGATCCGGTCGGCGGCGGCGAGATGGGACGGGACGCCGACGACGCGGTCCACACCCCGGTGGGTGACGTACGGGTCGCGGAACAGCCCCAGCCGGGACTTCAGCCGCAGGATGCGCAGGATCGATTCCTCGATGCGGGCCTCGCTGATCTCGCCGCCCCGCACGGCGTTCAGGACGGCGTTCCAGGCGACCTTCAGGTCCGGCGGGTTGAGCAGCTGGTCGACCCCGGCCAGCAGCGCGAGGACGGGGACGCGCTCGTCGCCGTACTTCGTGCGCACGCCCTCCATCCCCAGGGCGTCGGTGACCACGACCCCCTCGAATCCGAGCTCCTCGCGCAGGATGCCGGTCAGGATCGGGCGGGACAGGGTGGCCGGGTCCTCCGAGGGGTCGAGGGCGGGTACCACGATGTGCGCCGTCATGATCGAGTCGATGCCGGCGGCGACGGCCGCCCGGAAGGGCGGGGCGTCCAGCTCGGCCCACTGCTCGCGGGTGTGGTGGATGTAGGGCAGGCCGGTGTGGCTGTCCGTGCTGGTGTCCCCGTGGCCGGGGAAGTGCTTGGCGGTGGAGGCGATCTGGGCGCTCTGGTACCCCTTCACCTGCGCGGCGACCAGCCCCGCGACCGACTCCGGGTCGGAACCGAAGGAACGGACCCCGATGACGGGATTGGCCGGGTTGACGTTGACGTCCGCGTCCGGCGCGTAGTTCTGGTTGATGCCCAGCGCCGCCAGCTCGGCCCCCGCGATCCGCCCCGCCGTGCGGGCGTCGGAACGGGAACCGCCCGCACCCAGGGCCATCGCGCCCGGCATCAGTGTCGCGGGCTCGCCGACGCGGCACACGATGCCGTGCTCCTGGTCGGTGGAGACGAGGAGCGGCAGTGGCGTGGGCCCGGCGAGCCCGGCCCGCTGGATCCCGTTGGAGAGGTCGGCGATCTGGTGCGGGTCGCGGGTGTTGTGCGCCCAGGCGAAGTAGATGATGCCGCCGACGTGGTACGTGGAGATCAGCTCGGCCGCGTCGCGGACCCCGATCTCGGCGAGGTTGGCGTCGACGTCCGCCTGGTCGGGATCGGTGGCGGAGTGCCCGTACACCCGCATCACGAAGAGCTGGCCGACCTTCTCCTCCAGGCTCATCCGGGCGATGAGCCGCTTGAGACGGCTGTCCGGCGAGGTTCCGGAGACGGCCGCCTGCGCGCTGCCGGGCAGAGCGGCGACGCCGGTCGCCGCGGCCGCGGCGGTGGCCGCCGTGGCGGTGAGGAGGGTGCGTCTGGAGGTGCGGTGGTGCACGTGAGCCCCTTCCGGTGCTGAAAGAAACTTCCAAGAAGGTACGGATATATGGAAAGTAACTACCAGTCAAGGGTCTCGCCGGGAATGGGGGACGGGCCGGACGGCGTGCGCCGCGGCGGCGGGCGCCCGCCCAGGAGCGCACATGCCGTCAGGAGCCCGTCGTGACCAGGAGCCGGGGCCGCCGCCGGGACGCGTCGGCGCAGCCGTCCGGCGAAGTGGTCCGGCGAAGTGGTCCCGGCCGGGCTCGCGTGGCCCCGCCGCGCGGCGGGGCCACGCGAGCCGCAGGCCCGCTGGGCGCGGGCCCGGGCTACTGCTTCGGCGCGCCGAGCCGCAGCAGGTGCTCGCGGCCCGCAGCCAGCATCTCCGGCAGCTCGGCGGCCCCGGCGTACCAGCGCTTCTCGTACTCCCAGCAGACCCAGGCGTCCTGGTCCAGCGTGTCCAGACACGCCTTCAGCGGCAGCACTCCCGCACCGAGTGCGAGCGGCACGGTGTCCTCGGCGGAGGCGATGTCCTTCACCTGTACGTAGCCCAGGTGCGGGGCCAGCACCGCATGGCTCGCCGCGGGTTCCTCCCCGGCCAGCCAGGTGTGCATCACGTCCCAGACCGCACCGATCTGCCCGTGCCCGACGGTCCCCACCACCCGGGCCACGTCGGCCCCGGCGCGGTGCGAGTCGTGGGTCTCCAGGAGGATCCGTACGCCCAGGTCGGCGGCGTGCGGGGCGGCGGCTCCCAGACGCCGGGCGGCGATCGCGTCGGCCTCCGCGGGATCCTGGTCCCCGCCGCCGGGGAACACCCGGACGTTCGCCGCGCCCAGGTCGCGCGCCAGTTCCACCAGCTCGGCCATCCCGGCGATCACCGGTTCGTCCTCACCCTCGGCGGCGACCCGCACGTACCCGGCGACGGTCAGGATCTCGACCCCGGCCCGCTCGAACTCCTCGGCCACCGCCTTGCGTCCGGCAGGGCCGAGGCCGGGGTGGACCGGCTCCTCGGGATGGGCACGCAGCTCCACGCCCTGGTAGCCGTTCCCGGCGGCGAGCCGCACCACGTCCGCGACGGGCAGACCCGGCACTCCGAGGGTCGAGAAAGCGAGCTTCACGATGTGTGTCCTTCCGCTGGGGGCCGGCGCGGGAACGGCCCGGCACTCACCCGGCTCCTGCCCTCGGGAGACGGCCGTCACTCCCGCGCGACGCCCGGCGTGAGGGCCCTCGGCCCGGATGCGACGGCCCTCAGTCCGTGCCCCGCAGCAGTCGCTCCAGGCTGCCGAGGAGCTGGAGGGCGTCCTCGCGCCGTTCGCCCTCCAGCGCCCGCCCGCCGGCGCCCGCCGGCTGTGCGGGGAGCACCCGCAGAGCAGCCGCCGCCTGCCGGGCGAACATCGCCAACAGGTCCAGTTCGCGGACACCCGACCGGGCCTGGGGCGAAGGGTCCAGCACCTCCAGGACCCCGAGCACGCGCGCGTCACTGATGAGCGGGGCCGCCATCAAGGCGTCCGGGACGTACTGGGTGGACTCCGCGAGGGAACGGTCGAAGGACGCGTTCCGGCTCAGGTCGTCCACCACCATCGGCTCACCCGAGGTCGCCACCCAGCCGGCGATGCCGCGCCCCGCCGGGAACCTGCGCCCCACCAGGAACTCCTCGCCCTCCCCGGAGACCGCCTGGAAGACCAGTTCGTCCGCCTCCTCGTCCAGCAGGCACACGGAGCTGGCCGCCGCCCCGAAGATCGCCCGAGCCACGTCGACCACGGACTGGAGCAGCTCGTGCCGGGCGGCGTCGCCCGGGAGGGGGAGGGACGCGGAGGGGAGAGTGGCATCAGTTCTCGGAGTCATCAGGGGTATCTCCTGCCGCTGTGGAAGGACGCGGGCCGGCGTGCACGTTGGCCGCGGACAGATAGAGGGCGTTCTTGAGCTGGAAGGCCGTCATGCTGGGGTGCGCGGAGAGGACACGGGCGCAGAGCCCCGCGACGTAAGGGGTGGCGAAGCTGTTGCCGGTGGTGCGGATCGTCTTTCCGCCCAGCCAGGGCACGGACACGTTCTGCCCCGGCCCGAAGAACTCCACCGGGGGGTCCGGGTTGTACAGGTGGAGCTCGTCGTCCTCCTGGTGGCTCCCCACGGAGATCACCGACGCGAACCGCCAGGGGAAGCTCTCCACCGGGGTGTTGTGCGCCGACGCGACGATCACCGTACGGCCGAAGTAGGCGCGGTCGGCGAGCCCGTGGAGCTCCTGGGCGAAGCGGGTGCGAGTGGTCGACAGGCTCAGGTTCACCACGTCGAAGCGCTGCTCCACGGCCCACCGGAGCCCGGCCATCAGGACGTCACCGGTGCCGGAGAAACGCTCGCCGAGCACCCGGACGCTGTGGATCTCGCAGTCGGGCGCCGTACGGCGGATGATGCCCGCGCACGCGGTCCCGTGCCCGCAGGTGTCGCCGGTGGTGGTCGGCTCGACCGTGACCTCCTGACTCTCCGGGTCCTTGACGGCGACCCAGGAACTCTCCACCGGGCCGACCAGCGGGTGGTCGCGCTCCACGCCGGAGTCCACCACGCACACGCGCACGCCGCGCCCCGTCGCGTTCGGCGCGGGAGTGCCACCCGGTGGCCCCTCGTCCGCCGGCACCGGCACGTCCTCGGGCCCCCGTCCCCGCAGGCTCCACGTGAGCCCCCGCCCCGGTACCGTGCCCGTTCCGGTGCTTCCCATCGGTCAGTTCCTCTCCGTCGTGGTGACCATGGCCTCGTCCGGGAGGCAGGCGGCGGCCCGGCGGACGCCCGGCAGATGCCCCTTCCCCGCGAAGTGCTCCCGCGCCGTGCGGGCCGAGGCCAGGGCGGGAGCCCGCCGCCCCAGGGCGGACAGGGTGCGGGCCCGGTCCAGTTCGGCGGTCGCCCGGACCAGCGGGGAGTCCGTGAGCAGGGAGGCCCGCACGGCCCGGTCCGCGTGGTCTACCGCCTCCACCGGACGCCCGGCGGTGGCGGCCAGCCGGCCCCGCAGCCCGTTCAGGTCGACGGCGTCCGCACGGTTGAGCTCCGCCGCCTCCCCGACGCCCGCGATCCATGCCGCCGCCTGCGGTGTCCGGCCCTCGTCGAGCTCGATCCGGGCCGCGTCCAGTGCCACGGCGGTGCGCAGTCCGCCCGCGTCGGCGCGCCGGGCCGCCCGGTCCGCCCGCGCGAGCAGTTCCAGTGCCGCCGCGCTGTGCCCGAGCAACGCCTCCACCGCCGCCCCGAACACGGGCAGGAACACCTCGGCCTCGGCGAACCGCAGCTTCCCGGCCAGTTCCCGGGCCTCGGCGAGGCAGCCACGCGCCTCGCGGGGCCGGTCCTGGAGCGCGTACAGCACCGCCAGAGGGCAGTTCAGGGTGAGCCTGACGGTCGGGCGGCCCTCCCCGTGCGCGGCCAGCAGCGCCCGGCACCGTGACACCGCCTCCGGGGCGGGCACCGGGCCGCGCCACAGGGAGATGCCGATGGCCCCGAGAGCGCCGGCCCGCTCCGGTTCGGCTCCGGCCAGGACCGCCTGCTCCAGGGCACGCGCCTGGTCGCGCTCGGCCTCCTCGTGCCGGCCGGCCTGCTGGAGGTGCTGGGCGAGCCTCAGGTGCGACCTGGCCCGGCCGACCGCGTCCCCGGCCGCTTCGAAGACCGGCAGCACCGCCCTCGCCGTGGACGCCGGCCCGGGGCCGGGCCCCGAGGGGTCCAGCACGGCGAGCGCGAGCCTGGCGTGCGCGGACTCCACCGTCACCGAGTCCATGTCGCGCACGCGGCGCAGCAGAGCGGCCCCGCTGCCGGTCCGCCCGAGAGCCACCCGGACCTCACCGAGCCTGCGCACCGAGCCCGCGTCGTCCGGGTCAAGTGCGACCGCCCGCTCCAGCAGGTCGTCCGCCCAGGCGAGGTCGGACCGGGACGCGGCCTGGGCTCCCGCGCGGCCCAGCGCGGCGGCCGCCCGCCCTCTCAGCCGCCCCGTCAGGTCGTCGAGCAGCCCGAGCTCGGTCCGGTAGCGGCAGGCCCGTTCGAGATGGCCGCCGACGGCGCCGTCCCCCGCCCGCAGCACCCCCGGCAGCTCCGCCGCCCAGGCGTGCCGGTCCGCCTTGGCCCGCTTCGACAACGACGCGTACGTCACCTCGTGCACCAGCCCGCTGCTGAACCGGTAGGCCGAGGGGCCCGCCCCCGGCGCCGGCTCCACCAGGCGCCGTCCGGTCAGTGCCGTCAGCACCTCCTCGACGCGTGCCACGTGGTGGGCCCGGTCGGCGGGGGACAGGCTCAGCGCCACCGGGTCCCGCCGTTCCGCCAGCCGCGCGGACGTCTCCAGCAGCAGCAGCTCCGCCGCGGTGAACTCGCGGCCGATCACGGCGGCCAGATCGATCACGTTCCGCTCCGTCCGGGCCAGCGCACCGATCCGGGCGCCGAGCAGGGCCTGGAGCGTGGGCGGCAGCCCGGCCCCGGGACCGTCCGCGACGCCCCCGTCCGCACGGCCGCCGACCAGCAGCTGCTCCAGATGGAGCGGATTGCCCTCGGCCCGGTGCAGCAGGCGCTCGTCCACCGGCCCGGTCCCGCCGTCGAGCCGGGCCAGCAGGCCGGCCAGCCGGGCGCTCTCCTCGTGGGGCAGCCCCCTGAGCTGGAGGCCGCCCGCCGTGTCGGCCGTCCCGTCCGGCCTGCCCACACACACCATCAGCACGCCGGCGGGCCCCGAGTCCTCCGTCAGCCGTTCCAGGGTCAGCGTCAGCAGGGGCGCCGCCTCGTGCGCGTCGTCGAGCACCAGCACGAACGGCCGTCGCCCGGCCGCCCCGCCCAGCGCCGTCGTCAGGGCGGCGCACATGTCCTCGAAGGGGGCGTTCGGCGTACCGTCGCGCAGCAGTCCCGCGGACAGCAGGGCCCTCGCGTCGTCTTCAGCCGTACCGGAGGGGGGACCACCGCCGGCCGACGGCTCCGGTGGGCCGGCGAGCGACGGCAGGGCGCGGAGCGCGTCGGCCAGGGGGGTGAGCGTCCCCCGGTCCCCATGGCTGCGGCACCGGCCCGCGCCGTAGGTCAGGGTGCCCGAGGCGGAACGCCGCGCCAGCCACTCCCGTACCAGCCGGGTCTTGCCGATCCCAGGCTCGCCGGTGACCCGCAGCAGGCGGGCACGCCCCTCGCGCACGGTGTCCGACAGGGCCGCGTCCAGCGCGCCCTGCTCGGCGTGACGACCGACGAAGGGCACGTCGAAGCGGCGCAGCAGCGCCGGGTCGTCCGCTCCCAGGGAAACCAGCCGGTAGGCGGCCACACTGTCCTGCTTGCCCTTCAGCCGGAGCGGCCCGGTGGGCTCGGCGGACACCGTGGGCCCGGCGGCGAGCAGCGTGTCCGGCCCGAGGAGGATCTCGCCCGCGCCCGCGTTCTGCTCCAGGCGTGCGGCGATGTTGACGGTCTCGCCCGACACCAGGGCCTGGCGGGCCGTCGCGTCGCCGCCGGCCACCACCTGACCGGTGTTGACACCGATCCTGGCGGCCAGCCTGATGCCGAGCGTGGCGTGCAGTTCCTCGTTGAGCACGGCCAGCGCGTCCCGCATGCCGAGCGCCGCGGCCAGCGCGCGCCGGGCGTCGTCCTCCCGCACCACCGGCACCCCGAACACCGCCATCACGGCGTCACCGATGAACTTCTCCGGGGTGCCGCCCTGAGCCACGATCTGGGAGCTCATCGCCTCGAAGTACCGCAGCGTCACGGTGCGCAGGGTCTCCGGGTCCAGTACGCCCGACAGGGCGGTGGAGCCGACGAGATCGCAGAAGAGCACCGTCACCGGCTTGCGTTCGTCCTCCCCGGGGGCGGCGGTGACGGCGCACGGCGTCCCGCAGGACGAGCAGAACTTGGCCTCGTCCGGCAGGTCCTGGCGGCACGTGGAGCAGGTCATGACGATTCCTTCCTTCCGGGACCGGGCGGGCGGGGCCCGCGTGTGCGTGCCGCCGGAACGGCCCGCGCACGTCCGGGGCCGGCACGGGCCCGTGGCCGGGCCCGTGCCGGGCGGACACCGCTCAGAACAGCGCGCCGCCGGCGATTTCGCCGTGCGCCTGGACCTCGGGTCCGACCGCGTCCAGGCGGCTCTTGATGTCCAGCAGTACGGCGAGCTCCTCCTCCGTCAGCTCGCTGAGCACGAGGCGCTGCTCGTCGGTGAGCATGTCCACCGGCAGTCCGGCCTCGTACAACGAGGCCGGCAGCGCGGGCCGTTCGCCGGCCCCGGGTGCCCGGGGGGCGCCGCCGCTCTCGGATGGTCGGGTCATGGGGTGACTCCCGTCGGTGAGAGGGGTCCGGCCCCCCGTGGCGACGGCGCCGCCACGGAGCGCCCGAGCCGGACGAACAGCCGGGTGAGCGCGTCGAGGGAGTGCAGGGCGCTGACCGTCACGTCGGACGCCTGACCACGGGTCAGGGGCAGCCCGTCCAGCAGCGTGTACAGCTCGTCCAGATGCCCGGTGTCCAGCGCCGCGTGTTCCCGGACCGTCCGCAGTGCGGTGTCCGGCAGGCCGGTCCTCCGCGCGATGCGGGAGGTCAGGCCGGGAGCGGGCGCGTAACCCTCCAGCACCGCGATGTAACCGAGCAGGGCGACCGGGTGGTGGTGCTCGATCCAGTAGTACTGTGATCCGGCGAGCGAGGCGACGACCGGCGCGGGGAGCGGGCCGAGCGCGTCCTCGGGCAGCCCTCCCGCCGCCCGGATGTCCTCCAGCAGCCAGAGGTCGTGCCCCTCCTCCTCCTGGATGTGCTCACGCAGATACGCCGCCAGCGGGCCGGCCAGCGGGTCACCGCGGCTCTCCAGCTGCCCGGCCCGCTCCAGGGCGCGCCACATCAGCGGAACGGAGGCGCGCACCACCGCGTGCATGGTGCACAGATAGCGTCGGTAGCGCGGCAGGAGGTCGTCGGCGCGCCACATGTGTTCCATCGCGTGCAGCAGTTCCCCGTCCAGCAGCCGCAGGGTGACCCGCAGCCGCGCCGAGCAGGCCGGCCCTCCCGCGCTCACCGGGACCCCTCCACGGCGGGCACCGCGTCCGTGCCGGTGCCACCTGCCAGGACCAGGGGCGCGTACGCGGCGCAGCCGTGCCGTCGGACCACGCCCACCGGGCCGTCCGCCGCACCGCGGTGGGCCGCGGCCAGGTCCAGCAGCGCCCCCGGGGCACCCGCCGCGACCGAAGCGGCCTCGGTCTCCACCCGGACGTCGGAACCGAGGGCCCGGCAGCCCTCGCAGTAGGAGGCTCCGTGCGAGGGGACACCGGAACGCTCGGCCAGCAGGGCGGGGCCGACGGTGCGGATCATGCGCAGCACCGGCGACTCCAGGGCGCGCCGGCGTACGGCCGCCCAGTCGTCGGTGGCGATGTGCCCGAGGCGCAGATGGGCGGGGGCCGGCCGCCGGTCCACGGTGTCCTGGTTGCAGCAGGCCAGCACGGTCCCGTCGAAGGCGACCACCGGCCAGGCGGCCATGGCGCACGGGGACACCGCGCCCGCCCCGGGGCCGGTGCGGGCGGACGCGGCCCAGGAGGCGGCCCGCCCGAACGGTCTCACCTCGTTGACCAGGGAGGGCACCCGGCCGCCGAACTCCTCCTCGATGTCCCGGGCGACGTCCGCGAGGTACGGGTCGTCCGCTCCCGTACCGGCGAGGTGGAAGCTCACCGCCACGCCCGCCTCCCGGACCCGGTGCACGGCGCGGAACACGTCGGCGCGGGGGATCTCCCGTTCGTGGTGGGCGTCGAGACTGGCGGAGAAGTGGTCCACGGCGGTGATCGCACGCAGGACACGAGGAGGAATGTTCCGGGACCGGGCGAAGAACATGCCGCTGAGCAGTGCCGTGCGCGAACCGGCGGCGCGGGCCCGGGCGCTCAGCTCCTCGACGAGCGCGGGCAGCAGGAGTGGTTCGCCACCGGTCAGCATCACCACGTCGGGACGGTCCTCCTCGGTGAAGGAGCCCACGAAGCCGAGCAGTCGGCCCGCGTCCGGTTCCTCCCGCGTCGTCAGGGACGATCCGGTCGAGCAGTGGGCGCAGCTGAGGGGGCAGCGCCTGGTGAGGCCGAGCAGCAGGCCGGCGGCGGGGAAGGGCCGCCGTCCGACGAGTTCGCCGAGTTCCATGCGGGGCCGCCTCCTTCTGGGGGCCGGGAGCGCGCGCCGGGGGACCGTCACCGGTGGACCCGTCCGGCGTGCGCGGAAGAGCCCCCAGCGTGTGGCGTGGCGGTTCGACGACGCTCCGGGGAAGCTTCAGAAGTGGTATGTCCCCAGCTCAGCAGGGGTCCGGGCCGGTCGTGGACGTCCGGGGGCGGCCGGGGGAACCGCTGTGAACTGCGCCGATACCGGAGCCATACCGCCGCCGAAGCGATCGCCAGGCGGAGCCTCCTAACTTTCTCGGCAACGGCAGGCAACGGCCCGCCTCACCGGGACCCGGCACCTCGGGCCACGGAAGCAGCGCAGTCACGAGTGGACGGAGACCACCATGTCCGAGAACACCAAGCCCGCCGCCGACGACAACAACGAGGCCGAGACCCCCGAGGTCGAGGCGCACTCCGTGCTGGACCTCCAGGAGACGGCCGTCGACAAGATCGTGGTCCCCGGCAGCTGCGTGAGCGTCATCAGCGTCGTACTGGAGAACTGACCGGACGCACCGGGACGGCGCCACGGAGGCCGGGGAGAACCCTCCCGCCGTGGCGCCCGGCCGGCCGGTGACGTGGGGCGGTTCCGTCGCGACGGAGCCGCCCCGCCGCCGCTCACGGCAGGCCCCCCTCTCACGGCCCCATCCTCACCGGGAGTTCACGATGGCCATGCCGTTGCGCGGCAACAGGGATTTCCGGCTGCTCTGGCTGAGCGGCCTCTTCGCGGTCCTGGGCGGGCAGATGAGCGCTCTGGCCCTTCCCCTGCTGGTACTCAAGGAGACCGGCTCCGCCGTGCAGGCCGGAGCCGTCGGCACGGTGTCCGTGGGAGCCGTCCTGGTCACGATGCTGCCCGGCGGGGTGATGGCGGACCGGGTCGAGCGCCGTCGGCTGATGCGGCTCTGCGACGTCGGCAGCCTGACCGTCGTCACCGCCCTCACCGTCGCCGTCTGGGCGGGCCACGCCCCCATGGCGCTGGTCCTGCTCGTCGCGGGCGCGGGCGCGGTGATCGGCAGCGTCTACGGGCCGGCCGTCTTCGGCCTGATGCGCGCCGTCGTCCCGGCCGAGCAGATGGGGACGGCCACCGCACGGCTCCAGGCGCGCACCCAGACCGCCAGGCTGGTGGGACCGCTGGTCGGGGGAGCACTGTTCGGGATCCACCCCGCCCTGCCGTTCGCCGTCGAGGCCCTGGGCCTGCTCCTGTCGACCGTCTGCGTGGCCCTCGTGCGCACCCGCTCCCGTGCGCGGACGAAGGCGGGCGCGGTGTTCAGCAGGCGCGAACTCCTGGCGGGGCTGACGTTCCTGTGGGCCGTTCCCTATCTGCGCACGGTACTTCTCGTCTTCGGCCTGGGCATGAACTTCGCCTTCGGGGCGCTCACCTTCACGGCGCTCACCGCGTTCTCCGAGGGAGGGCGTTCCGGTATCGGCGGCGGCTTCGTCATCAGCTGTGTCTCCGCCGGGGCGCTGGCCGGTGCGCTGATCGCGCCACGGATCAGCCCCGAGCGGCATTCCCGGTTCCTGGTCGTCGCCACCTGCTGGGTCTGTGTGGCGTCCGCCGGGGCGATGGCCTGGTTCAGCCGGCCGCTGGTGGCCGGGCTCATGTGCGCGCTGTGCATGTGCCTGTCGACGGTCGCGAGCATCGGCTTCCTCTCGAAACTCCTGGTCGTGACCCCGGAGGACCGGGTGGGCCGGGTCCAGAGCGCCGCGGGTTTCCTGTCCTCCGTCGTCCAGCCGCTCGGACCGCTGGCCGGCGGAGCCCTGCTGTCCGTCTTCGGCGCCCGGTGGGCCTTCACCCTGGTCGGCGGCGTGCTCGCCGTGTCCGCGCTCGTGGTCACCTTCGCGCCGTCGGCACGGGCGGAGGTCTCACCGCACGACGCGGCGCACCCCGGCGGACCGCCGGGGCCGGGCGACCCGGACGTGCGGGTGCCCGGTTCCGGTCGCACACCGGCGCCCGGCCCCGGACACACGGCCGCCGGAGCGGACCGGGCCGTCCCGGGCAGCTGACCACGGCCGGTGAGCCCTCTCGCCGTCCGCCCCCACCGTCCGCGCTTCCGGCGGGCTTCGAGAAGAGAGAGCCGAGCGTGCCAGGCATCCAGGAAACCCAGCTCTACTGCCTCGCCGACCGCAGGTACTTCGACACGCCGGCCCGGCTGCCCGACGAGGAGTCCAGGTACCGGCTCGACACCGACCCGCCCCCGGCGGGCTGGCGCCGCGAGGCCGTGGGCCTGTGGACCTCGCTGGTGCCCGAGCACGCCCGGCCGGCCGAACAGGGCTGGAAGATCCATGTGTCCACCGTCCCCGACGAGGCCGAGGCCACCCTGCGGGACACCGCCCGCATCTGCCTCCGCCACGGTGTGCCCTTCAAGTTCCTGCGCAGCGAGAAGGCGTTGCTGCTGATGGCGGGCAAACACATGAACCGCAGTGGCGCGGGCAAGTTCGTCGCGGTCTACCCACCCGACGACACCGTGTTCCTGGAGCTGGCCCGTGAACTCTCCCAGGCACTGGCCGGGCGGAGCGGCCCCTACGTCCTCAGCGACCTGAGGATCGGCGACGCCCCGGTGTACACGCGCTACGGCGCCTTCGTCCCCCGCTGGTGCAGCGATTCCGAGGGCCGCCGGGTCCTCGCCCTGCGCCACCCGTCCGGGGAACTGGTACCGGACGAACGCGGCGTCGTCTTCCGGACGCCCGACTGGGTCGAGGTCCCCGCGGCCCTGAGGCCGCACCTGGCGGCACGCGCCGCCGCCCGCGACGACACCTTCCCCTACACGGTCACCGAGGCGCTCCAGTTCTCCAACGCCGGCGGGATCTATCTGGCCGAGGACCGGGAGACGGGCCGCCGCGTGGTGCTCCGGGAGGCGCGTCCGCACTGCGGTCTCGACGCCGCGGGCGACGACGCCGTCACCCGTCTGCACCGCGAGTACCGGGCACTGACGGCGCTGGCCGGACTTGACTGCGTCCCCGAGGTGTACGGGGTGCGGACGGTCTGGGAGCACCACTTCCTGATCGAGGAGCACATCGAGGGGAACACCCTGCTGGAGGAGATCGTCGCCCGCTTCGCCCTCGTACGCGGCGCGGAGTCGCCGGAGGAGCTCGCCCCCTACGTCGCGTGGACCGACTCGGTGACGAGCGCCCTGTCCCGGGCACTGGACGCGGTCCACGCGCGCGGGCTGCGCTTCGGCGACCTGCACCCCTCCAACGTCATCGTCCGGCCCGACGGGCGCGTCGCCCTCGTCGACTTCGAGTACGCCACCGCGCTCGACGACGAGGCCACCCCGCTCGCGGGCGCCCCGGGCCTCCAGGCGCCTCCGGGCACCCCCGGGGCGGAGGCCGACGCCTACGCGCTCTGGGCGACCTGGCTCACCATGCTCATGCCGGTCATGGAGATGGCCGGACTCGAAAGGGCGAAGGCCCTCACCCTGGAACGCTGGGCCCGCCGCCGGTACGGCCTGCCGGCCGGGGCGGGACCACGCCGTCCCCGGCTGCTCGGCGGCCTGGACGACTCACGGCGACGCGAGGCCGGGGTGGCAGCCCTCTTCGAGGGGCCGGACGTGGACTGGGCGGGGATCCGCACCCGGCTCCTGGCCGGCATCCACGCGGGAGCCACCCCCGGACGGGCGGACCGCCTCTTCCCGGGTGGCCCGGACCTCTTCGCCACCGGCGGTACCGACCTCGCGCACGGAGCGGCCGGTGTCCTGTACGCCCTCCACCGGGTGGGAGCCCCCGTCCCGGAGGAATGGACCGACTGGCTGGCGTCGGCGGCGTCCCGCAGGGACCCCGCGGGCGCGTGCGGGTTCTTCGACGGGCTGCCGGGCACCGCCCTGGTGCTCTCCCTGCTCGGCCGCCCCGAGCAGGGACGGGAGCTGTGGGAACGCGCGACGTCCACATCGCCCGGGACGGCGTCGGCGGACCTGTTCACCGGGCGGGCGGGCACCGCGCTCGCCGCCCTGCGTCTGGCCCGTGCCGGCGGCGGGACACCCGACACCCGGCTGGTCGACACGGCCCTGCGCACCGCCCGGGACCTGGACCGGCTCGTGCGGGGCGAACCGGCGGACGGCCTGCGCCTCCCGGAGTCGGCGGGACTGCTGCGCGGGCTCAGCGGAGCCGCCCTGCTCCACCTAAAACTGCACGCGCTGACCGGCGAGACGTGGTTGCGCCGGGCGGCCCGCACCGCCCTGGACCGCGAGGCCGGGCACCTCGTCGCCATGCCCGACGGCACGCTCCAGGTGAAGGACGGCCGGCGCCACCTGCTCTACCTCGGCCAGGGCAGCTCAGGGGTGGCGCTGGTGTCCCAGGCGTACACGGCCCGGTACGAGGACGCCACGCTGAGCGCCCTGATCCCGGGTGTGCGCAAGGGCTGCGCCATGGAGTTCGTCCGCGAACCAGGGCTGTTCACGGGCCGTGCGGGCCTTGCCGCCGCCGCCGGCCAGCTCGCCCCGGGGACCCGGACCGGGCCCGGGGTTCTGGCCTCCGTACGCAACCTCGCCTGGCACCTCGTCGCCGACGAGGACCGGCTGCTCGTCCCGGGGGCGACGCTGCGGCGCCACTCCGCGGACCTCGCCACCGGAGCCGCGGGGCTCCTGCTCGCCCTGCACTTCCTGGCCGGGGGGCGCGACACCGCCGACGGCGACGCGGCCGGCCGGAGCGGTCCCGGACTGCTGGACCTGCTCACCCTCGGCTGAACAGCCGGTCGGCACCGCCGCCGAGGCCGCGTGCCGGCTCCCGGACGGCCCCGGTGACGCTCCCCCCGGGACGCCCGTGCTCGCGGGCGTACAGACGGAGCAGGCGTGGCACCTCGTACAGCGCGGCGTGTGCGGTGACCTCACCGGCGGGTGAGGTCACCGCACCGCTGTCGATGAGCGACTCGACCGCGCGTATGGTGCCCCGTTCGTCGCTGTCCAGCGCCTCCATCGCCCGCTCCAGGGTGAAGGCGCCGTCGCGTCCCGGCCCCGCCAGCCTGGTCAGCGCGTCCCGGTCGAGGGCGTCCAGGTCCCGCCAGCCCGCCGCGAGGCGCGAGCGGACCGACACGTCCCCGGCCACCAGTTCGTCCAGGGCCGCCGTCGGGTCCTCCAGCCGGTCCGCGTACTCCGCCAGCGGAAGGTGCCGCAGTACCGCCAGTCGCATCCCGCTCACCGTCACCGCCACCGGCAGCCCTCCGCAGGCCCGCACGATCCGCAGGGCCGCCGCCGGATCCGACCGCAGCCGGTCCTCGCCGATCAGCGTCGCCAGCAGCTCCAGCGCCTCACCGTCCTCGGGCACGGCCAGCGCGATGCGGTGCACGGCCTCCAGCCCGGCCAGCTGACTCCGGGCGGTGAGCACGACCGAACACCGCCCGGACCGGGGCAGCAGTCCGCGTACCGACGTCTCGTCCGCGACGTCGTCCAGCACGATCAGCGCTCGGTGCCGCGCCAGCCAGTCCTGCCAGGCGTCCTCGGCCTGCGCCGGATCCGGCCGGCGGGGCCCGCCCACGTCGCACAGCCGTCCCAGCTCGTCCAGCATGTCGTTCACCGAGCGTGCCGCGCCGTCCCGCTGACGGGCCGGCACGTGGACGCGCCCGTCGGGGAAGTCCTCGGCGAGCAGGTGGGCGGCCCGGACGGCCAGGGCCGACTTCCCGGTCCCGGCCGGACCGGAGAGGACCAGCACGGCCCCGCCGGGTCCGCCCGACACGTCGAGCAGCCGCGCCAGTTCGTCCTCGCGGCCCGTGAAGTGCCTGCTGTCGGCGGGCAGCGACACACCGCACACCGCCCTCCGGGGAGAGCCGGGCGCCCGGCCCCCGCCGAGCATCGCACGGTAGAGGGCCGCCATCGCCGGGCTGGGTTCCAGGCCCAGCTCCCTGGCGAGCAGCTGCCGGTAGTCGTCGTACACCTCCAGCGCCTCCGCCTGCCGCCCCGTCTGGTGCAGGGAGTTCATCCACGCCACCCGCAGCCGCTCCCGGAAGGGGTGGCGCTCCACCAGGTCCCGCAGCCCGTCCAGTGCCAGGCCGGCCCGGCCCGTCTCGATCTCGGCCTCGGCCCAGTCCTCGTAGACCGTGAGGCACCGGGCCTCCAGCCGTTCGGCCTCCTCCGCCACACCGGCGGAGTCCCGGAGATCGTGCAGCGGCGGACGCTCCCCCCACAGGTCCAGTGCCTCCCGCAGCAGCCGGGCCGCGGTGCGCAGGTCCCCGCGCTCCCCGGCCGCCCGGCCCGCCCGCGCCAGGGACCGGAAGCGCAGCGTGTCGAGCTCTCCCTCCTCCACCCGCAGCCGGTAACCGCCGCAGTCGTGCACCACCCGGTCCCGGCCGGCGCCGTCCACGGCGCCGAACAGCGCACGGGCGGCGCTGACGTAGACCTGCAGGTTCTTGCGCGCGGTCCGCGGCGGCCCTTCCGGCCACACCACGTCGGTCAGCACGCCCACCGGTACGGGGGTGTTGGGGCGGGACAGCAGGGTGGCCAGGACCAGCCGCTGCTTGCGTGGGCCGAGCGGCAGCGGCCTGCCGTCGGCCATCGCCGAGAGCGGCCCGAGCAGTGAGAAGTACACGGCGCCTGCGGAGCCGGCGCGGACGGAAGGTGAAGGTAGGGGCATCAGCGGGCCTCCTGGCCGGGGGAGGGGCGACGAGCTGCCGTACACCGGCCGATCCTGCCGCGACGCCGGGGCGGACACATCGGTGCGCGCCCCGCATGTTCCGCGCCG
The DNA here is from genome assembly GCF_044385685.1 of Streptomyces sp. ALB3. Taxonomy (NCBI): domain Bacteria; kingdom Bacillati; phylum Actinomycetota; class Actinomycetes; order Kitasatosporales; family Streptomycetaceae; genus Streptomyces; species Streptomyces sp. ALB3. The sequence goes on along the minus strand of NZ_JBISCE010000041.1, from coordinate 100,592 downwards.
CGCACCCCGCCCGCTCCGCGTCCGGCCCCCATGTTGTGCGGCCGTTGCCCCCACCCGGACGCCTCTGTCCCCGTACCCCGAGCCCCGCCCCCCGTACGCGGGCGGCCCGGCGCGGGAGGGCCGGCTCCCGTGCCTCCGCCGGGGAGGCGGCCCGCGTGCTCAGACCTGGTCGACCACGCACTCCGCGGCGAACTCGCACAGAGCCGTGCGGTTGGGCCGCCCCGTCTTGCTGAGCAGACTGGCCAGGTGCTTCTCCACCGTGCGGGGGGAGATGGACAGCCGCTGGGCGATCTGCTGGTTGCCCGGCCTCTCCGCCAGGAGCACGAACACCTCGTACTCGCGCGGGGTCACCCCGTTGGTCCGCAGCGGCGGCGGGATCCGTTCCCGGCCGCCGCGGTGCTGGGTGACACTCACGCCGGCCTGCCTCAGGACCGCCCTGCACGCGGAGGCCGCCGACTGCACCCCGGCCCCGTGGAAGTACTCCTCCGCGGTCCGCAGCCACACGACCGGCTCCCCCCACCCGTCGGCGAGCGCGGGGACGGCGACGAGCCTCAGACCGAGGTGGCGGGCCACCGGAAAGGCCGCGGACCGGGCGTGGAAGGCGGTCATCCGCCGCGCGGCCCCCGCCAGGTCGCCCTCCCGGCCGAGCAGCACCGCGTCCGCCAGTTCGAGGAACTGCCGGTTCCAGGCCAGGGCGGCACCGGGCGCGCGGGCCACCTCCTCGTACTCCGCGCGCGCCGCCTCACCCGCCAGCACCCGCAGCAGCGGGCGCAGTCCGTAGCGACCTGACAGGTAGTAGTAGCTGGGGTGGTCGCGCTCCCATGCCAGAGCGGCGTCGAGGTCCGCCAGGGCCCGTGGGCGGTCCTCCTCCAGCAGCGCCCCGATCGCCCCGCAGAAGCCCAGCCGCAGGGGCACCAGCGCGGACCGGTCCCCGCCCGCCCTGCGGAACGCCGCCAGGGAGCGGTCGGTCTCCCGCCGGCGGCCGCGGTGGGCCGCCATGGCAGCCCCGGCCAGCAGCAGGTACCTGTGGGCGCCGTGGTTGCCGATCCTGGCGCTCGCCTCCACCGACCGCGCGGTGATCTCCTCCGCCTCGTCCCACCGGGCGCACATCACCGCGTTCATCGCGAGCAGCCCGTCGACCGTCTGCGCCAGCAGCAGCGAGCCCAGCTCGGCCGCCGCCGCCCGGGCCGAGTGGAGACGAGCGGCGTCGCCGGTCCGCATGAAGCTGTTCACCCCCAGACGCACCAGTGCCTCCACCCGCCACGACGGCAGCGAATGGTCCGTGGACAGGGTGAGCATCCGCTCCAGACACGCGTCGGCCGCGTCGAACCCCCTCTCCCGCGAGAGCAGCGCCAGCAGCTGCCAGGCCTGGCAGGCCACGACCGGCAGCCCCTCCGCCTCGGCCGTCTCCGCGGCCGTGCGGGCGGCCCGCTCGGCCGCCTCGGGGTCCCGCCGGTCCTCACCGGGGAGCAGCGAGAGGTGACCCTCCACGACCGCGAGCGACGCCCGGCGGGCCGGCGACGGCTCAGGGCCGAACAGGGCGCGTGCCGCCGCCAACTGCCGGGACGTGTCGCCGGCCCGCTCCGCCATGACGGCCACCCAGGCGATCGTGATGTGGGCGTCCCCGCGCCGGGCCGCCGCCTCGGAGCGCGCCGGCACCGGAGGCAGGGACTCGGTCAGCGCCAGGGCACCGTCCAGATCCCCGCCCTCGGCCCTGGCCACCGCCAGGGACTCGGTGACGGCGGCGAGGTCGTCCTCCGCCGCCAGCGTGAGGGAACGTTCCAGCAGGACCACGGCCGAACCGTGCGCACCCGCCGCGAGCATCCGACGCCCCGCCTCGGCGAACTGGCGCGCCGCACCTGCGCGGTTGCCCGCCGCGAGCTCCAGCGAGGCCACGAGCTGCCGGCGGTCCTCGTCGAGCGGCTCCCCCGAGTGCTCGACCGCCGCGGCGGCACGCCGGGCGAGTGCGGCGCGCTCGGCCGGAGCGAGGGAGGAGACCAGTGCCTCCGCGGTGAGGGCGTGCCGGAAGGTGTAGCGGTCGGGGGCCGCTCCGTCAGGGGCGATGACCCCCGTCTCGACGGCGGATCTCAGGTGGGTGAACAGGGCCCGGTCCTCCAGGCCGGTGACGGTCTGGAGGACGGACACGGAGAACTGGCCGCCCAGGGTCGCCGCTGTCAGCAGGAGGTCCCGCACCGGCTCGTCCATCCGGTCGAGCCGGTGGGACCAGCTCCGGAGGATGCGCGAGGGAAGGATGCCGTCCGGCTGGTCCGCCGCTTCCCAGCCGTCCCCCGTCCGCCGCAGCCTGCCCGTGTCGAGCAGGTCGTCGAGCAGCACCTCGACCAGGTAGGGATTGCCCGCCGCCCGCTCGACCAGACGCCGCTGGACGGTTTCGGGTATCCGCTCGGGCGGTGTCTCCAGACAGGCGCCGGTCAGGGCCCGCACCTGCGCCTCACCGAGCCCCCGCAACTCCACCACCGTCGCGGTGTGACGCTGCTCGGCGGAGCGTACGAGGTCCAGCGCCGCCCCCGGCTCCGGACGCAGGGTGCCCAGCAGCAGCACGGGCAGGTCCGCGAGGTTGTCGACGACGTACTCGACGACCGCGACGGTCTCCGTGTCGCAGTCGTGCAGGTCCTCCAGCAGCATCACGCAGCCGGTGTCCCGGCCGAGGACCGCCAGCAACCGCAGCAGGGCCTCGGCCAGCTCCGCGACGGTCTCGGTGTAACCGGCGGACGCCCCGCTCCGCCACTCCGGCACGAGCCTGGCCAACGCCGGGTGATAGGGCGCCAGTTGCGGATCGGTCGGCGTGCCGGCGGCCCGGAAGTGGGACGAGAGGGCCTCCACCAGGGGACGCAGGGGCACGACCAGGCCGGTGGACCCCGCTCGCCCGCGCAGCACGGGCATGCCCAGTCCGTAGGCCCGGTAGGCGCACTCACCCACCAGCCGGGACTTGCCGATCCCCGCCTCACCGGTGAGGAACAGCGCGCGCCCCGAACGCCGTCGTGCGGCGTCCAGGGCGCTGCTCAGTAAACCGATCTCCTCGTCGCGCCCGACGACGACCGGCGAATTCGCACGCATGGCCGCAGGCTACTGGAGGCGTACAGAGTGCGGCAGTAGGCGCATTCCCCCTCAGGACGGTGCGCCCCGGTGGGAAACGGTTACATCGGGACCGTGAAGGTGGTCCAGGGCAGGTCCGGACCGAGGTCCCCGTCCGTCGCGCTGAGGAGCCTGCTGCGCAGACCGAGCCCGCCGCTGTTGCCGAGCGAGATCCGGCCGGCGGGGTGCTCGACGGCCCCCTCGTGTGCCGTGGTGACGTCCGCGTAGCCGGCCGATTCGCTGATCTGCGTCATCTCTGCCTCATTCACTGGTCGTTGGTCGACAACGTCATGGGTGCGGCGGACCGGTCGGCCCCCGTGGAGTGGCGCATGAGCAGTGCCGGGCCGATCCGGTCGGGGAAACCCGCCCGCAGCAGCCCGTGTCCGATGCCCGACAGACCGGTGAGCAGTCCCGGGTGAGGTACGTGTCCTGGTGTCCCGCAGTGGGGCTGCGCCCGGTCCGCGGCGGCCAGCAGGGTGCCGGTCCGGCGCAGCCAGTGGGGGCGCAGACGGGGCAGGGAGGCGTGACCGAGCAGTTCCAGCACGCCCAGTTCGCCGTGGCAGAGGCTGTCGTCCCCCGGCGGGGCGGACCGGGCGACCTCACCCGCGTGTTCCGTCAGCCAGTCGCGCAGCTCCGGATCGGCCAGTGCCCCGGGACTGTCGGCGACCGCGAGCGCGACCCCCGCCGTCCCCTCGCACCAGGCCCGCCCGGCACCCGCGCCGCGCACCGCGCCGCGCAGGGCGTCCAGCCCGGCCCTCCGGTGGCGCGGACCGCCGCCCGCTCCGGCGAACCGCAGCAGTGCCCAGCCGATGCCCGCCGCCCCGTCGGCGAAGCCCACGGGCTCGGGGGGAGGCGTCGACGCGAGCCGATCGGCACAGCGCTCGGCGCCCCGCCACGCCTCGGCCCGCCCGGTGGTCCGGTGCACGGCGAGCAGCGACACCAGGCCGCCGGCCGCCCCGCCCCGCACCCCGAGCCCCTCCTCGGCCGCACCCGCCGCACAGGTCAGCCGGGTGGCGGGGCCGGCCCACTCCAGCACACGGCTGTCGTCCAGCAGCGTCCCGACCTCGGCCACGGCGTACGCGATCCCCCCGAGCCCGGAGAAGGCCCCCGAACCGAGCAGTCCGAGGTCCTCCCCGCGCTGGTGCAGCGTGTCCAGGAGGCCGGGTACGGGCGCCAGTGCGGCCCGGGCGGCCTCGGCGTACCGCGCCGCCCCGGTCAGGGACGCCAGCTGGGCGAGGAACAGGGCCGGCCCGGTGTAACCGGCGGCGAGGTCGGCCGCCAGCGGCGTGAGACGCCAGTAGCGCTCGCCGAGCAGCTCCAGGCCGATCCAGTTGGCCCTGCCCCCGCCGTGGTACGCGAGTGAGACGAGCTGGTCGCCCACCGATCGCGCGGCGGAGAGCAGCCGTTCCGGTTCCGGGGCGGTGGCCTCGGTCCGCGGCCTGCCACGCCCCACGGCACGGTGCGGGGGCTCGGTGGACGTGCTCACCATGGCGGTGCGGATGACCCGCTCCTGGTCCTGCCGGTCCACCGTGTCCAGGGCCCGGATCTTCGCCTCGGCCCGTGCCAGCCCGGTGGGACCGGCGGGCCCCCGCAGCCTGCGCCCGGTGCCGCTCCAGACGTCCGTCACGCCCGGCCGGGTGGTGAACACCGGTACGTCCCCCCGCCACAGCTCCGCGATCTCCTCGTCCTCCAGGCCCGGCAGGGCGGGAGTGCCCAGGGCCCCGGTACGCAGGAGGGCGAACACCTGCTGGCGTTCGGCGCCGTCCCGCATCAGGTCGGGATGGGTCGACTCGTGGAGCAGTGTGGCGTAGGTCCAGGTCGGCCTGGGCACGAATCGGACCTCGTCGTCGGTGAAGAGGCGCAACAGGCCCCTGGGGCCGACCAGTTCGTCCCGCGACCCGCTGATCGCCGTGTACGCCGAGCGGAAGCCGTCGCACAGCGCGTCGGTGAACCGGAACGGATCGGCCGGGGCGCCGTCGACCGTGGGCCGGTTGGACGACTCGGTGAACCGCCCGGCGGCGCGCACCAGGTGCATGGTGTCGGTGCCCGCCGCCGCCCACGAGGCGGTCTCCAGCGGGGAGGAGGCGGCCCGGCCGCCGCCGACGGCGGACATGTCGAGCGCGGTGGTGTCCCCGACCAGCAACTGCGGGAGGAGCCCGACACGGTGGACCGAGGCGTGCAGGGCGCGGGCGGCCGGGTCGGTGGGCGGGGTCTGCGTCAGGGGTGGGTGGAACAGCGTCTCGACATCGACCAGGACGGGGTGCGGCCCGCTGGCGATGAGGTTCTCGTGGTGCAGGTCCGTGCCGTCCAGGACGTGCAGCAGCGCCAGCAGCGCTCCCAGGCGCCGGTAGAAGAGCGTGGCGGAGGCCGTCGAGCGGCAGGGCGCGTCCGCGATGAACTCCGCCCAGCCGTACGCCCCCCGGTCGAGGACCCGGGGCGCCCGCAGGTCGGGCGGCCCGGCGTGGGAGTTGAACCACTCCACCAGGGTCCCGAAGTGCCGGTGGGCCGCGAGCGGGCGCGGCTTGTAGACCAGCCGCGCGCCGTCGGCGAACCGCAGGAGCATCACGGACCGGCCCCCGCGGTGACGGTCGCCCGTGCCGGTCTCGACCCCGGTCAGGCAGTGCGGCCCGTAGTCGCGGGCCTGAGCCGCTCCCCGGCCCCCGAGCACCGGGGAGCAGTTCAGGAGCTCCCGGTCCGCCGCGAGCCTGCCGAGCATCTCGGCGAAGGCGTCGGCCGCGTCCATGGCCGCCTGGGCGAGGACCCTCGCGAGGACCGGATACCCGGTGACCAGGGTCGCCAGGCCGGCCCGGCCCGAGGTCAGGCGGAGGAAGTCGCGGAAGCGCTCGCGCGGCCCGCCGCCGCTGAGCCTGCCGCCGGTCCGGGCTCCGTGCAGCTCGCTGACGAGGGTCCTGGCGGCCAGCACGGCCAGGCGCTGTGCGACGTCGCTCCGGAAGCCGTCCAGTACGCCGACGGGGCAGGCGACGGGGCCGGGCCGTGCGGCCGGTCCGGGGAGCGCGTCCTCCAGCCGGTTCGCGGCCCGGGCGGCGAACGGCGCGACCACCAGGGCGAAGCCGCTCACCCCCGGGTACGGGCGGTCCGGCACCCGGGCCTCGCGCGGCGCCAGGGCCACGGCCTCCCGGGCGAACCGGGCCCAGTCGGGCTCGGTGTCCGGGCGCGGTCCGACGGTGCCGGACGCCCACCACGGATCACCGTGCTCCCGGGCGCCGAAGAGCCGGACGGCGTCCCGCGCCGGGGCGTGTCCGGCGAAGTCGGGGGCCGCTGGGGCGCATGTGGCGGGCGCCCGGTCGGTACCACCGATCGCTTCCCTGTCCGCCACCGCGCTCACCTCCCCGGTCATGGGAGGCCCCAGCGGTTCCCCCACGCACATCCTGGACGGCGTGCGGGGCGCGCACATGGGGGAGTCGCCCCCATCTTTCCGTCCGTCGCGCCGTGGGGGCCTACGGGCCCGGGACCCCCGGCGGGCCCGCCGCCCGCCGGGGTCAGCGGGCCGGAGCCGCCGTGGAGCCCCGTTCCATGAGCTCCGCGGCGATGGTCGCCACGCCTCCCGGCGGAGGCGTCTCCTTGTCCATCGCCAGCCGTCCCGCCCGCGCACCCGCCTCGAACAGCGGCAGTCGTACGGTCGTCAGGGCCGGCACGGCGTCCACGGAGAAGGGCAGGTCGTCGAAGCCGGCCACCGAGACGTCCTCGGGGATGCGGAGCCCGAGGTCCCGCACCGCCGCGCAGGCACCCAGGGCCACGGTGTCGTTCGCGGCGACGACCGCCGTCAGCTCCGGTTCGCGGCGCAGGAGCCCGAGCGTGGCGTCGTAACCCGAACTCCGGTCGTACGGGCCGTGCACGGTGACGCTCTCCTCGTCCCCGTACAGCCCCGCCGCCTTCATGGCCTCGCGGTGGCCCTCCAGCCGGTGCCGGGTCGTCGTGCGTTCCAGGGGACCGGCGACGTAACCGATCCGCCGGTGTCCCAGGGCGATCAGATGCTCCGTGAGGCGCCTGGCGCCGCCCCGGTTGTCGAAGGCCAGCGCGGCGACCACCGCGTCGGTGTCCGGCAGCGGGGGCCGTCCGCAGAAGACGATCCGGGTGCCCGCGTCCGCGAGTCTGGCCAGCTTCACGGCCATCGCGGCCTGGTGGGCAGGGTCCTCCAGTGCCCCGCCGGTCAGGACGACGGCCGCGGCGCGCTGGCGTTGCAGCAGGGTGAGGTAGGTGAGTTCGCGCTCGGGGGAGCCACCGGTGTTGCAGACGACGGCGAGCTTCTCGCCGCCCGCGCGGCCGGATCCGTCGCCCGGGCCGCCGATCTCGCTCTGCGCGGCTCCGGCCATGATGCCGAAGAAGGGGTCGGCGATGTCGTTGACCAGGATGCCCACCAGGTCGGACGTGGCGGCGGCGAGCGAGCTGGCGGGGCCGTTCAGCACGTAGTCCAGTTCGTCCACCGCGCGCAGGACCCGCTCCCGCGTGGACGAGGCCACCGGATAGTTGCCGTTCAGGACGCGGGACACGGTGGCCGGGGACACCCGGGCGCGGGCCGCCACGTCCGCCAGGGTGACTGTCATCGCTCTCCTCCGAGGAGTTGTGGAGCGGCACCCCTTGTCCGGGCCGCTGTCGGCAGGCTAGCGTCATACCGCATAGAAAGCGCTTGCTACGGCTGTATGGAGGAACTTTCGTGACACGCAGGACAGTGCGCATCGCCATGAACGGCGTCACGGGACGCATGGGATACCGGCAGCACCTGGTGCGCTCGATCCTCGCGATCCGTGAGCAGGGCGGCCTCGACCTCGGTGACGGCGAGGTGCTGTGGCCCGAGCCCGTGCTCGTCGGCCGCCGCGCCCACGCCCTGGAGGCGCTCGCCGACCGGCACGGTCTGACCGAGTGGTCGACCGACCTGGACGCGGTGCTCGCCGACGAATCGATCGACATCTACTTCGACGCCCAGGTCACCTCGGCCCGTGTCGAGGCGATCAAGAAGGCCATCGCCGCGGGCAAGCACATCTACACCGAGAAGCCCACCGCCACCGACGTCGAGGGCGCGCTCGACCTGGCCCGGCTCGCCCGCGACGCCGGCATCAAGCACGGCGTCGTCCAGGACAAGATCTTCCTCCCGGGCCTGCTCAAGCTGAAGCGCCTCATCGACGGCGGCTTCTTCGGCGAGATCCTCTCCGTGCGCGGCGAGTTCGGCTACTGGGTCTTCGAGGGCGACTGGCAGGACGCCCAGCGCCCCTCCTGGAACTACCGCGCCGAGGACGGCGGCGGCATCGTCGTCGACATGTTCCCGCACTGGGAGTACGTCCTGCACGAGCTGTTCGGCCAGGTCACCAGCGTCTCCGCACACGTGCAGACACACATCCCGCAGCGCTGGGACGAGCAGGGCAAGCCCTACGCCGCCACCGCCGACGACGCCGCGTACGGAACCTTCCAGCTGGCGGGCGGCGCCGTCGCCCAGATCAACTCCTCCTGGGCGGTCCGCGTCAACCGCGACGAGCTCGTCGAGTTCCAGGTCGACGGGACCCACGGCTCCGCCGTCGCCGGGCTGCGCAACTGCCGTGTCCAGCACCGCTCCGCGACCCCCAAGCCCGTATGGAACCCCGACCTGCCGGTCACCGAGCCGTTCCGCGACCAGTGGCAGGAAGTGCCCGACAACGCCGAGTTCGACAACGGCTTCAAGGCCCAGTGGGAGCTCTTCCTGCGCCACATCGTCCTCGACGAGCCCTACACATGGGACCTCATGGCCGGAGCCCGGGGCGTCCAGCTCGCCGAGCTCGGCCTCAAGTCCTCCGCCGAGGGCCGCCGCTTCGACGTCCCGGAGCTGAGCCTGTGACCATCCACCTGCCGCAGGGCCCGTACGAACCCCGGGCCACCCCGCTCGACCTCGCGCCGTCCGGGGCGCCGCTCGCCTCCCGTACGGTCTTCTCCGCCGCGCACGTCGTCGCGGACCCGTACGCCGACATCAGCCCCGACGACCCCGTCGCCGTCGACTGGGACGCCACCCTCGCCTTCCGCCGCCACCTCTGGTCCCATGGCCTGGGCGTCGCCGAGGCCATGGACACCGCCCAGCGGGGCATGGGCCTGGACTGGGCCGGCGCGGCGGAGCTGATCCGCCGCTCGGCCGCCGAGGCGAAGTCCGTCGGCGGCAGGATCGCCTGCGGTGTGGGCACCGACCAGCTCACGGGGCCCGCCACCCTGTCCGAGGTGCGCGCCGCGTACGAGGAGCAGCTCGCCCTGGTCGAGGCCTCCGGGGCCCAGGCCATCCTGATGGCCTCCCGCGCGCTGGCCGCCGCCGCGAAGGGCCCCGAGGACTACCTGGAGACCTACGCCCACCTCCTGCGCCAGGCCACGGAACCGGTCCTCCTGCACTGGCTCGGCCCCATGTTCGACCCGGCACTGGAGGGTTACTGGGGCAGCTCGGACCTCGACGCCGCCACGGACACCTTCCTGAAGGTCATCGGCGAGCACCCGGACAAGGTCGACGGCATCAAGATCTCGCTCCTGGACGCCGAGCGTGAGATCGACGTACGGCGCCGGCTTCCGAGCGGGGTGCGCTGCTACACCGGCGACGACTTCAACTACCCCGAGCTGATCGCGGGCGACGACCGGGGCTTCAGTCACGCCCTGCTCGGCATCTTCGACCCGCTCGGCCCGCTGGCCGCCCACGCGGTGCGGGTCCTGGACACCGGGGACGTCCAGGGCTTCCGTGACCTCCTGGACCCCACGGTCGAGCTGTCACGGCACCTGTTCAAGGCGCCGACACGCTTCTACAAGACGGGTGTGGTGTTCCTCGCCTGGCTGGCGGGCCATCAGGAGCACTTCACGATGGTCGGAGGCCTCCAGTCCGCCCGCTCGCTGCCTCATCTGGCGAAGGCGTACGAACTGGCCGACCGTCTCGGCCTGTTCCCGGACCCCGAGCTGGCCGAGGCGCGCATGCGCGCGCTGCTGACCGTCCACGGAGGAGGCCGATGAGCGCCGAACTCTCCCGCCTGTCCATCAACCAGGAGACGGTCCGGCAGCTGTCCCTGCCGGAGCTCGTCGAGGGCTGCGCCAAGGCGGGCATCGGCCAGGTCGGCCTGTGGCGCGCGCCGGTGCAGGCGTACGGCGTCGAGCGCGCCGGCCGCCTGATGAAGGACGCGGGCCTCACCGTCACCAGCCTCTGCCGGGGCGGCTTCCTCACCGCGACCGACCCTGCCGAGCGCGCCCGCGCCCTGGACGACAACCGCGCGGCCGTCGACGAGGCGGCAGGCGTGAACACCGACACCCTGGTCCTGGTCTCCGGCGGGCTCCCCGACGGGGAGAAGGACCTGCACGCCGCCCGGGAGCGCATCGCCGACGCACTCGGCGAACTGGCCCCGTACGCGTACGAAAGGGGCGTCCGTCTCGCGATCGAGCCGCTGCACCCGATGTTCGCATCGGACCGCTGCGTCGTCTCCACGCTGTCGCAGGCCCTGGACCTCGCGGAGCGCTTCCCGGCCGAACAGGTCGGCGTGGTCGTGGACGCGTACCACATCTGGTGGGACGACCAGGTGGCCGCACAGATCGCCCGGGCGGGCGCGGGCGGGCGGATCCACTCCTTCCAGCTGGCCGACTGGATCACCCCGCTCCCTGCGGGCGTGCTCGTGGGCCGGGGTCAACTGGGTGACGGATGTGTGGACTTCCGTGGGATGCGCCGTCAGGTCGAGGCGACCGGCTTCGACGGGCCGATCGAGGTCGAGATCTTCAACGAGGGTCTCTGGGCCCGTGACGGCGCCGAAGTGATCGGCGAGGTCGCCGCTCGCTACCTGGAACACGCCTGCTGAAGGCCGGCCGGACAGCCGGAGGTAAAGAGATCGCAAAGGCGTGCAACCTTTGCGTACCCTCCCCGGTCGTACTCAGCGTCGGGACTTCCGGGGAGGGGTCCGGGGGGATCGGGAAGCCCGACGGAGGGGGAAAGCGAGGGGGGTCCGGCCTGTGGGCCGGGCCCCATTCCGCTTTCCCGGGTATGTCTGCGGTGCGGCGGAGCCCGGCGCGGGTCTGGCAGGATCACCGGCATGCCGAAGCATCCGTCAACGACCTACAGGCGCGTCGGTGCGCTCCTCCACGAGACCGGCATGGTGTCCGAGGAGAAGATGCGCAGCGTCCTCGACCGCGCCGCCGCCTACGCGGACGACGAACTGGACCAGTACGCGGCGGCCCAGGCGCTGGAGAGCTTCGGCGTGGCGGTCTCGGTCCACGCCGACGACATCGACTCCATCCACGACGGTTACGCGGGCCTTCTGGTGGACGCCGCCGAGGCCGCCGGCGGCCGAGTCGCCATTTCCGGCGTCCGGGTCGTCGAGGGCGAAGGCGGTTTCGAGGGCGGCCGCTTCGACGCCCTCGAGTTCGAGAGGGACGGCGAGCCGGTGTCCATCCCGGCCGAGCACTTCGCAGTGGACTACTACGACCACGGGGCGGCCTGCCGGGCCATCGCCGAAACCGCACACGGCGACGACCCGCGCTCATGGCGGAACGTCGGCTTCGCGCGCGAGCCGGGCGCCGGCTACGACAGCATCATGGTCCTCGCCACACCCGGGCAGAGGGAAGCGCTCAACCGGCACCTCGGTCTGACGTTCTCCTGAGCGGCGGGTCGCAGGGTTCCGGGGCGGGCAGCCCTCGGAACCTCCGTGCACTCGTCCGTGACCTCAGCCGCCGTCGAAGCCGCTCCTGGCCGCCTCGATGTGGCCGATGTGCCGGTGGGTCCAGTCGCACATCACGTCGACCGTCTTCCGCAGCCCCTGACCCGGTCCGGTCAGGGTGTACTCGACCTTCGGCGGGACCGTGGGGTACACGGTGCGTTCGACCAGACCGTTGCGCTCCAGCATGCGCAGGTTCTGGGTGAGCATCTTGTGGCTGATCCCCTCCACCGCGCTCCGCAGTTCGCTGAAGCGCAGGGTGCCGTCGCCCAGGGCCTCGATGATGAGGAGCGCCCACTTGTTGGCGACGTCCGAGAAGATCTCCCGCGCCAGCGAATCCGCGCGTCTGAGGTCGGCCTGTTCCTCGGGCGAGCCGCTGAGCTGCTTGGTCACCATGAGGTTCCCCTGTCACTAAAAAGTGCGTTCTTCCATGTCAGCAGCCACTCTCCTACGGTTCCTGAGTAACCACAAGAGAGCACGTGCGGCCCGTGAGGGTCTCGCGGCAAGGAGGAGAACAGCATGGCCGTCACCCTGACCAACCCCACGGGACTCCCGGAGATCGATGTCTACCGGCAGGTCTCGGTCTCGACCGGCTCGAAGCTGGTCTTCGTCGCCGGACAGGTCGCCTGGGACGCAGACGGCGTCACGGTCGGCGAAGGCGACCTCGCGGCCCAGGTCGAGCAGTGCTACGTGAACGCCGGCATCGCGCTGAAGAGTGTCGGCGCCTCCTTCGACGACGTGGCGAAGCTGAACGTCCACGTCGTCGACTGGACCCCCGACAAGATGCCCCTGCTCCTGGAGGGAATCTCCCGGGGGGCCGCACGGCTGGGGACCACCTCGGCACCGCCGGCCACGATGCTGGGCGTCGCCGCCCTGGACGTCCCGGAGCACCTGGTCGAGATCGAGGTCACGGCGGTCATCGACTGAGGCGGCGGGGCGGCTCCGCCGGCCGGAGGCGTCCGAAGGGGCGGGCCGGCCGGCCGTCGGTGGCGGGCTCCTTCGGCCGACGGTGGCCGGCGGAGTTCCCGTACCGTCGTCCCGGGCCGGACCGTCCAGGCGTCTCAGCCCTCACTGCCTGCCAATATGCTTGCCTCCCCCGGGACTTCGCTTCTCTGCCGACCGGGTGACCGAGGTCCGGTCGTGCGTGGGTGCGGAGCGCGACACGACGCCGAACTCACATATGAGTAAGGAAGACGCATGGCACGTGAGCCTGATCCCCCCAGACACATACCGCCGAGTTCGGGCACGCCCTCCGGTGCCTCAGGTACGTCCGGGAGTGCGCCGGTCCCGGCCCGCCGGACGGTGCCGACGCAGGGTGCGGCCGGGGACTCCGGTGACGCCCTGGAGCCGGGCGGCACGGCCGGCCGCACGGGCACGCCGTCCACGGCGGCCGGCCCGGGCGCCGGGACGCGGGGCCCGGAGAGCGAGGGCTCCGGGAGCGAGGGTCCCGAGGGTGCGGACGCCCGGACACGGACCGAGGAGCGAGCGGCTGGCGCCGGAACTGCCGCCACGGCGTCCGGCACCGGCGCCGCGCGGGACACCGGACTCCCGGAACCGTCGGCGGACGGGGCACCCGGAGCCGCGTCGGCCGACTCCGGTCAGCGGGAGCCGGCTTCGGCTCCGGAGGCACCTGCCTCCGACCCGGCCACGGCCCGGGCGTGCACCGGTACCGCCGACGGGCCCCCCGGCGCCGCAGTCGCGGCGGCGGCGGTCAGTGGCAGCGCGGGGACGCGCACGGACGCCGCACCCCTCGGCAGCCGGCCGAAGAAGTCGGTACTCGCCGCGGCGGCGGTCGTCGGCGCCCTCCTGGTCTCCGTGCCGTTCCTCGTGGCGGGCCAGGACGACGGCGAGCCCGAGAAGGACCGCACGCAGAACGCGGCAGGCACGGTCCTCGGTACCGGACGCTCCGAACTCCCGGAGGACTACACCAGCAAGTCGCCGAGCCCCTCCGCGTCTCCGAGCAAGGAGAAGGAGCGGGCGAAGGTGAAGGAGAAGCCGCACGAGCCGCCGGTCACCAAGCCGGTGGTCGTTCCGCCGCCGGTCGAGCCCGAGCGCAAGCCCCCGGCCACGGTGACGGCGAAGGCGCCGCCGCACACGGCTGCCGGAGCCTTGAACAGCCTCGCCGAGGCCGACCCCGAGGGGCGGCACATCTGTTACCGGGCCTTCGTCTCCGGGAGTGGCTGGCAGGCACCGGTGTGCGACGGGACGATGGCCGGGACGGCGGGCCAGGGCAAGCAGATCACGGCCCTCAACATCGCGGTGTGGAACGTGGGCGGGTCCTCCGCCAACGCCCTCCTGCACGACCAGGGTTCGACGAGCGGCAACGCCACGTGGGCCCCGAGCTGGACGTCCCTCGTCGCGGACGGAAAGGACAACTACATAGGCAGCGCGAAGCAGGGCGCCCCGTTCATGACGGGCTTCGCCATGAACGTCGGCAAGGGCGGCGTCTGCCACACGGCCCGGCTGCGCGGCGGCGGCTGGGGCCAGCAGTACTGCAAGAACAGCCGTCCCGAGTACATGTTCGTCGGCACCACCGACAACGAGAACTGGTTCGAGGCCGTGAAGCTCACGGTGTGAGCAGCGGGCTCAGGCCCGAGAAGCCGGGCCTCCGGGTCGTCACCGGGGGCCCGGCGTCGCCGGACGTTCCGAGCATCCGGTGGTGGTAGAGGCCGCGCCTGTCATCGACGGACGGCGCCGGTCCCTTCCGGTCTCCGGAACAGCGCGGTCCAGAGGAAGTCCTCACCGAAGCACGGGGAACCGGCCGGCTCGTCCCGCATCCGCCGCAGTTCGACCTCCTCCATCCCGGAGAAGATCCAGCGCAGCGACTCGGGTGTGTAGGCGAGGCCGCCCTGAAGCCCGGTACCGCCGTACAGGTCCGCGTCGGGGAGTTCGGAACCCATCGCCCCGGCGGCGAAGCAGGTGAGTGACAGGTGTCCGCCGGGGGCGAGGGTGCGCTCCACCAACTCCAGGTAACTGACACGGCGGTGGGGCGGCAGGTGGTGGAAGCAGCCCGAGTCGTGGATCAGGTCGTAGGGTCCGCCGGGGGCACCCTGGGCGAAGGCGTCACCGCAGTGGAAGCGGATGTCCGCCCCCGCCTCACCGGCCCGCTCCTCGGCCCAGGCGATGGCCCCGGGCGACAGGTCGACGGCGTCCACCTCGAAGCCCCGCGAGGCCAGGTGCAGCGCGTTGCGCCCCGGTCCGCAGCCGAGATCGAGGGCACGGCCGGGTGTGATCAGACCCCGGTCGAGGTAGGACACGAGGCTCTCGTCCGGCTCGGCCACGAAGAACGGCACGGGCTTCGAGCGGTCTTCGTAGAATCCGTCCCACCAGCCGCTCGCGTCACCGGTCCACCGGTCGTCCTCCGGCGCGAACAGGCTGTCCATGAGCTTCAGGACGTCGTCCACCGAGCGAATGTTCCGGTCCATCCGGAGCCCCCTTCCCGAGCCCTCAACTCTAGGCCGCACGACGGTATCTGTGCAGCTCAGGGCTGGTGGAGGGGTTGGCTGCCGACCCGTCAGGGAGTCGCCGGCGAGCACCCGGGCCGGACCCGCCCGTGCGGCCTCGTTCTCCTTCCCAGGACCCGCCCGAGGGCCGCCGGGGGCCTTTCCTGGACGGGGCCGAGGTGTGTTTCCCGACCGCTTGGCAGGCGAAGGGCACGGAAAGGGGGGTGGGCGAGCCCCGGCCGCCTCGGTGCCGGTGGTCAGGCTTCGATCTCCCACTCGACGCAGTGGTGGCCCGACTCGTGTGTGTAGGTCGACGGGCGGTAGTACAGGAAGGGGCACCCGGTCTCGAGTGAGTCGGCCAGGGCCCGGAAGAGCTCTGCCGGTCCGGTCGCCCAGAGCGTGCCGTCGAGGTCCCCTGACCCGATGCCCATCTCGTGGACGTGCCCGTACGAAGGGCCGGGGCGGTGGTCGACGAAGGCGACGCCCCCGTCGTTGGGCAGGGCGATCGGCACGCACAGGTGCAGATGCCCGGCCAGGTCCTCTTCCTCCCACAGATCTGCCTCGACGTTGTCCTCGCCGATGCTCACGAGGATCTCGTGCATCATGGCCATGTCCCGCACACCGCTCAGGCGGTGCCCCAACGGCAGGAACGATCCGGCGGGCAGGGGAGACGAACCCGGCTCGGCGACAGGCGGTGCGGCGCCGTCATGGAACTCCAGTAGCCTCCTCAGCTCCGGGTGCAGAGGGAAGCCCAGCCGCGATTCCAGCCCGGCTATCGCCTCGGGGGCCGCGGGCCCCCTCAGGGCCGCTCGATCGGCGGGCGAATGCGCCGACAGCCATGCCTCGAAGCGAGCCCACTCGTGATCGAACGCTGCGGTGTCCACCTGTGTCATGCGCAGAAGATAAGCGCCGCCACTGACACCGGTACCGCCGGCTCACGCCTCGCCGGGTCGCCGAGTGCCGAGGCGCACGGCCGGGCGAGGGCAGCCCGGATCCGGACAGCGAGCGCCCCGCAAGGCGGGATCCATGACGCCGAGGTCAGTCGAAGAGGTCGATCAGCCCGTTCACCCAGATCGCCAGGAAGGCCGTGACCAGCAGGAACGCCCCCGTGCATCCTGCGACACGTAGTGCGGCAGGACGCTGCGGCTGCTCCTCGCCGGTGACCGTGTCCCAGTCGACGGACCGGCCGGCCGCCGTCGAGCACGCTGTGCGGAGCGCGGCCAGCTGGGCCTCGGCGAAGGCGGACCCGGCCAGGGACTCCGGTCCGCGCCAGGCCACGGCCTTCATACGCGGGGCGGGCAGGTGGTACCGCTTCTCGAAGGCGGCCGTCTCGGCCGGGTCGCGGTCCTCCTCCAGGTACATCCACCGGCCTGCCTGCTCCGGCTCGCCGTAGAGGCGGTAGACCTCCCCCAGGCGCCGGCGCACCTCCCGGCTCGTGGGGTAGGCGGTCACCAGGCCGCGAAGACGCATGCGGGCCATGGGTATGCGCCCGGCGGCGAGGTCGGCGTCCACGCGCCGCAGGGTGTCGGTCAGGGCCATGCGCACATCATCGGTCGCCGGGTGTGTGGCGCGCCAACGCTTATCACCCTGCTCACGTGCGCTCCCGAACGGCCATCTCTCCCGCGTCCGACGGCAGTTCCCCGCGACGGCGCACCGGGTTCGGCGTGCGGCCGGGAGTCGCGCCCGCTCTCCCCTCCGCCCGCTCTCCCTCCGCCCGCTCTCCCGGCACCGGACGACGGACGGCCGCCCGCCGGCGAGTACCGGGCAGGCCGCCCGCCGCCCGGCCGGCCCGGCCGAGGAGGGCGGCAGGCACTCCAGGGTGCGCCCCCGCGCTGTCGGCCCCACCGGATACCGTCGGCACCATGTCCAACACCGCCGTCCTCGAAGGCGTCCTGGAGCGGATCACCTACGCCAACGAGGAGAACGGGTACACGGTCGCCCGCGTCGACACCGGCCGTGGGGCGGGCGATCTGCTCACCGTCGTCGGCTCGCTGCTCGGTGCGCAGCCCGGTGAGTCGCTGCGCATGGAGGGCCGCTGGGGTTCCCACCCGCAGTTCGGCAAGCAGTTCACCGTCGAGAACTACACGACGGTCCTCCCCGCCACGATCCAGGGCATCCGCCGCTACCTCGGTTCCGGTCTGATCAAGGGCATCGGGCCGGTCATGGCCGACCGGATCACCACCCACTTCGGTGTCGACACCCTGGACATCATCGAGCAGCAGCCCGAGCGGCTCGTCGAGGTGCCCGGACTGGGCCCGAAGCGGACGAAGATGATCGCCGCGGCCTGGGAGGAGCAGAAGGCGATCAAGGAGGTGATGGTCTTCCTCCAGGGCGTCGGCGTCTCCACCTCCCTCGCCGTCCGCATCTACAAGAAGTACGAGGACGCCTCGATCTCGGTCGTGAAGAACCAGCCGTACCGGCTGGCCGCCGACGTCTGGGGCATCGGGTTCCTCACCGCCGACCGCATCGCCCAGGCCGTCGGGATCCCGCACGACAGCCCCGAGCGGGTCAAGGCGGGCCTCCAGTACGCCCTCTCGCAGTCCACGGACCAGGGGCACTGCTTCCTCCCCGAGGAGCGGCTGATCGCCGACGGGGTGAAGCTCCTCCAGGTCGACACCGGGCTCGTCATCGAGTGTCTGGCCGAGCTAGCGGAGGACCCGGAGGGTGTCGTACGGGAGAAGGTGCCCGGCCCTGAGGACGGACAGCCGGTCACCGCCGTGTACCTGGTCCCCTTCCACCGCGCCGAGATCTCCCTGGCCGCCCAGGTCCAGCGCCTGCTGCGGACGCCGGAGGACCGCATGCCGGCCTTCCAGGGCGTCGACTGGGAGAAGGCGCTGGCCTGGCTCGCGCGGCGTACGGGGGCCGCGCTGGCCCCCGGGCAGGAGGCGGCCGTCCGGCTCGCGCTCAGTGAGAAGGTCGCCGTCCTCACCGGCGGCCCCGGCTGCGGGAAGTCGTTCACCGTCCGCTCCGTGGTCGAGCTGGCCCGGGCCAAGGACGCCAAGGTGGTGCTGGCCGCGCCGACCGGGCGGGCCGCCAAGCGGCTCTCGGAGCTGACCGGCGCCGAGGCGTCCACCGTGCACCGGTTGCTGGAGCTCAAGCCGGGCGGGGACGCCGCGTACGACCGTGACCGGCCGCTGGACGCCGATCTGGTCGTCGTCGACGAGGCGTCGATGCTCGACCTGCTGCTCGCCAACAAGCTCATCAAGGCGGTGGCACCGGGTGCCCACCTGCTGCTGGTCGGCGACGTGGACCAGCTGCCCTCGGTCGGAGCGGGGGAGGTGCTGCGGGACCTGCTCGCCGACGGAGGCCCGGTTCCGGCGGTCCGGCTGACCACCATCTTCCGGCAGGCCCAGAAGTCCGGCGTCGTCACCAACGCCCACCGCATCAACTCCGGAGTGCCGCCGCTGACCCAGGGACTGGACGACTTCTTCCTCTTCGTGGAGGACGAGACGGAGGACGCCGGGGTGCTCGCCGTCGATGTCGCGGCCCGCCGGATCCCGGCCAAATTCGGCCTGAACCCCCGCCGTGACGTGCAGGTCCTCGCCCCGATGCACCGGGGGCCGGCAGGTGCGGGCCATCTGAACGGACTGCTTCAGCAGGCCATCACCCCGGGCCGCCCCGATCTGCCCGAGAAGCGGTTCGGCGGCCGGGTCTTCCGGGTCGGCGACAAAGTGACCCAGATCCGGAACAATTATGACAAGGGAGAGAACGGTGTCTTCAACGGCACGGTCGGTGTCGTCACCGCTCTCGACACCGACGAGCAGAAGCTGACGGTCCTCACGGACGAGGAGGAGGAGATCGCGTACGACTTCGACGAACTGGACGAACTCGCCCACGCCTACGCGATGACCATCCACCGCTCGCAGGGCAGCGAGTATCCGGCGGTCGTCATCCCCGTCACCACCAGCGCCTGGATGATGCTCCAGCGAAACCTGCTGTACACCGCCGTGACCAGGGCCAAGAAGCTGGTCGTACTGGTCGGTTCGCGCAAGGCGATCGGCCAGGCCGTCCGCACTGTTTCCGCAGGCAGACGCTGTACGGCACTGGATTTCCGGCTCCGTGGCGGGACGGTCGGAGACTCCTCCGGAAAAATGATCGATCAAAACGGTGGGAAACATCACTGAGCCCTTCCGGAACCGGATCCCAGGGGGCAGGATGAGAAAGTTGACGGCACTCAGTGCCGCCAATAGGTCCAATGGACGACCCCGAGTGCACTCTCCTGAGCCGAATGGGGGAGGGTGGAGACAGTCAGGGCACCTCGAAGAAGAGGCACTACGTCGGTGAGGGATGACGTGAGCGAGAGCGACAACTCTGTAGTACTGCGGTACGGCGATGACGAGTACACCTACCCGGTGATCGACAGCACCGTCGGCGACAAGGGCTTCGACATCGGGAAGCTCCGGGCCAATACGGGCCTGGTCACGCTGGACAGCGGATACGGCAACACGGCCGCGTACAAATCCGCCATCACCTACCTCGACGGCGAGCAGGGCATCCTGCGGTACCGCGGATACCCGATCGAGCAGCTCGCCGAGAGCTCGACGTTCCTCGAGGTCGCCTACACGCTGATCAACGGTGACCTCCCGAAGACCGACCAGCTGTCGGCCTTCAAGAACGAGATCACCCAGCACACGCTGCTGCACGAGGACGTCAAGCGCTTCTTCGACGGCTTCCCGCGCGACGCCCATCCGATGGCCATGCTGTCCTCGGTCGTCAGCGCGCTGTCCACCTTCTACCAGGACAGCCACAACCCGTTCGACGAGGAGCAGCGTCACCTCTCGACGATCCGGCTGCTGGCCAAGCTTCCGACGATCGCGGCGTACGCGTACAAGAAGTCGATCGGTCACCCGTTCGTCTACCCGCGCAACGACCTCGGTTACGTCGAGAACTTCCTGCGCATGACCTTCTCCGTGCCGGCTCAGGAGTACGTGCCGGACCCGGTCGTGGTCTCGGCGCTCGAGAAGCTGCTGATCCTGCACGCGGACCACGAGCAGAACTGCTCGACCTCCACCGTGCGCCTGGTCGGCTCCTCGCAGGCGAACATGTTCGCCTCGATCTCCGCCGGCATCTCGGCCCTCTGGGGCCCGCTGCACGGCGGCGCCAACCAGTCGGTGCTGGAGATGCTCGAGGGCATCCAGGCCAACGGCGGCGACGTCGACTCCTTCATCCAGAAGGTGAAGAACAAGGAGGACGGCGTCCGCCTGATGGGCTTCGGCCACCGGGTGTACAAGTCCTTCGACCCCCGCGCGAAGATCATCAAGGCCGCCGCCCACGACGTGCTGTCGTCGCTCGGCAAGTCCGACGAGCTGCTCGACATCGCGCTCAAGCTGGAGGAGCACGCGCTCTCCGACGAGTACTTCGTCTCGCGCAACCTCTACCCGAACGTGGACTTCTACACGGGCCTGATCTACCGCGCCATGGGCTTCCCGACGGAGATGTTCACCGTGCTGTTCGCGCTCGGCCGCCTCCCCGGCTGGATCGCCCAGTGGCACGAGATGATCAAGGAGCCGGGATCCCGCATCGGCCGCCCGCGCCAGATCTACACCGGCGAGGTCCTGCGCGACTTCGTCCCGGTCGAGGGCCGCTGACGCTCCCGAGGCCCCTTGCCGCACCCCGGCCGCCGGCCGGGCATCCTTCGCCCCGCGTACCGCGCTCCTCCCACTCGGAGTGCGGTGTCCGGGGCGATTCGGCGTTCCTGGCCCGTCCGTAGCGGCTGCGGTGCCGCGCCGGGCGCACACTGCGGGCAGGGGGCCGCGCGCATCCGCGTGCGGGGCCGGACGCGAGAAACGCCCTGCCGTCGATCCCCCCACGGGTCGACGGACAGGGCGTTTCCCATATCCCGGAGCGGATTCCCCCCACGGGATCCGGCCGGGCGTCTGCAGGGAGCCTGAACTCCCGTTGTCCTTCGGATGGTGCCTATTCAGTTAGGTCCTGCTGTGCGGCTGCCGGGGTACGTACGGGAGGGCCGCTCAAGCTCCCCGGTGCACGTGCCCCGGCCGACGATTGCCAGGAGCGTCCCCCAAGACACTCCATCGGACGTCCCCCAAGACATCCTTGGCATCGCACTCTTAGACTCACCAACCCATCAGATGGTTACCCTCGAATCGGTGTGATCTAAGTCTCTTTGTAGAAATTATGTGAAGGAGCGCAACCTCAGGCTGTTCGTCACGACGAAGACCGACGAGAACGCCATTGCCACACCCGCGATCATGGGGCTGAGCAGCCCGGACGCGGCGAGTGGCAGTGCGGCCACGTTGTAGCCGAACGCCCAGAAGAGGTTGCTTCTGATGGTGGACAGGGTACGCCTCGACAGGCGGATGGCGGCAGGGGCCACCTTGAGATCTCCACGAACCAGCGTGAGGTCGCCCGCCTCGATCGCCGCGTCGGTCCCGGTCCCCATCGACAGGCCCAGATCGGCCACGGCGAGCGCCGCCGCGTCGTTGACGCCGTCCCCGACCATCGCGACGGACCGGCCCTCGGCCTGGAGGCGTCGCACGACCTCGGCCTTCGCCTCCGGCAGGACCTCCGCGTGGACCTCGTCGATCCCGACCGCGCGGGCCACGGCCTCCGCCGCGGCATGGTTGTCGCCGGTGAGCAGGATCGGGTGGAGGCCCAGCGCCCGGAGCTCCGCGACGGCCTCCGCGCTGCTCTCCTTCACCGTGTCGGCCACCTCGAGCACGCCCCTGGCCGCACCGTCCCACGCCACGGCCACCGTCGTCCGGCCCTGCCCCGCCGCGTCGGCCAGAGCGGCGGCGAGGGAGGGCGGGAGGGGGATCCCGGCCCCGGCGAGGAGCTCGGGGCGGCCGGCCAGTACGTGGTGTCCCTCGACGGTGCCGCGTACCCCGAGGCCGGGAACGTCGGTGAAGGCGTCCGGGGCGGGGAACGCCGCTCCCGTGCGGGCCGCCGCCCCGGCGGCGACCGCGCGGGCCACCGGGTGCCCGGACGCGTGTTCGAGGGCCCCCGCGAGGCGGAGTACGTCGGCCTCGGCCGTGCCGGGCGCGGTGTGCACGTGTCCGAGCGTCATGCGGCCGGTGGTGACCGTGCCCGTCTTGTCGAGGACGACCGTGTCGATCCTCCGGGCGGTCTCCAGGACCTCGGGGCC
Organism: Streptomyces sp. ALB3; assembly: GCF_044385685.1. Classification (NCBI taxonomy): domain Bacteria; kingdom Bacillati; phylum Actinomycetota; class Actinomycetes; order Kitasatosporales; family Streptomycetaceae; genus Streptomyces; species Streptomyces sp. ALB3. Next base: position 78,306 of record NZ_JBISCE010000041.1, on the reverse strand, counting down.
CTTGATCAGGATGCCGAGCTGGGCGCCGCGGCCGGTGCCCGCCATCAGGGCCGTGGGCGTGGCGAGGCCCAGGGCGCAGGGGCAGGCGATGATCAGTACGGCCACGGCGGCGGTGAACGAGCCCGTGAGGTCGTCGGTGGCGAGCAGCTGGGCCACGAGCGTCCCCAGGGCGATCAGCAGCACCACGGGCACGAAGACGGCGGAGACCCGGTCCGCCAGGCGCTGGGCGGCGGCCTTGCCGCTCTGCGCGTCCTCGACGAGCCGGGACATCCGGGCCAGCTGGGTGTCGGCGCCGACGCGGGTCGCCTCGACGACCAGCCGTCCGGACATGTTCAGGGTGGCGCCGGCGACGGTGTCGCCGGGTGCGGCGTCCACCGGGAGCGACTCCCCGGTCAGCATGGAGGTGTCGACGGCGGAGGAGCCCTCGACGACGGTGCCGTCGGTGGCGATCTTCTCGCCCGGCCGCACGACGAAGCGGTCACCGACGAGGAGCCGGCCGACGGGGACGCGTACCTCCGTGGCCGGGCGTCCGGGTTCTCCTGCCGGGCGGATGACCGCGACGTCCTTCACGCCGAGACTGACCAGTGCGCGCAGGGCGGCCCCGGCCTTCCGCTTGGACCGTGCTTCGAGGTAGCGGCCCAGCAGGAGGAAGCCGGTGACGCCTGCCGCCACCTCCAGGTAGACGGTGGAGGAGGGGGCGGCTCCGGAGGTGGCCGCGTCGAACCCGTGCCGCATCTGCGGCATGCCCGCGTCCCCGAGGAACAGGGCCCACAGCGACCAGCCGAAGGCCGCGAGCGTGCCGATCGACACGAGGGTGTCCATCGTCGCGGCGCCGTGCCGCAGGTTCGCCCAGGCCGCACGGTGGAAGGGGAGGCCGCCCCAGACGACGACGGGGGAGGCGAGGGTGAGGGAGAGCCACTGCCAGTTGTCGAACTGGAGGGCGGGGACCATGGCCATCAGGACGACCGGCACGGCCAGTACCGCCGAGACGCGCAGGCGCTGCCGGAGCGCGGCGAGGGCGTCGTCCGCCGCCCGGTCGTCGTCGGCCGTGGCGGGGGTGAGGTCGTCCCCGCCGCCGGCGGAGCCACCGGGGGCACCCGTCCCGGGGGCGGCCGTGTCCCGAGGTGTTGCGCCCTCGGCGCTCACACCGGGGACGCCGCCTTCGCCGTCCGGGGCCTCCGGGATCGTGCGCGGCGGGGTTCCGTCCTTCGGTGCGTGCGGGTGCGGCGAGGGGGCGGTGCGGACGACGGGCCGGGCCGTGTAACCGGTCTTCTCGACGGTGGCGACGAGATCGCCGAGCGTGGTCCCGGCGCCGTAGGACACCCGGGCCTTCTCGGTCGCGTAGTTGACGGTGGCGGTGACTCCGTCCATCCGGTTGAGCTTCTTCTCGACGCGGGCCGCGCACGAGGCGCAGGTCATCCCGCCGATGGTGAGCTCGGCGTCGGAGGTCGCCGCCGCCGGGACCTCGGCTGCGGTGGTGCTGGCCATGTGTGCGGACTCCTGGGTCGAGCAGTCGGGCCGTTCCCCACCAGTATCCGCTCCCCCGGGGGCGGGACCGGCCCGTCCGCTCCGGTCGCGTGCGGCCGTGCGGCCGTTCTCAGGCGCGGCCCACGAGCTCGTAACCGGCCTCGTCGACGGCCGCTCGTACGGCGTCCTCGGGCAGCGGCGTCGCGGAGGTGACGGTCACGCGGCCGGTCGCGGCCTCCGCCTTGACCGAGGTGACTCCGTCGATCCCGGAGACCTCCTCGGAGACCGCCCCTTCGCAGTGTCCGCAGGTCATGCCCTTCACCTCGTAGACGGTGGTGACGCCCGCCCCGGCGTCGGCCGTCCCCTCGGCGCGGGGGCCGGCGGACGAGCAGCAGGATCCGGAGGTGCGGGGCGTGCCGGTCTCGGCGGTCATGGTGTTCTCCTCTTCGCGGGGCATGTGGATGAGACGGGCGGGGCGCGGTAAGGCGCCGGGGGCCCGGTCTGCGTCCAGTATACCCCTAGGGGGTATTGACGTCCTCTGCCCTCGTCGTGCCGGGCGTGTCGTCACCGATGGCTCCCGGGGACGGGACATCGAGGCCTGCGACTCGCCGACGCGCGAGGTCCGTTCGTGGGCGGTGCGACACGGCCGTGCCGACGGCGGAGCGGTGGGCCGCTCACCGGCGGGGCCCCGCACCGCCGCGTGCCTCCCGTCGGGGGTCCGGGCCGGGCAGGGGGGACACCGGCACGGCCGGAGCGTAGATTCGCCGGGGCGGGGGAGCCGGACGGCGCAAGCCGGTACCACGGGAGGCGGGGCCGATGCGGGCAGTGGTGTTCGAGCAGTTCGGGCAGGAGGCCCGGGTCCGGGACCTCCCTGAGCCCGTCCCCTCGGCCGGGAGCGCCGTGGTCCGGGTCGAGGCCACCGGGCTGTGCCGGAGCGACTGGCACGGCTGGATGGGCCACGACCCGGACATCGTCCTCCCGCACGTACCCGGTCACGAACTGGCCGGAGTGGTCGAGGCGGTGGGTCCCGGTGTGCGCAACTGGCGTGCCGGTGACCGGGTCACCGTGCCCTTCGTCTGCGCCTGCGGCCGGTGCTCCGCCTGCGCGGCCGGTGCCCAGCAGGTCTGTGAACGGCAGACCCAGCCCGGCTTCACCCACTGGGGATCCTTCGCCGAGTACGTGGCGCTGGAGCAGGCCGACGTCAATCTGGTCGCCGTGCCCGACGGGCTGTCGTCCGCCACGGCGGCGGGACTGGGGTGCCGGTTCGCCACGGCGTTCCGGGCCGTGGTGGGGCGGGGCCGGGTGGCGCCGGGGGAGTGGGTGGCCGTGCACGGATGCGGCGGGGTCGGGCTGTCCGCGGTGATGATCGCGGTGGCGTGCGGAGCCAGGGTGGTCGCCGTCGACGTCTCGCGTCAGGCCCTGGAGCTGGCCCGGGCGTTCGGCGCGTCCGCGTGCGTGGACGCCTCCGGACACCCCGCCGGCGCTGACGGGGCCGTACGCGAACTGACCGGCGGCGGCGCGCATCTGTCGCTCGACGCGCTGGGTTCCCCGGTGACCTGCGCGGCCTCGGTGCGGAGCCTGCGCAGACAAGGCCGCCACGTGCAGGTCGGCCTGCTGCCGGCGGCGGCCGGTGACCCCGTGGTCCCCATGGCGCGGGTGATCGCGCTGGAGCTGGAGATCCTCGGCAGTCACGGCATGGCCGCTCACGACTACCCGCCGATGATGGACATGGTCCGGGCCGGCACCCTGCGGCCGGACCTGCTGGTGACCTCCACCATCACCTTGGACGCGGCCCCGGCCGCACTCGCCGCGATGGGCACCGCGCCCGGGGCGGGCGTCACGGTCATCGAGCCGGCGAAGGGAGCCTGAGCCCCGGGCGGGCCGGGCTCAGCGGCCCCGGTTGCCGGGCCGGGACGCGACCCACGCGAGGACGGTGTCCACGTACCAGTAGGGCCTCCCGTTCCGGACGTCGTCGGGGGGCGGGAGGAGTCCGTGCTTGCGGTACGAACGGATCGTGTCCGGCTGCACCCGGATGTGCGCGGCAATGTCCTTGTACGACCAGAGCGTCCTGTCCGCCATGAATGACACCTCTCTGTACGCCCGTGTCCTGGTACGCCGGTGCGCCTCTCCGGTGAACGAGCGCGTCACGGGCCGGGCAGTGGGTGTCGCGAGCCCGTGACACGGACCCAGCGGAACGCGGACATACGTGACAGAGGAGTGACCCGAGTGACCGATGTGGCCAGGGGGGTACCGGAGATTCAGGAGGACGGTCGCGCGGGCCCGCAGATGCGCAGGAACTCGCGCGTGCGACGCGCGATCGGCAGGGGCTTGTCGGGCGGGCAGGGGTACATGTCCTGCTCGACGATGGCGAACATGTCCCTGCCGAGGGCGCGCGCGGCGTCGAGCACCGGCTCCAGCGCGGGCTCCCCGCCGGGCGGTTCGCACATCACGCCGCGCGCCACGGCGGGACCGAAGGGCACCTCGTCCGCCACGACGTCGGCCAGGACCGCGGGATCGACCTGCTTGAGGTGCAGATAGCCGATCCGTTCGCCGTAGGTCCGGATGAGATCGACGCTGTCCCCGCCGCAGTAAGCGAAGTGGCCGGTGTCGAGGCAGAGGGAGACCAGCTCGGGGTCGGTGGCGTCGAGGAAGCGGCTGACGTTCTCCCCGGTGTCGATGTGCGTGTCGGCGTGCGGGTGCACCACGATCCGCAGCCCGTAGCGGTCGCCCACCTCGCGGGCCAGGCGTTCCGTCTGTGTGGTGAGGTCATGCCACTGCGCGGCTGTCAGCGTGCGGTCCTCCAGCACCTCGCCCGTCCTGTCGTCCCGCCAGAACGACGGGATGACCACCAGGTACCCGGCGCCCATCGCCCGGGTGAGTGCCGCGATGCCCGCGACATGCTCCCAGGTCCGGTCCCAGACGGCCGGGCCGTGGTGCAATCCGGTGAAGACGGTGCCCGCCGACACGGCGAGGTTCCGCCGGGCGGTCTCGTCCGCGAGCCGGGCGGGCTCGGTCGGCAGGTAGCCGTACGGACCGAGCTCGATCCACTCGTAACCGGCCTCGGAGACCTCGTCGAGGAACCGCTCCCAAGGGACCTGCTGCGGATCGTCGGGGAACCACACACCCCATGAGTCGGGTGCCGAACCGATGCGGATGCGGGCCGGAGAAGGTGCGGAGGAGGTCATATCGCCCACCCTCCAGCCCCCGGGAAGGAGTGTCAAGACATCGTCCTAATGTCCGGACAAAGTGTTGACAGTGGTCCGGGTGAGGGCTAGACCTGGGAGCGGCCGTCCGGCCGTGGCGGCTCCCGGAGCGACGTACCGGGCCGGAGCACCGGGTCGAAGGGATGCGTATGCCTGAGCCGTACGACGTGATCACCATGGGGCGCATCGGGGTCGACATCTACCCGCTCCAGACCGGTGTACCACTGGCCCGGGTCGAGACCTTCGGGAAGTTCCTCGGCGGCTCACCGTCCAACGTGGCCGTCGCCGCCGCCCGGCTGGGACGGCGCACGGCCCTGATCACCCGGACCGGACGGGACGCGTTCGGCGACTACCTGCACCAGGCGCTGCGGGAGTTCGGGGTGGACGACCGGTGGGTGACCGCCGTGGAGGAGTACCCGACCCCGGTCACCTTCTGCGAGATCTTCCCGCCGGACCACTTCCCGCTCTACTTCTACCGTCAGCCCAAGGCACCCGACCTGGAGATCCGCGCCGGGGAGCTCGACCTGGACGCGGTGCGGGCCGCCCGGATCTTCTGGATGACCGGCACCGGACTCTGCGCCGAACCCAGCGGCACCGCGACCCTCACCGCGCTACAGGCCCGCAGCGAGGCGGCTCCACCGGACGCGCCCGGCCCTCCTCGCCTCACCGTCTTCGACCTCGACTGGCGCCCCATGTTCTGGGGCGGCGTGCGGGACGGCCAGGAAGGGCGGGACAAGACCGTCGAAGTCGCCCGCGCCCGCTACCGCGAGGCGCTCGCCCACGCCACGGTCGCCGTCGGCAACCTCGACGAGTGCGAGATCGCCACCGGAGAACGCGACCCGCACGCGGCGGCCCGCGCCCTGCTCGCCGCCGGGCCCGAACTCGCCGTCGTCAAGCAGGGGCCCGAGGGCGTGCTCGCGGTCCACCGCGACGGCACCACCGCCGCGATCCCGCCCCTGCCCGTCGACGTCGTCAACGGACTGGGCGCCGGGGACGCCTTCGGCGGTGCCCTCTGCCACGGCCTCCTCGCGGGCTGGGAGACGGAACACGTCATGCGCTACGCCAACGCGGCCGGGGCCGTCGTCGCCTCCCGCCTCGCGTGTTCGTCCGCGATGCCCTACCCGCACGAGGTGGAACAGGCACTCGCCGGAGGAGCGGCCGGCGCGGCCTCGGGACCCACTCCGTGACCCCGCCCGCCGCGGCCGGCGTGGCCGACCTCGTCCGGCTCCGCGCCCACCGCCCCGAAGCAGTCGCGGAGGCCGCCGCCGCCCGTCTGCGACGGCCGCTCGTCGGTCCCACCGGACGTCTGCTGATCATCGCCGCGGATCACCCGGCCCGCGGCGCCCTCGCCGTCGGGGACGACGGGCTGGCCATGGCCGACCGGTTCGACCTGCTGGAGCGCCTCTGCCTCGCTCTGGCCCGTCCGGGCGTCGACGGCGTGCTCGCCGGCGCCGACGTCCTGGAGGACCTGCTGCTCCTCGGCGCCCTGGAGAACAAGGTCGTCCTCGGCTCCATGAACCGCGGAGGGCTCGCGGGAGCCGCTTTCGAGCTCGACGACCGCTTCACCGGGCACCGCCCCGCCGACCTCGCGGCCCACGGCTACGACGCGGGCAAACTCCTCCTGAGGATCGACCACGACGACCCCGGCTCCCTGGACACCCTGCACACCGCCGCGCGCACCGTGGACGAGATGGCCGCTCAGCGGCTGCCGGTGTTCATCGAGCCGTTCCTCTGCCGGCGCACCCGGGGCGGGCTCCGCACCGACCTGGGCGCCACCGCCGTCACCACCTCCATCGCCATCGCCTCGGGCCTGGGCGGGACGTCCGCGTACACCTGGCTCAAGGTCCCCGTCACCGACGACCCCGACGACATGGAGCGGGTGATGCGCGCCTCGACCCTGCCCGCCGTCCTGCTCGGCGGTGAGGTGACCCAGGACCCGGACGCGGCGTTCGAGAAGTGGCGCGGGGCGCTGCGGCTGCCGACCGTCCAGGGGCTGGTGGCCGGGCGTTCGCTGCTCTACCCGGCCGACGGAGACGTGGCGGGCGCGGTCGGCACGGCGGTGGGCCTGCTGTGAGCGGGCCACCCCGGACCACCGCACACGAGGGCACCGCCGGCGGACGAGCAGCCGCCGGCCTTCCGTGAACCGGCGGGACGACGGGTAGGGATGGAACCATGACGACGACCGACGAGCAGCAGAGGCACCACCTCAGGTCAGGCCGTGCCGCGCGTGGCCCCTACGCCCTCGACATCGACCCGGAGCGGGCCGGGTGGGAGCGGTCGGCTCTGCGCGTCCTGGAGCTGGAGCCGGGCGGTGTTCACACCCTGGACACCGGGGAGAGCGAATGGATCATCCTGCCGTTGTCCGGCGGCTGTACGGTGCGGGCAGCAGGTGAGATCTTTGAACTGCTGGGCAGGAAAGACGTGTTCAGCGCGGTGACCGATTTCGCCTACGTCCCACGCGACGCCCGCGCCCAGATCGCCTCCGGCGCAGGAGGCCGCTTCGCCCTGGCAGGAGCGAAGTGCGAGCGACGACTCCCCGCTCGCTACGGCCCCGCGCCGGAGGTACCGGTCGAGATCCGCGGCGCCGGGGCATGCTCGCGCCAGGTGAACAACTTCGCCGCCGCCGACACGTTCGACTGCGACCGGCTCATCGCCGTCGAGGTCCTGACCCCCGGCGGCAACTGGTCCTCGTACCCGCCGCACAAGCACGACGAGCACCACCCGGGCGCCGAGTCCGTGCTCGAGGAGATCTACTACTTCGAGGTCGAGGGCGGCGGCCTCGGCTACCACCGGGTGTCACCGTCCCGGCCCGGGGGCACCGACGTGCTCGCCGAGGTCGCCACCGGTGACGCCGTCCTCATCCCCGACGGCTGGCACGGTCCGTCCGTCGCCCCGCCCGGCCGCACCCTGTACTACCTGAACGTGATGGCGGGCCCGGGGGAGCAGCGGGAATGGCTGATCCGCGACCACCCCGACCACCGGTGGATCCGCGACACCTGGGCCACGGAGCCCGTCGACCCCCGGCTGCCGTTGCACGACGCGGAGGCCACCCGGTGACCACCCCGCGCCCCGCGCCCCGCGCCGGATCGGAGCCCACCCGCAGGCTCACCACCGCCCAGGCCCTCGTCGCCTTCCTCGCCCGCCAGTACACCGAGCGCGACGGCCGCCGCCACCGCTTGGTCGACGCCACCTGGGGAATCTTCGGCCACGGCAACGTCGCGGGCATCGGACAGGCGCTCGTCGAAGCGGGTCCCGCGATGCCCTATCTCCAGGGCCGCAGCGAACAGGCCATGGTGCACGCCGCCGTCGGATACGCCCGGCAGTCCGGGCGGCTCTCCGCCCACGCCGTCACGACCTCCATCGGTCCGGGTGCCACCAACCTCGTCACGGGTGCCGCGCTCGCCACCGTCAACCACCTGCCCGTCCTGCTCCTGCCCGGCGACACCTTCGCGACCCGGCCCGCCGACCCCGTGCTCCAGCAGCTCGAAGTGCCCCACACGGGCGACGTGTCCGTCAACGACTGCCTGCGCCCCGTCTCCCGTTACTTCGACCGGATCACCCGCCCCGAGGCGCTGATCCCGGCGGCGCTGCACGCCATGCGCACCCTCGCCGACCCGGCCGCCACCGGCGCCGTCACCCTCGCACTCCCGCAGGACGTGCAGGCCGAGGCGTACGACTGGCCGGCGGAGTTCTTCGCGACGCGCGTCTGGAACGTACGCAGGCCCGCCCCCGATCCGCACGAGCTCGAACAGGCCGTCCGCGCGGTGCGGACGGCACGCCGGCCCCTGATCATCGCGGGCGGCGGCATCCACCACAGTGCCGCCGAGGAGACCCTCGCCGCGTTCGCCGCGGCGACCCGCATCCCCGTCGCCTCCACCCAGGCCGGGAAGGGCTCCCTGCGCCACGACCACCCCGCCGATGTGGGCGGCATCGGCCACACCGGCACCGCCACGGCGGACGCCCTCGCCCGCGAGGCCGATCTGGTGATCGGTGTCGGCACCCGCTACACCGACTTCACGACCGCCTCCGGGACCCTCTTCGCCGACCCGGGTGTCCGCTTCCTCAACCTCAACATCACCGGTTTCGACGCCCACAAGCTCGCCGCCCTCCCCCTCGTCGCGGACGCCCGCACCGCGATCGAAGCGCTCGGCGAGGCCCTCGGCGCACGCGGGCACCGGGTCGCCCCCGCCTACGAGAGCGAGTACACCGACGCCAAGGCCCGCTGGGAGCAGCGTGTCGACGCCGCCTTCGCCGCCGGCGACCCGGACGCCCGCCCCACCCAGGCCCAGGTCCTCGGGCTCCTGGACGAGCTGGTCACGGAGGAGGACATCCTGATCAACGCGGCGGGCTCGCTCCCCGGCGACCTCCACAAGCTGTGGCGGACCCGCTCGCCGCGCCAGTACCACGTCGAGTACGGCTACTCCTGCATGGGATACGAGATCCCCGCCGCGATCGGTGTCCAGCTCGCGGCGCCGGAGCGGCCCGTCTGGGCCCTCGTCGGCGACGGCACGTACCTGATGAATCCGACCGAGATCGTGACCGCCGTGCAGGAGGGCCTGCCCATCAAGCTCGTCATCCTCCAGAACCACGGCTACGCGTCCATCGGCGGTCTCTCCGAGTCGGTCGGCGCCGAACGCTTCGGCACCGCCTACCGGCACCGCACCCCGGAGGGCGCCTTCACCGGCGCCCCCCTGCCCGTGGACCTCGCCGCCAACGCGGCCTCGCTGGGCATGGACGTACTGCGTGCCGGAACGGTGGGGGAGCTGCGTTCGGCTCTCGCCGAGGCACGCGTCGCGGACCGTCCCACTTGTGTCTACGTCGAGACCGAAACGGCAGACACAGTGTCGGGGCCGCCCCCGGCACAGGCGTGGTGGGATGTTCCCGTAGCCGAAACCGCGACCCGCCCGTCGGCGGTCGAGGCGAGGAAAGAGTACGACCGGCAGATCGCAGCCCGACGCCGCCACCTGTGAAGGAGCACTGTCATGAAGACCGTCAACCACTGGATCGGTGGCAAGACCGTCGAGGGCACGTCGGGCAACCACGGTCCGGTCACCGACCCCGCGACCGGAGCCGTCACGACGCAGGTGGCGCTCGCCTCCACCGACGAGGTCGACGCGGCGGTCCGGGCCGCCAGGACCGCGTACGAGACCTGGGGCACCTCCTCGCTGTCCGCCCGCACGGCCGTCCTCTTCCGCTACCGGGCGCTGCTGGACTCCCACCGCGACGAGATCGCCGCGCTGATCACCGCCGAGCACGGCAAGGTGCACTCCGACGCGCTGGGCGAGGTCGCACGCGGCCTGGAGATCGTCGAGCTGGCCTGCGGCATCACCACGCAGCTGAAGGGCGAGCTGTCCACCCAGGTCTCCAGCCGGGTCGACGTCTCCTCGATCCGGCAGCCGCTCGGCGTCGTCGCCGGCATCACACCGTTCAACTTCCCGGCCATGGTGCCGATGTGGATGTTCCCGCTCGCCATCGCCTGCGGGAACACCTTCGTCCTGAAGCCCAGCGAGAAGGACCCCTCGGCCGCCAACCTGCTGGCCGAGCTGGCCGCCGAGGCGGGGCTGCCCGACGGCGTGCTGAACGTCCTGCACGGTGACAAGGTCGCCGTGGACGGGCTGCTGGCCCACCCCGACGTGGCCGCCGTCTCCTTCGTCGGTTCCACCCCGATCGCCCGGTACATCCACGCCACCGCCTCCGCCCACGGCAAGCGCGTCCAGGCGCTCGGCGGGGCGAAGAACCACATGCTCGTCCTGCCGGACGCCGACCTGGACGCCGCGGCCGACGCCGCCGTCTCGGCCGCCTACGGTTCCGCCGGCGAGCGCTGCATGGCCATCTCCGCCGTGGTCGCCGTGCGTTCCGTCGCGGACGAGCTGGTCGCGAAGATCCGTGAGCGCGCCGAGAAGATCACGATCGGCCCGGGCACGGACCCCGCCTCCGAGATGGGCCCGCTGATCACCGCCGCCCACCGCGACAAGGTCGCCTCCTATGTAGCGGGGGCCGCCGCGCAGGGTGCCGACGTCGTCCTCGACGGCACCGGCCACACCGTCGAGGGCTTCGAGGACGGACACTGGATCGGCCTGTCCCTCCTGGACAACGTCTCCACCGACTCCGACGCCTACCGCGACGAGATCTTCGGCCCCGTCCTGTGCGTCCTGCGCGTCGACACCTACGAGGACGGCGTCGCCCTGATGAACGCCTCCCCCTTCGGCAACGGCACCGCGATCTTCACGCGCGACGGGGGAGCGGCCCGCCGCTTCCAGCTGGAGATCGAGGCCGGCATGGTCGGCGTCAACGTCCCGATCCCCGTGCCGGTGGGCTACCACTCCTTCGGAGGCTGGAAGGACTCGCTCTTCGGCGACCACCACATCTACGGCAACGACGGCGTGCACTTCTACACCCGCGGCAAGGTCGTCACCACCCGCTGGCCCGACCCGGCCGACGCCCCGGCGGGTGTCGACCTCGGCTTCCCCCGCAACAACTGACCCCCCCCCCGTGTCCCCCGCCTTCCCGGAAGGCGGGGGACACGGGCGCCCGGAGTGGAGGACCGGCCCATGGCGACGACGTCGCGGCTCCCGTTCGGCGAGGCACTGAGGGACCGGCTGGGCACGCCCACACACGCGTCCGCCCTGGAGAGCAGCCCCCGCTCGCGGGTCTGGCGCATCGAACTGGCCGACCGTCCGGCGGTGTTGAAGCAGCTGGTCGCCGGTCCCGGGGCCGACGAGCGGTACGCCCGCGAGGCGGCGGCCCTGCGGATCGCCGGCCGGGCCTCCGGCGCGCCGGTCGTGCCCGTCCTCCTCGGCGCCGACCCCGTCCAGCGGGTGCTCGTGCTCGAACACCTCGTCCACCGGCGGCCCGCCGCCGACTGGATCGTCGGCTACGCGGCGGCCCTCGCCCGGCTGCACGCCGCCGCCCGCCCCGGCGACGCCGGAGCGCTGCCTCGCTGGCAGGGCCCGACCGGTGCCGACGTCACCTCGTTCCTCGCCCTGGCCGAGACCCTGGGAGTCCCCGGGGCGCCGGGAGTACGGGACGAGCTCGACGCCCTCGTGGAGCGCCTCGGCCGGGCGGACGGGACGGCCCTGCTCCACGGCGACCCGTGCCCCGGCAACGATCTGCACACACCGGACGGTGTCAGGTTCATCGACTTCGAGCAGGCCTCCCTGGGCAGCGGCCTGATGGAACTCGCCTACCTCCGCATCGGTTTCCCGACCTGCTGGTGTGTCACGAGAGCCGGCGGGCCGCTGCTGGAGCGGGCGGAGACCGCCTACCGCACGGCATGGGCGGCCGAGACCGGCAAGGAGCTCCAGGACGACGGCCTCGCCGACGCCTGCGCGGGCTGGCTGATCCGAGGTGACGCCCTGGTCGAGCGCGCCCACCGCGGCACCACCGACCACCTGGCCCGCGTCCCGGACGAGGACTGGTCCTGGGGCACCGCGACCGCCAGGCAGCGCCTCGCCCACCGGCTGGGCGTGGTCGCCGACATGGCCTCGGACGACGGGGAGCTGACGGGGCTCGGCGTCCTCGCGGGGGACCTGCGCCGTGCCGTCCTCGGCCGCTGGCCGGCTCTCACACCGGTGCCCCGGCGGCGCCCGTAGCGGGGAAAAGCTGTGGCAGGACAGTGTGTTCCCCGGCCATCCTGGGCGGTATGACCGCACCGCAGTACGAGATCCGCGCGCAGCACACCGACTCCACCGTCACCGTGTACCAGGCCTACCGGCCGGCCATCGGGCTGCCCACCGCCCGTGACGGACGCTTCCCGCCGGCCTGGAAGCGTGACCGCATGACGTGGATCAAGCCGAGCTTCCTGTGGATGATGTACCGCTGCGGCTGGGGCACGAAGGAGGGCCAGGAGACCGTGCTCGCCGTGGAGATCACCCGCGAGGGCTTCGCATGGGCACTGGAGAACGCCGAACTCTCGCACTACGTGAGGGGGGTGCACCCCGACCGGGCCGCCTGGCAGCGCGGCATGCGCCGTAGTCCCGCACGGGTGCAGTGGGACCCCGAGCGCGATCTGCGCCTGAACCCGTTGCCGTACCGCTCCCTCCAGCTCGGGCTGAGCGGAGAGGCGGCACGGCGCTACGCGGACGAGTGGCTCGTCTCCGTACGCGACGTCACGCCGCTGGCCCGGGAGATCCACGGACTCGTCCGGGCCGGCGACCTGGAGGGGGCGGCCCGGCTGCTCCCGGAGGAGAACCCGCTGCCGGACCTCGGCGCGCCGCTGCCCGTGGCGGCCGGCCGATGAGCGCCCCGGCCCGCCCGTCGGCCCTGGTCACGGGCGCGGGACGTTCGGCGGGCATCGCCGCCTCCGTGGTGCTGGACCTCGCGCGGGCCGGCTGGGACGTGGCCTTCACGTACTGGACCCCCTACGACGCGCGGATGCCGTGGGGCACGGAGCCCGGCGCCCCGGAGGCGCTGCGGAAGCAGGCGTCGTCCTTCGGCGCGCGCACGCTCGCCGTCGAGGCGGACCTGAGCGACACGGCCGTGCCGGCTCAGCTCTTCGGGAGCGTGGAGCGCGAGCTGGGCGACGTCACCGCGCTGGTCCTCTGCCATGCCGAGTCGGTGGACTCCGGACTGCTGGACACGACGGTGGAGAGCTTCGACCGGCACTTCGCCGTCAACGCGCGGGCGACCTGGCTGCTGATCCGGGAGTACGGGCTGCGGTTCCGCGGGGAGCACGGCACCGGGCGGATCATCAGCCTGACCAGCGACCACACGGCCGGCAACCTGCCGTACGGCGCGAGCAAGGGGGCGATGGACCGGATCACGCTGGCCGCCTCACGCGAGCTCGCCCACCTGGGAGTCACCTGCAACGCGATCAACCCCGGGCCGACCGACACCGGGTGGATGACCGAGGAGCAGAAGACGGAGACGGCCGGCTGGACACCGCTGGGACGCCTCGGCGTGCCGCAGGACTGCGCGAACCTCGTCACGTTCCTCTGCTCGGCGGAAGGCGGATGGGTCAACGGGCAGGTGCTGCAGAGCAACGGGGGCCTCGCCTAGCGTTTCCGGAGCGCAGCAGGGGCGAACGTGCATGTCCCTGTTTGTGCTCTTTCCCGGCGGCGGCGTACCGCATCCGGAGTACGGGGGAGGCCGGCCGTACCTCCCAGGGATGCCGCACACCTCCCCCCGGGGGTACCCCGGCCCTCCGGATGGTCCGTCTAGGGTCGAGTCATGGAGAACCCGACTTCCCGGTGGCGGCACCGGCTGCCCCGTACCCCAGGCCGGTGGGCCGCGGTCGCCGCCGCCCTCGCCGTGCTCGCGGGTGCCGGTACCTGGGCCGCCGCAGCCGACGACAGCGCGCCGTCCGTGCACCGGCAGGACCGGATGATGAAGATGAACGGGGTGTCGGTCGACACCTCGTACTTCACGTCCGGAGGCGCGCAGCGCCGGCCCGCCGTCCTCATCGGCCACGGCTTCGGCGGCAGCAAGGACGACGTGCGCGCGCAGGCCGAGAAGCTGGCCGCCGACGGGTACGCCGTCATGACGTGGTCCGCCCGCGGATTCGGGAGGACGAGCGGGGAGATCACCCTCAACGCCCCCGACGCCGAGGTCAAGGACGTGTCCGGGCTCATCGACTGGCTGGCGGACCGGCCCGAGGTGGAGCTCGACGCGAAGGGCGACCCGCGCGTCGGTGTGACCGGCGCCTCGTACGGCGGCGCCGTGTCCCTGCTCGCCGCGGGTCACGACGAGCGGGTCGACGCCATCGCGCCGGTGATCAGCTACTGGAACCTCGCCGACGCGCTGTTCCCGGACGGGGTGTTCAAGAAGCTGTGGGCCGGGATCTTCGTGTCCTCCGGCGGCGGCTGCGAGAGGTTCCAGAAGCAGCTGTGCGAGATGTACGAGCGGGTCGCCGTCAGCGGCAAGCCCGACGACGCGGCGCGAGCGCTCCTGACGGAACGTTCCCCCGAGGCCGTGGCCGACCGGATCGACGTACCCGCGCTCATCCTCCAGGGCCAGAGCGACTCCCTGTTCCCCCTCGGCCAGGCCGACGCCATGGCCGAGGCCGTGAAGGCCAACGGGGCGCCCGTCTCGGTCGACTGGATCTCGGGCGGGCACGACGGAGGGGACGACGAGGGCGACCGTGTCGAAGGCCGCGTCGGCGACTGGTTCGACCGGTACCTGAAGGAGGACGAGGGTGCCGGTACCGGGCCGGGATTCCGGGTGACCCGGACCGGCGGCGTCGACTCCACCGACGGCGCCGCCCTCAAGCGCGGCGCGAGCAGTGCCGCCTACCCCGGACTGACCAGCGGCGGACGGGAGATCGCCCTGACCGGCGCGGGACAGCGGCCCCTGCCGGGCGGCGGCCGGAACGGGGCCCCGACGGCCGGCGGCCTGACGCAGACCTTCCGCAACCCCGCGGGGGCGAACCCGCCCTCCGTCTCCGCCGTCCCGGGCGTCGGCGGCGGGCTCTCCCAGCTGTCCTCGCTCGGCGTCGGCCTCTCCCTCGACTTCCCCGGGCAGTACGCACGCTTCGAATCCGCCCCGCTGGACAGCGCCGTACACGTCACCGGATCCCCGACGGTCCGCGTGAACGTGCGAGCGGACCACGGCGACGCGGTGCTGTTCGGCAAGGTCTACGACGTCTCACCGGACGGGAAGCAGCAGGTGCTGCCCCACCAGCTCGTCGCCCCCTACCGGATCACTCCCGAGGAGCAGGGCAAGCCGGTCCACCTGACGCTGCCCGCCATCGACCACGAGGTCGACGCAGGGCACCGGCTCCGGCTCGTCCTCTCCGCGACCGACCTCGCCTACGCGTCACCCGCCGAGCCCGCGACGTACACCGTCTCCCTCGACGGGCCGCTGACCGTCCCCACCGCACCCGCGGTGCGGACCGCCGCAGCCGCCCTTCCCTGGTGGACCTGGGGGCTCCCGGCAGCCGCCCTCGTCATCGCCGCCGCACTCCTGCTCACCGTACGGCGCCGCACCGCCACTCCCGCCCCCGACGAGGCGCTGACCGGCGTACCGCTGCAGATCACGGGCCTGTCCAAGAAGTACGCCAGGTCCGCCGACAGGTACGCGGTGCGCGACCTCGGCTTCCGTGTCGAGAAGGGGCAGGTCCTCGGCCTCCTCGGACCGAACGGCGCGGGCAAGACCACTACCCTGCGCATGCTGATGGGGCTCATCACCCCCGACGCGGGAGAGATCCGCGTCTTCGGGCACGCGATCCGTCCGGGCGCGCCCGTGCTGTCCCGCGTGGGCTCCTTCGTGGAGGGCGCCGGCTTCCTCCCGCACCTGTCGGGCCGCTCCAACCTGGAGCTGTACTGGCAGGCCACCGGCCGGCCCGCCGAGCACGCCCACATCGACGAGGCGCTGGAGATCGCCGGCCTCGGCGACGCGCTGGCCCGCGCCGTGCGCACCTACTCCCAGGGCATGCGGCAGCGTCTCGCCATCGCCCAGGCCATGCTCGGGATGCCGGACCTCCTCATCCTCGACGAACCGACCAACGGGCTGGACCCGCCCCAGATCCGCGAGATGCGGGACGTGATGATCCGGTACGCGGCCGGGGGCCGGACCGTGATCGTCTCCAGCCACCTCCTCTCCGAGGTCGAACAGTCCTGCACCCACCTGGTGGTCATGGACCGGGGCCGGCTCGTCCAGGCCGGTCCGGTCGACGAGATCACCGGTTCCGGCGACATGCTGCTCGTCACGACGGGTGCCGAGGTGGCCGAACCGCTCGCCGACAAGGTGGGCGCCCTGCCGGGCATCGGCTCCGCCGTCCGCCTCGACGACGGTCACGGCCTGTTGGTCCGCCTCGACGGTGCCACAGCCTCGCAGCTGGTCTCCGAACTCGTGCGTCTCGACGTACCGGTGACGGGTGTCGGACCGCACCGCCGCCTGGAGGACGCGTTCCTCACCCTCATCTCCCAAGGATCCGCATGAGCTCCGCACCAGAGATCCAGGCCCTCGCCGAAGCCCCCGGATACCACGCCCGCCGCACCCTGCCGCTGCGGGTGGAGGCGATGCGACAGCTGCGCAGGCGCCGCACCCTGCTCATGGGCGGGGTGCTCGCCGCACTGCCGTTCATCCTGATCATCGCCTTCGCGGTCGGCGGTACCCCGGGTGGCGGGGACGGCGGCGGTCCCGATGGGGGCGGCTCGCGGATCAACCTCATGGACGTCGCGACGCAGTCCGCGGCGAACTTCGCCGCGACCTGCCTCTTCGTCTCCGCCGGCTTCCTGCTCGTGGTGCCGGTCGCCCTCTTCTGCGGCGACACCGTGGCCTCCGAGGCGAGCTGGTCCTCGCTGCGCTACCTGCTCGCGGCGCCCGTCCCCAGGGCCAGGCTGCTGTGGAGCAAGCTCGTCGTGGCGCTCGGCTTCAGCCTCGCCGCGATGGTGCTGCTGCCGCTCGTCGCCCTGGGCGCCGGAGCCGTCGCGTACGGCTGGGGGCCGCTGCGACTGCCCACCGGGGGCGAGCTCGGCACCTCGGACACCGTGCCGCGCCTCGCGCTCGTCGTCGCCTTCATCTTCGTCTCCCAGCTCGTCACGGCCGGGCTGGCGTTCTGGCTCTCGACGAGGACGGACGCACCGCTGGGCGCGGTGGGCGGCGCGGTCGGGCTGACGATCGTCGGAAACGTCCTGGACGCGGTCACCGCTCTCGGGACCTGGCGCGAGTTCCTGCCCGCGCACTGGCAGTTCGCCTGGGCCGACGCACTCCAGCCCGAGCTCGAATGGGGCGGCATGGTCAAGGGCGCGGCGGTGTCGGTGACCTATGCCCTGATCCTGTTCGCCTTCGCCTTCCGCGGGTTCAGTCGTAAGGACATCGTGTCCTGACCTTGATGTTCCGCCGCCACGAAGCCCGTTGTTGCGCCATCGAGACTGTTCCGCAACGCTTCCGACGACTCCGCCGGGCCGCCCCGCACGTCACATTCACAGATGTCCACGACGTGGGGGGTACCGATGGAACGCAGGGCAAGGACACACCGGGGAGCGCTCGCGCTCCTCATGGCAGGAGGAATCCTGCTCACCGGCTGCGGCGGCACGGGCACGGGCCACGACTCCGCCGCCGAACGCGGCGTCGCCGGGAACGGCGGCCCGGCGGGGGACAAACGGGCCCCCGCCGCACCGTCCGCCGCGCCGGGACAGGACGAGGACGGGACGAAGCGGGCGGAGGGCGGCACGGCGCGGGAGAGCACCGCCCCCGACTACCTGTCGACCTTCGCTCTCGACGTGGACACCGCCAGCTACGGCTACGCGCGCCGCACCCTGGGTGACGGGCAGCTGCCGGCAGCCGGCACGGTGCGTCCGGAGGAGTTCGTCAACAGCTTCCGCCAGGGCTACGAGGCGCCGGAGGGCAACGGCTTCTCCGTCAGCGTCGACGGCGCCCGGCCGGACGCCGCCGACTGGTCGCTGGTGCGGGTCGGCCTGGCCACCAGGGCAGCCTCCGGCACCGGCGAACGCCCGCCCGCCGCCCTGACCTTCGTCGTCGACATCTCCGGATCGATGTCCGAGCCGGGCCGGCTCGACCTGGCGAAGACCTCGCTGGGCATCCTCGCCGACGAACTGCGCGACGACGACTCCGTATCCCTGGTCACCTTCAGCGACAAGGCCGAGACCCGGCTCCCGATGACCCGTCTCCAGGGCAACCGCACCAAGCTCCGGGACGCCGTCGAGGCCATGGAACCCGCCGCCTCCACGAACGTGGCCGCCGGTGTGGAACGTGGCTACGACGAGGCGGTCGAGGGCCACCGCAAGGGTGCCAACAACCGGGTCGTCCTGCTCTCCGACGCGCTCGCGAACACCGGTGAGACGGAAGCCGACGCGATCCTCGAACGGATCGGGGACGCCCGCGAGGAACACGGCATCACCCTGTTCGGGGTCGGGGTCGGCAGTGACTACGGCGACGAGCTGATGGAACGCCTCACCAACAAGGGCGACGGCAACACCACCTACATCGCCGACGAGACGCAGGCCAGGAAGGTCTTCGTCGACCAGTTGCCCGCCCACGTCGAACTCCGCGCACGCGACGCCAAGGCCCAGGTGGCCTTCGACCGTAAGACGGTCAGGCAGTTCGAGCTCATCGGCTACGAGAACCGCAAGGTCGCCGACGAGGACTTCAGGGACGACGGCGTCGACGGCGGAGAGGTGGGCCCCGGCCACACGGTGACCGCGCTCTACGCCGTGCGGCTGCGGGAGGGCGCCTCCGGCCGCGTGGCGACGGCGACGGTGCGCTGGCTCGACCCGAAAACGAGGAAGGCGCACGAGGAGACCGGTTCGGTGACCACCGGCGCGATCGACGGCAAGCTCTGGGGCGGGGACAACGACCGGCTCCAGGTGACGGCGGTGGCCGCCTACTTCGCGGACACCCTGCGCGGCGGGGACCTGCCCGGCACGCCCACGCTGGGTGCACTCGCCACCCGCGCGAGGGCGCTGGCCTCCTCCACCGAGGACAGCTCCGTGGACAAACTCGCGACGATGATCGGACAGGCCGACCGGATCAGGAACGGCGGTGGCGACTCGCCTCCGGGTGACGGGGGCGAGGGCGAAGTCGGCTGACACGGCCGTCCGGGCCCGGCGGGGAGGCCTCCACGCCGGGCCCGTCCCCGCGGTGGGGCCCCGGAACCCGCCGAGCACCCGACAGCCGTCGCGGCCGGGGACAGCCGGGGCGGACGGAGCGGCCCCGCTCAGGCCAGGTGGAACACCTCGGTCAGCGGGACCATGGCCTCGTCGGCGGCCTCAGGCTGCTCGAAGAACTCGGCCATCTCCCGCTGCCACCGTGCGTTGACCTCGGTCGCCGCCATCGCCTCCCGGGCCCCGTCGAAGTCCTCCGTCTCCAGATAGCCGACCAGCAGGCCGTCCTCGCGCAGGAACAGCGAGTAGTTGTGCCAGCCCGAGGCCGACAGAGCGGCGAGCATGTCCGGCCACACGGCGGCATGGCGCTCGCGGTATTCGTCCTTGCGGTCCTCACGGACCTTCAGCAGAAAGCAGACACGCTGCACGGAGCCGGTCCCCCCGGTTCAGAAGTCGAAATCGTCGATGTCCCCGGATCCGAGGACGGCCGGCTCGGCCAGGATCATCCACCGTCCCTGCCGGCGGTGTACTCACCGAGCCTGCCGTCTCGGACCCCTCGGGAGACCGCCCGGCCCGCCCGGCGCCGGACAGAAAGGTTTCAATCAGGGTGCTCGGAAGGTAGACGGGGAGTGCGGGCGCAGTCAATGGGCCGATGGCCGGAAGTTCCGGGCAACGGCGGCGACATGCGGTGCGATCAGGGGGAAGAGGCGGGCGGTCGTGACGGCCCTCGGGACAGGGCACCGCCCTCCGGTCGCCTGAACCGATTCACTGGGTGGGCCGGGCTGCGCGCCTCCCTCACAGGCGAGCCGCGCTCGCTGCCGCCGGATGGTCCGGTCCGAGCAGGACGACGAGTCCCGCCCTGCCGGGGACCTGGACCCGCACCTGATGCCAGCCCGCGCGCCGGTAGAAGCGCAGCGTCCCCTCGGCCCGCACGGACGTCAGCAGCCAGCACCGCCCGCCAGGGGCTGCCCCGGTGACCGCCGAGAGCAGTGCCGCTCCCAGCCCCGTGCCGCGCGCGGCCGGGGCGACGGCCAGCTCGTCGACCTCCAGGCCCCCGCACAGCCAGTCCTCGGTCCGCTCGGGCCCGAGGGCCTCGGCGACGTGTCCGTAGCTCCGGTCCGAGGGAAAGGCGGCGGGCGTGGTCCACGCGGTCGCGAAGCCGCCCACGGAGCCCCGGTCGAGGGCGAGCGCGGCGGTGAACCCGGGGCGCCGGGCGTCGGAGGCGAGCCGCTCGGTGTACAGCGCGGCAGCCGACGGGTCCTCGTTCCACGGCGGCGCGGAGAACACCTCGGCGTACACCAGGCGGATCCCGTCGGCGTAGGCGGGAAGACCGCCGGCGTCGATCAGCTGGACCCGCACGACACACCCCGCTCCCCGCCCTCGGACCCCGTCGCGGAAAGCATAGGACGCGCTCAGGTGGGGAAGGCGCGGGGATCCTGGGAGGGCTTCCGGAGGAGGTGCTCGCCGAACCAGTTCCCCGCCAGGTCGGCGACCCGGTCCAGGGCGCCCGGCTCCTCGAACAGATGCGAGGCGCCGGGGACGATCTCCAGCCGGTTCTCGCACCGCAGGGACGCCTGTGCCTGCCGGTTGAGGTCGATCACCGTGGTGTCGTCACCGCCCACGATGAGCAGGGTGGGTGCGCGTACCCCGGCCAGATCGGCCCCGGCCAGATCGGGACGCCCGCCCCGGGACACCACGGCGCCGACCCCCGCGTCCGGGTCCGCGGCGGCGGCCCTCAGCGCCGCCGCCGCACCCGTGCTCGCTCCGAAGGAGCCCACCGGAAGCCCCGCACGTCCCCTGAGCCAGCTGGTGGTGTCCGCGAGCCGCCCGGCCAGCAGGCCGATGTCGAAGACGTTGTCGCGGTGGGCCTCCTCCCCGCGAGTCAGCAGGTCGAAGAGCAGGGTGCCCAGGCCGGCGCGGTGGAGCGCCGAGGCCACGGAACGGTTGCGCGGGCTGCGGCGGCTGCTGCCGGAGCCGTGGGCGAACACCACGACCGCCCCGGCGTCCCCCGGGACGGCGAGATCCCCGGGGAGCGTGACGCCGCCCGCGTCGATCTCGACCTCCTCGGCCGTGACGACGCCTCCGGAACCCCGGGCCAGCAGGGCGACGACCTCCTCGTCGGAGGTCTGGGAGAAGTCCCGGTACCACTCACCCACGGCGGAGAAGGGGCTCGGTGTAGAGAGGCACACGACCTCGTCGACGTCCTCGCGCAGCCTGGCGGCGACATCCGGCGAGGCGACCGGCACGGCAAGGACGACATGGGCGGCGCCCTGCGCCCGCACCACCTGACAGGCAGCCCTCGCGGTCGCTCCGGTGGCGACCCCGTCGTCCACCACGACCACCGCGCGCCCCTTCAGGGGCCGGCGCGGCCTGCCCTCTCGGTAGGCGTGGGCCCGCCGCGCGAGCTCCGCCTCCTCGGCGCGCTCGACGGCGACGAGGTCCTTCTCCCGCACCCCGGCGTGGCGGACGATCTCGTCGCTGATGACCCGCACTCCGCCCTCGCCGATGGCACCGAAACCGAGTTCCGGGTGGTACGGCACCCCGAGCTTGCGGACGACGATCACATCGAGCGGAGCGCGGAGGGCCTGCGCCACCTCGTACGCCACGGGGACCCCGCCACGCGGCAGTCCCAGGACGACGGGGTCGTGCCGTCCCAGGTGCGTCAGTGCCGCCCCGAGCCGCCGCCCGGCATCCGTGCGATCGGTGAACAGCACGGTGGTTCACCTCCAACAGGGGGCAGAGCCGGACACGCGTGCGCACCCCCACCTCCGAAACAATCCCATGTGCACCGGTTCGGCAAGTCGGGGACGGCCGTCGCACGGAGCGAACCGGTGCGGCCCTGATCCGGGGGCACGGCGCGTTCGCGGGTGGAGGCGAGCACCCGCACAACGGGGCGGGGCGCCCGCAGTGGCGTCACACGCCCGCTGCCGACTTCACGACGCGACCACCGTCATGTCACGAAAGTGTCCTGAAGGCGATCAAGAAGCAACTCGGGCAACCGCACCGGCCATCTGGCACAGCGGAAACCACACGGGCGAACAGCCGCCCGGCTCACTCGCCCGCTCCCCAGGAGCGCAGCACACGCGAAGGACTGACACCGGTATGCGCACTCGGAAGATCTCGGTACTGACCATGACGGCGGTGGCCCTCGGCCTGGCGCTGACGGCATGCAACAACGACGGCGGCGACAACGCGTCCTCGTCCGCGCGCAGTTCATCGGCGACGGCGACGGCCGCGAGTACCCCGGGGCCCGGCACCGCGGAGGGCGGGTCGTCCGGCACGCCCGCCAGGTCCGGCGAGTCCGGCACGAAGTGCACCGACCAGATCGACTACGCGGGCGACTCCCGCTCGAACGCCGAGATCAACAGCATCGGCGAGGACACGGGCACGTGCCCGCCGGTGCGGAAGCCGGGCGAGGCGTCGGGTACCCCGAAGGACCCGGGCGCGAAGTGCACGGACCAGATCGACTACGCGGGCGACTCCCGCTCGAACGCCGAGATCAACAGCATCGGCGAGGACACGGGCACGTGCCCGCCGGTGCGGAAGCCGGGCGAGGCGTCGGGTACCCCGAAGGACCCGGATGCGAAGTGCACGGACCAGATCGACTACGCGGAGGACTCCCGCTCGAACGCCGAGATCAACTCCATCGGTGAGGACACGGGCACGTGCCCGCCGGTGAAGCGGAAGTGAGTCGCTGACCGCCCCTGGAAGAAGCCGGGGGAAGCGCGGACAGGGCGAACCCCCGGCCACCCCCGATGAGCTCGCCCCATACCCGGGCACGCGTGTGTACGACCTGCGGCAGACAGCGCCGGACCGCCCTCCCGCCACCGGAGCCGGTCCGGCGCTCACGCGTGCTCCAGGGGCCGCCCGGGTCGTGAGGGTCGTGATCGCGCGCTGCCCCACATGGAGTGATGAGAAGCGCGGCGCACGTCTCCGTGGATTGTCCGTAGCCACCCGCGGAAGCCCGGTGACAGCCGGACAGTGCCGGACCGTTCTGGTGGTCACACGGGGGCGGCCCGGCGCTTACGTTCCCGCTACGCATCGCTCGGTAATGTGCCCGACCAGCGAAAAGGCCCTCCGGGGTGGAGGGCCTCACAGTGGTGCGCGATGTGCGCCCCCGGCAGGACTCGAACCTGCGGCCAAGCGCTTAGAAGGCGCCTGCTCTATCCACTGAGCTACGGGGGCCAGGTGACGGCCTGGTGTCCCGGAAGGCACTGGTTCAAGCCATCCGCGACCTTGCGGGGACAAGGATAGGGCTCAGATCGCCTCGTCCCGGTTGCTTCACCTGCGTGGCACGATGTGGAGGTTCGGTGAAGCGAACCGATAATCGCAGGTAGGTGCGATTCATGCATCGCTTTTGGCGCCTCGCGCCCCGGGTGTTGTGCACTCGTTATGCCTGCGCCCCACTCGTCCCCTCTGTCCCCCGGGGTGGATCCGCCGCGCAGAGGGGCTTATACGCTTCAAAAAGGCGTCAAAATTGGGCATTCTTCACATGTGGTAACCATGGACGTACGGCCCCAGCTCATCGACGCACTTTCCGCCCTGCGCGACCGTGTCGCTGCCGTGCGTCTTCCACTTCCGCTGCCGGGTGCCCCGCGCGCCCGGCAGACGCGGACCGAACTGCTCGCCCAGCTGGACGACTACCTCGTACCACGTCTCAAGGACCCCGAGGCACCGCTGCTCGCGGTGATCGGGGGATCCACCGGCGCGGGCAAGTCGACGCTGGTCAACTCGCTGGTGGGCTGCCGGGTCAGTGAGGCAGGCGTGCTGCGCCCGACCACGCGCACCCCCGTACTCGTCTGCCACCCCGACGACCACCACTGGTTCGCCGGCGTGCGGGTGCTGCCGCAGCTGACCCGGGTGTGGCTGCCTCCCGGGCAGGTCCCCGACCCGGACGGGCTCGACCACTTCGGGGCCGACGGCGACCGGGACGACACGGTGCTGCGGGTGGAGACCACGGCGACCCTGCCCCGGGGGCTGGCCCTCCTGGACGCCCCCGACATCGACTCACTCGTCGTACGGAACCGTGTCCTGGCCGCCGAGCTCATCTGCGCGGCCGACGTGTGGGTCATGGTGACCACCGCGTCCCGGTACGCGGACGCCGTGCCGTGGCACCTGCTGCGCACCGCCAAGGAGTACGACGTCTCCCTGGTCATCGTGCTGGACCGGGTGCCGCACCAGGTGATCGCCGAGGTCTCCCGGCAGTACGGGGCACTGCTCACCCGGGCCGGCCTGGGTGAGGTCCCCCGCTTCACCATCCCCGAACTGCCCGAGTCCGCGGGCGGCGGCAGCGGGCTGCTGCCGACCACCGCCGTCGCACCCCTGCGCGCGTGGCTCACCCACCGGGCGCAGGACCCGGCGGCCCGTCAGCAGGCGGTGGGGCGCACGGCGTCCGGCGTCATCGACTCGCTCGACGTACGGATGCCCGAGCTGGCCGGGGCGGTGGCCGCCCAGTACGCCGCGGCCGTACGGCTGACCGGTGTGGTCGAGGAGGCGTACGGCAAGGAGCTCGCGCGCGTGCGGCGGCGGCTCCGCGACGGGGCCGTGCTCTCCGGCGGCGCCCGCACCCGGTGGCGCGGGTATCCGCTGTACAGCACCGCGGGCGAGCTGCTGGACGCACTCGTGGAGAGCCTGGCGGCTCTGTTGCAGTGTGCCGTCGCCGCCTCGGACGAGCAGATCCGCGCGGTCTGGCAGCGTGAGCCCGCCGCCGGGGACTTCCGGTTCGAGGACGCCGACCGGGAGGCGGGCGGGTGGGGGCCCGCCGAGGACATCCAGGGCCGGATCGGCATGGCCGTGCGGCGCTGGCGGCGGGTGCTCGAGGAACTGGCCGAGGAGGAGGCCCGGCTCCTCGACCGCAGTGCCGCGCCCGACGCCGAGACGGTGGCGGCGCTGCTGGCCGCCGCACTCCTCGGCGGACGCCGCGCCAGGGGCGCCGGGGAGCAGCTCGCCGAACGGATCGGTGCCCAGGGGGCGCTGCGTCTGCGCGACAAGGGCGGGGCCCTGCTCACCGAGTGCCTGGACCAGGTCATGCACGGTGAACGCGACCGGCGGCTCGCCCCGCTGGACGCGCTCGAAGTCGCCCCCGAACCGCAGGCCGAACTGATCGCCGCGCTGTCCGTACTGCAGAAGGAGAGGTGGCAGCGATGACTGCCGTCACTGAGGGCCGGGACCACGGGCAGGGACCGGAGAGCGAGGGCACGCGGGACGGCCGGGGGGACGACGTACGGCACTGGGACGACGGGCTCATCGCGCGCCGCGCCGCCGACGCCGCACAGGCGGGGTCCGAGGCGGGGCCGGTTGCGGCCGGCCAGGACGGTCCGGAGCCCCAGGTCGAGGCGTACGGCCTGCCGGGAAGCCCCCTGCGGCCGCGGCTGGACGCCCTGCGCGAACTGGTCGGGCTCTCCCGCGCCCGCCTCGACGGTGTCACCCTCGCCGAGGCCGGACGCGTCCTCGACGAGGCGTCGGCCCGCCAGCGGCTCTCCTCCCGGCACACGGTCGTCGCCGTCGCGGGGGCCACCGGCAGCGGGAAGTCCACCCTTTTCAACGCGCTCGCGGGCGTCCAGATCTCCGACACCGGGCTGCGCCGGCCGACCACCTCGGCTCCGATCGCGTGCAGCTGGACCGACGGCGCCGCCGGGCTGCTCGACCGGCTGGCCGTCCCGGGCCGGCTCCGGCGCAGGCCCGTACAGGGCTGCACGGCCACCGACGAGGCGCTGCAAGGGCTCGTGCTGGTCGATCTGCCCGACCACGACTCGGCGGCGACCGGCCACCGGGAGCAGGTCGACCGGGTGCTGGCACTGGTCGACGCGGTGATCTGGGTCGTCGACCCCGAGAAGTACGCCGACGCGGCCCTGCACGAACGCTATCTGCGTCCGCTCGCCGGACACGCCGAGGTCTCGTTCGTCGTGCTCAACCAGATCGACCGGCTCTCCGCCGAGGCCGCCGACCTGGTCCTGGACGATCTGCGCCGGCTGCTCGACGAGGACGGGATGGCGGTGGGGGAGCACGGCGAGCCGGGCGCCACCGTCATGTCCCTCTCCGCGCTCACCGGGGCCGGGGTGGGCGACCTGCGTGAGCTGCTCGGCAGGTTCGTCCAGGACCGTACGGCGGCGGCACGCAGGCTGTCCGCCGACGTGGACGCGGCCGCCGCGCGGCTCCGTCCGGTGTACGTCGCCGAGGGGCGGCCGGGGCTCGGCGAGCGGGCCCGCGAGGAGTTCACCGACCGGCTCGCGGACGCCGTGGGCGCGGCGACGGCGGGGGAGGCGGCGGAACGGGAGTGGCGCAGGAACGCCGGCCGGGCCTGCGGCACGCCCTGGCTGCGGCTGTGGCGCTGGTACGAGTCCACCCGGCAGCTGGGCGGCCTCGACCTGATGGCGCAGGCGCTCGCGCCGCCCGAGGAGGAGCTCACCGCCCGGCAGCGCGTGGAGCAGGCCGTGCGCAGACTCGCGGACGACGCGGTGGACGGGCTGCCCGCACCGTGGGCGCAGGCCGTGCGCGAGGCGGCGGTGGCCGGGGCGAAGGGGCTGCCCGAGGCGCTGGACGAGCTGACTCGGAACGCGCAGGCGGGGGGCCGGAACCGTGGAGGGAGCCGGGACACCGGGGCCACCCCCGTGGGCCCGGGCGGGCGTACGGACACGGGACGGGGCGTGCGGAGCACGTCGGGAGGCCGGGCGGAGCGGGGGTCCGGTTCCGTGGGCCGGCCCGTCGCGGGAGGTCCGGGCGGCCGTGGTGCCAGGCCGCCGCGCCCGGCGTGGTGGCCCGCCGCCGTGCTCGCCCAGGCCTCGATGACGTTGCTCCAGATCTTCGGGGGCCTGTGGCTGCTCGGCCAGATCGTGGGCGTCATCGAGCCGGGACTGCTCACTCCGGCCCTCCTCATGCTCGCCGGGGTGGTCGGCGGGCCGCTCGTCGAGTGGTCGTGCGCGGCCGCGGCGCGGGGGCCCGCACGCCGGTACGGGCAGGAGGCGGAGCGGCGGCTCCGCGAGGCCGCGGCCGGCTGCGGGAGGGCCAGGGTCCTCGACCCGGTGGCGGCGGAACTGGCGCGCTACCGCGAGGTGCGGGAGCGGTATGTGGCGGTGACGGAGTTCTCCACAACCGGTGGGTAGTCCACAGGCCCGAGCGACGTTCCCGGTTCCCGTCCAGCATGGTGCGCAGCGGATGACGGACACACACCGCATCGCACGTCGCGCACGCGTCGCGCGTCCTCGCACCGCATCGGTGCAGGGCGGACAGCGGTACGGAAAGCGGACGGAATGCGGCAGGAATCGGGGGCGACGGGAAATGAACGAGACCTTGGTGACACTCGTGGGAAACGCCGCGACCGCGGTCGACTTCCGGGAGACCGCGACGGGATCGACGGCGCGATTCCGATTGGCGGTGACGCCCCGGAGGTGGGACCGGGAGCAGCAGGTCTGGGCGGACGGACGCACCAGTTTCTACACGGTGTGGGCGCGGCGGACACTCGCGGCCAATCTCTCCGGCTCGGTATCGGTCGGAGAGCCACTCGTCGTGCACGGCCGGCTGAAGGTCCGCGAGGAGGAGCGGGACGGGGCGTGGAAGACCTCCGTGGACATCGACGCCCTCGCGGTGGGACACGACCTCACGAGGGGGACGGCCGCGTTCCGGCGGGTGGTCAGAGGCGATCCCGCACTGACGGCGCCTACGCATCGTCAGAAACCGGCCACGGAAATGGCATCGCTGTCCTGAAGGGGAGGGGGCGCGCCCAACAGGGCCATAACGATTATGAGTCGGAATGGTTGTCTGACGGTAAGGCGGGGGAATCCTCTTCGCTCGCTCCTTACGATTCCCCAGTACTCATGCGGCACTTGAGTCTGCTGGCGGGACACCTCCCACACGCGCATCATGCGTGAGGTCTCGCCCGGAGGGGAATTCTGTGTTTTCTGTGTCTTCAGCGTCCACTTCGTCGTCGACGGAGGGCTCCCCGGGGAGCCGGAGCCGGAGCGGAAACAGGCGGCCCGGCCAGGAGCCCGCCGGCGACGGCCGGGGCCGTGGCCTCGTCAGAACGGCAGCCGCGATGCTGGCGGGCGGACTGGTCGCCGCGGGAACCCTCGTCGGAGCCACGACCGCGACGGCGGCGACGGCGGACGAGGCAGGTCAGCACCAGGGCGGGGCGACCGCCGTGCTGGACGGGCTGAAGACCTACGACAGTGCCGTACTCCGGACCGGAGGCGAGGACGGCGAGGCGGGCACGACCCAGGAGCTGCCCGCCGGCCTCTTCGAACTGGACGTCGACGGCGGCGGCCAGCTGAAGACGTACTGCATCGACATCCACAACCCCACCCAGGACCGCGCGAAGTACCTGGAGACCCCCTGGGACCAGACCTCGCTCGGCGCCAACGGGAACGCAGGCAAGATCCGCTGGATCCTGCAGCACTCGTACCCGCAGGTCGACGACCTCGCCGAGCTCTCCGACGAGGCCGGCACCGGGCCCCTGACCGCCAGGACGGCGGCGGCGGGCACCCAGGTCGCGATCTGGCGGTTCTCCGACGAGGCGGACGTCGAGGCCAAGGACGCGCAGGCGGAGAAGCTGGCCGACTGGCTGGAGAAGAAGGCGAAGAGCGTCGCGGAGCCGAAGGCGTCCGTGGCGCTGGAGCCCGCCGCGGTCTCGGGCAAGGCCGGCGAGCGGGTCGGCCCCGTCACCGTCCGTACCGACGCGGGCCAGGTCTCCGTGACCCCGCCCGCCGACGCCGCCGCGGGCGGGGTCAAGGTCACCGACAAGGACGGCAGGCCCGTCACCGAGGCCGCTGACGGCACCGGCCTCTACTTCGACATCCCAGAGGGCGCCGCGGACGGCTCCGCGGCGATGACCGTGCAGGCCACCACGTCGGTGCCCGTCGGCCGGGTCTTCGCCGGTCTGACCAAGAGCCAGACCATGATCCTCGCCGGCTCCAGCGAGTCCACGGTCACCGCGACGGCGAGCGCCACCTGGGCGGAGAAGGGCGCGGTGCCCGCGCTCACCGCGCGGAAGAACTGCGCCAAGGGCGGCGTGGACATCACGGCCGGTAACAAGGGCGACGAGGCGTTCACCTTCGAGCTGGCCGGCACCGAGCACACCATCGCGGCGGGTGAGACCCGCACGGTGACGATCCCGGTCGCCGAGGACCAGGCGTACGACTTCACCATCACCGGGCCCGGCGGATTCAGCAAGAACTTCAGGGGCGTCCTGGACTGCGCGACGGCGGGCGCACCCGACGCCGGTGACGACATCGTCACCCAGAGCGGCTCCGAGCCCGTGCCCGCCCGGATGGGCACCAGCTCCACCGGAGCCGAGGGCGACCTCGCGGAGACCGGCGGCTCCAGCGCCACTCCGGTCATCGCGGGTGTCGCCATCGCCCTCGTCGTCCTCGGCGGCGGCGCGGTCTTCCTGCTCCGCCGGAAGAAGCCGCAGGACAGCGGTGAGTGAGTGAGCACGGGCGCGGCGGGAACGCGCCGGTGAAGGGCCCGGTACGGACGACCTCCGTGCCGGGCCCTTCGCGTACCGGCGTCCCGGAACCGCACCGCCCGGGCTCGGCCCGGAGCTGTACCGGACCGGCCCCGGGCTGTTCCCGCCGGTTGCCCCGGGGCCGTTCGCGGACCGTCTCCAGGGCCGCCACGAGGCCGTTCCGGGACCGCTCGCGGAGCCGTCCGGGGCCCGTCCACGCGGCCGGACGGTGGTGCGGGGACGGTACCGGGGGCCGGACGGGTTTCCGTCCGGGCGCGGACGTCAGGCAAGATGGGTGTATCTGCCCACACCTCTATTGCTGCCGGACGGTTTCTCTTGGCTGAGTACATCTACACCATGCGCAAGACGCGCAAGGCGCACGGCGACAAGGTGATTCTCGATGACGTCAATCTGAACTTCCTGCCCGGCGCGAAGATCGGTGTCGTGGGGCCCAACGGCGCCGGTAAGTCCACGGTGCTGAAGATCATGGCGGGCCTGGAGCAGCCGTCCAACGGTGACGCCTTCCTGTCGCCCGGGTTCAGCGTCGGCATCCTCATGCAGGAGCCGAAGCTCGACGAGAGCAAGACCGTGCTGGAGAACGTCCAGGACGGTGCCGCCGAGATCATGGGCAAGCTCAAGCGCTTCAACGAGGTCGCCGAGCTCATGGCGACGGACTACTCCGACGCGCTCATGGACGAGATGGGCAAGCTCCAGGAGGACCTGGACCACGCCAACGCCTGGGACCTCGACGCCCAGCTGGAGCAGGCCATGGACGCCCTGGGCTGCCCGCCCGGCGACTGGCCCGTCAACAACCTCTCCGGCGGCGAGAAGCGCCGTGTGGCGCTCTGCAAGCTGCTCATCGAGGCCCCTGACCTCCTCCTCCTCGACGAGCCCACCAACCACCTCGACGCCGAGTCGGTCAACTGGCTGGAGCAGCACCTCTCGAAGTACCCGGGCGCCGTCGTCGCCGTCACGCACGACCGGTACTTCCTGAACAACGTCGCCGAGTGGATCCTCGAACTCGACCGCGGCCGTGCCCTGCCCTACGAGGGCAACTACTCCACCTACCTCGACAAGAAGGCGACACGCCTCAAGGTCGAGGGCCGCAAGGACGAGAAGCGCGCCAAGCGGCTCAAGGAAGAGCTGGAGTGGGTCCGCTCCAACGCCAAGGGCCGCCAGACCAAGTCCAAGGCCCGCCTCGCCCGGTACGAGGAGATGGCGGCCGAGGCGGACAAGATGCGGAAGCTGGACTTCGAGGAGATCCAGATCCCGCCGGGCCCGCGACTCGGTTCCATCGTCGTCGAGGTCGAGCACCTCTCCAAGGCCTTCGGCGACAAGGTCCTCATCGACGACCTGTCGTTCACGCTCCCGCGCAACGGCATCGTCGGTGTCATCGGCCCGAACGGCGCGGGCAAGACCACGCTGTTCAAGATGATCCAGGGCCTGGAGACGCCGGACTCCGGCGCCATCAAGGTCGGCGACACGGTCAAGATCTCGTACGTCGACCAGTCCCGCGCCAACATCGACCCGAAGAAGACCCTCTGGGCCGTCGTGTCGGACGAGCTGGACTACATCAACGTCGGCCAGGTCGAGATGCCCTCGCGGGCGTACGTCTCCGCGTTCGGCTTCAAGGGCCCGGACCAGCAGAAGCCGGCCGGCGTCCTGTCCGGCGGTGAGCGCAACCGCCTCAACCTGGCGCTGACGCTCAAGGAGGGCGGCAACCTGCTGCTCCTCGACGAGCCCACCAACGACCTCGACGTCGAGACCCTGTCCTCGCTCGAGAACGCGCTGCTGGAGTTCCCCGGGGCCGCTGTGGTCATCTCCCACGACCGCTGGTTCCTGGACCGCGTCGCCACGCACATCCTGGCGTACGAGGGCGACTCCAAGTGGTACTGGTTCGAGGGCAACTTCGAGTCCTACGAGAAGAACAAGATCGAGCGCCTCGGCGCGGACGCGGCGCGCCCGCACCGTGCCACGTACAAGAAGCTCACGCGAGGCTGATCGACTTGGCCCGTCACATCTACAGCTGCCCGCTGCGCTGGTCGGACATGGACGCCTTCGGCCACGTGAACAACGTGGTCTTCCTCCGCTACCTGGAGGAGGCGCGCATCGACTTCATGTTCCGGCTGGCGCCGGGGGACGGCTCGCCGTCCTTCTCGGGCGGCTCCGTCGTGGCACGGCACGAGATCGACTACGTGCGCCCGCTCGTCCACCGGCACGCGCCGGTGACCATCGAGTCCTGGGTCACGAAGATAACGGCCGCGTCGCTGACCATCGCCTACGAGGTCAAGGACCCCGGGCAGGTCTACGTACGGGCGTCGACGGTCGTCGTGCCCTACAACCTGGCCGAGGAGCGGCCCCGGCGGATCACCGCCGAGGAGAAGCTCTTCCTCCAGGAGTACCTCGACCAGGAGCCCGCCGTCGTATGACAGTGCCCGTACGGTCGCCGCGGTTCGCCGACGGAAGGGAGGCGGCGGATCTCGCCGCCTTCCTCGGCCGGCTGCTGCACTACGACCGAGCCGCCGCCGTCCGCCTCCAGGCGGGCGGCGGCGCGCTGGCCGTCTTCGGCCGGCCGCCGTCGTTCGAGGTCCTCGCGATCCGGACGGTCCGGCTGGCCGGGGTCCACGACTTCGACGTCACGGTCTCGGCCGGTGAACTCCTCGAAGCCCTCGACACGGACGCGGGCGACGAAGAGGCCGGCGTGAGCGCCCTGCCGGCACCCGTCACCGGGCCCCCGTGGGCCGGGATGCTGCCGCCGCGCGGCGGATGGCAGGAGCGCCCCGGGCTGCCGGGCGCCGTCGACCTGCGGAACGAGCTCGCCGACGCCGTGGCCGAATTCCGTGCCCGCGACGCGGCGCTGCCCGAGGACCGGCGCAACCGGGCGGAACGCGACCTGATCGGCCGGGACATCTGGTCCCGTACGGTCGGGGACACGGACCTCCCGCTGCGCGCCGTGCACGCCGCGCAGTCCCTCGGCTTCCTGCGGCCCGCGCCCGGCTTCCCCGTCGCGCTGCTCGCCGCCGGTTCCTGGCTGCGGCTGCGCACGCCGTTCGGCTCGATCGCCCTGCGGGGCGCGGGCGGCAGCGGGCTCGGCTCGCTCGCCGTGACCGTCGGGACCGCCTGAGGACAGCGGGCCCGGGCCTGCGGCACGTCCGCCGCGGATTCCTCGCCGCGCCTACTCCTTCGACGCGTCCGGCCACACCCCGATGTGGTCCTGCTCCAGCTCCAGCATCACCCGGTGCTCCATTCCCAGCGCCTCCGTGTACTCGGCGGGCAGCTGGAGCCGGCCCGCCCGGTCGAGCATCGCGTACTCCCGGGCCACCTGGGACTCCTGTCCCGTCGCGGCGTCCACCTCGGTACGCCGCAGCACCTCGGAGGACGTGCGGCCGTCGCGGATCGCGACCGTACGGCGCACCTCGTCCGCCACCGCCTGGTCGTGCGTGACGATGACGATCGTCGTACCGAGTTCCTCGTTGGCACGGCGGAACGCGGCGAACACCTGCTCGCCGGTCGCGGAGTCCAGCTCACCGGTCGGCTCGTCGGCGAGCAGCACCGAGGGGTTGTTGGCCAGGGCCACCGCGATCGCCACCCGCTGCTGCTGTCCGCCGGACATCTGGGCGGGGCGGCGGTCCCGGCAGTCCGTGACGTCCAGCATGTCCAGCAACGCGTCGGCCCGCGCGGCCCGTTCACGGTTGCGGCCGCCGCCGCGCAGCTGCATGGGCAGCGTGACGTTCTGCGCGGCGGTCAGATACGACAGCAGGTTGCGGGAGGTCTGCTGCCAGACGAAGCCGACGATGTCACGGCGGTAGCGCAGCCGTTCCTTCTGCCCCATCGCCAGCAGGTCGCAGCCCGCCACCTTCGCAGACCCCGCGGTGGGGACGTCGAGGCCCGCGAGGATGTTCATCAGGGTCGACTTGCCACTGCCCGAGGCGCCGACCAGCGCCATCAGCTCTCCCTCGGCGACCAGGAGGTCGAGCCCCTGCAACGCCTGCACCTCCACACCGTCCGTGGAGAAGACGCGCACCAGCCGGTCGCAGGCGATCAGGGCGTCATGCCCGTACGACGGCCGGTCACGGCGGGCGGCGGCCCGCTGTTCGAGTTCCGCCAGCGTGGTCTCTGTCGACGATGTCACCGGGTGTCTCCTGCCCTGAGTTCCTTGATCGATCCACGGCGGCCCGCCCACCACGCCTGGACACCGGCCACGGCGGCGGCGAGGAGGACCACGCCGGCCGCCGGGAGCACCAGCGACCGGACGTCGGCCCGCAGGGAAGCGGCGCCGGGCGTCGAGGGGTCGCCGCCGGCCAGTGCCAGCGTGCCCAGATCGACGCCGGGTGCCAGCAGGGCGATGGTCGCCCAGCCGACGAGCAGCCCGCCACACGCGGCCAGCAGTGCCTGCGGCATCGCCTCGAACGCGAGCAGCCGCCGTCCCTGACGGGTGGTGAGCCCCATGGTGCGCAGCCGGGCCAGCAGCGTGGTGCGCTCCGGCGCCGTCTGCAGCAGGGAGAGGAGCACGGCGAGCAGCGCGTACCCGGCGCCCGCCACGACCGCGGCCCCGTAGATCCGTTCGGCGCCCGACTGCATCGGGGTGTCCACGAACTTCGCGCGCTCAGCCGTCCGCAGCCGCAACCCGTACCCCGGTCCGGCGTCGCGTGCGGCGGCCCGGAGCTGCTTCTCGTCGAGTGAGACCCCGGTGATCAGCAGCGTCGTGGGATCCGGGAGGGCGAGCCCCTCCGCGTCGACGATCAGGTAATCCGAACCGCTCACCGCGGAGGTGCGCGAGAGCACCCCGGCTACCCGCACCGTGATGTCACCGGCCTCGGACCGGATGGTGTGCGGCCGGCCACCGAGCCGCTCCGCGAGCGCGGGCGAGACGACGGCGGGGAGCACCCGGCCGTCTCCCGGCCCCCGTTCCAGCGCGGCGGCGGGGAAGTCCGGGAGCCCGCCGCCGCGGGCCAGCCGTGCGTAGGACTTCGGTTCCACGCCCATCAGGGTCGCGCGCCTCGTGTCCGACCTGGCGTCCCGGGCCGAGGCCAGGGGGGTCCCGTACTCGATGCGTACGGCCGCGACGTCCTGGACGCCGTCCACCGCCCGCACCTGGCGGATCAGGCCGTCGGAGACCGGGGAGAGCGCGCCCTCCCCGCTGATCCTGGCGTCCGCGCCGACGGCGCGCAGGGCGGCGTCGGCGCGGGCGTCCGCGACCCCGGCGAGTACGGAGCCGCCGAACGCCGCGGTGGTCAGTGCGATCAGCAGGGCCAGCAGGGGCAGCGTGCCGCTCGACGAGGCCCGGCCCGCGCGGGCCAGCGCCAGGAAGCCGACCGCTCCCCGCAGCCGTGCCACGGGGCGGGCCGCCAGCCGCAGCGGCAGCGGGTACAGCCGTACGAGGACGAGGGCGGCGATCAGCCCCACCAGGACGGGCGCGGAGCTGACCAGCAGGTCGGCGCCCGACCCCGTCGTCGTACCGCGGCGGCGCAACGCCGCCACCGCGCCGGCCGCGAGGACGAACAGGGTCAGTTCGGCCACCGTGCGGCCCTTGCCGGGGCGGGCGCTCGTCAGATCGTCGCGGGCTCCGTGCAGCGACGGCCGGCGGTGCCGCAGGGCCATCCGGAGCGGGAGCACCCCGCAGACGAGGACGGCGACAGCGGCGGCACCGGCGAGGGCCGGGAGGAACCGGGCCTCACCGACCAGCAGGACGGCCGTCAGCAGCCCGAGCGCCGCCGCCGGCAGCACGGCTACCGCCGTCTCGGCCAGCAGCCGCCCGCCGATGCCCGTGAGCGACCCACCGCGCGAGCGCAGCAGGGCGAGTTCGTGGTGGCGGCGGGCGCTGATCAGCCCGCCCGTCATGAGCAGGACGACGGCGGCGACCGCCCCGATACCGACCGCGGCGACGGTGACGACGGGCCCGATGGCGGCGCGCGTCGACGCGTAGGCACCGAGGATCGCGTCCAGGTCGGTGGTGAGCGTGGTGTTCGGCCCGGCGATGTCGCGCAACTCCAGCAGCCCGGGCCCGTTCTCCACCGCCGCGACACCGGCCACGAGCCCGGGGACGTCGGCCGTCGTCAGCCCCGAGGCGTCGGGGGCGAAGCGCCAGTACAGCTCCGGCTCACCCGTGGTGGCGAGCAGTGCCGGACCGGTGTCCGGGGCCAGCAGCAGGGTCGCCCGCCAGTAGTAGACAGGCGTCGGGGAGCCGGGATCCCTGACCAGGGACGGGGCGCGGAACAACGGGTCGACCGCCCAGTAGCCGCTCCCGGGCCGCAGCGGCGTGACGATGCCGGTGATCCGCACGGTGAGCGGCCCACCGCCCTGGGTGGGTACCGCGATGGCCGAGCCCGGCTTCATCCCCAGCTCCGCCGCCGTCTCCTCGGTGACGGCGGCCTCCACCTCGCGGGTCCCCAGCGTCACCACGTCACGCGCCATGGGCCAGCGCCCCGACCGCAGGGTGCTGTGGCCGGGCAGCGCAGACGGGGACGCGTACGTGAACCGGGGCGGCAGGGCGTTGGGCCGGGGCAGCCATGCCTCATCGGCGACCAGGGGCTTCGTGGTGTGGACCCCGTAGGAGGAGCGGGGCGCATCGGCGCGTACCGGGTCCGGGAGCGCCTCTGCCAGCGCCCCGTCGGCCGCCGCCAGCGCCTTCTCCCGCATCGCGCTCTCACGGACCGAGGGCGCCTGGCCGAGCGGCGGCGGCAGCGTCGTCACCTCGAGGACACTCTGCCCGGGCGGGGCGGCCGTGACGCCGTGGCGCAGTGCCTCCGTCTCGTACGCGTCCACGGAACGCGGGAAGGCGGCGGCGAGGAAGGCGGTCAGGAACACGAGGACCGCGAGGGCGGCGGAGACACCGGGAGCGGTGCGCAGCCTGGTACGCACCCAGGGGGCGCAGGCAGCGGGGATCTTGGCGGCGTTCATGTCAGTTGTCCCCCTGGTGGCGCAGCGAGACCGCCGGGTCGCCGCGGCGCAGCGTGAGCGCGGCGACGAAGAGCAGCGGCAGGGCGGCGACCGCGGCGAGCAGGACCGCGACCTGGCCGGCCGGCAGCATCACCAGCACGTCCGGCACAGGCCTGGTGGCCTGCCCGGTCAGCACCACGAGCGGCACCACGGCCCGGGTGAGCACCGCCCCGAGGACGAGGCCGATCAGCAGGGCCAGGCAGACCAGCACGCCCTGCTCGGCGGCCATCAGCCGGGCAAGCCGGCGACGGGGCGCGCCCAGAGCCCGCAGCACGGCGAACTCGGCGGCCCGTTCGCGCTGCGAGCCCACGAGGCCGACGGCGAAACCGACCGCGGCCAGCGCGGCTGCCACCACGGCGACGGCGAGCAGCGCGGCCTGCGGTCCCGCCCCCAGCGGGTCGTCCGTCAGTTCCCGTGCCACCTCGTCGCGCACCCGCACCTGCGCGGGATCGGTGCCGGGCAGCGCCCGCAGCCCGGCCGCCACCTCCGCGCCGTCGCCTGGTGCGGTGCTCAGCCACCACTCGGTCGGCGCGAGGGTGGCCCCCGGCCGGTGCGCGAGCACCTCCGACACCGCCCTGAGGTCCAGCAGCAGGCTGCCGCCCGCCTTCACGGCCGAGTCCGGCGCACCGCCCTCCGGAGCACCGGCGGCCGGGCCCGTCGTCGGTAGTTGCCGCACCGACTCCACCAGAGTGACCCGGACCGTGTGACCCGCCAGCGTGAGGTCGATCTCCTGGCCGGGCTCCGCCCCCGCGTACGTCAGATACGCGTCGGTGGCCACGGCCTTCAGCGCGGGGGCCGCCGGACGGGACGCGGTGATCCGCAGGGTGCCGACCGCGGCCCCGCTGCCGAAGAACGAGTCGTCCGGCGGGGTGGCCCCGCTGCCGTACAGGAAGGACGGGGCGGCGCCCGAGCCGGTCACCTCCCGGACCGTCTCGCCGGGGCCGGTCTCGCTCCCCTCGGACACGGTCGCCGCGGCACGCCAGCGCACCCCCTGCGAGGCGGGCGCCGGGCGTTCCTTCCCGTCCGCGCCCAGGGTCCGGAGGCCGGTCACGGACACCAGCCGTTCCTCCGGGCGGACAGCGGGCACGTCACCGTCCAGTTCGAAGCCGGTCACCGCCAGCCCGCCCGACGCCGACACGGGGAACGACAGGGCGTGCGCGCGGCCGTCGACGGGGACGGAGCCCGCCCCGACCCGGTAGCCGATGCCGTAACGGTCCTCCAGCAGCACGCTGACCAGTGCCGTGGAGCCGGTGGGGGACTTCCCGCCGGGCGCCGAGGTGTCACTGACCCGCAGGTCGAACAGCACCCGTCCGCCCTCGGGGAGCACCACCCCGGTCCGTGCCGCCGGGGGCGGCGCGATCGCGTCGAACAGCCCCTGCGCCGACGTGCCGGAGAGGTCACCGCGCATCAGCATCCGCTCGTCCGCGTGCGCGGTGTCCAGGGCGAGCACCTCGGCCGTCCGCCCGCCGGACAGATCAGCCGTCGTACGGAACGCGGGAGCCGCCTCCCGGACGCCCGGCAGGCCCGTGTAGGCGGCGGCCTTCGCGGGGTCGCCGGACTGCGTGCCCACCACCCGCACCGACGCGCCGGACCTGAAGTCCGCCTGGTCACGCTGCGACCGGTCCCAGGACGCGCTCTGACCGATGGCCAGCATGCCCATCGCGACCGACAGGACCAGCAGCAGCACCGGGCCCGCGCCGCGCAGCGGCCGCCTGCTGAACTGCCAGCCCGCCAGGGCCGCCGACAGCCCGCGGCCCCCCGCGGCCCGCCGCTCGGCGAGCCGGGCGGCCGGCGGGAGCAGACGCAGAGTCAGGACCGTACCCGCGAGCAGGGCCAGCGCCGGAGCGGCGACGAGCAGCGGATCGATGCCCAGCTCACCGTCCCGGTCACCGCTGAGCGCCCCGCTGCCGGACGCACCCGTCTGCCGGTCCAGCTGCCAGTACGCCACCCCCGCGATCAGCAGCAGCCCGATGTCGGCGCCCGCGCGCACCGGGGCGGGCAGGGCGCCGGCGCGAGACCCCCGGCGCCCGCCCCCGCCCGCTGCCAGGGCGGGGGCGACCACGGCGAGCGCACACGTCAGCGCGACACCGCCCGCCACCAGCCAGACCGTGCCGTCCGCCCCGCCGTCGAGCCGCAGCCCGATGCGGCCCAGCTCGCTCCGGTCCGCCAGCAGCCGGGTCAGCGGCCCGGCGAGCAGCGGCGCGACGACCGCGGCCGGCACCGCGAGCAGCAGCGCCTCGATCGCGGCCGACGAAGCGATCCGGCCCCTGGAGCCGCCCCGGGCCCGCAGCAGCTCGGTCTCGCCGGCCCGCTCACTGCTCAGCAGCCGTGCGACGAGCAGCAGGGCGTAGCCGGCGAGCAGGACCAGCTGCACGGCGACGATCATGATCGTGGACCGGGACACCAGCAGGGCCCGCTCGATCTGGCCGATGACGGTCGGCAGAGCGGTCCGCACCGTGGCGC
Source organism: Streptomyces sp. ALB3 (assembly GCF_044385685.1). Classification (NCBI taxonomy): domain Bacteria; kingdom Bacillati; phylum Actinomycetota; class Actinomycetes; order Kitasatosporales; family Streptomycetaceae; genus Streptomyces; species Streptomyces sp. ALB3. The sequence continues at coordinate 39,292 of NZ_JBISCE010000041.1, read as the reverse complement.
CGTCCCCGAGCACCGCGGACAGCTTCTTCGGCCCGTCGGCCGACGCCCGGCGCAGCGCCTCGGTCCTGCCGGTCGTCACCGCACCGAAGTCGGCGGAGGCGAGCCAGGACACCGGACCGGCGCTGATCCGCGCGGACGCGAGCACGGCGGGATCCGCCAGCAGCGGGCCGTACGTGGTGAAGACCACCTTGCGGGCGCCTCGCCCGCCGAGGGGGTCCAGCCGCCAGTACGGGTCCGCCAGATCGGACGCCTCGTACAGGCCGGTGATCTCGACCGGCAGCGGCTTGCCGGTCATCCGGTCGGTGAGCGGGAAGCGGGATCCCGGCTCCAGCTCCAGCGCCTCGGCCGCGGCACGCGGCAGTGCCACCCCCACGGGCTCCCCGGGACCGCCCGCCCCCGCGTCCGGCATGCGGCCGGCGACGAGGCGGACACGGCTGCGGTCGAGCGAGGCGAGATGCGTCAGGTCGGGCTCACCGCGCCGTGCGGACGGCGCCTGGAGGCTGCGCGGCAGGGCGTACGTGCCCGAGCTCTCCAGCTTCCGCACGGTCACCGGCAACCCGTCGAAGGTGGCCCGGGCCCCCTGTCGCACAGTGGCGTCGGCCTCGTCCCGCCGCTCACGGTCGACGTCGGCGGAGACGAAGAGGGCAGCCCGCTCGGCGGAGCGATGGGTGAGCGTGTGACGCAGCGCCGCGTCCCCCATGGAACCGGAGAACGCCGTGAGCGCCGCCAGCACACAGGTGGTGAGCAGCACGGCGAGGACGGCCGCGGAGAGCAGGAGCCTGTGCGCCCGCACCCGCAGAAAGACGAACCCCGTCACCTGATCCCCCGCACCCCGAACAGCCGCACGCCCCGTGGCGCGTACCGGATGCTTTCAGAGTGCACGGGCTCCTGGTAACCGCTTGTGGACGCACCTTGATGGGATCGTGACCGTTATGCGGCCACGGAGCGTCGCATTCCGCGCACGGGTCAGCCAGCGGTGTTGACCATCGAGGCGGCGGCGTAGGTGAGGTAGTCCCACAACTGGCGCTCCTGCTCGGGCGGCAGACCGAGCTCGTCGAGGGCGACCCGCATGTGGCCGAGCCAGGCGTCGTGCGCCGCCCGGTCCACCTGGAACGGGGCGTGCCGCATCCGCAGCCGGGGATGTCCCCGCTGGTCGCTGTAGGTGCGCGGGCCGCCCCAGTACTGCATGAGGAACAGGGCGAACCGTTCCTCGGCCGGGCCCAGGTCCGCTTCCGGGTACATCGGCCGCAGCAGGGGGTCCTCCGCGACGCCCTGGTAGAAGCGGTGGACCAGGCGCCGGAAGGTCTCCTCGCCGCCGACCTGCTCGTAGAAGGTCTGCTCCTGAAGCGTGTCGCGCGGAATCTCTGTCACCCGTCCATCGTCGCAGACGTCCCGGCCGAGGACCGGGGTCCTAGGACCCCGGTCCGTACCGGCGGGCACCGCGGCCCCCTCGGATCAGGCGCGGCGCACCGTGATCGTCGTCCAGGCCCCGACGTGCACCTGGTCACCGTCCTGGAGGGGGACGGGGACATAGGGCTGGATCGGGTCCTCGGCGCCGTTGAGCGTCGTGCCGTTCGTGGAGTTCTGGTCGACGACGGCCCAGCTGCCGTCCGGCTGCTGCACCAGCACGGCGTGCTGGTGCGAGACACCGGGGTCCTCCGGCGGTACGGCCAGATCGATGTCGGGGGACTCACCCGTGCTGTGCCGACGGCGGCCGATGGTGATCTGGCCGCCGGTGAGCGGAAGATGCTGCTCAGGGGAGTACGCCGGCAGGTTGAGCCCGGTCGCCTCGGGACCGCTGCGCTGCATCATCGCCAGGAAGTAGTCGCGGTCCGGGGCGATGACGGCCGTCCAGCTGCCGGGCCCCTGGTCCCGTCCGCCCTGGGCGGGGCCCTGACCGGGGAACTGCTGCTGCGGGGGCTGAGGCGCCTGAGAGGCCTGCGGAGCCTGGGGCGTCTGCGGACCCTGCTGGAAGGCCTGCGGAGGCTGCTGCTGGGAGGGCGGCGGCAGCATCCAGTCGTCGCCCCCACCGGTCTGCGGCGCCTGCGGCCGCTGAGGCGCCGGAGGAGCGGACTGCTGCTGGAACGACGGCGGGGGAGGCGGGCCCTGCCGCTGCGGCTCGAACGGCGACGGAGAGCCACCCTGGGGACCGGGGCCGTGCTGGCCCTGCGGACCCGGGCCGTGCTGGCCCTGCGGTCCCTGCCTGTGCGGACCGGTGCCCTGCGGACCCTGGCCCTGCGGACCCTGGCCCTGCGGCCCGGGGCCGTGCTGGCCCTGCGACCCGGGACCGTGCTGGCCCTGCGGCCCGGGGCCCTGCGGACCCTGCTGGCCGGGGACCTGCTGGCCGGGCCTCCCCTGCGGATCGAACGGCGACGGAGGGCCCTGCGCCTGTCCCTGCTGTCCCTGCGCCTCGAAAGGCGACGGCGACTGCTGCTGGAACGACGGCGGCGGAGGCGGTCCCTGCTGGAAGGAGGGCGGGGGCGGCGGACCCGGGCGGCCGCCTTCCTCCGGCGAGAGCGGCTCGGCCGGCCGGTTCATCTGCGACGGCCTGGAGCTCTGGTACTCGAACGGGTCCCGCTGCTGCTGCGGCGGCGGTCCCTGCTGCGCCTGGAAGCCGGGCGGCAGGTTCAGGCCCTGCGGAGCCAGCGGGGTGTAGGACGTCGCCGTGTTCGTGAGGAAGTTCCAGCGGCACTCCTCGCAGTACGGCGCCATCGCCTCACGCGGGGTGCGGCACTGCGGGCAGAGCTCGGCCTGTGCGGTCGGCTCCCCGGCGCCGGGCACCTGCGGATATCCGTAACCGGGTGCGGGAGGCGGAGGCGGCGGGGCCGCGCCCGAGGGCGCGCCCGTCCCGGCCATGCGATGTCCGCAGACCTCGCACCAGTCCTCGGAACCCGACTGGTGTCCGTTCGGGCAGGTCGGCATGTCGGCGCTTCCCCCTCTCCTCGTCCGGCCCGGAGGCCGCCATGCTCGTCGGTGCACCGTCCGGTCGGCCTGGGCGGCTCTCCGTACGGTTGTGTGGTTGTCGTCCGTGTCGCTATTTCTTGACGCGAACCGTCTTGGTCGAGCGCGTTTCGAGTGTCATCTCGTCCGCTTCCGCGACCCTCGCTTTCAGTCGCACAGTACCGGTCGCCGCGTCGACGACGTCGACCACCTTCGAAAGCAGTTTCGCAGTATCCGCGTTCCCGGAGGCCGACGCGAGCTGCACGGCACGGCCCAGTTTCGCCGTCGCACCGTCGAAGTCTCCCGATTTGCGCGCATCCAGTCCCTGCTGGATGACCTGAGCCAGTTCCGCCTGTCCCGTGTAGTGAGCCACCTGCGGGTTGATCGAGGTGGACGCCGCCATGTCGTCCGTCCACACGGCACGCACGAGGCCCTGGGAGAGCGTCTGCGGCGTACCGCCCTCCGACGCGGCCGGCAGGATCAGCGAGACCCGGGCCGCCAGCATCTCCTGGCCGATCCCGGCCTCCGGGACCCTCACGCACACGTGGTAGTCCCGGGACTCGTCGCCCCAGGATCCGGTCGGATAGTCCCCCGCCCGCGGTCCCGCCACCGTGCGGCGGCCGGTCAGCTCGGCGACCGTGGGGGCCACCTGCTTGACGAACACGATCTCGACCCCGACGGGTGTCCAGAGCCGCAGGGCCACGTCCGCGACCTCCTTGCCCATCGCGTTCTCCATCATCCGCGTGAAGTCCGCGGCCAGGCCCGCCGGATCGGCGACGATGTCCGCCGTGCCGAGCAGGGCCGAGGCGATCGCTGTGACCTCCTTCACCTCCCAGTCGGTGCCGACACCCCGTGCGTCACAGGTGAACCGGCCCGCGCAGGAGTCCAGGGCGGCCCGCAGGTCCTCCGGGGACTCGTGCTCGTTGCGCCCGTCGGTGAGGACGATGCCGTGGCGGATGTCCACCTCCGCGGCTCCGAGCAGCCGGTCGGCCAGCCGCAGCCAGGTACCGATCGCGGTGCCCCCGCCCGCGCTCAGCCGGCGCAGGGCCTCCTTCGCCTGGGGCTTGGTCCGGGGGTCGGCCGTCGCCAGCCGCCCGTTGCCGGGGTACACGTCCTTGGCCACATGCGTTCCCGCGACCACGGCGAACCGTGTGCCGTCCCGCAGGGTGTCGATCGCCGCCGCCGTCGCGTCGCGCGCGTTGCGCATCTTCGTCGGGGGGTAGTCCATCGAGCCCGAACAGTCGACCATGAGCACCACGGCGGCATCCGGGGCCTGCCCCGGGACGCGCCCGGACGCCGGGGCTCCGCCGGCCAGCGGCACACCGCCGGTCGTTCCCCCGCCCGTCGACGTGACGGTCACGATCGCGTTGACGTCCCGGCCGCCCTCGGGCAGGAACTCGTTCTGGTAGACCTCGACGGAGAACTGCGGCACGTTGGACTTGGAGAAGTTGGCCATCTGATCGGCTCCTTGAGGCTCCACGAAAGTCAGACGAAGACAGAGGTGCGGTCGGGGTGCGGGACGGAAGGCGCGGGACGCGGGAGCGGGGAAGGCGCGAGGACGGGGCGGAACACCGGCCGGGCGCCGGCGGACCGGGTGCGGCTCAGGCCGATCCTGCCCCTCGCGCGGCCACGGCGAACGGCAGCAGCGCCACTGTTACGTTGTCGTGGCCCCCGCCGTCCAGTGCGTGACCGACCAGCACCTGGGCGCCGTGCAACGGCCGTTCACAGGCGTCGGCCGGCACCGCCGCCGCCATCTCCGCAGCCGCCTCCGCGTAGTTCCACAGGCCGTCGGTGCACACCACGACCAGGCCGGGCCTGTCCGGCTTGAACGAAGCGGTGTGCGGCTCCAGTTCGTAGGCGTCCGCACCCAGCCAGCCCGTGATGGCGTGGGCGCGCTCGTCGGCGTACGCCTCGGCCTCGCTCATCAGGCCCGCCGCCACCATCTGGGCGGCCCAGGAATCGTCCTCGGTGAGCCGGGCCGGCGGGTTGGACCGGTCCTCCGGGACCCAGTAGACGCGGCTGTCGCCCACCCAGCCGACGACCAGCAGACCGCCCGCCATGACGGCGCCCACCAGGGTGCAGGCCGGGGCGTTCTCCTGGCGGTGCTGATCGTGCTCCAGTGCCTGCCGGGGCTCCTGCGCCAGCGCGTTGACGGCCTCGGAGGCGGCCAGGATCGCCTCGTGCATCGCCTGCTGCGGGTGAGCGCCCCGGGGCAGCGACTCCAGCAGCGACTCGTTGGCGGCGCTCGCCGCAGCGGCCGACGCCTCGTCGGGGCGGCTCGCCGACGAGACGCCGTCGCACACGATCGCGACGACCGCCGGCGAGCCGTCCGGCAGGGCTGTGCAGGACACCGCGAACGCGTCCTCGTTGCGGTGGTGACGCAGGCCCCGGTCGCTGACCGCCGCCACCCCGCCGAGCTCCTGCTCCATGTGGTCGCGCTCACGGGGCTGGGCGTGGCCGCAGTTCTCGCAGTAACCGTCGGTGTCCACATGGCCCGAGCGGCAGGCCACACAGACCTTCACGCCCGCGGCCGGGGCACCGGCGGTGGCGTGCTCCGCCGTACGGGGATCGGGTGCGGCCAGTTCGAAGTCGCCCGAGGCCCCGTCCGGAGCGGCCGGAGCGGCCGGCGCGGCGGCCCGGGGAGCGTCCGGCTCGTCGAAGCGGACCGCCGTCCGGTCCGCCGTGGACAGGGGCCTGCCGCCCGAGTCGACTCCCGGGAGGTCGGCCGGGCGGTGCGTGGGTGCCGGCCGGTCGGTGCTGTCCGTCTCCGAGGCGGGCGGCCACTCCACCGGGGCGGCGGCAGGTGTCCCCGGGCTCTGCGCGGGCACCGTGATGGCGACCGTGGGGCGGTCGCCGGGCGGCGCCGGCACGGCCGAGAGGTCGTACCCGCACGCTCCGCAGAACCGGTCTCCCGGCTCCAGCGGTTCCTCGCAGCTGGGGCACCCCGGCAAGGAGGCCCGCTGGTGGCTCTGTGACATCTTCACACCCAGGTCCGGGGGCGGAGACGGTTGGCCCGCTCCACCAGTTCGATCCTCTCGTCGCCCCGCTGCGCGAGCCGGGCGAGCATCCGGTACGAGCGTTCGAGACCGAACCTGAGGCCCCGCTCGTCCAGCTCACTGCCCAGCACCGTCCCCGGCCCCACGGGCGCGGGGGAGGGCGGAGCCACCGGCTGAGCCGTGGGACTACCGGAGAGTACCCAGTCAAGTGCCCTCCCCAGAACCTCGGTCGACAACCGCTCACGTCTGACCGCGTCCAGGCCGTACCCCTGCAGTGCCGTCACCTGCGCGGCGGCGGCGACCAGATCGTCGATCAGAGGCTCCTGCGGGGCACGCTCACGGAGCCGGGCCCGCACCGCGGCCACCCGGGCCGCCGTGTAGTGGATCGACGACTCGGGCACCGACTCCAGGGTGCGTACCGCGGCCTCCCGGTCCCCGGCCGCGATCTGCACCCGGGCCAGCCCGAACGCCGAACTGACGAAGCCCGGGTCCGTCGCCCACACCAGGCGGTAGTACTCCGCGGCGTTGTCGAGCTGCCCCAGCACCTCCGCGCAGACACCCAGCGCGAGCTTCGGCGCGGGCTCACCGGGGAAGGCGTCGTAGACCGCGTCGAAGGACAGCGCGGCGATCTCGTGCTCCCCGGTCACCAGCGAGGTGATCCCGCGGTACCAGACGACCCGCCAGTCATCGGGGTGCTCCGCCTCCACCGCCGTCAGCACCCGCACCGCGGAGCCGGTCTCGTCCGTCTCCAGGCGGGCCCGGAGTTCACGCAGCCGTGTCTCCGGCGAGGCGGCGGGCACGGAGTGCAGGGCGGCGATCAGCTCGGCGGGCGCCGACCCCATCACCCCGGCGAGGAATCCGGCGTTCGGATCGTTCGGGTCCACCCGTGGGACCGGCAGCGCCAGCGAGGTCGCCCGCGCGTCGAACGCCGCGAGCCGGGGACCTGTGCCCGGGTACACGGCCGGGCCGGCCGCCGGGGCCCGGACCTCCGCGCGAGGAGCCGGGACCGGGGGCAGGGGCCGCACGTGGGCCGGCGCTCCGCCGGCTGCCCCGCCTCCCGTACCGCCCCGGACATGGGTGTCCGGCGCGTACAGGGGCGCGGCGCCGGCCGGCACGGCAGGCGGGGCGGGGGTGGCCGCCGGGGCCGGTGCGGGAAGGGGGGCCGCCGGGAGGGCCGCCGCACGGCGGCGTCCGAAGCGTCGCGTGCCCCCGGAAGGATCCGTCCGGACGCCGAGCAGCGACACCTCGTCGGTCAGCTCCGCGAACAACTCCGTGTCCGTCACCCGCGTCTCCACGCCGAACAGCGTCGAGAGCGCCGGTCGCGGACGCCCCGTCTGCAGGGCGACCACCTCGCGCAGCACACCCGTCAGCTGCTCCGCCATCTCCGTGGCCGAGGAGAACCTGCGGGCCGGATCCGGGTCCGTGGCCCGCACGAGCAGCCGGTAGAACGACTCGTACCTCCGGAACACGTCGATGTGGTCCGGATCGGGCAGCGAGTCCACGAAGACGTTCGTGTACCCCTGGAAGTCGAAGGTGAGCACCGCGAGCGTCCGCGCGACCGTGTAGAGGTCGGAGGCCACGGAGGGGCCGGCCTCGGCCACCTCGGGCGCCTGGTAGCCGACGGTGCCGTAGATGGCCGACTGGTCGTCGTCCATCCGGCGCACCGCGCCCATGTCGATGAGCTTGAGCTGGTCCTCGGTCTGGATCGCGTTGTCGACCTTGAAGTCGCAGTACAGCAGGTTGCGGCTGTGCAGGTGGCCGAGGGCCTCCAGTGCCTCGATCCCGTAGGCACAGGCCTGCTCGACCGGCAGCGGGTCCCGCCTCCCGGCCGGTGTACGGCGCTCGTTGGCGATCTCCTTGAGCGACTTCCCGCCGACGTACTCCATCACGATGTAACCGTCGAGCGAACCCGTGCGCTGGTCCAGGTGCTCGACGAAGTTGTAGATGCGGACGATGTTGGAGTGCTCGATCTCCGCGAGGAAGCGGCGCTCGGAGATGGCCGCCGCCATGGCGTCCTGGTCCCCGGTGTCCAGCAGGCCCTTGAGGACCACCCAGCGGTCGGAGACCGCGCGGTCGACCGCGAGATAGACCCAGCCGAGCCCGCCGTGCGCCAGGCAGCCCGCCACCTCGTACTGCCCGTGCACGATGTCACCACCGCGCAGCTTGGGCACGAAGGAGTACGGGTGACCGCACTTGGTGCAGAACCCCTCGGTGCGGCCCGGCCGTTCACCGCGCGACCGGCCCACCGGCGCGCCGCAGTCGGAACGCGAGCAGAACCGCTTCCGCTCGGGCACCTCGGGCTTCTCCATGACCGCGGTGTACGGATCGGGCCGCGGCACGTCGGGGACGAGGACGAGGCCCGCGCCCAGCCTCCCGCGGCCGGAGGCGGAGCTCGTCGAGACGCCGGAGGAGCGCACCGACACCGAACGGGAAGCGGAGCCTCCGGACAGCGAGCGGGAGAGCCGCCCGGAGACCGAACGCCGGGAGGTCGACGAGCGGGACGAGGAGCGCGCGGACGCCTGGGAACCGGTCCGCCGCGAGGTGCTGCCGCTCCCGCGGCCGGCGGCCGCCCTGCCGCCGCCGGCGATGCCGGTGGGCGGCGAACTCACCATGCCCGTCGGCGACACGACCGGGGCCAGGCCGCAGGTGTCGCAGTACAGCTCCCCGCCGCCCATGTCCTCGTACCCGCCCTCGCACGAGGGGCGCTGGCACTCCGTACTCATGGTGTCTCCCCCTGTCCGTCGTGGTCGTCCGGACGGCGCGGTGTCAGCAGGTCGGCGGCGGCCTGCTGGTAGCGCAGCACCGCCTGCCCGGCGACGCGCAGATCGCACGGTGCGCTCCACAGCATCCGGCGGGCGGCGTCGTACCGCTCGATCAGGAGCGGGTCCTCGGCCAGGCCGTGGCGGGCCACCTTCGCCTTGTAGGCGTCCAGCCTGCCGCGCAGCTCGGCCCGGACGGCGAGCGGCGCGGTGACGGACGTCAGCGACTCCCGGGCGCGCAGCAGTTCGTCCTCGGCCTCCCGCTCCAGCGAGTCGAGCAACGGCGAGAGCCGGTTCCACTGGGCGTTCCTGCGGTACTCGGACGCGGCGGCCAGCCGCTCCTGCAGCGCGGTCGGAGGCCCGCTGACGGCGGGCACCTCGGAGGCGGCGATCTTCGCCAGCACCTCACCGCGCGCGGAGCGGGCCTCCGAGAGCGTACGGTCCGCGCGGGACAGGACGTCACGCAGCCGGACCAGGCGCTGCTCGGCGTCCTGCCGGACCGCGAGGACCGCCTCGATCTCCCGGCGCACGTCCTCCAGGGCGCGGGCCGCCCGGTCGTAGCGTGCCGTGTCGGGCCGTCCGCCGCCGGGAGCCGCGCTGCCCGGGACCGGGAGCCAGAACGCCAGGGGGTCGGAGATCACCTGCACCCGAAGGGTGGTCAGCTCGTGGGTGATCGACTCCAGGTCGTCCCCGGCCGGGTGCTCCCCGGGCCGCACACCGACGGAGTGCGCCAGCGAGCGTGTGCGGCGCAGCTCGGCGGCGAGCAGGTCTATCCGGGCGGGCAGCGCCGACCACACGGAGTCGGCGGCGACGACCATGTCCAGCGAGCGGGCGTACAGGTCGTTCATCCGGGCGACCAGTCCCTCCAGCGTGAACCGCTCGGAGAGCCTGGCCGGGCCGCCGGCGGAGGACCCCGCGCCGGCCGCTCCCGGGTCGGCGACGGTCACACTGTCGCCGCGCAGCAGGTCGGTCAGGGCCACCAGGTCGTCCCTGCCGGGGTAGCGGCGCCTGGCCCTGATCTCCCGGGCCCGTGTGAGCGCCCCCGCGTAGGCGTCGAAGTACCCCCACAGCAGTGTGATCGACTGATCGGCGACCGCCCAGCGTTCCTTGGTCACACCGGTCAGGTCGGCGCCCTCCAGGAGCCGGCGGCCCGCGTGGTCCTGGAGCGCGAGGAGCGAGGTCTCGATGGCCTCGTGCTCCGCACCGAGCCGGGCCAGCGCACGGTCCGCCTCGTCCCGGTCCATGACCGGGCCGGGGGGCCTCCCCGCGAAGCCGGGGAAGGATCCCGCCACGCCCATCGATCACCTCTCCGTTCGTGCCGCCGGACCCGGGGGCCCGGACCGCGTCAGTTGCTCCGGTACTTCGGCGCCGGCGGGCCCTTGATGCCGGGCAGCCCCTCCGACAGCCACGTGCGGTACGACGTCATCCAGGGACTGGCGTCGCCGCCCCGGCGGTAGTCGTCCAGCACGTGGTTGACGCGGGCCACCAGGTCGTCGGCCCCGAGCTTCGCCGCGACGCCGTAGTACTCGGTGGTGAACGGCTTGTCGCCCTTGAGTTCCACCGCCGGGTCCTGGGCCGCCTGGCCTGCCGCCAGGGCGTTGTCCGTGACCACCGCGTCGACCTCACCGAGCTGCAGCCGGACCAGGCAGTCCAGCTGGTTGGGGACGGTCAGCCGGTCCTCGTCCAGCTCGGTCCCGTCGTGCTCGTCCTTGTAGACCGCCCCGAAGGACTGCTCGTCGAGCGCGTCGTACGCCGTCGAGCCCTCCGCCGTGCAGACCCGCTTGCCCTTCAGCGACGCGTCGTACCCGCTGATGTCCGACGCCTTGGGGGCCAGGACCTGCTGCCCCGCCTGGAAGTAGGCCGTGGAGAACGCGACCTGGCCGATGCGCTTGCAGTTGATCGTCATGGTGCGCACGACGACGTCGACCTTGTCGTGCTCCAGTGCGGCGACGCGCTGGTTCGTCGGAATGGCCCGGAAGATCACCGCGTCGCGGTCACCGAGGATGTCCTGTGCGACAGCGCGCACGAGATCGATGTCGAAGCCCTCGAGCGCACCGCTCTCCGGGTTCCGGTAGCCCCACTGGAAGCTGTTCTGGTCGACCCCGGCGATCAGCTTGCCGCGCTCCCTGATCCTTTGGACGCTCGGGCCGTCGGCGTCCGACGCCGGCACGCTGGCCTCCGGGTCCTCGCACTCCTCCGCCGTGGCGGGCACCGCCGGGGCGGCGCCGTGGCCCGCGCTCCGACCGCCGAACGTCCCGTCGCCGTGTGCGAGCGGCAGCAGGGTGAGCGAGGCCGTGACGGCACAGGCCACCGCCATGCCCGTCACACCGCCCCAGCCGCGCAGCCTGCCGCGCGCCGCCCCTTTCGCCCTGGTCATCCCTCGTCCCCTCACCGGTACTCCGAGAGCCTGCGGTTGACCCCGACGATCGCGGCGACCGCTCCCAGCACGGCCAGGACGGCGGCGCCGGGCGGCAGCCCGCCCAGTGCCCTGCGTCCGTCCTCGGCCGCCCCGTCGAAGTCGTCCTGTTCGAGGGCGAGTGCCTGCTCCAGCGCGTCGTCGACCTTCTCGAACGACTCACCCGTGGAGTCCTCCGCGCCGATGATCTGCCGCAGAGCACTGTCGTACTCGCCCCGGTCGTCCGTCGCCCTGGCCTTCCTGTGGCGCTCCTGCCACTCGGACACGGTGTCGATCGCGACCGCCACCGGCTTGCTCCCGGTGTCGTCGTCGGCGAGCTCCTCCGCGCTCTCGAGCTGAGCGCCCAGAGCCTTCATACCCTTGCCGTAGTCGGTCTCGTACTGGTCCCGTGTGCCGTCCGGGGTGAGGACCGCGCCTCGGGCGACCAGGGTGAGGTTCTCATTGGCCCGTGCCTTCAGGGAGTTGATCCGGGCCTTGTTGAGGACGTCGAGCGACGACTGCCCGTGCGCCATCGCGCCGTGCAGCTCGGCCCTGGCGACCGTGTGCCCCACGGCCAGCCACAGCAGCACGACCGTGGCCGCGGCGGTCGCTGCGACCAGCCCGCGGTTGAGGACACGGTTCGTCCTGCGGTAGTTGCGCCGTTGCGTCCACGCCAGCGCCGCCAGCGCCAGGAGCCCGGCGGCGAGCGAGAAGAAGGGCCACTGCCGCGCGTCGGCCGAGTCGGTGCGGAGCCGGCCGGTCTCCGCCGTGTACAACCGCTCGGCAGCCGGGAGGAGTTCGGTGGTCATCTTCTGGTTGGCGTACCGGAGGTAGGCGCCGCCGAGCGGCAGCCCCTGCCGGTTGTTGGCCCTGGCCCGCTCGACCAGCCCCGTGTACTCGGGGAGCAACTCGCCCAGCGTGGTGATCTCCTGGTACGACGAGGACGAGGCGTCGGTGCTCGCCGCGGCCTTCACCAGGAGGCGCGAGGCCTCGTCGATGTCCGCCTCGTACCGGGCGTGCACGTCCGCGGGCTCCTCGGCCCCCGCCAGGAAGCCGCTCGCGGCCATGGTGTCGGCGTCGGCCAGCGAACGGTAGATGCTCGCGGCGTCCGCGCTCAGGGGCTGGCTCCGCTTCACCACGTCGTGGGCGGCCGAGGCCCGCGCGGAGATCTCCAGGTAGGTGACCGCTCCGAACACCACCACCAGCAGGGCCAGTGCCGCGCCGATGATCTGCAGCCTGCCCGGCTCGGTCGTCGCGGCGGCGCGCAGCCGCTCGACGGCCACGGACGGCACGCCACGGCGCTGCGGGGGTACGACCAGGGGCACGGACGACTGATCCGGCTCCGGCTCCCGCAGCGCGGACCCGCTCGGCGGGTATGTCACTTGACCTCCCCCTCGGTCACTGACGACGGCCGGATCCCCCGGCCGGCCGGGGACGACTGGTCCTGGCCAGAAGTATGGCCCCCGGAACCACCATCCACCAGGAATGCCCGGATCCCGCGTCGTTCTCCCGTATTCGATCAGTACGAGCGCGGGCGATCAAGGCGATAGGCCGGACGCGTCACGAGGCCACCCCCGGAAGTGAACTGTCCCCCCACCATGAACACGTCCGGGGCGCCCGCACGGTTCCCTGACACGAGAGGCGTCCCGTGGCGGTACCGCCACGGGACGCCCCTCGACCGCCGGCCCTCAGGCGTACTGGGCCCGCAGCCTGTCGTGCGCCCCGGGGGCGGCCCCCGTGTGGTCCAGCCCCAGCAGCGCGGCGCCCAGGACCGGGGGCGCCGAGACGACCTTGACCACCGCCTTCGGGGCCCGGACGGCGAGGAGTTCCGCGATCCGGCCGTCGAGCGCGGGGTGGCGGGCCGCCAGCACGCTGCCGCCCAGCACCACCGGCACCTCCTCCTCCAGCAGGCCGAGCCTGGCCAGCGACACCGAGGCCATCGCCACGATCTCGCCGCCGAGCCGGTCCACCAGACCACGCGCGACGGGGTCGCCGGCCGCGCCGGTCGAGAACAGTACGGGCGTCAGCTCGTGGCGGCGGGCGTACGGGATGTGCCCCAGGTGCAGCGCCTCGATCAGCGCGTACATCGAGTCCAGTCCGAAGTGCCCCGGCAGGGTGCGCGCGAGCTCGGTCGGCTCACCGCGGCCGTCCTCGGCCCGCGCGGCGAACCACATCGCCTCCTCCGCGAGCCCCGAACCACCGCCCCAGTCACCGGACATCCGGCCGATCGCCGGAAAGCGGGCGGTGGCGCCGTCCGGCCGCATGCCGACGCAGTTGATGCCGGCGCCGCACACCACGGCCACACCCCGGGGCTCGTCGACCCCCGCACGCAGTATCGCGAAGGTGTCGTTGCGCACCTCGACGGTGCGGCCCCAGCCCCTGGCATCCAGCGCCTCGGCCAACTCCCGCTCCTCCACCGGGAGGTCGGCGTTGGCCAGACAGGCCGAGACGTGGTCGACACCGTCCACCCCGGCCCGCGCGAGGGCGGGGGCGACCGCCTCCGCCAGCCCGTCCACGGCCGCGTCGACGCCGACGACCGGCGGCTGGAAACCCCCGCCACGCGCCGCGCCGAGGACCGAGCCGTCGGCACCGATCACGGCCACGTCGGTCTTGCTGTTGCCCGCGTCGATCGCGAGCACATGTGCGGTCAGGCCCACGCCAGGTGCTCCCGGTTGTGCGCGATCAGCCTGTCCGTGAGCGCCTCGGCGTACTCGAACTGGCCGACGAGCGGATGCGCCAACAGCGCCTTGAACACCCGGTCCCTGCCGCCGCGCAGCGCGGCTTCCAGGGCCAGGTCCTCGTAGGCGGTGACATGTCCGATCAGCCCGGCGAACAGGGGATCCAGCGCGGGCACGGCCAGCGGCGTGGCGCCCGTGCCGTCGACCCGGGCCTGGACCTCGATCACCGCGTCGTCCGGCAGGAAGGGCAGCGTCCCCCTGTTGTACGTGTTGACGACCTGCACCGGGGGACCGCCCGCGCCGAGCAGCGAGGACGCCAGGTCCACGGCCGCCTCCGAGTAGAAGGCGCCGCCGCGCTTGCCCAGCAGCGCGGGCTTCTCGTCCAGGGCCGGGTCCCCGTACATCTCCAGGAGTTGCTTCTCCATCGCGGCGACCTCGGCGGCTCGGGAGGGCTTCGTGCCGAGTTCCCTCACGACCTCGTCGTGCGCGTAGAAGTACCGCAGGTAGTAGGAGGGGACCACGCCGAGGCGGTCGACGATCTGCCGGGGCATGCGCAGGTCGCCGGCGACGGCGTCGCCGTGCTCGGCGAGCAGCTTCGGCAGGACGTCCTCACCGTCCGGGCCGCCCAGGCGGACGCCGAGCTCCCACGTGAGGTGGTTGAGCCCCACGTGGTCGAGGTGCACCTCGGAGGGCGTCACACCCAGCAGCGTGGCGAACTTGCGCTGGAAGCCGATGGCCACGTTGCACAGGCCGACGGCCTTGTGCCCGGCCTGGAGCAGCGCCCGGGTGACGATCCCGACGGGGTTGGTGAAGTCGATGATCCACGCGTCGGGATTGGTGCGGCGCACCCGCTCGGCGATGTCGAGGACGACCGGGACCGTCCGCAGCGCCTTGGCGAGACCGCCCGCGCCGGTGGTCTCCTGGCCGACGCAGCCGCATTCGAGTGGCCAGGTCTCGTCCTGGTCGCGGGCGGCCTGCCCGCCGACGCGGAGCTGGAGGAGAACCGCGTCGGCGTCCGCGATCCCGGCGTCCAGGTCGGAGGTGGTGACGATCCTTCCCGGGTGGCCCTGCTTGGCGAAGATCCGCCGTGCCAGGCCGCCGACCAGCTCCAGCCGGTCGGCCGCCGGGTCGACGAGCACCAGCTCCTCGACCGGCAGGGTGTCCCGCAGCCGCGCGAAGCCGTCGATCAGTTCGGGGGTGTAGGTGGACCCGCCACCAACTACTGCGAGCTTCATTCTCAGCCCTTTACTCCGGTGAGGGTGACGCCTTCTACGAAGGCCTTCTGTGCGAAGAAGAACACGATGATGACCGGCGCCATGACGAGCAGCGTCGCGGCCATGGTCAGGTTCCAGTTGACCGAGTGGGCGCTCTTGAAGGATTCCAGGCCGTAACTCAGTGTCCAGGCCCCGGGGTTCTGCGCGGCGTAGATCTGCGGGCCGAAGTAGTCGTTCCAGCAGTAGAAGAACTGGAAGAGCGCGACGGCCGCGATGCCGGGCCTGGCCATCGGTACGACGATCTTGAGGAGGGTGCGGAACTCGCCGCACCCGTCCACCTTCGCCGACTCGATGTACTCCTGCGGGATGGTGAGCAGGAACTGCCGCAGGAGGAAGATCGAGTAGGCGTCGCCGAACGCCATGGGGATGATCAGCGGCCACAGCGAGCCCGAGAGGTGGAACTGCTGTGCCCACACCAGGTACATCGGGATGATGACGACCTGCGGCGGCAGCATCATCGTGGAGATGACGAGGATCATCGCCGTACGCCGCCCGCGGAAGCGGAACTTGGCCAGCGCGTAGGCGACCGGCACCGACGAGCACACGGTGAACACGGTGCCCAGCAGCGCGTACATCAGCGAGTTGCGCCACCAGTCGAGGAAACCGGGGGTGTGGAACACGGTCGCGTAGTTCGACCAGTTCCAGGAGGCGGGCCACAGGTCGCCGCTCATCGCCTGCCCGTCGCTCATCACCGAGGTGAGGAAGACGAAGACGAACGGCAGGACGAAGAACAGCGCGAGCGCGACGGCCACGGAGTGGACCGCGATCCAGTGCAGGAGGCGCCTACGGCGGTGTCCGGCCGCGTCGGAGCCGCTCGCGCGGCTCGGCACGGCGGTGTCCGGCCTGGTCAGGGTGGTGGTGGTCAACTCAGTCCTCCGCCGGGATGAGGCCGACGCTCTTGCGCATCAGCAGAAGGGTGACGGTCATGGCAATGGCGAAGAGCACGAGGGAGAGCACGCACGCGGCACCGGTGTTGAAGTTCTGGAACCCCATCGAGTACACGAGCTGCGGCACCGTCAGGGTGGAGTGGTCCGGGTAGCCGGGCTGGATCACCGTGCCGGGACCGATCGAGACGCCCGAGGCGAGCTTCCCCGCGACGAGTGCCTGCGTGTAGTACTGCATCGTCTGCACGACGCCGGTGACGACCGCGAACAGCACGATCGGGGTGATGGCGGGCCAGGTGACGTAGCGGAACTTCGTCCAGGCGCCCGCGCCGTCCAGCTCGGCTGCCTCGTACTGCTCCTTCGGCACGTCCAGCAGCGAGGCCATGAAGATGACCATCAGGTCGCCGATGCCCCACAGGGAGAGCATCACCAGCGAGGGCTTCGACCAGGCCGGGTCGTTGAACCAGCCCGGGCCCCGTACACCGATCCACGACAGCATCTCGTTGACCGGCCCGGTGGAGGGGTTGAGGAGGAAGACGAAGGCGACGGTCGCCGCGACCGGGGGTGCCAGGTACGGGATGTAGAAGGCGGTCCGGAACAGCCCGACCCCCGTTTTGACCTTCGTGATCAGCAGGCCGATGCCGAGGCCGAAGACCACGCGGAGCGCGACCATGACGACGACCAGCCACAGGGTGTTCCACAGGGCGGGGCCGAAGAGCGGCATCTGCTCCAGCACGTACCGCCAGTTCCGGAGCCCGACGAAGGTCGGCTCCTTGATCTGGTTGTAGTGCATGAACGAGAAGTAGACGGTGGCGATCAGCGGGTAACCGAAGAAGACCGAGAACCCGACCAGCCAGGGCGAGAGGAAGCCCAGGGTGCGCAGCCGCTCGCGGTTGCGCTTGCGCCGCAGGGGGGTGTTGCGGGCGGCCCCTCCGGTGGGGTCCGCCGAGGTGAAGAGGGAAAGCGCCATGACCCGGCTCCTCAGTTCTGCGACTGGACGTTGTCGGCGTCGATCTGCTCGTCGAGCTCCTTCAGGGCGCGGTGCAGGTCCTTGGTCCTGCCCGCCTCCACGGAGTGCGAGAAGTCGCCGAACGAAGTGATGTACTGACCGCCGTTGTTCGAGGGCGGGACCGCCTGGCTGTGCGGATTCCGGGCGATCTCGATGAAGGCGCGGAAGGCGGGGTCGGCGTCCAGGCCGGGGGATTTGAGCGCGGCGAAGGTGGACGGCACGTTGTGGATCGCGTTGGCGAAGCGGACGACCGGTTCGGTCTCGACCGTCAGGTACTTCACCAGCTCCCACGCGGCGTTCTGGTGCCGGCTGCTGTGCGCGATACCGGCGACGGTGCCTGTCAGGTAGCCGCGCCCGTACGTCTCCGCCTGGTCGTCCGGGACCGGCAGCGGGGCGACCCCCCAGTCGAACTCCGCACCGGCCTCGTCGAGCATCAGCCCGCGCCACTCACCGTCCAGGTGCATGGCCAGCCTGCCGGTGAGGAAGCCGTTCTGGGACGACATCTCGTCACCGAAGCCGGACCGGAGCCTTTCCAGGGCCTGGTAGCCGCCCTGCGCGTCGGCCAGACCGCGCATGGTCGTGAAGAACTGTTCGGTCTCGGGCTCGTCGGCGAGCCTCGCCTTGCCCTCGTCGTCGAAGTACTGCGGGCCCCACTGCGCGAACATCCGGTCGGGGGCGTTCTGGTAGAGCTGGAAGTTCGGCATGAAGCCGGCGCGTTCGATGGAGCCGTCCTTCTTCTTCCGGGTCAGCCGGGCAGCGGCCGCCTCCAGCTCGGACATGGTGCGCGGGGGCCGGGTGATCCCCGCCTCCTCGAAGGCGTCCTTGTTGTAGTACATGCCGAACGCGTCGGCGAGCAGGGGCGTCGCGCACTGCACGCCTTCGTACCGGGTGTAGTCCAGCAGGGTCTTCGGGAAGACCTTCGTCTTGTCGATCCCGCTCTTCTCCATGAACGGGTCGAGGTCGGCCCACATGCCGGAGGAGCAGTACTGGCCGACGTTGTTGGTAGTGAACGAGGTGACGACGTCGGGTGCGTCGCCGCCACCGGCGCGCAGGGCCTGGTTGATCGTCTCGTCGCTCACGTTGCCGGTGGAGACGACGTCGATGTTCGGGTGGAGCTTCTCGAACCGGGCGATGTTCTCGTCGATCGCCTCGACCTCACCGGGCGCCGACCAGCCGTGCCAGAACTTCAGCGTGACCGGTTCCGTGGGGTCGTCGGTGTTGCTGCCGGTACTCGGATTGGCGC
Organism: Streptomyces sp. ALB3; assembly: GCF_044385685.1. NCBI lineage: Bacteria > Bacillati > Actinomycetota > Actinomycetes > Kitasatosporales > Streptomycetaceae > Streptomyces > Streptomyces sp. ALB3. Next base: position 21,114 of record NZ_JBISCE010000041.1, on the reverse strand, counting down.
AGCCGGACAGCAGCAGCGCGGCTGCGCCGAGCGCCAGGGGCACGCGGGTACGAATGCGCCGGAGCGCCATGGCGGACTTCCTTCGCGAGGAGGGGGCGGGGTGCGGGGGCGGCCCCGACGGGGCATGGGGGTGCCGTACGCACCGCCACGGACGGGCGGCACGGGGGCGGGTGTGCGTGGTCAGGCCGTGTCGAAGACGCTGTCGCGCGCCTGGGAGAGGGCGGTCCGCAACGCGCCGGTCAGGATCGGATCGCCGTCGATGTCGCTGATGCGGAGCAACGGCCTCGGCAGGGCGAGACCGGTCATCTCGGCCTCGACCCGCTTGCGGAGTTCCTCCCCGCCGGCCTGGGCGACGAGGCCGGAGAGCACGACCAGTTCGGGGTCGACCACGGCGACCACGGAGGCGAGCCCGACGGCCAGCCTGCGGGCGACCTCGGCGCGCACCGACTCGTCGGCGAGGGCTTCGGCCAGCGGCCGGCCTCCGGCCAGGCCGCGCACGGCGGGGCCGGACACCTGGCTCTGGAAGCCGCCTCCCGCGTCCGGACCCGCCCAGTCGGCCGCGCCGCCGCGGGCGAGCGGGGCACCGGGCAGTGGCATGTAGCCGATCTCCCCGGCGCCGCCGGTGGCGCCGCGCAGGAGGGTGCCGCCCAGCACGATCGCGGCTCCGACACCCTCGTCGAGCCAGGCGAGCACGAAGTGGTCGTGGTCCTGCGCGGCGCCCTCGTACTGCTCGGCGACGGCGGCGAGGTTCACGTCGTTCTCTATGACGACCGGCCTGCCGACCACCTCGGCGAGGTCGGCGAGCAGGGTGCGTGAGTGCCAGCCCGGCAGGTGGGGCGCGTAGCGCAGCTGCCCGGTGTGCGGGTCGATGGCGCCCGGAGTGCCCACCACCACGGCCGCGAGGTCCTCGTGGCCGAGACCGGTCGGCCGCAGGGCGCCGTCCACGGCCTCGGCGACGAGCTGCGCGGTCCGGTGGCGTACGTCCTGTGCGACGGCCTCGGCCTCCACGCGGCAGGAGCCGACCACCGCGCCGGTGATGTCGGCGACCACCGCGTCGATGCCGGTGGGCCCGACGGAGAGCGCGGCGACATGGCCGGAGGCCGGTTCGATCTCGTAGAGCACGGCGTTGGGTCCGGGGCGCCCGCCCTGGCTGCCCGTGGAGCGGACCAGCCCCGCGTCCTCCAGGCGCGCCAGCAGCTGGGAGGCCGTGGGCTTGGAGAGTCCGGTCAGCTCGCCGATCCGCGTGCGGGTCAGGGGCCCCTGGGTGACCAGGAGATCGAGCGCCGCCCGGTCGTTCATGGCGCGCAGCACGCGGGGGGTACCGGGGGTGTTTCCGGCCATGAGCGACGTACCGCCTTCTGTTAGGAAACTTTCCTATCGATGAGGACGGTAGGGCGACGGCATGAGGCCGTCAATGGGAAGCGCCCCCGAGGCAACCAAAGCGTTACCTGCGGGGGCGCTGTGTGCGGGCGTCCGGCGTCACTTCGACAGATTGGCCGGAGGCGGTGCTATCGGGGTGGCCGCCAGCGACTGCGGTGACGTCGCCGACGCGTACGCAGAGGGCGCGGCCATCGCCGCCGTCGGGTCGGCGGTGGACTCCCCGTCGGCCTGGAGGGGGAGTGTGCCGATCATCCGGATGCCGGCCGCGTCCAGTGCCTGCTTGACGCGCCAGCGCAGCTCGCGCTCGACTCCCAGCGACTTGCCGGGCATGGTCTTCGCGGTGACCCGTACGGTCATGGAGTCGAGCAGCACCGCGTCGAGGCCGAGGACCTCCACCGGTCCCCACAGCCGCTCGGACCACGGCTCCTCCTTGGTCATCGTCTCGCCCGCCTCGGTGATCGCCTTGCGGACCAGTTCCAGGTCCTCCGTCGGACGGACCGTGACGTCGACCCCGGCCGTGGACCAGCCCTGGCTGAGGTTGCCGATGCGCTTCACCTCGCCGTTGCGGACGTACCAGATCTCGCCGTTGTCACCGCGCAGCTTGGTGACCCGCAGGCCCACCTCGATGACCTCGCCCGAGGCCACACCCGCGTCGACGGTGTCGCCGACGCCGTACTGGTCCTCCAGGATCATGAAGACGCCGGACAGGAAGTCGGTGACGAGGTTGCGCGCACCGAACCCGAGGGCCACACCTGCCACCCCCGCCGAGGCGAGCAGGGGCGCCAGATTGATCTGGAAGGCGCCCAGGATCATCAGGGCCGCGGTGCCGAGGATCAGGAACGAGGTGACCGAGCGGAGCACGGACCCGATGGCCTCGGAGCGCTGGCGGCGGCGTTCCGCGTTGACCAGCAGGCCGCCGAGGGCCGTGCCCTCCACCGCCTGGGCGCTGCGGTTCATCCGGTCGATGAGGTTGGTCAGGGCACGCCGGATCAGGTAGCGCAGCACGATCGCGATGGCCGCGATGAGGACGATACGGAGACCGGTGTTCAGCCAGGTGGACCAGTTCTCCTCGACCCAGCCTGCGGCGTTCCCGGCCCGTTCGGCGGCTTCGTCCAGCGAGCCTGCGGCCCCGGGTGACGGAGCCGCGGCCAGAAGGGCGGACAGGGACACGGCGGGGACCTCCAGGTGGGACGACAGCAGACCAACCACAGTAACGAAGCGGGGGGTGTGGTTCGTTGCCGTCGGCGGGGGAGAGACACGTCTCACCCGGCTGCCCCCGGCGTGTGGCCGGTCCCACAGCGGGACCGGCCGCCCTGCTGGGGCGCCCCTTCCGGTGGGCAAGGGCCCGCGGGCGCCCGGTCCGTGAGAAAAATCCCTCCGGCCCGTTACCCCCACGTGGTGGCGCTCGGAGCAGGCATGAGGAGAGACTGAGATCGGATCGTCCCGGCGCGAGCCACGCGTCGCCGGCGTACAAGGAGGCATCCACCGTGCCGCACGTCCTGGTTCTCAACGCTTCGTACGAGCCGCTCGGCGTCGTACCGCTCCGCCGCGCGCTCGTCCTCGTCCTCGAGAACAAGGCCATCTGCCTCGAGGAGTCCGGCGCCTTCATGCACAGTGCCACCCGTGCCGTGCCGGCGCCCAGCGTGGTCCGTCTCAAGCGGTTCGTACGGGTCCCCTACCGGGGGCCCGTCCCACTCACCCGCCGGGCCCTCTTCGCGAGGGACGGCGGGCGCTGCATGTACTGCGGGGCCGCCGCGACCAGCGTCGACCACGTCATCCCGCGCAGCCGGGGCGGGCAGCACGCCTGGGACAACGTGGTGGCGGCCTGCCGCCGCTGCAACCACGTCAAGGCGGACCGGCATCTGCCCGAGCTGGGATGGCGGCTGCGCCACCAGCCGGCACCGCCCAGCGGTCTCGCCTGGCGGATCATCGGGACCGGGCACCGGGATCCGCGCTGGCTGCCCTACCTCCAGCCGTTCGGCGCGGACGACGTGATGGCCCGGATCGACGGCGTCTCCGCCTGAGGTACCGGGCCTTCGGCGTCCCCGGGGCCTCAGGGGGCGTCCTGGTCCTCCGCGGCGACGGCGTAGGCCTCGACCGACCAGAGCGAGTAGCCGTACTGCGTGGCCCGTGCGTCACCCTGCACCCGGATGAAGCGGGTGTCCCCGGCGTCCATCCGGACCGACTCGCGCCCGCCCCGGCCCTCCGGCACGGTGGCCGCCGTACGCCAGGTACGTCCGTCCGAGGAGACCTGCACGCGGTAGCGGGAGGCGTAGGCGTCCTGCCACCGCAGGACGACCTGGCCCAGGCGGACCGGCTCGGGAAGCTCGGCCTGCCACCAGGCACCGTCCTCGACGGGGGACGACCAGCGGGTCTCCGGGTCGCCGTCGGAGGCCGCCCCCGCCGGGAAGTCAGGGGTCTCGTCGCCGGACGAGGACGCCTTGGCCGCACGCACCAGATCGGGCCCGGCCGTGCGCGGGAAGGCCCGGACGGTCAGCGTCCTCTCCTCGCCACCGAAGCGCAGCGGCACCTCGTACTCGCCGGCCGGGGTGCCGTCGGGCACCGTGATGTCCACGGGGACGTCGGTGCGCGAGCCGCGTGTCACCGTCGTCTGCCCGGGCAGCTTCACCTCGATGCCCTTGGGCGCCTTCGCCGTGAGCTTCCCCTTCACCGCACCCGGCCGCCCGCCGGCCAGCCGCGCCTCGACCCGGTGCGTACCGCCGCCGATCACGGCGTCCGTCCGGTCGTGGACGAGAGCGAGCCGGGCCGCCGGCTCGTCACCGAACCAGGGGACGAGCGCCCGCACGCCGGGGGAGTCCGCGGCCGGGGCGGTGCCGGGGCCCCCGGGGGCCAGGGGGCTCAGCAGGGCCGGGCGGGCGGACCGGGCGGCCACCCGCACCGCGTCCGCCCGCAGGCCCTTCGCCGCCGTGTGCGTCCAGCCCGCCTCCGACAAGGAGCCCAGGGCGCGCCATCCCCGGCCCGGTACGTGGGCCTCGATGAGGGTGTCCGCCGAGGCGCCGCCCGGCCGGGTCAGCGCGGTGACGGCCTCCAGCGGGCGGGCGCGGTCGAACCGGAGGGTGTAGCCGTGCGCGTCCCGGCTCACCGTGCCCGCGTCGCGGTCGGTGCCGTTCCAGGCGTCGGCCTCCTCGACGACCCGGTCCAGGAACGGGTCCAGGACGCCTCGGCCGACCGTGGCCGTGCTCGCCCCGATCTCCTCGCGCAGCGACTCGAGCGCCAGCTGGGCCTTCCACGCCGCCGCCCCGTCGCCGCGCTCCTGCGCCCGCAGCAGGTCGACGGCGAGTTCGCCCGCCTCGCCGTACCGGGCCAGCTGCCCGGTCCACGGCCGCACCTCGCCCTGGAGCCTGCCGCTCGCGGTCGTCCTCAGCCGCTCCGGGGCCTGTCGCATCACACCGAAGGCGGCACGCAGTTCACGGGCCGCCCTGTCGCGGGCCGGCGCGTCCGCCGGGTCCGCGGCCGGACGTGACGACCAGAAGGCGCTCAGCAGCGGCCTGAGGTACGCGGACTCGTCCCCGCCCAGCAGCGAGGTGGCGCTGTTGCCCGCCAGGGCCCCCAGGGCGGCCCTGGCGGTGGCGTCACCGCCCGCCAGGTCGTCCAGCGCGGCCTGCCAGGACTCCTGCGGCCGGTACCCCTTCGGGTTCCAGGCGAAGTCGGCGGCCGTGAAGAGGGGGATCCGGGACGCCGAGGGCTGCTCCATGGCGTTGGCGAGCAGCGCGGCGGACCCGCCGGCCACGGCGGGGTCGCGGCCGGTGTAGGGGCCCAGGAAGATGCGGTCCTGCGCGTAGTCGTTGACCGGGTAGTTGTCCATGGTGACCAGGGGGTGCCGGAAGGCCGCCCTCGCACCCGCCAGCTCGCGCCCGGTGATCGTCTTCGGAACGACGCCCACACCGGTCCACGCCACCTGCACCCGGTCGTCCAGTTCCGCGGCCAGCGCCGATCGGTAGGCGGTGGCGCCGTCCTGGTAGTACTCGGTCGGCATCACCGAGAGCGGCTCCGCCTCCGGGTGGCGGTCCGCGAGGTGCCGGGCGACCGCGCTCGCGACGCGGGCCTGGGCCCTGGCCGCCGCCTCGGGCCCGCTGCCGAACGTGTCCGCGTCCCGGTCGCAGTGCCACTCGCTGTAGCTGACGTCCTGGAACTGCAGCTGGAAGGCCCGCACCCCCAGCGCCCACATCGCGTCGATCTTGCGGGTCAGCGCCCGCACGTCCGCGTCCGACGCCATGCACATCGCCTGGCCGGGGGAGACGGCCCAGCCGAGCGTCACGTGCTCGGCCCGGGCCTTCGCCGCCAGCGCGCGGAAGCCGGCGCGCTCACCGGCGGGGTAGGGCTCACGCCACCGGGCCTGCCGGTAGGGGTCGTCGCCGGCCGCGTAGAGGTAGCGGTTCTGCTTCGTACGCCCCATGAAGCCGAGCTGGGCGAGCCGCTCCTCGTGGGTCCACGGCTGCCCGTAGAAGCCCTCGGTCGTCCCGCGCACGGCCGTACCCGGCCAGTCGCGGACCACGGCTCCGGCGACCACGCCCTTCCGCACGAGCTGGCGCAGGGTCTGGACGCCGTGGAACAGGCCGTCCTCGCCGACGCCGTCCAGGGCGACCGTGGGACGGCCCCCGGCCCTGCCGACGGCGAGGCGGTAACCCCCCGAGGGCAGATCCGCGCGCTCGGGTGCGCGCAGCTCCCGCAGGGCACGGCCCGCCTCCGCGCCGCCGAGCCGGATCACCGGTCCGCCGCCGGGCAGGGTGTCGTGCACCGTGCGTACGCCCTGCTCGCGCAGCAGCGTCCGGAGCGCCTCCACGGCATACGGATCGGCTTGCGCTTCGGCCAGGAGGGTGACCTCGGTACCCAGGGCGACGGCCGTCCCGGAGGCCCGGACGGACTGCGGCCGGGGCCAGACGGCGGGCAGCTGTGTGCCACCGACGCGGTCCGGCGTGGCCGCGGCGGGGCCCACGGGGGTGACCGGGGCCGCGACGGCGGCCGGCACGAACGGGCCGAGCAGCCCGCCGATCACAGCGACGGCCACGGCCGTCGCACGTCCCCCGCGCCCGAGCTGCACGCCGTTCTCCTTCTTCTGACCTCGCCCCGGCAGTGACGTCCGAGCCCACCACCCGCGCGCGGGGGTGTCAATGCGCATGGCCGTTTTGCCGAAAATGCCCGATGTGTTGCGTGGCGTGACGCGTGGGTCTCCGGGGAAGGGGGGCCGAGTGGCTGAAAACAGTCTATACCTGGCACACGGGGGAACCGGATGTGACCCACGGCACGTTGAGCTCGTTGTCATAACGCCTGTGTCACTTCCACGCCTGCTCCCGCGTCCGCTGGGTAGGCCTGCTGTGTCCTGTTGTCCACGGCCAGGAGGCCACCATGCCCGCATCCGCGCAGCTTCTGCTCTCCGCCCTCTCCAAACAGGTGCCGAGTCCCGCGGGTCCCGATCCGCTGGCAGGCGAGAAGTCCCCGACCCTCACCGCCCCTCCGATGATCAGCGAGCTCCCGCTCGCCGACGTCTCCCACCTGATCGGTGACCCCGCGTTCGCCGACAGCGCCCCGCTCCTCAGCGAGCCTCCGCTCACCAGCGAGCCCCCGCTCGCCGACGCCACACCCCTCACGAGCGAGCCACCGCTCGCCGCCGTCGCCCCTCTGACCAGCGAGCCGACAGCACCCGGCACCGCAGGGGGCATGGAGTCCCCAGGAGTCTGAATGGGCTTGTCCCGGCTCGCCGCACTGCACGGCGTCGCCACCTCCTTCTCCCCGTCCGCGGATGTCACGGTGTCCGTCCCCGACGACACGGTCACGGCCGTGCTCGCCGCGCTGGGCGTCGACGCCGCCACGCCCGCGGAGGTGCGGAGCTCACTCGCCGCAGCCGAATCGGCGGCGGCCTCCCGCCTGCTTCCGCCCACGGTGGTCGCCTGGTCGGGGGAGCCGCTGCCGGCCGCCCTCACCGCACTGCCGCCGGGCACGGTCCTCACGGTCCACCCCGAGCCGGGGACCGCCGGCCCGCCCCTGCGCATGCGGGTGCTCCCGGCCCCGTCGCCCGCCGGGGAGCCACCGGTGACGCCACCCTGGTGGACCGAACCGCCCCTGGGCGTCCACCGGCTGGCCGTCCGCACCCCCGACCACCATGCCGAGGCCACGCTGGTCGTCGCTCCGGACCGCGTACCCCAGCCGCCCGCCCGCACGCACGGATTCCTCGTCCAGCTCTACTCGATGCTGTCCGCCCGCTCCTGGGGCATGGGCGACCTCGCGGACCTCGCCGACCTCGCCGCCTGGGCCGGACGGACCCTCGGCACCGGTTTCGTGCAGGTCAACCCGCTGCACGCCGCCGTACCGGGCAGACCGACCGACCCGTCCCCGTACCGCCCGTCCTCGCGCCGCTTCCCCGACCCCGTCCACCTGCACATCGAGTCGATCCCGGAGTACGGCCATGTCGCCGAGCCCGGCAGAGCGGCCCTGGAGGACCTGCGCCAGGAGGCCGCAGCCCAGCGCGAGGCCGTGCTCGACAAGGGGGCGCTGATCGACCGGGACGCCGTCTGGGAGCTCAAGAAGCAGGCCCTCGAGCTCATCCACGAGGTGCCCCTGACCCCCGGCCGCCGCGCCGCCTACTGCGACTTCCTCGCCGAGCAGGGGCAGGCACTGGAGGACCACGCCCTGTGGTGCGCCCTGGCCGAGGTGCACGGCCCCCGCTGGCGCGCCTGGCCCGACGGGCTGCGCGACCCCCGCTCCCCGCAGAGCGCCCGTGCCCGCACCGACCTGCTGGACCGGGTCGACTTCCACTGCCGGCTGGCCTGGCTCACGGACACCCAGCTCGCCACCGCCCAGAGCGCCGCACGGGAGTCCGGGATGCCCGTCGGGATCGTCCACGACCTCGCGGTCGGCGTCCACCCCGACGGTGCCGACACCTGGGCCCAGCAGGACGCGTTCGCCCAGGGGATGTCCGTCGGCGCGCCCCCCGACGCCTTCAACGCGCACGGCCAGGACTGGGGGCTGCCCCCGTGGCGTCCCGACGCCCTCGCGGCGTCCGGCTACGCCCCCTACCGCAACCTCCTGCGCGGCCTCCTCGCCCATGCCGGAGCCCTGCGCATCGACCACGTCATGGGGCTCTTCCGGCTCTGGTGGGTGCCCGAGGGCAGGCCGCCGACCGAGGGCGCGTACGTCAGCCAGGACGCCGAGGCGATGCTCGCCGTCCTCGTCCTGGAGGCGCACCGGGCCGGTGCCGTCGTCATAGGGGAGGACCTCGGGACCGTCGAGCCCGGCGTGCGCGAGGCGCTCGCCCGGCGCGGGGTGCTCGGCACGTCCGTGCTCTGGTTCGAGCGGGACTGGGAAGGCACCGGGCGCCCGCTCGCCCCCGAGAAGTGGCGCCAGGACTGCGTGGCCACGGCCACCACCCACGACCTGCCGTCGACCGCGGCCCGGCTGACGGGTGAGCACGTGACGCTCCGCCACCGCCTCGGGCTGCTCGCCCGGGACCTGGAGCAGGAGCTGGCCGAGGACGCCGCCGACACCGCCGAGTGGCTCGCCTACCTCGCCCGGCTCCGGCTGCTCCCCGAGGGCGACGGCGACGAGGAGGCGGCCGTCCGCGCCGTCCACCGCTTCCTGCTCCGCACCCCCGCCCGGATGGCAGGGGTCTGGCTCCCGGACACCGTGGGCGACCGCCGCCCGCAGAACCTCCCCGGGACCTGGGACCAGTACCCCAACTGGCGCCTGCCGATCGCCGATGCGCAGGGCCACCCCGTCACGCTCGAGGAGATCACCGCGTCGCCCCGGCTGCACAGGCTGATGGCTGTCCTGGGGGACGGACCCGGAGCCCGTACGGCACCCCCGGGCGCGCGCCCCTCGTAGGCGTTCGCTACGTTTGCACCGTGGACAAGAAGAACGCTATGCGCGCCGGCGCCGTCGCGGCCGGTACGACGCTGATGATGCTGCTCATGTCGTCCCCGGCGCTCGCGCTCACCCGCGACGACGGTGACGACCCGGGCCCGGGCCTCAACGTGCTGGAGACCCTCGGTCTCTACGTCGCGGCTCCGATCGTGCTGTTCCTGGTGATCGCGGGGCTCGTCATGGTCCTCGACAAGTCCAAGAAGCAGGCCTAGCCGGTTCTCCCGGGTGCGCCGCCGGTACTCCGTACCGCGCGGCGCACCGGCATGTCCGGGTGCCCGGTAGGTTTCGGCCATGACCGAGTGGGACGTCAAGAAGCTCCGCATCCTGCGCACCCTGCGTGACCGCGGCACGGTCACCGCCACGGCCGAGGCCCTTCTCATGACCCCGTCGGCCGTCTCGCAGCAGCTCACCAACCTGGCCAGGCAGCTCGGCGTGCCGCTGCTCGAGGCGCAGGGCCGCCGCGTCCGGCTCACCGACGCGGCGCATCTCGTGCTGCGCCACGCCGAGGCCGTGTTCGCCCAGCTGGAGCGGGCCGACGCCGAACTGACGGGCTATCTGCGGGGCGAGGCGGGCCAGGTGCGGGTCGGCGCCTTCTCGACCGCCGTCCCCGCCCTTGTCGTACCGGCCGTCCAGCTGCTGGGGGCGGGAAGAAGACCAGGCCCCCAGGTACGCGTACGGGAGGCGGAGGCGGCCCAGGCGTACGAGCTGCTGTCGGCCGGCGAGGTGGACCTGGCGCTCTCCCTGGCCGCGCACGCCCCGACGGCCCGGGATCCCCGCTTCACCCTGCTGCCCCTGCTGGCCGACCCGCTGGACGTCGCGCTGCCCGCCGGCCACGCTCTCGCCGGGGTGTCCGCCCTGCGGCTGGCGGACCTCTCCCAGGAGGCCTGGATCTTCGGCGGTTCCGGCCCGTGGTCCCAGATCACCACCGCCGCGTGCGAGGCCGCGGGTTTCGTCCCCGAGCAGGCCCACAGCGCCTCCGGCTGGACGGCGATCCTCGCCATGGTGCGTGCGGGCATGGGGGTCGCGCTGATCCCCCGGATGGTCTCCGCGTCCGACCGCCCTCGCGACGGTGTGGTGATGCGGGTCCTGGAGGCGGACCGTCCCTGCCGCCACGTCGTGGCAGCGGTGCGGCAGGGCGCGGAACGCGGGCCGGCGGTCGCCCGGGTGCTGTCGGCGCTGCTGGAGGTGGCAGGCGGAACCGTTAAGCCGAGCTGAAGAGAACGTACGAAAACTTTCGATGGACCTGATCGGTGGGATGGCGGCACAGTGGACCCATGCCGAGCGACAAGATCCAGACGGAGACCCCTTCCACCGACCCGCACGCCAACGACGCGGCCCCTTACGGCGGCGGTGACCCCTACGCCGACTACCGCGCGGGCGACTTCCCCTTCACCGACCTGGTCGACCTCGCGGACCGGCGCCTCGGCGCGGGTGTGATCGCGGCCAACGACGAGTTCTTCGCCGAGCGCGAGAACCTCCTGATCCGTGAACCCGCCGTCTTCGACCCCGAGCGCTTCGGCCACAAGGGCAAGATCATGGACGGCTGGGAGACCCGCCGACGCCGGGGCGCGGACGCAGGCCACCCCTTCCCCGCCCCCGAGGACCACGACTGGGCGATCGTCCGGCTGGGCACTCCCGGGATCATCCGCGGCATCGTCGTCGACACCGCCCACTTCCGCGGCAACTACCCGCAGCGCGTGTCCGTCCAGGCGACGGCAGTCGACGGCGCCCCCGGTCCGGATGACCTGCTCGCCGACGGCGTGAAGTGGGAGGAGCTCGTCCCGCCGACCCCCGTACGCGGCCACGCCGCCAACGGCTTCGAGGTCACGGGCGGACGCCGCTACACCCATCTGCGGATATGCCAGCACCCCGACGGCGGCATCGCCCGGCTGCGGGTCCACGGCGAGGTCGTCCCGGACCCGGCCTGGCTCGCGGCGCTGGGCACGATCGACCTGATCTCGATCCTGAACGGCGGCATGTACGAGGACGCCTCGGACCGCTTCTACTCCTCGCCGGCCCAGATCATCCTGCCGGGCACCTCCCGGAAGATGGACGACGGCTGGGAGAACCGGCGCCGCCGGGTCCGCGACACGAACGACTGGGTGCGCTTCCGGCTGCCCGCCCAGGGCGCGGTACGCGCGGTGGAGATCGACACCGCCTACCTCAAGGGCAACGCGGCCGGCTGGATCGGCCTGCACGGCCGCGACGGTGACGGCGAATGGTTCGAGATTCTCCCCCGCACCCGGCTCCAGCCCGACACCCCGCACCGCTTCGTCCTCGACACCGAGGCGGTCGTGACCCACGTACGCCTGGACGCCTTCCCCGACGGGGGAGTGGCCCGGATGCGCCTCCACGGCTCGCTGACGGACACGGGTGCGGCCGAACTGGCACGCCGCTACGAGGAGTCGGCCGCCTAGCCCCGCTCCCGCACCCCAGGTTCCCGCCCGGCGGACGGCTGCGCTCCGAGCGCCTGCCCGCCGGGCGGTTCCCATGTCAGGGCTACGCGGTGGCCGCCGCCGCGTCAGCCGCCTGCGCCTTCAGGGCGCGCTCCACGCCCGCCCGGGACTCCGACACCAGCCGGCGCAGAGCCGCGCTCGGCTGCACCGACTCCAGCCAGGCGTCCGTGGCGTCCAGGGTCTCCTGCGCGACCTGGAGGGACGGGTACAGACCGACCGCGATCTGCTGGGCCATCTCGTGGCTGCGCGAGTCCCAGACCTCCTTGACCGCCGCGAAGTACCTCTCCGTGTACGGAGCCAGCAGCTCACGCTGGTCGGTCTGCACGAAACCGGTGATGACCGACTCCTGAAGGGAGTTCGGCAGCTTGTCCGACTCGACGACCGACGCCCACGCCTCGGCCTTCGCCTCCTCGGAGGGCTGGGCCGCGCGCGCCGACGCGGCGTGGCGCTCGCCCGCCGCCGTCCTGTCGCGCTCGTACTCGGCGGCGATCTCCTCCTCGTCGATGAGACCCGTCGCGGCCAGGCGCTGCACGAACGCCCAGCGCAGCTCCGTGTCGACGGCCAGGCCCTCGATCTCCTGGGTGCCGTCCAGCAGCGACTGCAGCACGTCCAGGTGGAGCGGGCTGCGCGCCGTCGCGGCGAAGGCGCGGGCCCAGGCCAGCTGGTGGTCGCTGGACGGCTCCGCCGCGCGCAGATGCGCCAGCGTCGCCTCGGTCCACTGGTTCAGGCCCGCCTCGCGCCACTCCGGGGCGGCGTAGAGGTCCAGGGCCAGCTTCACCTGGCGGTGCAGCGACTGGACCACGCCGATGTCGGACTCCTTGCCGATCCCGGAGAGGACCAGCGCCAGGTAGTCGCGCGTAGCCAGCTCGCCGTCACGCGTCATGTCCCAGGCCGAGGACCAGCTCAGGGCACGCGGCAGGGACTCGGTGAAGTCACCGAGGTGCGCGGTGACGACCCGCAGCGACTCCTCGTCGAGGCGGACCTTCGCGTACGAGAGGTCGTCGTCGTTGAGCAGGACGACCGCCGGGCGCGCCGTACCGGACGGGAACGGCACCGTGGTGCGCTCGCCGTCGACGTCCAGCTCGATCCGGTCCGTGCGGACCAGCTTCCCGGCGGCGTCGAGGTCGTAGCAGCCGATGGCGATCCGGTGCGGACGCAGCGTGGGTTCGCCCTTCGCCCCGGCGGGGAGCGCGGGGGCCTCCTGGAGGACGGTGAACGAGGTGACGTGGCCGTCGCCGTCGGTCTCGATCTCCGGGCGCAGGATGTTGATGCCGGCTGTCTCCAGCCACGCCTTCGACCAGGCCTTCAGGTCACGGCCGGAGGTCTCCTCCAGCGCGCCCAGCAGGTCCGACAGGCGCGTGTTCCCGAAGGCGTGCGCCTTGAAGTACGCCTGCACGCCCTGGAAGAACGCGTCCTTGCCGACGTAGGCGACGAGCTGCTTCAGGACCGAGGCGCCCTTCGCGTACGTGATCCCGTCGAAGTTCACCAGGACGTCGTCGAGGTCCTGGATGTCCGCCATGATCGGGTGCGTCGACGGCAGCTGGTCCTGCCGGTACGCCCACGTCTTCATGGAGTTGGCGAACGTGGTCCAGGAGTGCGGCCACCTGGAACCCTCCGCGTCCGCCTGGCACGCGATGGAGGTGTACGTGGCGAACGACTCGTTCAGCCAGAGGTCGTTCCACCACTCCATGGTGACCAGGTCGCCGAACCACATGTGGGCCAGCTCGTGGAGGATGGTCTCGGCGCGCGTCTCGTAGGCCGCGTCCGTCACCTTCGAGCGGAACACGTACTGGTCGCGGATGGTGACCGCGCCCGCGTTCTCCATCGCCCCGGCGTTGAACTCCGGCACGAAGAGCTGGTCGTACTTGGCGAAGGGGTAGGCGTAGTCGAACTTCTCCTGGAACCAGTCGAAGCCCTGCCGGGTGACCGCGAAGATCTCCTCCGCGTCGAGGTACTCGGCGAGCGACGGCCGGCAGTAGATGCCGAGCGGCACCGACCGGCCGTCCTTCTCGTAGGTGCTGTGCACCGCGTGGTACGGGCCCGCGATCAGGGCCGTGATGTAGGTGGAGATGCGCGGCGTCGGTGCGAAGGCCCAGACGTCGCCCTCGGGCTCGGGCGTCGGCGAGTTGGAGATCACCGTCCAGCCGGAGGGAGCCTTCACGGTGAACCGGAAGGTCGCCTTCAGGTCGGGCTGCTCGAAGCTGGCGAAGACCCTGCGGGCGTCCGGCACCTCGAACTGGGTGTAGAGGTAGGCCTGCTCGTCGACCGGGTCGACGAACCGGTGCAGACCCTCGCCGGTGTTGGTGTACGAGCAGTCGGCGACGACCTTCAGCTCGTTGGCGCCTGCCCGGAGGTGCTTCAGCGCGATCCGGGAGTCCCGGAACACGGCGGCGATGTCCAGGTCCTTGCCGTTCAGCACGACGTCGTGCACGGCCGGGGCGACCAGGTCGATGAAGGTCTCGGCGCCGGCTTCGGCGGAGTCGAAGCGCACGGTGGTGACGGACCGGTAGGTGCCGCCCTCCTGCGCGCCGGAGAGGTCGAGATCGATCTCGTACGCGTCCACGGTCAGCAGGCGCGCCCGCTCCTGTGCCTCTTCGCGGGTCAGATTCGTGCCAGGCACGCGGTCATCTCCTTGATATGCGACGTTTTTGGTCATCCTTCCACGTGGGGCGGGCGCAGCGCGATGTCCGTTTTCCGCCGGACCGGCGGAGCCGGCCGGGCCACCCTCGGATCATGACCGCTTACGAGGCACGGCCCATCGGGCCGAAGGCGCTGGAAGATCTCCGCACGACCGACGACGCCGGACGTCCCTGCGTCCCGTACACGGCGGCGGAGGGCGGCGACCCCCTGCGCTGCTGCCTGCGCGGCGCCCGGCCCGGGGAGAGGATCGCCCTCGTGTCGTACGCGCCGCTGCGCCGCTGGGCGGCGGAGACCTGGGCACGCCCGGGGGCGTACGACGAACAGGGCCCGGTCTTCATCCACGCCGACGACTGCGAGGGCCCGGCGGCGGACCGGACCGGCTACCCGTTCTCGCGGGCCGGCGCGCTGCGCACGGTCCGGCGCTACGACGCGGAGGGCAGGATCGTCGGAGGCCGGCTTCTGGTGATCCCGGCCGACGAGGAGCGGGGCTTCGACGAGGCGATCGCGGAGGCCTTCGCCGACCCCGAGGTGGTCCTGGCGCACGTACGGGCCGTGGAGTACGGGTGCTTCCACTTCGAGGTGCGGGCCGGTCGGTGAGATCTGCCTGGCCGAGTACGAACCGGTGCGAGGCGGTGAAGCGAACAAGGCCCGCCCCTCGGTGATCGTCTCGAACGACGGCGCGAACGCCGTGGCGGACCGGACCGGGCGGGGCGTGGTCACGGTGGTGCCGCCGACCTCCCACACCTCCCGGGTCCATCCCTTCCAGGTGAGCGGTTCCTCCGGCGCGTCGGCACCGTGCCGTCAGCGCATGGGTGAGATCGACGCCGCCCCGCGCAGGCACCTCGCGCTCCGAGGCGGGCAGGAGCACGCGAAAGGGCGGCCGCCGGAAACCGGTGGCCGCCCTGTACAGGAGTGAAGGGGCTCAGCCCTTGAGCTCCGCCGCCACCAGCTCCGCGATCTGGACCGCGTTCAGCGCGGCGCCCTTGCGCAGGTTGTCGTTGGAGACGAACAGCGCGAGTCCGTGCTCGACGGTCTCGTCGGCCCGGATGCGGCCCACGTAGGAGGCGTCCTTGCCGGCCGCCTGGAGCGGGGTCGGGATCTCCGAGAGCTCGACGCCCTCGGCGTCCTTCAGCAGCTCGTAGGCGCGCTCGACGCTGATCGGGCGGGCGAAACGGGCGTTGATCTGGAGGGAGTGGCCCGAGAAGACCGGGACCCGGACGCAGGTGCCGGACACCTTGAGCTCCGGGATCTCCAGGATCTTGCGGGACTCGTTGCGGAGCTTCTGCTCCTCGTCCGTCTCGAAGGAACCGTCGTCCACGATCGAGCCGGCGAGCGGCAGCACGTTGAAGGCGATCGGACGCTTGTAGACGCCCGGCTCGGGGAAGTCCACCGCGTCACCGTCGTGCGTCAGCTTGTCCGCGTCGGCGACGACCTTGGACGCCTGGCCGTGCAGCTCCGCGACACCGGCGACACCGGAACCGGACACCGCCTGGTAGGTGGCGACGGTCAGCGCGTCCAGCTGCGCTTCCTGGTGCAGGGGGCGCAGCACGGGCATGGCCGCCATCGTGGTGCAGTTCGGGTTGGCGATGATGCCCTTCGGGCGGTTCCTGATCGCGTGGGCGTTGACCTCGGAGACCACCAGGGGTACCTCGGGGTCCTTGCGCCAGGCGGAGGAGTTGTCGATCACCACGGCGCCCTGGGCGGCGACCTTCTCGGCCAGCGCCTTCGAGGTCGCGCCGCCCGCGGAGAACAGCACGATGTCGAGACCGGTGTAGTCCGCGGTGGAGGCGTCCTCGACCGTGATGTCCGTGCCCTCGTAGGAGATCGTGGAGCCCGCGGAGCGCGCGGAGGCGAAGAGCCGCAGCTCGGCGACGGGGAACTTCCGCTCGGCCAGGATGCTGCGCATGACTGTGCCGACCTGACCGGTGGCGCCGACGATTCCGACCTTCACTGGAACTCCCTCACGGATGCGAACGGGCACGATTGCCGGTCCATGATGCGTATGTCCACGGCTCCCTTGTCCAATCCATTGTCCGCCAGGCGGACGCGGTCCGGACAGAGCTGTGGGGCGGGAGCCCTTGCGAGCCCTCGCCCCACAGTCCGCGCGTGTCGTGCGGATCACACGGGCGCGGTGGTTACGGCGCGACCTTCTCGATCACGACGCTGCCGGTGCCCGCCGCGGTGCCGCGGGTGTTCACCAGCTGGACCTCGCCGAAGAACTGCCGGCCCTCGGGAGCCGCTCCGGCGACCAGGACCTCGGCGCCGACCTGGGCGGACGCGCCGTTGGCCAGGTTCACGGCCTTGGACTCGTCGACCTTGATCGCGCCGAGCGACGGGGCGTAGTACACGTCCCGGTAGTCGTACTCGGTGGTCCCGGCCGGGACCGAGTAGCCCGCGATGACGACGGTGTACGTGCCGGCCGCCGGCTTCACCAGGCTGACCGACTCCTCCGAGCCCGCGGTCGTCGAGGCACCGACCTCGGTGTCGCCCTTGTAGACGTACAGGTCGATGTCCGCGTTGGCGTCCGAGGTGTTGCCGATGGCGACGTCCAGCTTCTCGACGCCCGCACCGATGGTGACCTCCTTGGTGTACTCGCCGCCGGTGGAGATCGACGGGCGCTCGACGTCGGCCGAACCCAGCGAGCCGCCCTTCAGGGAGCCCTCCAGGTCACCGGCGTTGTTGGTGACCGTCCAGTCCACCGCGGCCGGGGTGCCGATCTTCGCCTCGGCGATGGTCTGCACCGCCGGGTCGAAGGTGGCGCCGAGCAGCGAGACGTCCAGCTTGTACGGGTTGTCCAGCAGCGGCGACGTACGGCGGGACTCGACCTCGATCTCCCAGACGCCGGGCTGCGGGTCCTTGTAGGAGCGCGTGTCCGGGCGGCAGGTGTTGGCCGGGTTCTCGTAGTTCGGGTAGCAGTAGATCGTGGAGCTGTCCTCCACCGCCACGCCGTACGGGTGCAGGGAGATGAACCGCGTCTGGCTGCCCGAACGCAGGGCGCTCATCGCGACCTCGAGGGTCTCGGCGCCCTCCGGGACGTTCACGAAGTACGACGTGGTGCCGTTGCGCTTCACCGAGCCGGTCGTCGAGAACGCGTAACCCGGCTTCACCAGGTCCTTGGCGACGACCACCGTGGAGAGGACCTGGTGGTCCACACCGACGGTCTTCGCGTCGTCCACCAGCAGGATCGCGCTGTGGACGCCCGCCGCGCGGGGCTTCGCCTGGACCTTGACGGTCACCGGCTTGCCGAGCGGCAGCGAGACGGTGCTCGGACCCGTCAGGCTGAAGGTGCCGTCGTTGTTCCTCCAGGACAGCTTGTGCTTCACGGCCTTGTCCGGACCGGTGGTGCGGGTGACGGTGACGTCGTACGACTTCTTCTGGCCGGCCTTCAGGCCGCCCTCACGGTCGTACAGGCCGGTGCCGAAGCCCGGGGTCTTCAGCGCGAAGTCGATCGCGGTGTCGACCGGGGCCTTCACCGTGTACTCGTGCGCCGGGGCGCCCTTCTTCTCGATCTGCTTCCAGGCGCCGACGATGTCGATCAGACCGGCACCCTGGGCGTGCGCGGGCACGCCGTCGATGTGGGTGGCGGTGCTGGTCAGCGCGGTCCGCAGGTCGGCCGGGGGCAGCTCGATGTTCTTCTGCTCCGCGGCGGACAGGAGCAGCGCCGTCGCACCGGCGGCCTGCGGCGAGGACATCGAGGTGCCCTGCAGCATGGAGTAGCCGGCGGGGAGCGAGTAGCCCGCCTCCTTGACCGGACCGCCGGGGATCCAGGTCTGGGTGGTGTTGATGGACGCGCCCGGAGCCGTCAGGATCGGCGCGAAGCCGCCGTCCTCACGCGGACCGCGCGAGGAGAAGGGCAGCATGTCGTACTTCTTGGTGACGTTCGAGCCGTAGTTGGCGGCCCAGGTCTCCTTGGAGATGGACGCACCGACGGAGATGACGTGGTCGGCGAGGGCGGGGTCACCGATGGTGTTGACGCCGGGACCCTCGTTGCCGGCCGAGATGACCAGCTGGACACCGTAGATGTCGATGAGCCGCTTGTAGAGCTCGGCGCGGGCGTTGTTGCCGTCGTTGAGGGGCGGCAGCCCGCCGATCGACATGTTCACGACGTCGACACCGCGGTTGACGACGAGGTCGATCATGCCCTCGGTCAGCGCGATGTTGGTGCAGCCGCCGGACCAGGTGCAGGCGCGGGAGGAGACGACCTTGGCGCCGGGCGCCGCGCCGTTCATCTTGCCGCCGAACAGGCCGTTGGCCGCGGTGATGCCGGCGACGTGCGTGCCGTGCTCGCTCTGGATGACCCCGATGCTGACGTAGTCGGCGGTGTTGCCGGCCGCGTCGACGACGACGTCCTTGCGGGTCTCGACGACGAACGGGATGCGCTCGACGACCTGTGTCCGCGGGTCGTCCGTACCGAAGTAGGAGACCTGGTGCTTGTCCTTGTAGGGCTTCAGGGCGGTGTCGTCGCCGAAGTCCGCGTTGCCGTTCAGGTCCACGCGTGCGGTGCCGGCGACCGGGTCGTAGAGCACGCCCCACTGGTCGGTGGTGTCACCGTCGCGGTTGAGGTCGCCGGCCATGTCGCCGCCGCGCGTGACGGACTCCTTGAAGACGCGGAAGCCGTAGGAGCCCTCCGGCGCGGAGTACGTCGTGTCGCCGCTGGTGAACGTCGGGCCGGACACGGCCTGGTCCATCCGCAGCCAGGTGCCGTCGCCGTCGCCCACGGGGTCGGTCGCCGTCACCCAGTCGACGATCTTGCGCTCGCCGGTGGTGGTCTTCTGGAGCGCGGGGTGGCCGAGGTCGACACCGGAGTCCAGGACACCGATGGTGATACCGCGTCCGTCGGCCTTCGGGTGCTGCTCGACGAAGTCGACCGCACCCGTCTCGAAGGACGGGTTGTACGGGTTCCTCGCGGGGGTGTTCCTGCCGGGCGCCGCGTAACTGCCGGTGGCCTTCGGCTGCTTCGCCCCGGCGGCCCGGTCGCCCGCGGGCGTCGGGTCGTCCAGCTTGATCTCCTGCTTGAGATCGATGCCCTGGACGGAGGAGAGCTTCTGCGCCGCCTTGATGGTGGCGTCGGCGGTCGCGGTGGGCACGGTCGCCCGGACGTAGCCGAGCTTGTCGTACGTCTGCCCGATCACGGACCCCTTGACGGCGTCCAGCTGGGCGGCGACCTTCTCGGTCGCACCGGGGGCGGTGGCGACCATCATCGTGATGTTCTTCTCGCCCTTGGCCTCGGCCTTCGCCAGCACGTCGGCGTCGGCCTCGCCCAGCTTGTCGCCCTTCGCGCTCGCCGCGGCGGGCTTCACCGGGGAGGTGCCCGGGTCGTCGGCGGCGAAGACCGGGGCGGCGCCGGAGGCGGCCAGCGCGGCCGCCAGACCGGCTGCGGCCGCGATGCGCGCCGCGCGTCTCGCCCCGGGTATGGAGCTGGGGGATTCCTTGGTCATCAGCATCCCTGTTTTGTGAAAGAAAGTGAGAGTCCGGAATTCGGTACCCGATGACCGCTCAGCCTTTCGTAAAAGACCCGTGTTTGTGGAGACTTGGCGAGGACGAGAAAGGGACATGGCGTAGATCCGCCACCGGTGCCATCGCGCCACTCACCGGGGCAGGACCACCAGGTACGCGGCCGGCTCCCGGTCCTCGGCGGCCATCATCGCCGTGCGCAGCACCACCGACAGGTCGGCCGCCGACCCGCGCACCTGCTTCGGCGTCACGCGCACCACGGTGACCCCGAGCCTCTCCAGGTGTTCCCGTTCCGCGGCGAAGGCGACGTGCTCCTCCCGGGGTGAGCGCGTGCCCAGTTCCAGTGCGACCGCCTGCTCGGGCCAGTACGCGTCCACCCCTCCCAGGAAGCCGCCGCCCGGCAGGCACAGCTCCACGTTCCACAGCGGCTCGGGCAGACCGTGGACGCGCACCGCCTCGTACAGCCGGCCCTCCTCCACCGCCCGGCCCTCGACGAGCACCGCGTCGACGGCGTCCACCACATGCGCCCGGCCGAGCAGCTCGGCGGCGCTCAGCTCCCGTACGACGGCGGCGGGTTCGCAGTGGCCGCCGCGCACCGCCTCCAGGAGGAGCCCGCGCACCGTCGAGGCGTCCGTGAGCGAGGCCACCGCGTCGGCCAGGGCCCGCTCCACCGGGGCCAGCGGCATCCCGAGGCGGCACTGCGGCCGGGGCAGGACGGCGGCCCGGGTCACCTGGACGAACCGGGTGGACCGCAACCGCCTGGTACGCGGCACGAGCACGTCGATCCGGTGCGCCGCGATCACGGGGGGCGCGGACGTGAAGCCGTACAGGGCGAGGGCCGCCAGGCCCGTGACCATGGCCTCGCCGTAGCCCGGACCGGGCTGGGCGGGCACGGTCCGCCGCCGACCGGCCGGAGGCCTTCCGGCGTACAGCAGGGCGCCGCGCACCCGGTCGTCGTTCGTGGGCGGCCCCGGGTGCAGGAGGTACACACCGGGGAGGAGCTGCTGCCACGGGCCGCCGGGCAGGCACTGGGCGGCGGTCTGCGCGGCCGTCACTCCGTGGGCCCGCAGCTGCGCGGCGGACTGCACGCGGTGGCTCACCTGGTGGACGGGGCGCGGGGAGAGGGGGGTGTTCCGGTTCATGCCGGGGAGGTTCCCGCAGGCCCGCGGCCCGCTAACCCCTGTTACACGCCCGTCGCCATTCCAGGACAACGCCGTACTCGAGCACAGCAGTTCGAGCGTCGAAAAGGGCGGGCGCGGAGGGGAATGCACGGCGTGCGCCCCCCCCCCCAGGGGGGGGGGGGCGC
>NZ_JBISCE010000040.1:0-185231 GCF_044385685.1 Streptomyces sp. ALB3 | reverse complement strand
AAGATGGGGGGGGGTGGGGGGGGGCCCGCGGGCCGTGCGCCCCGCACACGTGTGCGGGGCGCACGCCGTGATCTCACGCCGCCGCGTCGCGCTCCTGCCCCCTCAGGGCACGCGCCAGGTCGTCCCGCGCCTCCAGGACCAGCCGACGGAGCGCCGGAGCCGCGTCAGGGTGCGAGGTCAGCCACGCGTCCGTCGCGGTGAGGGTCGCGGGGTCGTCCTGCAGACCGGGGAAGAGGCCCCCGACCACGTCCATACCGATCTGGATGGAGCGCTCGGCCCAGACCCGCTCGATCGCCTCGAAGTACGAGGCGGTGTACGGCGCCAGCAACTCCCGCTGCGACGGCTGCCCGAAGCCCGCGATCGTCGCCGCGACGAGGGCGTTGGACAGCTTGTCCGACTCCACGACCACGGCCCAGGCCTGGGCCTTGACCGCCGCCGAGGGGCGCGAGGCCAGGCACCGCACGTGGTGCCGCTTGCCGGACGCCGTGTCGTCGCGGGCGAGCTCGGCGTCCAGGGCCGCCTCGTCCGCCTTGCCGTGCGAGGCCAGCGGGGCGAGGAACGCCCACCGCAGCTCCTGGTCGACGTCCAGGCCGTCGATCTGGGCCGAACCGTCGAGCAGGCCACCCAGCAGCTGGAAGTCGGAGTCCGACGCAGCGACGGCGGCGAAGAAGCGGGCCCACGTCAGCTGGTGCTCGCTTCCCGGCTCCGCGCGACGCAGCTCCGCCAGCGCGCCCCCGGCCAGCGCCCGGCCGCCCTCCTCCCGCCAGGACGGGGCCACGTAGTGCACCAGCGCCGACCGGGCCCAGGCGTGCAGCATCTGCAGGACTCCGATGTCCGACTCGCGGCCGGCGAACGACAGCACCAGGGAGACGAACTCCCTGGCCGGCAGCAGCGCGTCCCGCGTCAGGTTCCACAGGGCGGACCAGCACAGGGCCCGGGCCAGCGGGTCGGTGATGTCACCGAGGTGCTCGCGCAGGGTGGTGAGGGAGACCTCGTCGAAGCGGACCTTGCAGTACGTCAGGTCGTCGTCGTTGACCAGGACCAGGTCGGGCCTCTCCGCACCGGCCAGCTCCGTGACCACCGTGCGTTCCCCGGCGACGTCCGCCTCGGCGCGGGCGTAGCGCACCAGCCCGGCCTCCGGCGACAGCCGGTACAGGCCCACCGCGACCCGGTGCGGCCTGAGCACGGGGTGGGAGGCCGGGGCCTCCTGGGCCACGGAGAGCTCCGCGATCCGGCCGTCACCGCCGTACGTCACGACCGGCGTGAGGACGTTGACCCCCGCCGTCTCCAGCCAGGCGCGCGACCAGGCCGTCATGTCGCGCCCCGATGTCTCGGCCAGCACCGAGAGCAGGTCGCCCAGCTGTGTGTTGCCGTAGGCGTGCCGCTTGAAGTAGCGGCGCGCGCCCTCCAGGAACGCCTCCCGCCCCACGTACGCCACGAGCTGCTTGAGCACCGAGGCGCCCTTGGCGTACGTGATGCCGTCGAAGTTCAGCTTGGCGTCCTCCAGGTCACGGATGTCGGCTGTGACCGGGTGCGTCGACGGCAGCTGGTCGGCGCGGTACGCCCATGCCTTGCGGTTGTTGGCGAAGGTGATCCAGCCGTCCGTGAAGCGGGTCGCCTCCACCATCGAGAAGGTCCCCATGAAGTCGGCGAACGACTCCTTCAGCCACAGGTCGTCCCACCACTGCATGGTGACGAGGTCGCCGAACCACATGTGCGCCATCTCGTGCATGATGACGTTGGCCCGGCGCTCGTAGGAGGCCGAGGTGACCTTGCCGCGGTAGATGTACTCCTCGCGGAAGGTGACGAGGCCCGGGTTCTCCATGGCACCGAGGTTGTACTCCGGCACGAACGCCTGGTCGTACTTCCCGAAGGGGTACGGGTAGTCGAACTGGTCGTGGAAGAAGTCCAGACCCTGCTTGGTGACCAGGAAGACGTCGTCGGCGTCGAAGTGACGCGCGAGCCCCTTGCGGCACATCGCGCCGAGCGGGACCTCCAGCTTCGACCCGTCGTCGAACGTACGTGTGTAGAGGTCGCTGACGTAGTGGTACGGGCCCGCCACGACCACCGTGATGTAGGTGGAGATCGGCAGGGTCTCCGCGAAGCGGTGGACACCGCCCTCCCGCGACTCCTCCTCGCCGTTGCTCCGGACCTGCCAGCCCTCGGGCGCCGTCACCTCGAAGCGGTAGGGCGCCTTCAGGTCCGGCTGTTCGAAGTTGGCGAAGACCCGCCGCGCGTCGGCCGGCTCGTACTGCGTGTAGAGGTAGACCTCGCCGTCCTCCGGGTCGACGAAGCGGTGCAGGCCCTCGCCGGTCCGGCTGTAGGCGCACTGCGCGTCGACCACCAGGACGTTGTCACCAGCGGCGAGGTCCTCCAGCACGATCCTGGTCCCGTCGAAGACGGCCCCGGGGTCCAGGTCCTTGCCGTTCAGCGCCACCGCGTTCACGGACGGGGCCAGCAGGTCGGCGAAGGTCGAGGCCCCGGCACGGGCGGAACGGAAGCGGATCGTGGTCTGCGAGCGGAAGGTGCGCGGACCGGCGTCGTCGCCCCCGTCGGGCTCCCCGACGGCGGAGCGGAGGTCGAGAGCGACCTCGTAACCGTCGACGGTCAGCAGCTCGGCCCTCTCGCGGGCCTCGTCGCGGGACAGGTTCTCACCGGGCACGGAGCACTCCTTTGTGTCTCGTTCGAAGACCTTTGATCCTCCCATGCGGCCACGAGGGCGGCGCACGGGAATGGCGGGAGGGCGCGTGGCGTTCCGACACTCAGGTGCAGACCGACCTCACGAGGAGAGACATGCCCGAGAACAGCACGGCCGGCGGCAGGATCCCGGCGGACTTCTGGTTCGACCCGCTCTGTCCCTGGGCCTGGATGACCTCCCGCTGGATGCTCGAGGTGGAGAAGGTCCGCGATGTCGAGGTGCGCTGGCACGTGATGAGCCTCGCCGTGCTCAACGAGCCCCGGCTCGACGAGCTGCCCGAGGAGTACCAGGACATGATGCGCACCCAGGCCTGGGCGCCGGTGCGCGTCGTGGTCGCCGCACAGCAGAAGCACGGCGACGACATCGTCGGCCCGCTGTACACCGCGCTCGGCACCCGCATCCACAACAACGGCGAGGGACCCACCCGCGAGGCGATCGCGGGCGCGCTGGCCGACGTCGGCCTGCCGGCCGAGCTCCTGGAGTACGCCGACTCCGACGCGTACGACAAGGAGCTCCGCGCCTCCCACCAGGAGGGCATCGACAAGGTCGGCCAGGACGTCGGCACCCCGGTCATCGCCGTCCCCGGCGCCGACGGCGAGCAGATCGCCTTCTTCGGCCCGGTCGTCACCCCCGCCCCCAAGGGCGAGGAGGCCGCGAAGCTCTGGGACGGCACGCTGCTGGTGGCGTCCATCCCCGGCTTCTACGAGATCAAGCGGACCCGTACGCAGGGCCCGGTCTTCGACTGACACCGGCCGGCCGGTGCGGGCGCCCGGAACTCCGGGCCCGCACCGGCCGTGTGCCGTCGGCCCGGGAGGTGTCAGCGGGCGCGGCGGATACGGACCGGACCTCGGGCCTCTGCCGGTTCGACAGGGCGGCCACCCTGGGTGATCTCCACCTCGCCGGCCGTGACCAGCCGCCGGGCCGCGCCGCGGACCGGCTCCATGAGCGCCCGCCAGCCGTCGTCGTCCCCTTCGTACACCGCTCGGGCGACGTCGGACGGGCAGATCGTCGCCGCCGGGCCACGACGGTCCAGCAGCTCCAGGATGGCTCGCTCCAGGCGCCGGCCGGTCTGCTGTCGGATGTCCGTCACCCTGCCAGTCTCGCACCGGCCGCCGTGGTGAGCAGAAGACCTCCCGGCCCTCCTGTGCGGGCGGCGGGCGCCCGTCCGCGCCGGCCGCGGCCAGGGATCACCACGCGGCCCGTCCGGCCGCACACCGTGCGGACCGGCTACGGGCCCGGGCATGGGAGGACCCCCGCGAGTCATGTCCTCGCGGGGGTCCTCCGTTGATCCGCCTGCCGGGTGAAGGCTGAGAAGACGATCACGAGGCAGGACGTTCGGGTCGCTCCGTCAGGTCAGGGAGCGAGCAGCAGCACGTCGGCGCGCTCCTTGGCGGCGGCGTAGCGCTTCGCCACGTCCTGCCAGTTGACGACGCGCCACATGGCCTCGATGAAGTCCACCTTCTGGTTCTTGTACTGGAGGTAGAAGGCGTGCTCCCAGGCGTCGAAGACCAGGATCGGGACGGATCCCTGGCCCACGTTGCCCTGGTGGTCGTAGACCTGTTCGACGATCAGCTTGCCGCTGACCGGCTCGTACGCGAGGACGCCCCAGCCCGAGCCCTGCGTGGTGGCCGCGGCTTTCGTCAGCTGGGACTTGAAGCCGGCGTAGGAACCGAAGGAGTCCGCGATCGCGTCGGCCAGGTCACCCACACCGTCCGCCGCGAGGGGCTCGCCACCGCCGTCGCCGGTCATGTTGTGCCAGTAGATCGAGTGCAGGATGTGGCCGGAGAGGTGGAAGGCGAGGTTCTTCTGGAGGCCGTTGACGGAGCCCCAGGCCTCCTTGGCGCGGGCCTCTTCCAGCTGCTCCAGGGTGTCGTTCGCACCCTTGACGTACGCGGCGTGGTGCTTGTCGTGATGCAGCTCGATGATCTGCGGATTGATGACCGGTTCGAGCGCCGCGTAGTCGTACGGGAGTTCCGGAAGCGTGTACGTGGCCATGGGTTCGAACCCTCCAACTGCTACCTGGTGGCTATTGCAAGTTCTTCGCAATTGCAGGCTAGCAGGAGGAGGGCCCGAAGGTGATCAGCCGTTCGTCCTAGGACCGCCGGCCGTCGCGTGCGGTCGCCGCGAGGTCGGGGAAGTCCGTCACGACGGCGTCCACGCCCCGGCCGAAGTGGAAGGCGTACTCGGCGAAGGCGTCACCGAAGTCGTTCGGCGCGGCGCCCCTCCGGTACTCGGCCGGGAGGTACCGGTTCTCGGCGCGGAAGGTGTACGCCCCGACCTTCAGCCCGGCGGCGTGGGCGTCCTCCAGCAGGGTGGACAGGGGTACCAGGGAGGACTTGTCCGGGCCTGCCCACCGGGCGTAGGTGGCGATCTCGCGCAGCCCCGCCGGCGTCATCATCTCCTGGTACGTCACCGGGTGGCCGTACGGTCCCCCGCTCGTCCCCAGGGCCTGCCACAGAGGGAGACCGAGCCGCGCCGAGGCCACCTCGAGGAGGCTGGACGGGTCGAAGGACTGGACCACGCACTCGCGGGCGGTGAGCCGGTTCCGGCGGACGAGCCTGATGAGTGCGGGCTCCAGGGGCAGGCCGACCGAGCGGAAGTACGCCGGGTGCTTCGTCTCCGGGAAGACCGTGATCTGCCGGCCGTGCTCCCTCGACAGGGCGCGGGCCAGGTCGACGACCTCCTGGAAGGTCATGATCCGCTCGCGTCCGTCGAAGACCGTGTTGCGGTTGCGGACCAGCGGGAGCCGTTCCACCGCGCGCAGCGTCCTCAGTTCGGCGAGGGTGAAGTCCTCGGTGAACCAGCCGGTGACGGAGCGCCCGTCCACCGTCTTCGTGGTGCGGCGGCCCGCGAACTCCGGGCGCCGGGCCACATCCGTGGTGCCGGAGATCTCGTTCTCGTGGCGCACCACCAGGACGTGGTCCTTCGTCGGGACCAGGTCGGGCTCGATCCAGTCGGCCCCGGCCCGCACCGCGAACGTGTAGGCGGAAGCGGTGTGTTCGGGACGCCAGCCGGCAGCACCCCGGTGGCCGATGACGAGCGGGCCCCTCCCGCCGCTCCCGGGCGCACCGGAGGCGGCGGCAGGGGCCGCCGCGGCGGCGGAGACGGCCGCCGTGGCCAGAAGGACCGAGCGGCGGCGCGGGTGCTGGAGGGTCATGGTTGCTCCTCGGTAGGCGCGGAGCACCCACCGAAGCGGCGCGGGGTTACGCCGGGGCGGACGGAACCTTGCCACCTCATGTACGGCCGCACGTACGGTGGTCGACGGGCGACGGAGGAGGAAGAGGAGGAAGGAAGGCGTGCGACTGCGACCTGGAAGGCCCTCGGAGGCCACGGCCCTGACCGGGCTGGCCCTGCGCTCCAAGGCCCACTGGGGATACGACGAGGCGTTCATGGCGGCCTGCCGCGACGAACTGACCGTCCGGCCCGGCGACACGGCCGGCGGGCGGACGGTGGTCGCGGAGGAGGACGGCCGCGTGCTGGGCTTCACCACTCTGGCCGGGGAGCCGCCCGAGGGCGCACTCGCCATGATGTTCGTCGAGCCGGACACCATCGGCAGGGGCGTGGGACGGCTCCTGTTCGAGCACACCGTGGAGCACGCCCGCCGACTGGGGTTCGTACGGCTCACCATCGACGCCGACCCGAACGCCGAGCCGTTCTACACGGCGATGGGCGCGGTCCGGATCGGCGCCACCCCCTCCGGCTCGGTCCCGGGGCGCGAACTGCCGCTGCTGGAGCTCGGTCTGGGATGACGGACACGCGCTCCCGCGTGCCCGGCCGGCCTGGGGCACGGCCGGGCGGAGCCGGGAGGTGGACCGGTGCTCAGCCGCCGGCCTGCGCGCGGCGCTCCGCCCGCTTCTGGCGTACCAGGCCGATGACGATCAGCAGCGCGGTCAGCGCGCCGGTCGCCAGGAGCTGGTCCCGCGTGTCGGGCTGCCGCAGCATCAGGACGAAGATGCCGGCCATGGCCGCCAGTGCCACGATCGTCAGGCCCGGGAAGAGCCACATCCGCACGACGAGCCGGTCGGGGGCCTCGCGCTCCGTCCGCTTGCGCAGGATCAGCTGGGAGACGGCGATGAAGATCCAGACGACCAGGATCACGGCGCCGATCATGTTGAGGAGCCACGGGAAGACGTCGTCGGGGCGCCAGTAGCTGAGCAGCACGCACAGGAAGCCGAAGACGGAGGAGGCGAGCACGGCGTTCCGCGGGACGCCGGAGGAGATCCTGCCGAGCACCTTCGGCCCCTGGCCGCGGGCGACGAGGGAACAGGCCATGCGCGAGGAGCCGTAGATGTTCGCGTTCATGGCGGAGAGGAGGGCGACCAGGATCACCACGTTCATGATCTCCGCGGCGCCGCTGATGCCGAGGTGGTCGAGCATCGCGTAGAACGGGCCGACCTCGGCGACCGTCGGGTCGTCCCACGGCACGAGGGTCACGATGACCGCCATCGAACCGATGTAGAAGACCGCGATGCGCCACATCGCCGTGCGCACCGCCTTGGCGACGCCCCGCACCGGGTTCTCGGACTCGGCCGCCGCGATGGTGACGGTCTCCAGACCGCCGTACGCGAAGACGGAGGCGAGCAGACCGATGATGAGGCCTTCGGAACCGTTCGGCATGAAGCCGCCGTCCCCGGTCAGGTTCGCGGTGCCGGGGGAGTCCGTGCCGGGCAGCACGCCCAGGATCGCGAGGAGGCCCAGCACCAGGAAGAGCGTGATCGCGATGACCTTGAGCGCGGCGAACCAGAACTCGAACTCACCGAAGTTCTTCACGGCGGCGAGGTTCGTACCGAGGAAGATCACCATGAACAGGGCGACCCAGGCCCACTCCGGCGTCCCGGGCAGCCAGCCGGTCACGATCTGCGCGGCACCGATGCCCTCCAGCCCCACCGCGACGCAGAGCAGCACCCAGAACGACCACCCGGCGGTGAAGCCCGCCCACGGCCCGATCGCGCGTTCCGCGTGGACGGAGAAGGAGCCGGAGGCGGGGTTGGCGGCGGACATCTCGCCGAGCATCCGCATCACGAACATGACCAGCAGACCGGAGATGCCGTACGCGATGACGATGGACGGCCCGGCCGCGGCGATGCCCGCGCCCGAGCCGACGAACAGCCCGGCCCCGATCACACCGCCCAGGGCGATCATCGACAGGTGTCGCTGCTTGAGGCCGTGGGTGAGCGCGGAGTCGGCAGTGGGGGCGGCGGCGTCCGTGGGGGGCGGCGCGGAGGTCCGGGACATGGACAGGCTCAGTTCACTGGTCGGGACGGAGGTCGGCCCACAGTCTGGCCATCGGCCCCGCCCACGCGGAACGACTGTCCGCTATACGGTCACGAGGCTCACACAAGGTGCTCACCCGCCTACGGCTTCGCCCGCAGCTCCCGCCCGGCCGCCACGAGCAGCACCAGGGCGGTGGCCCCCGCCGACCACAGCACCTGCGGACGGGCCGAGTCGTCGGTGAGCATCAGCAGCAGGACGGCCAGCAGGCCGGCCAGGGTCACCCAGGTCAGATAGGGGAAGCACCACATCGGCAGGGCCAGGGCGCCCGGCGCCTCCCGCTCCAGCCGGCGCCGCAGCCGCAGCTGTGAGGCGGCGATCAGGCCCCAGACGAACAGCAGGACGGCCCCGACCGAGTTGAGCATGTAGAGGAACACGGTCTCGGGCCACAGGAGATTGAGCAGGACGGAGACGAAACCGAAGGCCACCGAGGCCAGCACCGCCCGACGGGGCACCCCGCCGCCGCCCCGGCCCGACACCTTCAGCAGCCCGCGCGGCGCCTCGCCGCGCTCGGCCAGCGAGAAGATTATCCGGGACGAGCCGTACAGGTTGGCGTTCAGCGCCGAGAGCAGCGCCACGAAGACCACGATGTTCATGAGCTGCCCGGCCGACGGCACCCCGACCGAGTCCAGGACCTTCACATAGGGGCTGAGCCCGGCCCGCTGCGCGGTCCACGGCAGCACGGTCACGATGACCAGCATCGAACCCACGTAGAAGAAGAGGACGCGCACCACCGCGCTGCGCACCGCGCGCCCCACGGCGCGCGCCGGATCGTCGGTCTCGGCCGCCGCGATCGTGACGACCTCCAGCCCGCCGAAGGCGAACACCACGCTGAGCACACCGGCGACCACGCCGTCCCAGCCGTTCGGCAGGAAGCCGCCCCGGCCGGTGAGGTTCGTCAGTCCCACCGGATCGGTGTCGGGCAGGACACCGAGGACGGCCAGCAGGCCGAGCACCAGGAAGGCCACGATCGCGGCCACCTTCAGCGTGGCGAACCAGAACTCGAACTCGCCGAAGTTCTTCACGGCCGTCAGGTTGGCCACGGTGAACACCACCATGAAGACCAGCACCCAGAGCCACGGATCCATCGCGGGTACCCAGCCGTGGGCGATCTGAGCGGCGGCCGTCGCCTCGACGGCGAGCACCACCACCAGCATGAACCAGTAGAGCCAGCCCACGCTGAAGCCGGCCCAGCGGCCCAGGGCGCGCTCCGCGTGGACGGAGAAGGACCCGGAGGCGGGCATCGCGGCGGACATCTCACCGAGCATCCGCATCACGAGCGTCGCGAGCGCGCCCGCGATCAGGTATGAGACGACGACCGCCGGCCCGGCGACCGCGATACCCGCACCCGATCCGACGAAGAGGCCGGCGCCGATCACCCCTCCCAGACCGAGCATCGTCAGATGGCGCTGCTTCAGACCGTGGGCCAGGGGCTCGGACGGTACGGGGGAGTGCGTGGGGGGCGTGTCGTGCATGAGCTGAGGATCACTCTCGGATCATTTATGGGGAACCTACAGTCTCACGCGACGGCACCCATTCCCGAACGGAGGGGAGGGTGCACCCCCACCTCCGTGACCAGCATCACGTCGACATGTGATTGCGCGCTGCTCTTTGTCCGAACCCGACTAACCCCTCAACCGCCGCTTTGTGGGCGGCTGATGGTGTTCCAGCGATATTCCGTCGGCTAACGTCACCCTCAGTCCGTCCCTGCCTGCCGATCTCACCCGCGGAGTCCCGATGAGCACTGCTGCCGCCCCCGTCCGTTCCGGAGCGGTCCTCGCCGACCTGCTGCCCGCAGCCCGGCACCGCTACGCCGTGGACGCGGCGCTGGTCGCCGGCGGCGCCGCCCTCACCGGTATGGCCGCCCAGATCGCCGTGCCGGTCCCCGGCTCCCCGGTCCCCGTGACCGGCCAGACCTTCGCCGCACTGCTCATCGGCACCGCACTCGGCGCCCGGCGCGGCTTCCTCTCCCTCGCCCTGTACGCGCTGGTCGGCATGGCCGGCATGCCGTGGTTCTCCGAGGGCACCTCCGGCCCGGGTGGCGCGTCGTTCGGCTACGTCCTCGGCATGCTGCTCGCCGCCACCGTCGTCGGCGGTCTCGCCCGCCGGGGCGGCGACCGCTCCGTCCTGCGCACCGCGGGCACCATGGCCGTCGGATCCCTCATCATCTACGCGGTCGGCGTGCCGTACCTGGCGCTCTCCACCGGCATGTCGATGAGCGCCGCCGTCGCGGCCGGCCTGGTGCCGTTCCTCGTCGGTGACGCCCTCAAGGCCGCGCTGGCCATGGGGGCGCTGCCCGCCTCCTGGAAGCTCATCGGGCGTCGCGGCTGACGCCGTAGGCACCACCGAAGAGGCTCGCCGGGTCGTATCGCGACACCAGACCGGCGAGCCTCCCGGCCGTCCGGGGCCCGTGGAAGGCCTCGGTCCGGTCCCCGCCGCCGAAGGAGAAGTTCAGCGCACGGCCCAGGGTGTACGGCGCCGTCCGGCCGGCCACCTCCGCGTAGAGCGCCCGGACCGCCGCCACGTCCGTACCGTCCAGCGGGGACAGCAGCCGCAGCAGGAAGCCGGCGTCCCGGTAGGGCACCGCGTTGTCGTGGGCGGGCCGCGCGGCCAGTGCGCCGCCCAGGTGGTTGAGCTGGACCACCGTCATCATCGGAGCCTTGGGGCCGGTCAGTTCCAGCACCCGGGCGGCGGTCCCCGGGTCCAGGCCGCGGAGCATCAGCCCCTCGCCGTAGTAGGCGTGCGGGAACGGCGGATCACTGTGGACGGTGTGGCTCTCGGTGTACGGCATCTCCCGGAGCGAGTCCGAGAGCGCGGGCCCGATCGCCCGCAGCGGAGCCGCCAGGGCCTCGCCGTCCGCGGCCGGCCCGGTGTACGCGACGCGCACCGAGACCACGTACCGGCCGCGCAGCGGCTCCGGGAGCTGCGGCAGGTCGGGGTAGCACAGGGCCGCCACCGAGGAGGTGCAGGTCTCCGGGACGGTCCGCGTCCACTCCAGGTAGCTCCGCAGCACCTCGGGGGCCGCGGCGCCGTCGAAGGCCAGCGAGCCTCCGTACAGCCGCTCCACGGCCACCAGACCGGTCTCCAGCCCCGTCACGACGCCCAGCCGGTGCCCGCCGCCGCGCAGGCCCCAGAAGAGGTCCGGCTCGCTGTCGGGGGTGACGTGGCGCAGGACGCCGTCGGCGGTCACCACGTCCAGCGAGCGGACGTGGTCGGCTGCGTAGCCGAACTCCCTGGCCAGGACGGGCAGCCCGCCGCCGAGTGTGTACGAGACGGCGCCCACCCCCGGCGAGGAGCCGTTGAGCGGGGCGAGCCCGTACGGGGCCGCCGCCGCGACGACCCCGCCCCAGGTCGCGCCCGCCCCGACACGGGCCGTGCGGCGCACCGGATCGATCTCCACGCCGTCCATCCGGCGGGTGCTGACCAGCACACCGCCCTCGACGGGGCCCGGCAGCCCGTGCCCGGTCGCGTGGACGGCGACGGGCAGACCGCGCGCGGCGGCGTCCCGCACCGCGGTGGCGACGCCGGCGGCACTCGTGGGCTCCACGAGGAGGTCCGGGCGGATGGCGAAGCCGGTCTGGAAGCTGTCGGCTCTGGCGGTCATGAAGAAGGCTCTCCGTTCGCTCGCGGGATCGCGGGGCGAAGGAGAGCCTTCCGGGTATCCCTGACATCCGCCGTCAGGTATGTGCGACGGTCACTCGGCCGGTGCCGCCGCCTTCGCCTTCCGGCTGCGGGCGTCGCGCACCAGCGAGATCCCCACGACCAGGGCCGCGACCAGCAGCGAGAGCAGCACCTGCTCGCGCCCGGCGTCGTCGGTCAGCATGTAGACGAGGACGAACGAGATCATCGCGATCGTCGCCCAGGTCAGGTAGGGGAACAGCCACATCCGCACGACGAGCTTCTCGGGCGACTCGCGCAGGATGATGCCGCGCATCCGCAGCTGGGTGAAGCAGATCACCAGCCAGACGAACAGGGCGACCGCGCCGGAGGAGTTCAGCAGGAACGCGAACACCGTGTCGGGCCACTGGTAGTTGAAGAACACGGCGACGAAGCCGAACACCACGGACGACAGGATCGCCGCCTGCGGCACGCCCCGCTTGTTCACCCTGGCGAACGCCTTGGGGGCGTCCCCCCGCTGCCCCAGCGAGAAGGCCATGCGCGAGGCGGTGTAGAGGCCCGAGTTGAGGCAGGACAGGACAGCGGTCAGCACGATGACGTCCATGACCTGGCCGGCGTGCGGGATGCCGATGACGTTCAGCGCGGCGACGTACGAACCGTCCTCGACGATCGACGGGTCGTTCCACGGCAGCAGGGTCAGGACGACGAAGATCGAGCCCAGGTAGAAGATGGCGATACGCCAGATCACGCTGTTGGTGGCCTTGGAGACGGCGCGCCGCGGGTCCTCGGACTCACCGGCGGCCAGCGTCACGATCTCGCTGCCCATGAAGGAGAAGACGACCATCAGCACACCCGTGAGGATGGCGCCCGGCCCTTCGGGGAAGAACCCGCCGGTGTCCGTGAGGTGGGCGAGGCCCGACCCCGCGTCGTCCGAACCCGGCAGGACGCCGAAGACGGCGAGCAGGCCGACGACGACGAACGCGCCGATCGCCACGACCTTGATCCCGGCGAACCAGAACTCGAACTCACCGTACGAGCCGACGGAGACCAGGTTGGTCGCCGTCAGCACCACCATGACGATCAGGGCCCAGGCCCACTGCGGTACGCCGGGCACCCAGCTCTCCAGGATCTTGGCACCCGCCGTGGCCTCGACGGCGAGCACCACGACCCAGAAGAACCAGTACAGCCAGCCGATGGAGAAACCGGCCCAGCGGCCCAGCGCCCGGTCCGCGTAGGCGGAGAACGAACCCGAGCTCGGCCGGGCGACGGCCATCTCGCCGAGCATCCGCATGACGAAGACGACCATGAGGCCGACCAGCGCGTACGACAGGAGAATGGCCGGTCCAGCGGCGGCGATGCCGGCACCGGAGCCGACGAAGAGGCCCGCTCCGATCACACCGCCGATGGCGATCATCGAGAGGTGACGGTTCTTGAGACCGGCCTGCAGTCCGTCCGGGGAGTCCGGCTTTCCCGGCTCACCGGGCTGTTGGCCCGGTCCAGCCAGAGTCGTCTGCGACGTCATGGATCGAATCCTTACGTTTTCTGATCACGTGTGTCGGTGTTGCCTCCGCGGGGGTGGTGCGGAAGGCAAGGCCACGCATTCAAGCCCGATCGACACCGGATGCGGAACCCCTTCATCCGGTTCCTTGACCCGATCGTTGCCCGAGTGGCCTTGCACACAGGCGCCGGATCCGGCCCGGCCCCCGGGAAGCCCGGTGGGTCCCGACCCCGCTGACGGCTACCCCGCCCGGTCCGTGCCACACTTCGCACCATGCGCGTGTACCTCGGCTCCGACCATGCCGGCTTCGAACTGAAGAACCACCTCGTCGAGTGGCTCACGGCCCACGGCCACGAGGCCGTCGACTGCGGTCCCCACATCTACGACGCCCAGGACGACTACCCGCCGTTCTGCCTGCGTGCCGCGGAGCGGACGGCCGCGGACAAGGACAGCCTCGGGATCGTCATCGGGGGCTCCGGGAACGGCGAGCAGATCGCCGCGAACAAGGTCAAGGGCGTCCGCGCCGCACTCGCCTGGAGCGAGCAGACCGCCGCGCTCGGCCGTGAGCACAACGACGCCAACGTCGTGGCCATCGGCGGACGGATGCACACGGTGGAGGAGTCCACCAAGTTCGTCGAGATCTTCCTGGCCACCCCGTACTCGGGCGAGGAGCGCCACACCCGCCGCATCGACATGCTCTCGGCGTACGAGAACACCGGCGAGCTCCCCCCTGTCCCGGCCCACCACCCGCAGCAGGGCTGAAAGGCCCGTACCCCCTTCCCCTGTGCCGCCGGGCCCCTGCCCGGCGGCACAAGCGCGTCCACAGGAGTCACGCCGTGCCCGAGGGGCATACGATCCACCGCCTCGCCGCCGACCACCACGAGCGTTTCGCGGGCCGCCCGGTGCGGGTGAGCAGCCCCCAGGGAAAGTTCGCCGACAGCGCGGCCCTGCTGGACGGCCGGACGTTCACCGGCGTCGACGCCCACGGCAAACATCTCTTCCTGGGCTTCGAGGGGGCGGTCTGGGTCCACATCCACCTCGGGCTCTTCGGGAAGCTCGGCTTCGGCACGTCCCCGGCGCCCCCGCCCACCGAGACGGTCCGGCTGCGGCTGCTCAACGACACCCACCACGCCGATCTGCGCGGGCCCACCACCTGTGCCCTGATCACGGGCCCCGAGAAGCGCGCGATACACGACCGGCTGGGGCCCGACCCGCTGCGCGCGGACGAGGACGGCGAGCGTGCCTGGCAGCGGATCTCCCGCAGCCGCGTCACGGTGGCCGCCCTGCTGATGGACCAGAAGGTCGTCGCGGGCGTCGGCAACGTGTACCGCGCCGAGGTCCTCTTCCGGCACTGCATCGACCCGTACCGCCCGGGCAGGGACCTCACCCGGGGGGAGTGGGACGCCGTCTGGGCCGACCTCGGCGCCCTGATGCGCGAGGGCGTACGGAACAACCGCATCGACACCGTCCGCCCCGAGCACCTGCCGGAGGCCATGGGCAGGCCCCCGCGGGTCGACGACCACGGCGGCGAGGTGTACGTCTACCGCCGTGCCGGGCAGGCGTGCCACATCTGCGGGACCGGGATCCGCACGGCGGACCTGGCGGCCCGCAACCTCTTCTGGTGCCCGGCGTGCCAGCCGCCCGTGTCCGGCCGCCCGACGCGCCGGTGACCGCACGGACTCAGAAGCCGTGCGGGCACCAGGGCTGCACGTCCGAGGAGAACGCCAGAGCCGCCTCCGCCAGCGCACCCACCCGGAGTTCCCGCACCTGCCCGGCCGCAGCCAGCGTCGTCAGCGACACCCCGCCCAGATAGGCGGCCCCCAACACGCCGGCGGACAGGGACAGTCCGGGGTCGTCGTCCGTCCGGCGGCAGGCAGCCGCGCTCCCCGCGTCAGCGGTCAGCCGCCAACGCCCCGCGTTCCAGGGGCAGAAGGCGTCCTGAACGTCCAGCACCACGTCGAGGGGTGCCCGGTAGGACCGGGCCGCCAGCGCCGCACCCAGGTCGACCAGGCGTACGTACAACCCGTCCCGCAGCCGCACCTCGCAGCGCCGGACGTCGGAGACCAGCCGGAGGACGGGGTCGTCCGCCGGGCGGTTGCGGCACTCGACCACGGGCATCAGGTCGATCCCGGACAGGAAGCGCCACAGCGCCGCGTACGAGGCGGGATCGAGCCCGGCCACGTCCCGCACCGCCACCGTGCCCCTCGGACCGGCGTCGTCCCAGGCCGGCCTCAGGTGGAACGTGGCGTACCCCGTCACCTCCCCGTCGCGCTCCGCGAGGACGCACTGCAGCGGGGAACCGCCCTCCCGGCGGCTCTCCGGGTCGCTCACGGCCACCCGCTCCCAGCCCGGCCGCCGCACGGGGGTACCGGGCCGGCCGGCCGCCAGCCTCGCGTAGACGGCCTCGCAGGCACCCAGCGCCCGCTCCGGGGACGACCGGCGCACGCGTACCCCGTCCGTACCCGGAGGCAGCGCCAGGCCGACCCGGGAGGTGTCGATCCGCAGGTTCAGCTCGGACGTGGCCGCACCGTAGCCGAACCGGCCGTAGATGCCGGGTTCCGACGCGAGCAGCACCGCGAGCGGCTCGCCCCAGGACCGGACGTCGTCCAGCTGGCGCCGCATCATCGAGGTCAGCAGTCCCTGTCTGCGGTGCGTCGCCGCGACGCTCACCATCGTGACCCCGGCGGCGGGCACCGCCGCGCCGCCGGGCACGGTCACCCGGAAGCTGTACGCACCGGCCGTCCCGACGCACTCGGCGCCGTCCCAGTGACCGAGCGCACGCTGCGGCTCGGCCAGCGAGGCGTACAACTCGCGGCTCTCCGGAGAGAGGGGGACGCCACCGAACGCCAGCTCCGTGCAACCGAGCCAGGCATCCCACTCCGAGGCCGTCAGCACCCGCAGGTCCGTGTTCATGAACCCCTGCTTACCAGGGCTCCGCCACCCGGGCGACCCGGTTTCGAACACATTGTCACGGGGTCCCCCCTGCACCGGAGGCCGCCGGGTGGATAAGGTCCCGGCAATGGCCCGTCGCAGAGGAGCAGACACCTACACCGCCCGGTGGCGAAGATCAGCGCACCGGGCGCGCATCGCGCTGCGCAGGTCCGGGGTCGACTACTTCCGTGGCGACGGCTCCGACTGGATAGCCCTGGCGGGACTGCTGTTCGTCATTCCGGTGATCACCTGCACCACGCTGCTCAACCCGGTCTGGTGCTCACCGGCCGCGCTGGCCCTGCCGATCGTCGCCGGCGGGCTGCTGCTGCGGCCCGCCAGCCTGCTCAGTCTCTACGCGACCGCCGCCGCCGCCCTGATCGTGGAGTCCATCGCTCTCGGCCCTTACGCGGAAGGGCCCGCCCGGGTCACGCCGGGCACCGTACTGGTCGTCGCCGCCTGCGGCTTCTTCGGCCTGGTACTCGCCCAGTTCCGGGCCAGGGTGGGCGTGCCGTGGCGGCGCGGCGGCACCATGCTCTTCGACCTGCGCGAACGGATCCGCGTCCAGAGCGCCCTGCCGCGGCTGCCCGAGGGCTGGCACCGCGAGATGGCCCTCCGCCCGGCGGGCGGTCAGTCCTTCTCCGGTGACTTCGTCGTCGCCGCCCGCACCAACGGCGGACGCACCCTGGAAGTGGTGCTCACCGATGTCTCCGGCAAGGGCATGGACGCGGGTTCCCGCGCCCTGCTGCTCTCCGGAGCCTTCGGCGGCCTCCTGGGCTCCCTGCCGCCCCACGGTTTCCTGCCCGCCGCCAACGGCTATCTGCTGCGTCAGGACTGGGACGAGGGCTTCGCCACCTCCATCCATCTCGTCCTCGACCTGGAGTCCGGCGACTACGAACTCCTCTCGGCGGGCCATCCCCCCGCGCTGCAACTGCACGCCGGCAGCGGACGGTGGGAGGAGATGGCCGCCGAGGGTCCGCTGCTCGGGGTGTACGACGGAGCGGAGTTCGACGCGGTGAAAGGGTCGCTGGCACCCGGCGACGTCCTGATGCTCTTCACCGACGGTCTGGTCGAGGCGTCCGACCGGGACATCGCCGACGGCATCGACCGGCTGACCGGCGAGGCCGACCGCTACGTCGCGACGGGCTTCGAGGGCGCGGCGTGGCATCTGATCGAGGCCTGCGCGAAGGACGTCAACGACGACCGCGCGCTGCTGCTGCTGTCCCGCCGGGGCTGAACCGTGCCGAAGCGGTCGAAACCGTACAGGCGTCAAGTTGGACGTGCCGTTGTCACCCGAACGTGAAGTCATGGCGCGTCCGCCATCCCCGACACGGGCCGGCCCCGCCGAGCCGCCGCGCACGTGTCGTGCCGGACACCTCGCTCGGGACGCGTCACCCGCGATCCGTCACTGAGGACCTGTCACCGTGCGCGCGTCCCCCGGGTGCGCGGACCGGGCCCCCGCACCCGGTCGTCGACGCCTCAGACCGGAACCGCCTCCTTGCCGGCCTCCTGCTCCGGCGTCCGTCCCCCGGGCAGGATCCGGGCGAGCCAGTGCGAGCGTCCGGCCGCCAGGGGTGACAGGACCGCGAGCAGGAGCACGTACCCGGCGATGAACGGGGAGAGGCGT
The DNA here is from genome assembly GCF_044385685.1 of Streptomyces sp. ALB3. NCBI lineage: Bacteria > Bacillati > Actinomycetota > Actinomycetes > Kitasatosporales > Streptomycetaceae > Streptomyces > Streptomyces sp. ALB3. Next base: position 167,591 of record NZ_JBISCE010000040.1, on the reverse strand, counting down.
TCGTCCAGGCCCGCGCCCGCCGCCATCGTGGCGAGGATCAGCGCGAACTCCCCGCGTGCCAGCAGGGTGGTGGAGATGTTCGCCGTGGCCTTCGGGCCGAAGGCGTAGATCCTGGCCGTGGCCATCCCGGCGAAGACGTTCATCGCCACGGTCACGGCGACGGCCGCCAGCACCGGCCACACCACGCTCGGCAGGTCGCCGGGGTCGATGGACAGTCCGAAGGCGAAGAAGAAGATCGCGCCGAACGCGTCCCGCAGCGGATGCACCAGCTTCATGACGCGCGGGCCCGAGGCGGTGCTGCCCAGCATCAGGCCGACCATGAACGCGCCTATCGCGTCGGCGACCCCGAACCACTCCGAGACCCCGGCCACGAAGACGGCGGCCCCGAGGAAGGAGATGACGAGCAGCTCGTCGTCCTTCGTGTCGAACAGCTTGCCGATGACCTTCGTGCCGAACCTGGCCACCAGGGCGAGCAACAGCAGGAAGCCGAAGGCCTTCCCGCCGTCGAGCACCGCCGCCCCGAGGCTGTCCGCACCGGACAGGATCGGCTGCAGGGCGGCCAGGTAGAGGGCGAGGAACACGTCCTCCACGACGATGATCCCGAGGATCGGACGGGTCTCGGGGCTGCCGATGCGGCCGAGGTCCACCAGGACCTTCGTGACGATGGCCGACGACGAGATGCCGAGCACACCCGCGAGGACCAGGGCTTCCGAGGTGCCCCAGCCCAGCGCGAAACCGAAGCCGAGACCGGCACCGACGTTCAGGGCGAGGTAGGTGCCGCCGGCGAGCGCCATCTTGCGCCCGCCCTTCTTCAGGTCGTCCAGATGGAATTCGAGCCCGAGGTAGAAGAGCAGCAGCACCAGGCCGAGAGCGGAAAGCATCTCCAGGTCGTGCGGATCGTCGAGAAGGACGACCCCGGGGGTGTGCGGGCCGAGCAGGATCCCGGCGAGGATGAACAGGGGGATGGTCGGCAGCCCGATGCGGCCGCCGACGCGGGCGAGGACGGCGGCGGCGAGGAAGGCGCCCCCCATGGCGATGAGCGTGTCTGCGTGTCCGATGAGCCCGTCTCCTTCGGTGGGTCAAGAGTGCGTCAAGAAATCGTCAGTAATTAGTTTACCGAACGATTCGCTGTGCCCCGTGGAGACGCTGCCCCGCGCGACGGTGCCCGCGTACAGTCGGCCCATGCCGATGCTGAACTTGACCCTGTCCCAGGTGGAGGCGATCGCCCGCGAGGCCCATCGCGGACAGACCGACAAGGCGGGGCGTCCGTACGCGGAACACCTGGCCGCGGTGGCCGAGGGGGTGCGGATCCGGGGCGGCAGCGAGGAGCAGATGGCGGCGGCCTGGCTGCACGACGCGGTCGAGGACGGCGCCCTGTCGCGGCAGTGGCTGGACGAGGCCCCGCTGCCGGAGCGGGTGAAAGAAATGGTCCTCGCCGTCACCAAGCGGGACGGCGAGGACCTCTCCGCGTACACCGGGCGGATTCTCGCCACGCCCGGCGCGCTGCTGATCAAGGAGGCGGACCTGGCGCACAACGCGGATCCGGCCCGGCTCGCGGTCCTGGAGCCGGTGACCCGGATCCGGCTGACCGAGAAGTACGCGCAGGTGCGCGGCCTGTTGGGGCTCGACGGCGGCGACGGGCCCACCGAGCGACGGGATCAAGCCAACCCCGCCACGGGCTGAGGTTCCCGCCGGACCGGCCCCCGCGGGAGGAGCCGATCCGGCCAGGCTCAGCGCTTGGCCGGACTCCGGCGGAAGGCCCAGTCCATGTCGGGCTCGGTCGCGAAGCGCAGCGCGCGCCGGACCGGCGGGGTGCAGAACAGGGTCACGGCGGTGGCCGCGACGAGGGAGACGACGACGAGCCCCACGGGCCCCGTGAGCCACTCGTAACGGTCGAACAGGCCGTAGTAGCCGGCGCCCTTCACGAGGAACCCGTGCAGCAGGTAGCCGCAGATCGTGCCGGCGCCCAGCGCCGTGAACCACATGGGGCGGCGCGGCACCCAGGCGAGGAACGCGACCGTGAGCAGCAGCGCGCAGCCGAACATCGCCAGGGTCATCACGGGCCCCGTCCACCACTGGAAGTCCATCTCCTGGGCGCTGTTGCTGCGGTAGAACCAGCCGAGCCGCATGCGCGGCGCCGCCCAGTAGGCGAACACCAGCGCGCCGGCGACCAGCGGCAGGGCGAGCATCCGGACCTCGCGCCGCCGGATCAGCTGGAAGTGCTCCGGCTTCATCAGCAGGCCGAGCACGAAGAACGGCAGCAGCTGGCAGACGCGTTGCAGGTCCAGGTCGTCCGTGATGCCCGGGGTGACCGAGGCGAGCGCGGCGATGCCGAGAGCGACGGGAAGGGGGTGACGCAGCGACTGCCACAGCGGTGTGGTGACGCGCCAGATGAACAGGGCGATCAGGAACCAGGTCAGGAACAGCGGGTCGAGCAGCGTGACGGGTGTGTCGTCCACGCCGCCCGCGTACCTCTTGAAGAGCGAGTACGCCGTCTCGAACAGCACGTAGGGCACGACGACCCCGGTGACGAGGCGCTTCACCTTGGCGGAGCTCATGTCGAACGACCGCGAGAAGTAGCCGGAGACGAGGATGAACGCCGGCATGTGGAACGTGTACACGACCATGTACAGCGCGCGCGTCGTGCGGCTGCCGTCCATCACCGGCTCCCACGCGTGAGCCACGGCGACGAGCACGATCGCGAGGTACTTCACATTGTCGAAGTACGCGTCACGACGCCTGGCCGGCGCGGGCACCCCGGTGCGGACCGGAGCCGCCGCCGGGGAGGCCCCGTGCACCGGCAGGGTCTGCTCGCGTCTGGGCTCCGACTCCCGGCTCTCCGGGGTGGTCGGGGCCCTCTGAATATCGCTCGGAGCTTGAGACATCCCATGCACCTTAGACCCGTCCATCGCTATGCGTAAAACCCTCAAGAGATATCGCGCGTTCCCTGCCATTCGAAAGTGAAACCACCGACAACCGACCGTTACCTGATGATTCATCCCCCTTAAATGGGGCATATCGGCGGCTGGTTGAGGGCAGTGAATTTGGTCGCACGAACTCCTGGCAAATCGCTGTGAATGAAGTGTGGGGATACGGAAACGATCGCGCCGGTCGAATTCGAACTCCCCTGCGCACAGCGGGCGCACAGATATCCGCCCCGCCCGTGCCGCCTCCGCCGGGCGCCGCGTCCGTGGGGTTGTATCCGGTCGCGGGTGGGCATGAGGATGGCGCGATCCGGCCATCTCTCCTCTTCACCCGGCAGCAGCCGCAGGGGAGTTGGTGGCACGATGGGCGCGACGGAGGTGTGCCGGGCCGCACGCCACCGGGCCGGCAAGGCGGACCGACCAAGGGTGTGATCAGTCGTGGCCATTTCACTGTCTGTGGTGCTTCTGCTGGGGATCGTCCTGGTGGTGCTGATCCGCGGCGGATCCATCAAGGGCGGGCCGGCGGTCGTCGCCGTGCTCTTCGGCTTCTTCCTGGCTTCGACGGGCATGGCGCCGTCGATCAACAGATTCATGAACTCGATAGCCGACACGATCAACCAGATCAGCTTCTGAGCCGACGGGGCGGAACCCGGTTGCGCGGACGACCGCCGACCGGGTCGCAGCCACGCGCCGGCCCGCTGTGGCCGAGCCGCACGCCCCCGTCCGGACGGCCGCCGATTACCCCCGAGGTCATCGACCCCGGTCCGCGGGCGTGCCAGGCTCCCGGTCCACGGAGACCAGCCGACCGGAAGGACGCCATGCCCGCCTACGCGATAGCCCATCTGCGAGAGGCCGCACCGCACCCGGACATCGCCGAGTACATCGAACGCCTCCCCGCCACCCTCGAGGGGTACGGCGGGACCTTCCTGGTGCACTTCGAGCAGCACGAGGTCAAGGAGGGCAGCTGGCCGGGGAGCGTCGTCCTGCTCGGCTTCCCCGGGATCGCCGAGGCGCGGGCCTGGTGGGACTCTCCCGCCTACCAGGAGATCGCGCCGCTGCGCTCGCGGCACATCGAGGGCGACATCATCCTGGTCGACGGCGTCCCCGAGGGATATGACCCGGCAGCCTCCGCCAAGGCCGTGCGGGACGCCCTGCCCCCGGGGTGACGGGCGGGCCGGCTGACGGAAAGCACTCAGGGCCGGACGGAGGGAGAATCCTCCGTCCGGCCCTGAGCCGTTGGAGCGGGCGACGGGAATCGAACCCGCGTAGCTAGTTTGGAAGACTAGGGCTCTACCATTGAGCTACGCCCGCACATGCGCACCGCAGGTCCGGTGGACCGCCGTACGGACAGCATCGTAGCGGGTCGGGGACGGTGCGCGCACACCCGTATCGGCGTGACCCGGTGCCGGGCTCGGTGACGGCCTGTGCGAAGCGGCCGACGCGGCGCTCTCCGGCATGTACCCTTCGTGTCGCACCGACGGGGTGTGGCGCAGCTTGGTAGCGCGTCCGCTTTGGGAGCGGAAGGTCGTCGGTTCGAATCCGGCCACCCCGACCACCAGCAAGATCGCATTGTGGGAGTCCTCCACCTTGCCGTTACTATGCAAATTGCGTGCCCGTGTGTCTGATGTACCGGGCTCGATCCGCGAAGCCGCCTCTCGGCGGCCCAGCAGAACCCCAAGAAGTCAGCCACCAAGGAGACCGAACCGTGAAGAGCGCCGTGGAGACCCTGAACCCGACTCGGGTTCGGCTCAGCATCGAGGTGCCCTTCGAGGAGCTCAAGGACAGCCTCGACGCGGCGTACAAGAAGATCAACCAGCAGGTCACGGTGAAGGGCTTCCGTAAGGGCAAGATCCCCAACCGCGTCATCGACCAGCGGTTCGGCCGTGGTGCTGTGCTGGAGGAGGCCGTCAACGACGCCCTTCCGAAGTTCTACACCGAGGCTGTCAACGAGGGTGAGCTCAACGTTCTGGGCCAGCCCGAGGTTGACATCACCGAGCTCAAGGACGGCGAACTGCTGGCCTTCACCGCCGAGGTGGATGTCCGTCCCACGATCGAGATCCCGGACTACTCCGGCATCGAGGTCACCGTGGACGCACTCGAAGTGACCGACGAAGAGGTCGAGAAGGCCGTGGAGCAGCTCCGCGAGCGCTTCGCCTCGACCAACCCCGTCGAGCGCGCCGCCGCCGAGGGCGACGTCGTGACGATCGACCTGGAGGCCAAGGTCGACGGAGAGGTCCTCGAGGACGGCGTGGCCGCGGGTGTCTCGTACACCATCGGCTCCGGCGAGCTCCTCGAAGGCATCGACGAGGCCGTGACCGGCCTGGAGGCGGGTGGCGAGGCCACCTTCACCTCCGAGCTGAAGGGCGGCTCCGCCGAGGGCAAGGAGGCGGAGGTCACCGTCAAGGTCACCGCCGTCGCCTCCCGCGAACTGCCCGAGCTGGACGACGACTTCGCGCAGATGGCGAGCGAGTTCGACACGCTCGCCGAGCTCCGCGAGGACAGCCGCAAGCGCCTCGAGAACACCAAGCAGTACGACCAGGCCACGCAGGCCCAGGAGCGCGTCCTGGAGGAGCTGCTGAAGCTGGCCGAGGTCCCGATCCCCGAGAAGCTCCTCGCGGACGAGGTCCAGACCCGCAAGCACAACCTCGAGCACCACCAGCTCGGCCAGATGGGTCTCGACCTCGAGAAGTACCTCGAGATCCAGGGCAAGACCCTGGAGGAGTTCGAGAACGAGACCTCCGAGCAGGCCGTCAAGGGCATCAAGACCCAGTTCATCCTTGACGAGCTCGTCAACAAGGAGAAGCTGAACGTCAACCAGGAGGAGCTCACCGAGCACCTCATGCGGCGCGCGCAGTCCTCCGGCATGAGCCCCGACCAGTTCGCCCAGGCCGTCGTCGAAGGCGGCCAGGTGCCGATGCTCGTCGGCGAGGTCGCCCGCGGCAAGGCGCTCGCCGTCGTCGTCGAGGCCGCCAAGGTCACCGACACCAACGGTGAGGTCGTCGACCTCGAGGACGACGAGGACACCGCGGACGAGGCCGTCGAGACGGTCGAGGCAGCCGAGGGTGACACCGAGGCGGCCGACGAGAAGAAGGACGAGAAGAACGAGGCCTGAGCCCCGCTCCGACCGTTGATCTGATCCGCACGGCGGGCCCCGGACGTACCGCGTCCGGGGCCCGCCGTCGTACCGGCGCCCGCGCACCGGTGGCGCACCCCTGGAACCCTTGTGCGGACTGCTTACCTTGCGCTCCAAGCGAACAGTTGGGGAAGCGGGATGGCGTTGTCCCACCTGCGCGTTAGGGTCCATGAAGAGGAAGGGCCGGGTAGTCCCGGCCCACCCGGTACGAAGACGCTGAGACGGCCGGAGCCGTCAGAGACGAGCAGGTGGATACGTGACGAATCTGATGCCCTACGCCGCCGGAGAGCCGTCCCTCGGTGGAGGCCTCGGTGACCAGGTCTACAGCCGACTGCTCGGCGAGCGCATCATCTTCCTCGGTCAGCAGGTCGACGATGACATCGCCAACAAGATCACCGCACAGCTGCTGCTCCTTGCCGCGGAACCCGACAAGGACATCTACCTCTACATCAACAGCCCCGGCGGCTCGGTGACGGCCGGCATGGCGGTCTACGACACCATGCAGTACATCCCGAACGACGTGGTCACCATCGGTATGGGCATGGCGGCCTCGATGGGCCAGTTCCTGCTCACCGGCGGCACGGCGGGCAAGCGCTTCGCCCTGCCGAACACCGACATCCTCATGCACCAGGGCTCGGCCGGAATCGGCGGTACCGCCTCGGACATCAAGATCCAGGCGCAGTACCTGCTCCGCACGAAGACGCGGATGGCCGAGATCACCGCCCACCACTCCGGCCAGACCGTGGAGACGATCATCCGCGACGGCGACCGCGACCGCTGGTACACGGCGGAGGAGGCCAAGGACTACGGCCTCATCGACGAGATCATCTCGGTCGCGTCGGGCATCCCGGGCGGCGGCGGCACCGGCGCCTGACCCGGGCGTGCACGACCCCGCACCCTCTCGTACGCCGAGACCTCCAGCCCACAGATACGCCACCAGGATGGTGAACACCCACATGAACAACCTCTCCGGCGCCTCCGCGAGCGGCCTCTACACCGGCCCGCAGGTGGACAACCGCTACGTCGTCCCGCGCTTCGTGGAGCGCACCTCGCAGGGTGTGCGTGAGTACGACCCGTACGCGAAGCTCTTCGAGGAGCGCGTGATCTTCCTCGGCGTCCAGATCGACGACGCCTCGGCCAACGACGTCATGGCGCAGCTGCTGTGCCTGGAGTCGATGGACCCGGACCGTGACATCTCGATCTACATCAACAGCCCCGGCGGCTCGTTCACCGCGCTCACCGCGATCTACGACACGATGCAGTTCGTGAAGCCGGACATCCAGACGGTCTGCATGGGCCAGGCGGCCTCCGCCGCCGCCGTCCTGCTGGCCGCGGGCACCCCGGGCAAGCGCATGGCGCTCCCGCACGCCCGTGTGCTGATCCACCAGCCGTCCTCGCAGACCGGCCGTGAGCAGCTCTCCGACCTGGAGATCGCGGCCAACGAGATCCTGCGGATGCGCACCCAGCTCGAGGAGATGCTGGCCAAGCACTCGACCACCCCGCTGGAGAAGATCAGCGAGGACATCGAGCGCGACAAGATCCTTACCGCCGACGACGCACTCGCGTACGGTCTGGTGGACCAGATTGTCTCCACCCGTAAGACCACCGCAGGCGCGTCCGTCTGACGTCGGTCTTTCCCCTTGGCACATTCCGTTTCCACGGCTTCGGCCGTGTGAACCGTGCCAAGGGGGGCCCGAACGGGGGGCCAGGCAAGGTACCGTCGGATAGAGGCACCAGGAGCCGCTGAACCAGGCTGCTCCCAGGCGAAGGGGAAGCACCTCGTGGCACGCATCGGTGATGGCGGCGACCTGCTCAAGTGCTCGTTCTGCGGAAAGAGCCAGAAGCAGGTGAAGAAGCTCATCGCGGGACCCGGTGTGTACATCTGCGACGAGTGCATCGATCTCTGCAACGAGATCATCGAGGAGGAGCTCGCGGAGACCTCCGAGGTGCGGTGGGAGGAACTCCCCAAGCCGCGCGAGATCTACGAGTTCCTCGAGGGATACGTCGTCGGGCAGGAGCCCGCGAAGAAGGCCCTCTCGGTCGCTGTGTACAACCACTACAAGCGGGTCCAGGCCGGGGAGAACGGCGGCGGAGCGAATCGCGACGACGCGATCGAGCTCGCCAAGTCCAACATCCTGCTGCTGGGCCCCACGGGCTCCGGCAAGACGCTCCTCGCGCAGACGCTGGCCCGCATGCTCAACGTCCCGTTCGCCATCGCGGACGCGACGGCGCTGACGGAGGCCGGCTACGTCGGTGAGGACGTGGAGAACATCCTGCTGAAGCTGATCCAGGCCGCGGACTACGACGTCAAGAAGGCCGAGACCGGGATCATCTACATCGACGAGATCGACAAGGTCGCCCGCAAGAGCGAGAACCCGTCGATCACCCGCGACGTCTCCGGTGAGGGCGTCCAGCAGGCCCTGCTGAAGATCCTGGAGGGCACCACCGCCTCCGTGCCGCCGCAGGGCGGACGGAAGCACCCGCACCAGGAGTTCATCCAGATCGACACGACGAACGTCCTGTTCATCGTCGGCGGCGCCTTCTCGGGCCTCGAGAAGATCATCGAGTCGCGGGCCGGCGCCAAGGGCATCGGCTTCGGCGCGACGATCCGCTCCAAGCTGGAGATCCAGGCGAGCGACCAGTTCCAGGAGGTCATGCCGGAGGACCTGGTGAAGTTCGGGATGATCCCCGAGTTCATCGGCCGCCTCCCCGTGCTGACCTCGGTCCACAACCTGGACCGTGAGGCGCTGCTCCAGATCCTGATCGAGCCGCGCAACGCGCTGGTGAAGCAGTACCAGCGCCTGTTCGAACTCGACGGCGTGGAGCTGGACTTCGAACGCGAGGCGCTCGAAGCCATCGCCGACCAGGCGATCCTCCGCCAGACGGGCGCGCGCGGGCTGCGCGCCATCATGGAAGAGGTCCTCCAGTCCGTGATGTACGAGGTGCCGTCCCGCAAGGACGTGGCCCGCGTCGTCATCACGCCGGACGTCGTCCGCAACAACGTCAACCCGACGCTGGTCCCGCGCGAGCCGCGCACGATCGGCAAGAACGACGGCGGCCGCCACGAGAAGTCCGCGTAGCGGCAGCGATAACGACGCGCACGCGAAGGGGCGCCCGGCCACCGGCCGGGCGCCCCTTCGCGTGGAGCCGCGATCAGATCTTGGTGCGTGAGGTGTTGTAGAGCTTGGCCGTGAGGGCCGCCACCTCGTCCTGCGACATGGACTTGTTGGTCATGGCGGCGCCGATGTCGACGCCGACGACCGCAGCGACGGTGCTGTGGTCGGCCCAGATGCAGACGGGCATGATCATTTCCTTGGGGCCGCCGGCCGGAGTGCCGTCGGCCTGGTCGTTGACCGTCTTGATGTCCTGGCACTTCATGAGCGCACCCTCGAAGCCCGCGGGCGTGACGCTCTTGGGACTGCCGACCAAGGACGTCTTGGCGTCGTTGTCACTCTTGGCCATGCCCAGCTTGGCCTGCGCGAACATACCGTCGAGGGCCTTGGCGGGGTCGCTGACCTCGCCCCAGTTGCCGTACATCATGAGCATCTTGGCCGTGAGGGGGTTCTTCTCCAGGTCGCCGCTCTGGTACTGGGCTTCAGCCTTGTGGGCGTCCTTGATGCCCAGGGCCTCGGCCTCCGACTTCTCCTTGCTCGTCATCGTGTCCGAGGAGGAGCTCTTGTCACTCTTCTTGTAGTCGTCCACCGAGGCTGCCGGTGTGAGCTTGTACCCCTTGGTGGAGTCGGCGACGTCGCTGCTGCCGGCGCCCGACGTCAGGAACCAGGCGCCTCCCGCGACCAACGCCAGCGCCACCACGGCCGCGCCGACGATCAGCCCCGTCTTCTTCTTCGGGGCGCCCGGCTGCGGAGGCATGCCGGGGTACGCCTGCTGGCCGCCGTACGGCGGGGTGGGCGGCGGCTGCTGGCCGTACGGCCCCGGCTGCTGGCCCTGCGGGTAGCCGTAGCCCTGCGGGGGCTGCTGCTGCGGCGGGACGCCCTGAGGGGCCTGCTGCGGGTAGCCGTAGCCGGGCTGGCCCTGCGGCGGCGCCTGCGGCGGATGGCCGCCGTAGGGTCCCGGCTGCTGCCCGTACGGTCCCGGCTGCTGGCCGTAAGGCCCGGGCTGGCCCTGCGGCGGCTGTCCGCCGTACGGACCCGGCTGGTTGTAGCTCATGGCGCTGTCCCCTCCAGAATGCTTATGCGTTCCGAACATCCTGACGGAAGCGGCGCCCACTCAGTGCATCCGGTCGTACACCGTTACTCAACAAACCGGTTTCAATGCACGACTGTGACGCCCCTAAACTGTGTCGCGTGACCGAGAACGCAGCGCAGCAGCCAGCCAGCACCCCCGAACTGCCGACCCAGTACGCGCCGGCCGAGGTAGAGGGGAAGCTGTACGAGCGCTGGGTGGAGCGCGGTTACTTCACGGCCGACCCGGAGAGCGAGAAGCCTCCGTACACGATCGTCATCCCGCCGCCCAACGTCACCGGATCGCTGCACCTCGGCCACGCCTTCCAGCACACGCTCATGGACGCCCTCACCCGCCGCAAGCGGATGCAGGGCTACGAGGCGCTGTGGCTGCCCGGCATGGACCACGCCGGCATCGCGACCCAGAACAAGGTCGAGCAGCAGCTCGGCGAGGAGGGCAAGTCCCGCCACGACCTGGGGCGCGAGGAGTTCGTCGAGCGCGTCTGGAAGTGGAAGGAAGAGTACGGCGGCAAGATCCTCGGCCAGATGCGCCGTCTCGGAGACGGTGTCGACTGGTCCCGTGAGCGCTTCACGATGGACGAGGGGCTGTCCGCCGCCGTCCAGACGATCTTCAAGCGGCTGTACGACGACGAGCTGATCTACCGCGCCGAGCGCATCATCAACTGGTGCCCGCGCTGCCTGACGGCGATCTCCGACATCGAGGTCGACTACCAGGACGACGACGGCGAGCTCGTCTCCATCAAGTACGGCGAGGGCGAGGAGACGCTGGTCGTCGCCACCACCCGTGCCGAGACGATGCTCGGTGACACCGCGGTCGCCGTCCACCCCGACGACGCGCGCTACACGCACCTCATCGGCAAGCGGATCAAGCTGCCGCTGACCGACCGCACCATCCCGGTCGTCGCCGACCACCACGTCGACCCGGAGTTCGGCACGGGCGCCGTCAAGGTGACCCCCGCGCACGACCCCAACGACTTCGCGATCGGCCAGCGCCACGGCCTGGAGTCGATGACGGTCATGGACGAGCGCGGTGTCATCACCGTCGCCGGCCCGTTCGAAGGGCTGGACCGCTTCGAGGCCCGTTCGGCCATCGTCGGAGCGCTGCGCGAGCAGAGCCGGATCGTCGCGGAGAAGCGCCCGTACGTCCACTCCGTCGGCCACTGCTCCCGCTGCCGCACGACCGTCGAGCCCCGGCTCTCCCTCCAGTGGTGGGTCAAGGTCGAGACCCTCGCCAAGGCCGCCGGTGACGCGGTCCGCGACGGCCGGGTCGCGATCCACCCCAAGGAGATGGAGAAGCGGTACTTCGACTGGGTCGACAACCTCAACGACTGGTGCATCTCGCGCCAGCTCTGGTGGGGCCACCGCATCCCCGTCTGGTACGGCCCCGAGGGCGAGGTCGTCTGCGTCGGCCCCGACGAGCAGCCGCCCACCGGTGAGGGCTGGACGCAGGACAACGACGTCCTGGACACCTGGTTCTCGTCCGGCCTGTGGCCGTTCTCCACGCTCGGCTGGCCCGAGGAGACCCCGGACCTCAAGAAGTTCTATCCGACCGACGTCCTCGTCACCGGCCACGACATCATCTTCTTCTGGGTCGCCCGGATGATGATGTTCGGCCTGTACGTCATGGACGGCGAGGCCCCGTTCAAGAAGATCGCGCTCACCGGGCTGGTCCGTGACGAGCGCGGCAAGAAGATGTCGAAGTCCTTCGGCAACGTCGTCGACCCGCTGGACTGGATGGACACGTACGGCTCCGACGCCGTCCGCTTCACCCTGGCCAGGGGCGCCAACCCCGGCACCGACGTCCCGATCGGCGAGGACTGGGTCCAGGCCTCCCGCAACTTCGCCAACAAGATCTGGAACGCCACCCGTTTCGCGATGATGAACGGCGCGACGGTCGAGGGCGAACTCCCGCCCGCCGAGAAACTGTCGGCCACCGACCGGTGGATCCTGTCGCGGCTGAACAAGACCGTCGCCGACGCCGACGCGCTCTACGAGGACTTCCAGTTCGCCAAGCTCAGCGACGCGCTGTACCACTTCGCGTGGGACGAGGTCTTCGACTGGTACGTCGAGCTGTCGAAGACCACGTTCTTCGCGGGCGGCGAGCAGGCCAAGGTCTCCGCACGGGTCCTCGGCGAGGTCCTGGACGTCACCCTGCGGCTGCTGCACCCGATCGTCCCGTTCGTGACGGAGCAGCTCTGGACCACGCTCACCGGCCAGGAGTCCGTCGTCGTCGCCGACTGGCCGAAGGACAGCGGCTTCCGCGACGACGCGGCCGAGAAGGAGATCGAGCTCGTCCAGGAGGTCGTCACCGAGGTCCGCCGCTTCCGCTCCGACCAGGGGCTCCAGCCCGGTCAGAAGGTCCCGGCCGAGCTGACGGTCACCGGGACGGTGCTCGCGGCGCACGAGGCGGCCATCCGCCAGCTGCTGCGCCTGCAGCCCGCAGGCGACGGCTTCCACGCCACGGCCACGCTGCCGGTCGCCGGAGCGACGGTCGCCCTGGACCTGTCCGGCACGATCGACGTCGAGGCCGAGCGCAAGCGCCTCACGAAGGACCTGGGCGCCGCCGAGAAGGAGAAGGCCCAGGCCACCGGGAAGCTCGGGAACGAGGCGTTCCTGGCCAAGGCCCCGGACAACGTGGTCGACAAGATCCGTGGCCGGCTGGCCAAGGCCGAGGCGGACATCGACCGGATCGCCGCTCAGCTGGCGAACCTGCCGAAGGGCTGATGACCTGAGTGCGGAGCCCCCGCGCCCCCGACCGACCGGGAGCGCGGGGGCTTCGCCGTACTCCGGGACGGGCGCGGGAGCGGGCGCTGCGCGCGATGTCCGTGGCCATCCGTAGACTGGCCCTGTGAGTGAGCCCCGCCCTTCAGACCGGCACGACGCGTCAGATCCCGACGACACCTTCGCGGAGATCGTCGACGAAGAGACCCAGCGCGACCCCGACCTGGCGGTGATCGAGGCCGGGAGCCGGACGCTGCGCACCCAGTCGGGCCCTCCGCAGGGCGAAGCGGTCCCCGACCGCCCCGCCGACCCCGAGACCGACCGTGCGCTGCGCGAGGTGGAGCAGGAGCTCGCCGGCCGCTGGGGCGAGACCAAGCTCGAACCCTCGGTGACGCGCATCGCGGCCCTGATGGACCTGCTGGGCGAGCCCCAGCGCGCCTACCCCTCGATCCACATCACGGGGACGAACGGCAAGACCAGCACGGCCCGCATGATCGAGGCCCTGCTGGGCGCCTTCGAGCTCCGCACCGGCCGCTACACCTCCCCGCACGTCCAGTCGATCACCGAGCGGATCAGCCTGGACGGCGTCCCGGTCGAAGCCGAGCGCTTCATCGAGACGTACAACGACATCAAGCCGTACGTCGAGATGGTCGACGCGCAGCAGCCCTACCGGCTCTCGTTCTTCGAGGTGCTGACGGGCATGGCGTACGCGGCGTTCGCCGACGCGCCGGTCGACGTCGCGGTCGTCGAGGTCGGCATGGGCGGCACCTGGGACGCGACGAACGTCATCGACGCCTCGGTCGCCGTCGTCACCCCCATCTCGCTGGACCACACCGACCGTCTCGGCTCCACCGCGGCCGAGATCGCCGGTGAGAAGGCAGGGGTCGTCAAGCAGGACGCGACGGTGATCCTGGCCCAGCAGCCGGTCGACGCCGCGCAGGTCATGCTGAAGAAGGCCGTGGAGGTGGATGCCACGGTCGCCCGCGAGGGCATGGAGTTCGGCGTCGTCTCCCGCGAGATCGCCGTCGGCGGGCAGCTGCTGACCCTGCGGGGACTGGGCGGCGAGTACGACAACATCTTCCTGCCCCTCTACGGGGCGCACCAGGCGCACAACGCGGCGGTGGCGCTCGCCGCCGTCGAGGCGTTCTTCGGTATCGGCGCCGAGCAGGCCCGCAGCCTCGACGCCGACGTGGTCCGCAAGGCCTTCCTGTCGGTGCTCTCGCCCGGCCGCCTGGAGGTCGTCCGGTCCAGTCCGACCGTCGTCCTGGACGCGGCGCACAACCCGGCCGGCGGCCTCGCCGCAGCCGAGGGGATCTCCGAGGCGTTCAGCTTCTCCCGGCTGATCGGAGTGGTGGGCGCGAGCGACGGCAAGGACGTCCGGGGTCTCCTGGAGGCCTTCGAGCCGATCTTCGCCGAGGTCGTCGTCACCCAGAACTCCAGCCCGCGCGCCATGGACGCCGACGCACTGGCCGCGGTGGCCGTCGAGGTGTTCGGGAACGACCGCGTCCAGGTCGAGCCGCGCCTGGACGACGCGCTGGAGGCGGCCATCACCCTCGCCGAGGAAGAGGCCGAGTACGCGGGCGCCGGAGTGCTGGTGACCGGATCCGTGATCACGGTCGGCGAGGCCCGGCTGCTTATGGGAAGGCGCTGACCTGTGCGTACGCTCTGCGCATCGACGCTGATCGGTGAGTTCTTCGTCATCGGCTTCGCCGGACTGGTGGCCATGAAGTCCGACGGCCTGTCCACGGGCACGGTCTGGGCGGTCTGCGGCGTCGGCATGCTGCTGTCCGTCCTGCTCTGCGGTCTGATCACCCGGCCGGGTGGCATACAGCTGGGCTGGGCCTTCCAGGTCCTGCTGGTGCTGAGCGGCTTCTTCGTCCCGATGATGTTCGTCCTCGGGGTGATCTTCGGTGCCCTGTGGTGGGCCTCGGTGCACTACGGGCGCAGGATCGACGAGGCGAAGGCGCGGTGGGCGGCCCAGGCCGGGGACCAGGACACCACGCAGGCTCCGGCCCAGGGATGACGCAGAGTGAGCCCGGCCGTGTCGTCGTACGCGGCCCCCTGTAATCTCGCCCTCACCCGCACCGAAAGTCTGCAAGGAGCCGCACATGACTCAGCGCACCCTCGTCCTTCTCAAGCCCGACGCCGTCCGGCGTGGGCTGATCGGCGAGATCGTCGGCCGCATCGAACGCAAGGCCGGCTGGACGATCACCGCGCTGGAGCTGCGCACCCTCGACCAGGAGACCCTGGAGCAGCACTACGGGGAGCACAAGGGCCGCCCCTTCTACGAGCCGCTCGTCGAGTTCATGGCGTCCGGTCCCGTCGTCGCCCTGGTGGCCGAAGGCGAGCGGGTCATCGAGGGCGTCCGCGCCCTGGCCGGCCCCACCGACCCGATCGCCGCCGCGCCCGGCTCGATCCGTGGTGACTTCGGCACGATCACCCGCGAGAACCTCATCCACGCCTCGGACTCCGAGGAGTCCGCAGAGCGAGAACTCAAGCTTTTCTTTCCCGGCCTTTCCTGACTTCGGCTCCGCCAATCAGCGCTCATGACCTGGGGCGACCGAAGTAATTCGGTCGCCCTTCGGCATAGGGTCACGTATCGCGGGAACCCATCCTCCCGACGTAACGTCACCATGGGTGGAACGGGCAGCCGTTCCACCCGCCACGGCGAAGGACCCTCGCGCTGTGTCCGTGCATACGGCACTACGATGGAAGCTTCCACGCCCGCAGCGCCAACCCTCGCCTACCTGGAACAAGCCATTCTTCGCTTCTCGGGAAGGCCCGACGCATCCTCATGGGGAACAAGGGGAACTCAATGTCGTTCATCGGCCGTGACATGGCTATCGACCTCGGGACTGCCAACACGCTGGTGTACGTCAGGGGGCGCGGCATCGTTCTGAACGAGCCGTCCGTCGTGGCCATCAACACCAACACCGGCGGCATCCTGGCGGTCGGCGCCGAGGCAAAGAAGATGATCGGCCGCACACCGGGCAACATCGTCGCCGTGCGGCCCCTGAAGGACGGCGTCATCGCCGACTTCGAGATCACGGAGCGCATGCTCCGCTACTTCATCCTCAAGATCCACAAGCGCCGCTACCTGGCCCGCCCGCGAGTCGTCGTCTGTGTGCCCTCCGGCATCACAGGGGTCGAGCGACGCGCCGTCATCGAGGCGTCGACGCAGGCAGGCGCGCGCCAGGTGCACATCATCGAGGAGCCCATGGCCGCGGCCATCGGCTCGGGCCTGCCGGTCCACGAGGCCACGGGCAACATGGTCGTCGACATCGGTGGCGGCACCACCGAGGTCGCGGTGATCTCGCTCGGCGGAATCGTCACCGCCCAGTCGATCCGGGTGGCGGGCGACGAGCTGGACAACGCGATCATCCAGCACGTCAAGAAGGAGTACTCCCTCCTCCTCGGCGAGCGCACCGCCGAACAGATCAAGATCACGATCGGTTCGGCGTACGAGATGGAGAAGGACGAGCACACCGAGATCCGTGGACGCGACCTCGTCTCGGGGCTGCCCAAGACCGTCGTCATCTCCGCGACCGAGGTGCGCAAGGCCATCGAGGAGCCGGTCAACGCGATCGTCGACGCCGTGAAGACGACGCTCGACAAGTGCCCGCCGGAGCTCTCGGGCGACATCATGGACCGCGGCATCGTTCTCACCGGCGGTGGGGCGCTCCTGCGCGGACTCGACGAGCGGCTCCGCCACGAGACGGGCATGCCGATCCACATCGCCGAGGACCCGCTGGACTCGGTGGCGCTCGGATCCGGGAAGTGCGTCGAGGAGTTCGAGGCACTCCAGCAGGTCCTGGACGCCCAGCCCCGACGGTAGAACACGATGTTCCGCCGTACGGGCACTGCCGTCCCGTACGGCGGAACGTTGGTATACAGGCACGAACATTCCGACGAGGAAGGCACGGCCGCCGCACGTGAGGGACACACGAGAGAGCCGGCTGCTCCTGGTGCTGCTGATCGCCATCGCATTCGCCCTGATCACGGTGGACATCCGCGGTGGCGGGGAGTCGCCGGTGGACGGAGCGCGGCGAGCCGCGGCCACGGTCTTCGGACCGGTCGAGAACGGCGTCGCGGCGGCGGTGGACCCGGTGGGCAACGCCATCGGCGCCGTACGGGACTCCGGTGACCGGCACGACCGGATCGCGGCCCTGGAGCACGAGAACGCCGCGCTGAAGACGAAGCTCGGCAGCGACGACCGCAACACCAGCAAGGTCCGCCAGCTCGACAGCATGCTGAAGAGCGCCGGAGCCGGCCAGTACGGCATCAAGGCCGCCCAGGTCATCGCCATAGGAGCGGCCCAGGGCTTCTCCTGGACCATCACCATCGACGCCGGGGCGAAGGACGGCCTCCGGCGCGACATGACCGTACTGAACGGTGACGGGCTCGTCGGCCGGGTCACCACCGTCGGCCCCGACACCGCGACCGTCCTGCTGGCCAACGACCCCGACTTCACCGTGGGCACCCGGCTGGAGAAGACCGACGAGCTCGGCTTCGCCACCGGGCAGGGGTCCAGGCCGCTCTCGGTCCAGTTCCTCAACGGCAAGGCCGACGTGAAGAAGGGCGACCGGCTGGTCACCTTCGGATCCAGCAAGGACAAGCCGTTCGTCCCCGGGGTGCCGGTCGGCGAGGTCGTCCGCGTCGACCCCTCGGGCGGAGACCTGACCCGGACCGTCTACGTCCGCCCGTTCGCCGGCTTCACCAAGCTCGACATCGTGGGCATCGTCGTCCAGGCGCCCCGCGAAAACCCCCGCGACATGGTCCTCCCGGCGCAGCCCAGGAAACCGGAGAAGCCCAAGCCCACTCCGACCGTCACCGTCACCGTCCAGCCGAACGGCGACCTCGTCGACGGCAGCGGCAAGGTCGTCGGGAACGTCAACGAGAAGCCCGGCGCATCCGCTTCCCCGGGTGCCTCACCGGACGCCACCGGCAACGCCGACACGGCCGCCGGTGACGCGGCGAACGACGAGGAATAGAGCGCACCCATGCACATCAACAGGACTCTGCTCTCCGTCGCCCTGGTCGTGGTCGCCCTCGTCATCCAGGTGTCCGTACTCGCCCGGCTCCAGCTGCCCGGAGCCACGCCCGACCTGCTGCTCCTCGTCGTGCTCGGACTCGCCTTCGTGTACGGACCCGTCAGCGGCGCGCTCATCGGCTTCGGCGCGGGCCTCCTCGCCGACCTGGCGCCGCCCGCCGACCACGCCGCCGGCCGCTACGCCCTGGTGCTGTGCGTCATCGGTTACCTCGCCGGCATGGCCCGCCCCGAGAACGGCCAGCTGAAGTCGGCGTTCACCCCGATGGCCTTCGTCTTCGCCGCGGCGATCGGATCGACCCTGCTGTACGCGGGCGTCGGAGCACTCGTGGGCGACACGGCCGCCCGCCACGTGGGCCTGGGCAGCCTGCTGGTCACCGCCGTCGTGTACGACCTGCTCCTCGCGCCGTTCACCGTTCCGCTGATCATGGCTCTCGCCAGACGCACGGTGAACGACCCGGTCGCCGACACCGGCAGCGGTGACGTAGCGGCCGGCTGGCTGGCCTCCGGCACCGGTCTGAGGATCGGCGGCCAGCGCAACGGGATGCGGCTGAGGGCGGCGCGCGGCCGCGCCGCGCGCGCCGGAAGGATCAAGGGGGTCAAACGACTGTGAGCCCGACGCACCGGACGAGGACCGGGGGCGGTCGCCCCCGCGACGCCGGCCGGCCCACCACCACGGGGGGCACCCAGTGAGCAACATTCCCGAGACCGGCCGGACCCCGCGGGTCCAGATCCGTCTCGTCATCATCCAGGTGCTCGTCTTCTCGCTGCTCCTGACGCTCGGTGGCCGGCTCTGGTACCTCCAGATCCGCAACGGCGACGAGTACACCGCCGAAGCGGCGGGCAACGGGGTGCAGCAGGTCGTCCAGCCCGCCGTGCGCGGCTCGATCCTCGACGCCCGGGGCGTGCCGCTCGCTGACAACGAGACCCGGCTCGTGGTCTCCGCCAGCCGCACCGAGCTGCTGAAGATGAAGGACGACGGCGTCGGGGTACTCACCCGGCTCGCCGAGGTCCTGGACATGAAGGCGAAGGACGTCAGGGACAAGGTCCGCCTCTGCGACGCCAAGACCCCCCAGCCCTGCTGGAACGGCTCGCCCTACCAGCCGATCCCGGTCACCGACGAGGCCACGACCCAGCAGGCCCTCACGATCCGCGAACGCGCCGAGGACTTCCCCGGCATCACCGCCGAACCCACCGCCGTACGCCGCTACACCGCCCCGGCCAAGGCGAAGACCGCACAGGTCCTCGGCTACCTCTCGCCCGTCACCGACGACGAGATCCAGAAGGCGCAGGACGGCCCGTCGCCGTACCTGCGTTCCGACCAGGTGGGCCGCTCGGGCCTCGAACGCACCTACGACAAGGAGCTGCGCGGCAAGGCGGGCGTCACCCGCTACGAGGTCGACAACCTCGGCCGTGTCATGGGGGAGGCGGAGAACGACCCGGCGGTGCCCGGCTCCAACCTCGTCACCAGCCTCGACGCGCGGGTCCAGGCGGTGGCCGAGTACGAACTCGCCCAGGCGATGAAGACCGTCCGCAAGGAGACCGACAAGATCACCGGCCGTAAGTACGAGGCCGACTCAGGCGCCGTGGTCGTGATGGAGTCGAAGACCGGCCGCGTCGTCTCGATGGCCTCCCAGCCCGACTACGACCCCAACGACTGGGTCGGCGGGATCTCCGGCAAGCAGTACGCCAAGCTCACCAGCAAGAAGTCCAACTACCCGCTGCTCAACCGGGGCATCCAGGGGCAGGCGCCCGCCGGATCCATCTTCAAGGTGGTCTCGGCGAGCGCCGCCGTGCGGGCCGGCTACGACTTCGACGACCGCTACAACTGCAGCAGCTCCTACAGCCTCGGCAGCCAGACCTTCGCCAACTTCGAGTCCCAGGGCCACGGCCCCATCACCCTCGGAGACGCGCTCAAGTACTCCTGCAACACCGTCTTCTACCGCCTCGGCCACGAGGAGTGGGTGCACGACGGCGGCATAAAGCCGAAGAAGGACGCCAAGAACTGGTTCTACCGGACCGCCCGCGACTTCGGGCTCGGCGCCGAGACCGGTATCGACCTCCCCAACGAGGTCAAGGGACGCATCCCCGACCGGCAGTGGAAGCAGGATTTCTGGAAGGCGAACAAGGACGCCTGGTGCAAGGAGGGCAAGAAGGGCGGCAGCTACGTGCAGCAGATCGCCTACGAGAGCTGCCTCGAGGGCAACCAGCTGAAGGCGTACGACAGCATCAACTACGCCATCGGCCAGGGTGACGTCCTCGTCACGCCCATCCAGATGGCCACCGCGTACGCCGCGATCAGCAACGGCGGCACCCTCTACGCGCCCACCGTCGGCAAGGCCGTGATCAGCCCCGACGGCAAGACGGTCCACGAGATCGAGCCCAAGCCCGCCGGGAAGCTGCCGATCAGCGCGAAGACCGTCAAGGATCTCGACAAGGGCCTGCGCTCGGTGGTCGAGCCAGGCGGCACCGCCGCCTGGCGGTTCGGCGGCTGGCCGCAGGACAAGATCCCGATGCGCGCCAAGACCGGTACCGCGCAGGTCTACGGCAAGCAGACCACCTCGTGGTTCGCGACCTACACCGACGACTACACGATCGTCATGACGATCTCCCAGGGCGGCACCGGGTCCGGCGCCTCCGGGCCCGCCGTCCGCAAGATCTACGACGCGATCTACGGACTCGACGCCGAGGGGAACCAGGACGTGAAGAGGGCCCTGCTGCCCAAGCCCCAGACGGCGCTGCCGAAGATCCAGCCCGACGGCTCGATCCGCGCCCCGAAGGTCAAGCCGTACAACCCGGCGCCGGTGAAGCCCGAGGGCCGGCAGGCCGATCCCGAGATCCTGGTGCCGCAGCCCGCGGGCCAGCCAGGGCTCACCGGGTCACCGGCGACGACCGGGAGGCGGCCCTGATGGCAGGTGGATTCTCCGTCGCCCGGTACGCCCCCGAGCAGGGCTCCTGGGCCAAGCTGACGGCTCGCGACTCCGTCGCCCGGCGGCTGGACTGGCCGCTGCTCGGAGCAGCCCTCGCGCTCTCCTTCCTCGGTGCGCTGCTCGTCTGGTCCGCGACCCGCAACCGCGACCACCTCACCCAGGGCGATCCGTACTTCTTCCTGTTCCGGCACGCCATGAACACCGGCATCGGCCTCGCCCTGATGATCGGCACGATCTGGCTCGGCCACCGCACCCTGCGCGGGGCCGTCCCGGTCCTCTACGGCATCTCGGTGCTGCTGGTCATGGCCGTGCTCACCCCGCTCGGCACCACGATCAACGGCGCGCACGCGTGGATCAAGCTCCCGGCAGGCTTCTCGATCCAGCCCTCCGAGTTCACCAAGATCACCATCATCCTGGTGATGGCGATGCTGCTCGCCGCCCGCGTCGACGCCGGCGACCAGCCCCACCCCGACCACCGCACGGTCGCCAAGGCACTCGCGCTGGCGATCGTCCCGATGGCCGTCGTCATGCTGATGCCCGACCTCGGCTCCGTCATGGTCATGGCGGTCATCGTGCTCGGCGTGCTCCTGGCCTCCGGAGCGTCCAACCGCTGGGTCTTCGGGCTCCTCGGCGCGGGCACCACCGGCGCCCTGGCCGTCTGGCAGCTCGGACTGCTCGACGACTACCAGATCGCCCGGTTCGCCGCCTTCGCCAATCCCGCGCTCGACCCGGCCGGCGTCGGGTACAACACCAACCAGGCCCGCATCGCCATCGGCTCCGGCGGGCTCACGGGCACCGGGCTCTTCAACGGGTCCCAGACGACGGGCCAGTTCGTCCCCGAACAGCAGACCGACTTCGTCTTCACCGTGGCGGGCGAGGAGCTCGGCTTCCTCGGAGCCGGGCTGATCATCATCCTGCTCGGCGTCATCCTCTGGCGCGCCTGCCGTATCGCCCACGGTACGACCGAGCTGTACGGGACGGTCGTGGCCGCCGGCATCATCGCCTGGTTCGCCTTCCAGTCCTTCGAGAACATCGGGATGACACTCGGGATCATGCCCGTGGCGGGGCTCCCGCTGCCCTTCGTGTCGTACGGAGGGTCGTCGATGTTCGCCGTCTGGGTGGCGATCGGACTGCTCCAGTCGATCAAGGTGCAACGGCCGATGTCGGCCTGAGTACTTCCCCGCGCCCTGCATACCCACGGACATCGCGGATAGATTCGTCCTATGGCGGACTCCAAGCGTGAGGTCGAGCGAAAGTACGAAGCGACTCCCGAGACCCGGCTGCCGGACCTGACCCGTGCGGCCGGGGTCTCGGCCGTCGTCCACCGCGGCCTGAGCGAACTCGACGCCGTCTACTACGACACCGAGGACTTCCGCCTGGCCGCCGGATCCCTCACGCTGCGCCGCAGAACGGGCGGTGAGGACGAGGGGTGGCACCTGAAGGTCCCTGTCTCCCCAGGCGTGCGTGACGAGATCCAGGCCCCGCTCAGCGACGTCCTGCCGCCCGCCCTCGGCGACCTGCTCCGCTCCCGCGTGCGGAACACCCCGGTGGCCCCCGTCGTGCGGATCCTCTCCGCCCGGGACGTCCACCACCTCCTCGACGAGCACGGCGCCCTGCTCGCCGAGGTGAGCATCGACGAGGTCCTCGCGGAGCGCCTCACGGAACAGGGCCACGGCACCACCTCGGCGTGGACCGAGATGGAGGTCGAGCTGGCCGACGACGGCGACCCGGCCGTCCTCGACGCCGTCGAGCGACGGCTGCGCAAGGCAGGCGTCCGGCCCTCCTCCGCGCCCTCCAAGCTGTCCAGGGCCCTGGCCGAGACCGCCCCCCGCGAGGAGCGGCGGACGAGGAAGAAGGAGACGAAGAAGGCGCGGGCCCCGCGCACCGCCGGCGACCACGTACTCGCCTACGTCCGCCGGCAGGTCGAGGCCGTCGTCGCGCTCGACCCCGCCGTGCGCCGCGACCTGCCCGACAGCGTGCACCGCATGCGGGTGGCCACCCGGCGGCTGCGCAGCGTCTTCAGGACGTACCGCACCGTGCTCGACCGGACGGTCACCGACCCGCTCCGCGACGAGCTCAAGTGGCTCGCCGCCGAGCTCGGGGCCGACCGCGACCAGGAGGTCCTCGACGCACGGCTCCGCTCCCACCTGGCCGGGCTTCCCGACCCCCTGCTCCTCGGCCCCGTGAGCGCCCGGCTGAAGCTCACCTCCGTCGCCAGGCGCGCCGGCACGCGGCGGCGGGTCACCTCCGTGCTCGACGACGGGCGCTACCTGGCCCTGCTGGACGCCCTGGACGCCGTACTCGCCGACCCGCCGCTGCTCCCCGCCGCCGCCCGCGCACCCAAGGACGTACTGCCCCGCGCCGTGCTCAAGGACTACGAACGCCTCGCCGCACGCGTCGGGCACGCCCTGGAACAGCCGCCGGGCGAGCAGCGCGACGTGGCCATGCATGAAGCGCGCAAGGCCGCCAAGCGGGTGCGCTACGCCGCCGAGGCCGCCGCGCCGGCCCTGGGAAAGCCCGCCAAGAGGCTCGCCGGAAGGGTGAAGTCCGTGCAGTCGGTCCTCGGTGACCACCAGGACAGCGTGGTGACCCGGGCCGCCCTGCGCACCCTGGCGGTCCAGGCGCACGGCGCGGGTGAGTCCGCGTTCACCTGGGGTCTGCTCCACGGCCGGGAGGAGGCGACGGCGGCGGCGCGGGAGCGCGAACTGCCCGAGGTGTGGGCCCGGGCGTCACGCCCAGGACTGCGCGCGGCGCTGAAAGGCTGAGCACCGGGTTACGCTTGATGGTCACCCCTGCCAGCTACGAAGGTCCACAGATGTCTGCCGAGTCGGTCTTCCCGCAGCTCGAAGCTCTGCTCCCGCATGTGCAGAAGCCCATCCAGTACGTCGGCGGTGAGCTGAACTCCACCGTCAAGCCGTGGGACGAATGCGACGTCCGCTGGGCACTCATGTACCCGGACGCCTACGAGGTCGGGCTCCCCAACCAGGGCGTCATGATCCTCTACGAGGTGCTCAACGAACGCGAGGGCGTCCTCGCCGAGCGCACGTACAGCGTGTGGCCGGACCTCGAGGAGCTGATGCGCGAGCACGAGGTGCCGCAGTTCACCGTGGACAGCCACCGGCCCGTCGGCGCGTTCGACGTGTTCGGTCTCAGCTTCTCCACCGAGCTCGGGTACACCAACATGCTCACGGCCCTGGACCTCGCGGGCATCCCGCTGGAGTCCAAGGACCGCACCGTCGATCACCCGATCGTGCTTGCGGGCGGCCACGCCGCGTTCAACCCCGAGCCGATCGCGGACTTCATCGACTGCGCGGTCATCGGCGACGGCGAGCAGGCCGTCCTGGAGATCACCGAGATCATCCGCGCCTGGAAGGCCGAGGGCCGGCCCGGCGGCCGCGAAGAGGTGCTCTTCCGCCTCGCGAGGACGGGAGGCGTCTACGTCCCCGGCTTCTACGACGTCGAGTACCTCCCCGACGGCCGCATCGGCCGCGTCGTGCCCAACAGGTCCGGTGTGCCGTGGCGCGTGTCCAAGCACACCGTCATGGACCTCGACGAGTGGCCTTACCCCAAGCAGCCGCTCGTCCCCCTCGCCGAGACCGTCCACGAGCGGATGTCCGTGGAGATCTTCCGCGGCTGCACCCGCGGCTGCCGCTTCTGCCAGGCCGGCATGATCACGCGCCCCGTACGGGAGCGAAGCATCACCGGCATCGGCGAGATGGTGGACAAGGGGCTCAAGGCCACCGGCTTCGAGGAGGTCGGCCTCCTGTCGCTCTCCTCCGCGGACCACTCCGAGATCGGTGACATCGCCAAGGGCCTCGCCGACCGGTACACGGACGACAAGATCGGCCTCTCGCTGCCCTCGACCCGCGTCGACGCCTTCAACGTGGACCTGGCCAACGAGCTGACACGCAACGGCCGCAGGTCCGGTCTCACCTTCGCCCCCGAGGGCGGCTCCGAGCGCATGCGCAAGGTCATCAACAAGATGGTCTCGGAGGAGGACCTGATCCGCACGGTCGCCACCGCGTACGGCAACGGCTGGCGCCAGGTGAAGCTGTACTTCATGTGCGGCCTGCCCACCGAGACCGACGAGGACGTGCTCCAGATCGGCGACATGGCGGTCAACGTGATCGCCAAGGGCCGCGAGGTCTCCGGTCAGAACGACATCCGCTGCACCGTGTCCATCGGCGGCTTCGTGCCCAAGCCGCACACGCCGTTCCAGTGGGCCCCGCAGCTCAGCGCCGAGGACACCGACGCCCGGCTGAAGAAGCTCCGGGACAAGATCCGCGACGACAAGAAGTACGGCCGTTCCATCGGCTTCCGCTACCACGACGGCAAGCCCGGCATCGTCGAGGGCCTGCTGTCCCGTGGTGACCGCCGGGTCGGCTCCGTCATCCGCGAGGTCTACGAGTCCGGTGGCCGCTTCGACGGCTGGCGCGAGCACTTCAGCTACGACCTGTGGATGAGGAGCGCGGAGAAGACGCTCCCCGGCTTCGGCGTCGACGTCGACTGGTACACCACCCGTGAGCGGACGTACGAGGAGGTCCTTCCCTGGGACCACCTCGACTCCGGTCTCGACAAGGACTGGCTCTGGGAGGACTGGCAGGACTCGCTCGACGAGACCGAGGTCGAGGACTGCCGCTGGACGCCGTGCTTCGACTGCGGCGTGTGCCCGCAGCTCGACCTGGACATCCAGATCGGCCCGACCGGCAAGAAACTCCTGCCGCTGACGGTCGTGAAGTAGACCCCTCGGGCGACGGCCCGGTGACGAACGCCCGGCCCGGGAAACTCCGGGCCGGGCGTTCGCGTCCGCCCCCGGGACGCGCGGCGCGTGCCGCCGGGAGCGCCGCGGGTCACGAACACGCGGGAACTCGGAGGGTCCGCTGCGCGTACCCTGGGTAGGACAACGACTGTCCCCAGCGCGGCGGCCGCGTCCGAGATCTCCCCGCTTACCGGCAAAACGGTCAAGCGGGGGTGAGCCGGAGCGCCACCCCGGGGCATCCCGTACTTCGTGGGCGGCACGCCACCGCGGCCGCCCCGCACCGAGGAGAAGAACCACTGGGCAAGCGACAGCCCGAAGGCCCGCCGCCCGCACCGGCGGTGCAGCGCATCAGACTGCGCTACACCAAGCGGGGCCGCCTCCGGTTCACCAGTCACAGAGACTTCCAGCGTGCCTTCGAGCGGGCGTTGCGACGCTCCGAGGTACCCATGGCCTACTCCGCGGGCTTCACCCCCCATCCCAAGGTGTCGTACGCCAACGCCGCCCCCACGGGTACGGGCAGTGAGGCCGAGTTCCTGGAGATCGCCCTCACCGAGGCGCGGGATCCGGACACCCTCCGCGAGCTGCTCGACGCGTCGATGCCCGAAGGCCTCGACGTCATCGACGCGGTCGAGGCCCGTACCTCGGGCCTCGCCGAACGGCTGACCGCCTCCGTCTGGGAGATGCGGCTGGACGGCGTGGCCGTGGCGGACGCGGAGAAGGCCGTCGCCGCCTTCCTGGGTGCCGAGACCGTCGAGGTCCAGCGCCGCGCGAAGAACGGCATGAGGACCTTCGACGCCCGTGCGGCGGTCGCCGGCCTGCAGGCCCTCGATCCACAGCCTGATAGGCCCGGGGACGGGCCTTGTGCGATACTGCGGCTGGTAGTGCGGCACGTGACACCTGCCGTGCGACCCGACGACGTCCTGTCCGGTCTCCGAGCTGTGGCCGACCTAACGCCGCCGGTCCCCGCTGCGGTGACCAGGCTGGCGCAGGGGCTCTTCGACGAGGAGTCCGGCACGGTGACCGACCCGCTCGCGCCCGACCGCGAGGCAGCCCCGGCCGTACCCACGGCCGATCCGGCCGCCGCCGCGACGGCGCCGGAAGGTGCAGGTTCCGCGTAAGGCGGTCGTTGTAGCGCAGCCCTTGGACTCGGGAGCCACCTGGGTCGGGCCGCGCACCGCCCCATAAGACTTTCGCCAGGCCGTGCGCAGCACGTACGGAACCGGCGAGCCAGACATCAGCTCCCGTGCGGCGCCCGCGCCCCGGACGGCGGTATCGCGCACATCACGCGAATCGCGTCGGACCGGAACCAGGCGTGGCGCCCGGGAGCGCGACGGGAGAACCGCCCGCATGCACGAGCCGAACGAATCCACCACCACGGGTAACACCGAGGACAACAACGCCCCCGGGGACAAGCTCCCCCCGCGTCGCAGGCGCCGGGCGGCATCCCGCCCCGCCGGCCCGCCGTCGGGCGCGCCCGGGGCGGCCGCCGCCGAGGACGTCACGCCGGCCGTACCGGCCGCTGCCGAGGAAGCACCGGAACCCGCCGCCGAGGCCGCGCCTCCGCGTGCCCGCCGCCGCGCGGTCCGCAAGGCCACCGCCCCGGCGGGTGCGCCCCGGACCGCCGACGTGGTGGAGCCGGTCGCCGAGACCGCCGCCGAGGCCCCGGCCCCCGCGGCTGAACCCGCCGCCGAGGCCGCGCCTCCGCGTGCCCGCCGCCGCGCGGTCCGCAAGGCCACCGCTCCGGCGGGTGCGCCGCCGGCGCCCGAAGCCGTCGAGCCGGTCGCCGAGACCGCCGCCCCGGCCGAGGAGGAGACCGAGGAGACGGAGACCGAGGAGACGGTCGAGGCCCCCGCTGTGGAGGCCGCCCCCGCCCGTGGCCGTCGCCGCGCCACGCGTAAGGCGACAGCTCCCGCGGGCACCCCCCAGCCGGCCGAAGCGGTCGCGCAGGAGCCCGCCACGGCCGAACCGGCGAAGGCGCCCGAGCCCGCAGCCGCGTCCGTGGAGCCCACCGAGCCCGCGGCGGCGCCGCGAGGCCGCGCCCGCCGCCGCGCGTCCGCTCCGGCCGGTGCGCCGCAGGGCGCGCAGACCGCCGAGGTCCCGGCCGCGCCCGCTGCCGAGACCCCCGCCGAGCCGACGCGTCCGGAAGAGCCGGTCCGCAAGGAAGAGCCCGCCCGCGCGGAAGAGACCGTCGAGGCCCCGGCCGCCGAGGCCGCGCCCCCGTCGCGCCCCCGCCGGCGCGCGTCCCGCAAGGCGTCGGCACCGGCCGGCACCCCGCAGCCCGTCGAGGAGGTCGCCGAGGCGGCCGCCGAGAAGGGTGAGAGCCTCCCGGCAGCCGTGGCCGAGGAGCTGGCCACCGAGACGGAGCAGGTCGAGGAGGCCGCGCCGCGTGGCCGCCAGCGCCGCCGGGCCACCGCCGCCGCGGGCCGCCCCGAGTTCACCGGCAAGGCCGAGGAGCCGGCCCGCAAGGGCCGTCGTGCGGCGCGCCCCGCCGTTGCCGTGTTCCAGGCACCGGTCTTCGCCGAGCCGATGTTCCAGACCCCGGAGACCGCGGCCGCCGCGGCGGCCGCCGCGGGTCCGGCCCCGGCGCACGACGAGAGCGACGACTTCGAGGAGCAGAAGCCCTCGGACCGCGCGTCGCGCAAGGCCGAGGTCAGGCAGGCGGCCGAGGCCGCCGCCCCCGCCGAGCCCGTGGAGTCCGCCGAGTCCCCCGAGTCCGCCCCCCAGGGTGGTTCGCGCCGCCGTCGCCGCCGCCGTGGCGAGGCCGTCGAGACCGAGCCCGCCGCGGCCCCGGTCACCCTTCCCGCCGAGCAGCCCGCCGCTGCCCCCGCCGCCGAGACCCCGGTCGATGACGAGCACGAGGCCGAGGCGGACGCCGAGCACGAGGGCGACGAGACGGACGAGTACGGGGACCGCCCCTCGCGCCGCCGCCGTCGTGGTGGCCGCCGCCGCCGCCGCGGTGAGGCCAGCGACATGGACGACGCGGAGCAGCAGGACGAGACCGCCGACCACGCGGAGGACGAGCAGCAGTCCCAGGAGGACGAGGACGACGACGAGCACGACGCCTCCTCCGGATCCAGCAGCAGCCGTCGCCGTCGCCGGCGTCGCCGCCGCAGCGGGGACGCCCCGGTCGAGGACACGGCCACGGGCGCGGACGACCCCGAGCGTACGGTCGTCAAGCTCCGTGAGCCCCGCAGGAAGGACGCCGAGCGGGAGCCCGGCACGGGCTTCGACGAGGTCCAGTCCATCAAGGGCTCGACCCGTATGGAGGCCAAGAAGCAGCGCCGCCGCGAGGGGCGTGAGCAGGGCCGCCGTCGTGTGCCGATCATCACCGAGGCCGAGTTCCTGGCCCGCCGTGAGGCCGTCGAGCGGGTGATGGTCGTCCGCCAGAGCGGCGAGCGCACCCAGATCGGCGTCCTCGAGGACAACGTGCTCGTCGAGCACTACGTCAACAAGGAGCAGGCCACCAGCTACGTCGGCAACGTCTACCTGGGCAAGGTGCAGAACGTCCTGCCGTCCATGGAGGCGGCCTTCGTCGACATCGGCAAGGGCCGCAACGCCGTCCTGTACGCGGGTGAGGTCAACTTCGAGGCGCTCGGCATGGCCCACGGGCCGCGCCGCATCGAGACCGCGCTGAAGTCCGGCCAGTCCGTCCTCGTGCAGGTGACGAAGGACCCGATCGGCCACAAGGGCGCCCGCCTGACCAGCCAGGTCTCGCTGCCCGGCCGCTACCTGGTCTACGTGCCCGAGGGCTCGATGACCGGCATCAGCCGCAAGCTGCCCGACACCGAGCGCGCCCGGCTGAAGACCATCCTCAAGAAGATCGTTCCCGAGGACGCGGGCGTCATCGTGCGCACCGCCGCCGAAGGGGCGAGCGAGGACGAACTGCGCCGTGACGTCGAGCGGCTGCAGGGCCAGTGGGAAGAGATCCAGAAGAAGTCGAAGAACACCACCAGCAGCAACGCGCCGACGCTGCTGTACGGCGAGCCGGACATGACCGTCCGGGTCGTCCGCGACATCTTCAACGAGGACTTCTCGAAGGTGATCGTCAGCGGTGACGACGCCTGGGAGACCATCCACGGCTACGTGTCGCACGTGGCGCCGGACCTGACGGACCGGCTGTCGCGCTGGACCTCCGAGGTCGACGTCTTCGCGACGTACCGCATCGACGAGCAGCTGATGAAGGCGCTGGACCGCAAGGTCTACCTGCCGAGCGGCGGCTCGCTGGTGATCGACAAGACCGAGGCCATGGTGGTCGTCGACGTCAACACCGGCAAGTTCACCGGACAGGGCGGCAACCTCGAGGAGACCGTCACCAAGAACAACCTGGAGGCGGCCGAGGAGATCGTGCGCCAGCTGCGGCTGCGCGACCTCGGCGGCATCGTCGTCGTCGACTTCATCGACATGGTGCTGGAGTCCAACCGCGACCTGGTGCTGCGGCGGCTGCTGGAGTGCCTGGGCCGCGACCGTACGAAGCACCAGGTGGCCGAGGTCACCTCGCTCGGCCTGGTCCAGATGACCCGTAAGCGGGTGGGCCAGGGCCTCCTGGAGTCCTTCTCGGAGACCTGTGTCCACTGCAACGGGCGCGGTGTGATCGTCCACATGGAGCAGCCCACGGCCGTCGGCGGCGGTGGCGGCGGCAAGCGGTCCAAGAAGCGCGGCCGCGGTGGCGCCGGACACGAGCACGAGCACATCCAGGACCACGAGCACGCCGAGCACACGGCCGACGCCGAGACCGAGACCGAGGCCGAGGTGGCCGCCGAGGTGGCCGCCCCGCTGGCACTGCCCGAGCCGGAGTTCGTCGCCGACGAGGAGCTGTACAGCAGCCCGGCCGAGGCCGAGGCGGCGGCGTCGCGCGGCCGTGGCCGTCGGCGCGCGACCCGCAAGGTCACGGCTCCGGCCGGTGCGCCCGCCCCGGTGGCCGAGACCGCCCCCGTGGTCGAGACCGCCTCCGTGGCCGAGACCGCGCCGGCGGTCCCGGTCGCTGAGGAGGAGCCGCAGGCCGAGCCGGCCGTCGTCGCACCGGTGGAGGCTCCGGCCGCCCCCGAGACCGAGGCCGCGCCTCCCGCTCGTACGCGCCGCAGGGCCACCCGGAAGGCGACCGCGCCCGCGGGCTCGCCCAAGGCGGCCGACGTGACGCCGCCGGTGCACCCGGCCGAGCCCGCGGCGGAGCCCGTGGCGGTCGAGGACCCGGTCGTCGAGGCGCCGGCGGCCCCGGCCCCGGCTGCCGCGGAGAAGACGGAGGCCCCGGCCGCCGAGGAGGAGCCCGCCGCGGCTGCCCCGCCGCGTGCCCGCCGCCGGGTGACCCGCAAGGTCACGGCTCCGGCGGGTTCGCCGGCCGGAGCCGAGGAGGCCGCCGTCGTCGTGGTCACCGGGACCGAATCCGACACGCCCGGTGCCTCCGGCGCCTCGGATGCCTCCGGTGGCGACACGGCGGAAGCGGAAGCGCCGGTCAAGAAGACCGCGGCGCGGAAGACCGCCAAGAAGGCGACGGCCAAGAAGACGGCCACGAAGAAGACGGCCGCCAAGACGGTCGCGAAGAAGACCGCAGCGAAGAAGACGACGACCAAGAAGGCAGCCGCGAAGAAGACCGTCGCCGCCGAGCAGTCGTCGCCTTCCGTGACGGCTTCGGCTTCGTCCGACAACGCGGGTCCCGCCGCCGACTGAGCATTTCGTGACCCGTTGTTCATCGATCCGTGTCCCGCCCCGAAGCCTTCGGGGCGGGACACGCGCTTTGTTTCAGAACTGATGCACGCGCTGGTTAACCGGCCCGAAATCGCCTGAGAAATCCCTGATAATGTGACGGCGGTCGCTGCCTGTGATGTTCCCTCAAGGGAATTACGGTCAGTGACCGACCCGGTTCACGAGAGACCGGGTCATGTTCCTCGGCAGGGCGTCGGCATTGTGCCGGTGGGGTTATGCGCGGCCTCGTGAGACGTCCCGCACCCCGGATCCTCTGCCTGTGAAGAGCTCTTGCGGTGTTCAAGGAGGACGTCCATGACGAGCATCAACGAGCAGCCGATTCCTGCTGCCCGCCCGGTCATCGGTGAAGAGGAGATCGAGGCCGCCGTCCGCGTACTGCGCAGCGGTCGCGTCGTGCAGGGCCCCGAGGTCGCGGCCTTCGAGGAGGGCTTCTCCGAGCTGGTCGACGGCCGTCACTGCGTCGCTGTCAACTCCGGCACCTCCGCATTGCACATGCTCCTGCTGGGCCTCGGTATCGGCCCGGGCGACGAGGTGATCGTCCCCTCCTTCTCCTTCGCGGCGTCCGCCAACGCGGTCCGCCTGGTCGGCGCCGACGTGGTGTTCGCCGACATCGAGCCCGGCAGCTACGGCCTGGACCCGGCAGCCGTCGAGGCGGCTGTCACGCCGCGCACGGCGGCCATCATGCCGGTGCACCTCTACGGCCACCCCGCGGCGATGGACAAGCTCATGCCCATCGCGCGCAAGCACAAGCTCGCCGTCGTCGAGGACGCCTGCCAGGCGCACGCCGCGGCCCTGAACGGCACCCCCGTCGGCGCGTTCGGCGAAGGCGGAACGTTCAGCTTCTACCCGACGAAGAACATGCACGCCCTCGAAGGCGGCATGGTCACCACGGCCGACGCGGAACTCGCCCGCACCCTGCGCCTCCTGCGCAACCAGGGCATGGAGGCGCGGTACGCCAACGAGATCGTCGGCGCCAACATGCGCATGACGGACGTGGCCGCCGCCGTCGGCCGCGTGCAGCTCGCGAAGGTCGGCGGCTGGACCGAGCAGCGCCGCGCCAACGCCGCCTACCTCGACGCGCACATCACGGCCCCGAACGTCACGACGCCGCCGGTCGCCGACGGCGCCCGCCACGTCTACCACCAGTACACGATCCGGGTGCAGGGCGACCGCGCGGCCGCGATGGCCAAGCTCACCGAGGCGGGCATCGGCAACGCCGTCTACTACCCGACCCCGATCCACCGGCTGAAGCCGTACTGGGAGCCGGACCAGAAGGCCGGCCGCAACTGGGACCTGCCCGAGACCGAGCGGGCCGCCGCCGAGGTCGTCTCGCTCCCCGTCCACCCGTCGCTCGGCGAGGGAGACCTCGAGCGCATCGCGAACGCAGTGAACGCACTGGGGGAGAGCCTGTGACCGCCGTACTGAGGGCCGGCCTCGTCGGCCTCGGCTCCATGGGCCGCCACCACGCCCGGGTCCTCGCCGGCCTCGAAGGCGTGGACCTGGTGGGCGTCGTGGACCCGATGGGCGACAAGAACGGCTGGGCGCAGGGCGCCCCCGTCCTGTCGACCGTCGAGGAACTCATCGCACTCGGCATCGACTACGCGGTCGTCGCCTGCCCGACCGCCCTGCACGAAGAGGTCGGCCTCCAGCTGGCCGGCGCGGGCGTCTGCGCCCTGATCGAGAAGCCGCTGGCGGACACCGTCGACGGCGCCCGCCGCCTGGTCGAGGCCTTCGAGTCCCGCGGGCTGGTGGCCGGCGTCGGCCACATCGAGCGCTGCAACCCGGCGCTGCGCTCACTGCGCAGCCGTCTGGAGGCCGGCGAGCTCGGCGACGTCTTCCAGGTCGTCACCCGCCGCCAGGGGCCCTTCCCCCACCGCATCGCGGACGTCGGCGTGGTCAAGGACCTCGCGACGCACGACATCGACCTGACGGGCTGGGTGACCGGCCAGACGTACACCTCGATCGCGGCCCACACCGTCTCCAAGTCCGGCCGTCCCCACGAGGACATGGTCTCCGCGGTGGGGCAGCTCTCCGACGGCACCATGGTCAACCACCTGGTGAACTGGCTGAGCCCGCTCAAGGAGCGCTTCACGTCGGTCACGGGCGAGCGCGGCTGCTACATCGCCGACACGCTGACCGCCGACCTCACGTTCCACTCGAACGCGGCCGTGACCACCGAATGGGAGGCGCTGCGCGCGTTCCGCGGGGTCTCCGAGGGCGACATGATCCGCTACGCGATCCCGAAGCGGGAGCCGCTGCTGGTCGAGCACGAGCTCTTCAGGGACGCGGTCCGGGGCGAGTCGGCCGACATCTGCACGCTGCGGCAGGGACTGCGTACCGTTGAGGTCGCGGCAGCGGTTCTCGAGTCGGCCGTCAGCCGCACCACCGTACATCTGGACACGGATCGTGCGGCAGGCTGAACACCTGGCATGGGGCACAGCGTTCCACTGCCAGGCCTGTCGCGCGCTCCGGGGGAGTGCGCGACAGGTGACGGCTCGTTCGTCTTCCACCGGAGGAAGTGCAGTATGAAATCCCCTGCCCGCCGACCGCGGCTCGCCGTGATCGTCGCCAACGGCATCACAGGCGACTCACGGGTCCAGAAGACGGCGGTGGCCGCAGCCCGCGACGGCTGGGACGTCACGCTGATCGGCAGAAGTGACACCAAGCACGTCCAGCGGTCGAGGATGGGGCCGATCGAGGTGGTCCGCGTCCCGGTGGCGACGGAGTACGTCCGGTCGGTGAAGGCGCGCAGGGCTCACCCGCTGCGCGGTGCGTTGACCCAGTTCCGTATGCAGGACCAGACCGCGCTGAACCACTACCGCGCCTCCTACCGGGCCTGGGTGCGTCAGACGTCCGCCGAGACCACCTGGTC
This sequence comes from Streptomyces sp. ALB3, assembly GCF_044385685.1. Taxonomy (NCBI): domain Bacteria; kingdom Bacillati; phylum Actinomycetota; class Actinomycetes; order Kitasatosporales; family Streptomycetaceae; genus Streptomyces; species Streptomyces sp. ALB3. The sequence goes on along the minus strand of NZ_JBISCE010000040.1, from coordinate 133,303 downwards.
GGGCGCCCCCCGGCGGGCTTCGCTGAAGGCCGTGCTGCGCGCGCGCCGGGCCGTGTACAAGCTGCGGGTGCGTGCCTTCAAGTGGGAGCAGCGCAGGACGCCGAAGGAGCCGGTCCGTGACTGGCGGGTCGACTGGCCCCAGCTGGTGGATCTGGACCTGGCGTTCGGTCCGGTGATCGAAGAGCTCAAGCCGGACGTCATCCACGCCAACGACTCCACCATGATCGTGACGGCGGCTCGCAGCGCCGCCCGGCTCCGGGCGAGTGGCCACCGGTGCGTCTGGCTCTACGACGCCCATGAGTACGTCCGTGGTGTGGAGTGGCCCAACCCCCGGCAGGCCTACGCGCTCCCGGCGGCCGAGGCCGAGTACATCGGGCGGGCCGACGCGGTGGTCACCGTGTCCTCGCAGCTTGCCGAGCTGCTCAAGAACGATCACAAGCTGTCCGAGCTGCCTCTGGTCGTGGGCAACTCGCCGGTCCGAGAGGTGATCGGTTCCGGGACGGTGCGCTCGTCCGTCCGTGAGGTCTGCGGACTGGGGCCCGAGGTCCCGCTCATGGTGTATTCGGGATGGCTCGGCCCCGAACGCGGCGTGGACGCAGTCATCGACGGTCTCCCCGAACTGCCCGGTGTGCATCTGGCCCTGGTCTGCAGCCGGGTCACGCCCCTCCTGGAGCAGTTGCTGGCCACGGCGGAGACGCTCGGCGTGCGCGACCGCATCCACCTGGTGCCGTACGTCGCGCAGCACGAGGTCGCCGACTACCTGTCCTCGGCGGACATCGGCCTGACGCCGTTCAGGCGGGTGCCCAACTGCGAGGTCTCGCTGCCGACGAAGGTCTCCGAGTACCTGCAGGCGGGACTGCCTCTGGTCACCAGCGACGTGCGGGTGATCAAGGCCTACGTGGAGGAGAAGGGGCTCGGCGAGGTCTTCTCGTGGGACGACCCGGCCACCTTCGCGCCCGCCGCGGCCCGCGCGCTGAAGCGCCGCGGTGAGCTCGCGGAGGCCATCACCGAGGACGTGCGCAAGGAACTCTCCTGGGAGCAGCAGAGCGCCGGACTCCTCGAGCTGTACCGCACCCTGTCGAAGAAGACGCCGCCGGTGCCGGTCGCCGAGGTGTCCTGGACGGTGCAGGAGACACCGGGGGCTCCGCGGGTCGGTGCGAGCAGCGGCAAGTCCGGCATGCCGGTCTGGACCCCTCTGGGCTCCACGCGGGTCAAGCTGGGCATCGGACCCGCCAACTACGCGGGACAGGGGGCGGCCTTCGCGCAGGCCCTCACACAGGCGTACCCCGACGTCTCCGTCGAAGTCGTCATGAACCAGCGTGCCGACACCTTCGACTACCCGGCCGACGTGTACGTGGACGCGGCCCGGCTCGGGGATCTCGACGTCCAGCTGCAGCAGGTGAAGAGGATCGTCGGCCGCTACAGCCACCTGGTCGTCGACGCCTTCATGCCGGTCTTCGGCCGGCTCAACGGTGACACCATCGCCGGTGACCTGGCCGCCCTGCGCAAGGCGCGGGTGAAGGTGGCGCTCCTGTCGCACGGCAGTGACATCCGCCACCCCGACCGGCACCTGGAGCGCCACGAGTACTCCCTGTTCCGCGACGCTCCCGACGGCATCGCCGAGAGGCTCAGGGTCAAGGCGGAGACCAACAAGCGCATCGCGGACGAGTCCGGTCTGCCGCTCTTCGTCACCACTCCCGACCTGCTGGACGACCTGCCGTCGGCGAAGTGGGCGCCGCTGGTGGTGGACGTCGCCTCGTGGGCGGCCGACACCGTGGTCATGGAGCGTGAGCGGCCCATCGTGCTGCACGCGCCGTCCAAGCGCTGGACCAAGGGCACGGACCGGATCATGCCCGTCCTCACCGAGCTCCACGACAAGGGAGTCATCGACTTCCGGCTCGCCGAGGACATCCCCTGGGCCGAGATGCAGGCGCTGGTCAAGGAGAGCGACCTGGTCCTGGACCAGTTCACCACCGGCAGTTACGGCACGTTCGCCGTGGAGGCGATGGCCGCGGGCAAGCCGGTGATCGGTTACATCAGCGATGCGGTGAAGGCCACGACGAACGGCGAACTGCCCATCGTCAGCGCCACTCCCGCCACGCTGCGTGAGGTGCTGGATTCCCTGATCGAAGATCGCGAGGGCACCGCGGCCATCGGGCGTGCCTCGGTGGAATTCGCGCATACGTACCACGACGGACGCTGGACCGCGCAGGTGCTGAGCGGATTCCTCAAGTGACGCGTCCGGGGGAAAGGTTGTTCATGGAGACGCAGGAAGCCGCCATCGAGCGGCCCCGCAGGGGCCGGGTCGTCATGCTCGTCGACAACAAGGTCGAAGGTGATTCGCGGGTCCAGAAGGCCGCCGAGTCCATGGCCGCGGCGGGCTGGGACGTGACGCTGCTCGGCCTGGTGCGTTCGGGCAGCGGCCGCAGCTGGAGACTCGGTGAGGCCGAGGTGCGACTGCTGCCGCTGAAGACGCCACTGGCGAAGAGGCACGCCGAACGGCACCGCTCGCTGCTGCGCCGTCCCCTGGCCTACCCGCCCGGCCCGCTCGGTGCCTACAGACGGCAGTGGGCGAAGGCCTGGCGTGCCGACGTGGCGACGCGCCGCGCCGCGCTCAAGGTGGTGCCGCAGGCGGTCGGCTCCCCGGCCTTCCGCAAGGTGGAGCGGGCACGTCTCACGGTGGCCGGGCCGGCGTCGAAGCTGATGCAGCGCTGGGTCGCGCTCCGTTCCCGCCAGGCCACCGAGGCCCAGAAGGCCGGCCGAAGGCTGCAGGGGCCGCTGGACCGGGCCTTCACCGCCACCTGGAAGGCCGCCAAGGGCAGAAGGGCCTGGCGCAGGCTCGAACCCGCCCTGTGGGACTACGAGCTGACCTACGGCAAGGAGATCGACGCACTCCAGCCCGATCTGATCCACGCCAACGACTTCCGGATGCTGGGCGTCGGGGCCCGTGCGGCGGTCCGGGCCAGGGCCGCGGGCCGCCAGGTCAAGCTGGTCTGGGACGCCCACGAGTTCCTGCCCGGCGTCCGCCCGTGGGAGGACAACGCGCACTGGATCCCGGGCAACACGGCGCACGAGAGCGAGTACGCCCCGTACGCCGACGCGGTGGTGACCGTGTCCGAAGGCCTCGGCGACCTGCTGCGTGAGCGGCATTCCCTGGCAGCGCAGCCCACCGTCGTGCTCAACGCGCCCGACCGGCCGGTCGAGCGCCCCGACGCCGGCCCCGTGCCGGACCTGCGGGAACTGTGCGGCATCGGACCGGACGTGCCGCTGGTGGTCTACAGCGGCTCGCCGGGTCCCCAGCGCGGCCTCGGCGACATGGTGGAGGCGCTGCCGCAGCTCGACGGCGTTCACATGGCGTTCGTGGTCCCGAATCCGGCTGCCGCCTACATAAAGGGCCTGCTCGCCCGCGCCGAGGAGCTGGGGGCGGGGGACCGCCTGCACGCCGTGCCGTACGTACCGCACTGGCAGGTCGTCCGGTTCCTGTCCGCGGCGAACGCCGGGTGCATCCCGATCCACCACTGGCCGAACCACGAGATCGCCCTGATCACCAAGTTCTTCGAGTACTCGCACGCACGGCTGCCCCTGGTCGTGAGCGATGTGAAGACCATGTCCGAGGTGACCCGCTCGACCGGGCAGGGCGAGGTCTGCAAGGCCGAGGACGTCTCCGATCTGGCACGTGCGATCAAGCAGGTGCTCGCGGACCCCGAGCGCTATCGCGCCGCGTACGACAAGCCCGGGCTGCTGGACACCTGGACCTGGGAAGCACAGGCCGAGGTACTCGACGGGCTCTACTCCAACCTGCTCCCTGACCGCGAGAAGGCGGAGAACAGACGATGACGACGGCTCCCGATGTCAGTGTGGTTGTCGCTGTCTACAACACGATGCCGTATCTGACGGAATGCCTGAACTCCCTTGTCGGGCAGACCATCGGTCTCGACCGGCTGGAGATCGTCGCGGTCGACGACGGTTCGACGGACGAGAGCGGTGCCGAGCTCGACCGGTTCGCCGAGCGGTACCCCGGCACGGTCAAGGTCATGCACCAGGCCAACTCCGGTGGCCCCGCCGCGCCCAGCAACCGGGCGCTGGAGGTGGCCACGGGCCGGTTCGTGTACTTCATAGGGTCCGACGACTACCTCGGCGAGGAAGCCCTCGAGCGCATGGTGGGCTACGCGGACGAGCACGACTCGGACGTGGTCGTCGGCAAGATGGTCGGGACCAACGGCCGGTACGTGCACCAGAAGCTCTACAAGAAGAACGACCCCGACGTCAGCCTCTACCGTTCCAGCCTGCCCTTCACACTGGCGAACACCAAGCTCTTCCGCCGCGAGCTGGTGGAGAAGCACGGGCTGCGTTTTCCCGAGGACCTGGCGGTCGGCAGCGACCAGCCGTTCACCATCGAGGCGTGTGTGCGGGCCCGGAAGATCTCGGTGCTCTCCGACTACACCTTCTACTACGCGGTGAAACGCGGCGACGCCAGCAACATCACCTACCGCGCCGACCACCTGTCCCGGCTGCGCTGCACGGCCGCGATCATGAAGCACGCCGCTTCGCTGGTGGAAGCGGGCCCCGACCGGGACGCGCTCTTCCAGCGGCACTTCACGTGGGAGCTCGCCAAACTCATCCAGGGAGACTTCCCGGCACTCGACGCCGCCACCCGGCGCGAGGTCTGCGCGGGGATCGCCGCCCTCGCCGACGAGTACCTCACCGACGGGCTCAGGGACTCCCTGGACGTCAAGCGGCGCGTGCGGATCTGCCTCGCGCGGGCCGGCGCCGTGGAAGAGCTGGCCCGCGCCATCACCGAGGAGGCCGAACACGGAGCGCCCCCGTTCCGACTCGAGGACGGCCGGGCGTTCGCGTTGTACCCGGGCTTCCGTGACGAGGCACTCGGCCTTCCCGACCGTGTCTACGAACTGGTCGGCGAGGCCGTGCCCGGGCGGCTGGCGCAGGGCACCGAGCTCGTCTCCGTGGCCTGGGACCAGACCGGCGACGACCTGTCACTCGTGCTCAGCGTCCGGGTGGGCGTCCTGGGTGACACCGGCTCCCTGACCGTACGCCTGGCCACGGGCGCCATGCCGAAGGGCGCGGACAAGCCCGGTGCCCGCCGGCTGCCGGCCGATCACGTACTCCCCGCGCCGGAAGGCGAGTTCAGGGTCGAAACGGCCGAGGGGGGCCGGGCGACGACGGTGCACGCCAGGATCCCCGTACACGCCGTGAAGGCGAAGCTCGGGGTCCGGGTGTACGTGGACGTGGCAGGGTCGACGTACGAGATCCCGGTGAAGACCGGCGGGATGCCGCTGCCCCTGGCCCGCCGCTGGCGGCAGGCCGTCCCGTACAGGGTGGCGGCGAACCAGAACCCCAAGGGCCGGCTCGTGATCACGACGGCGCCCCTGTGGGAGATCAAACCCGGTGCGGGCAAGCGGCTGCGCCACATGCTGTCCAGGCTGAAGAGGAAAGTAACCCGATGAACATCTGTGTAGTCGCGCTCGGCAAGATCGGCCTTCCGCTCGCCGTGCAGTTCGCGGCCAAGGGCCACAAGGTCATTGGTGCGGACGTCAACGCGAAGGTCGTCGAACTGGTCAACGCGGCCACCGAGCCGTTCCCCGGCGAGCACGACCTGGACGTCAAGCTCAAGGAGACGGTCGGCGCGGGCCTGCTCTCCGCGACGACCGACACCACGGCCGCGGTCGCCGCGTCCGACGCCGTCGTGGTCGTCGTCCCGCTCTTCGTGGACGCCGAGGGCATCCCCGACTTCGGCTGGATGGACGCGGCGACCAAGGCGATCGCCGCCGGCCTGAAGCCCGGCACCCTGGTCAGCTACGAGACCACCCTGCCGGTCGGCACCACGCGCACCCGCTGGGCGCCGATGCTCGCGGAGGGCTCCGGCCTCACCCCGGGCCGCGACTTCCACCTCGTCTTCTCCCCGGAGCGCGTACTGACCGGCCGCGTCTTCGCCGACCTGCGCCGCTACCCCAAGCTCGTCGGCGGCATCGACGAGGCGTCCTCGCAGCGCGGTGTGGAGTTCTACGAGGCCGTACTCGACTTCGACGACCGCGAGGACCTGCCGCGCCCGAACGGCGTCTGGGACCTCGGTACGGCGGAGGCCTCCGAGCTGGCCAAGCTCGCCGAGACGACGTACCGCGACGTCAACATCGGTCTGGCCAACCAGTTCGCCCGGTTCGCCGACAAGAACGACATCGACGTCAAGAAGGTCATCGAGGCCTGCAACAGCCAGCCCTACAGCCACATCCACCAGCCGGGCATCGCCGTCGGCGGCCACTGCATCCCGATCTACCCGCGGATGTACCTGTGGAACGACCCGGAGGCGACCGTCGTGCGCTCGGCCCGCGAGGCCAACGCCGCGATGCCCGAGTACTCCGTCGACCTGCTGGCCGCCGCCTACGGTGACCTGGACGGCGTCGGGGTCCTGGTGCTGGGTGCCGCCTACCGCGGCGGCGTCAAGGAGATCGCCTTCTCCGGGGTCTTCGGCGTCGTCGAGGCACTCAAGGCGCGCGGCGCGGTGCCGTTCGTCTCGGACCCGATGTACACGTCCGACGAACTGACCGCGCACGGCCTCGTACCGCACGAGGGCCAGACGGTCACCGCCGCGATCCTCCAGGCCGACCACGCCGAGTACCGCGAGCTGGCCGCCGCCGACCTGCCGGACGTCCGCGTCCTGGTCGACGGCCGTCGTACGACGGATCCGGCCAACTGGGCGGGTGTGCGCCGCGTCGTGATCGGCGGCTGACCCGGCCCCGACGGCTGAGGCCCCCACCCGACACCGGGTGGGGGCCTCAGCCGTGTGCGGCTCGCCAGGGCGTCAGACGGCCGTACGCTCCGCCCGGTCCCGGTCCGCGGACCGGCGCGCCTCCTGCTCCAGCCGGGCGCGCAGCCAGCGCTGCGACGGGCGCTCCACCAGCCTGTGCAGCAACCAGGCCGCGACCAGGATGACAGCGGTGGTCAGCAGGAGCGTGGGCCAGGCGCCGAGAGGTCCGTACAGGTTCCGGATCAGCGCCCATCCGAGTTCCTCGTGCAGCAGGTACAGGGGGTAGACCAGGGCGCCCAGGGTGACGAATCCGTTCCAGCGGATCCGGTCCAGCCTGTGCAGCGCGACGGCCAGCACGAGCAGGTAGAAGACGGTCACCAGCGCCAGGGCTATGTAGGGGTGCCGGTCCATCCCCCGGTCGTGGCGCAGACCGTCGGCGTGCTGGACCAGGTCGCTCTGCATGACGAGCCAGCTCGCGGCGAGCAGACCCCAGAGCTTGAGGTCGGGGCCGAAGCGGTAGATCAAGTACATCGCGATGCCGCCGACGAACAGCGCGGTGTTGAGCGGCTGGGCGAAGATGCCGAGCACGGGCACCTGGTTGTCCTTCTGCTGGATCAGCACGCTCGACAGCAGCCACAGCCAGCAGAACACACTGACGCGGCGGTAGTCGAGGCCCTTCCAGATCACCAGGAGGAAGACCAGGTAGAACGTGAGTTCCGCCCACAGCGTCCAGTACGCGCCCACCAGGTGCTGCGCGGACAGCGGCACCTGGAGCATGGTCAGGTTCGTGAGCGACTCACTGATGCTGGGGCCGGTGCGCGAACCGTCGGGCAGCGCACGCCACACCACGAACGCGACCGCCGCCGAGAACCAGTACGCGGGGAACAACCGGAGGAACCTGGCCCGGACGAACTGCCCCGGGGTGCGGCCCCAGGCCGACAGGCAGATCACGAAGCCGCTGATCAGGAAGAAGAGCTGGACCCCGTAGGAACCGTAGGAGGTCACCGGGAAGAGCCACGGGAACAACTCCTCCGGATGTACGCCCCAGTTGGCTTTCGTCGCCGCGTCCACCCCGGTGAAGTGGAAGGCCAGCACGGCGAGCGCGGCGACGACCCGCAGCGCGTCCAGGGCGTGCAGCCGTGGCGCGGGGGCCCGGGAGGCCTCCTGCGGGGCTGTAGCGGCGACAGCCTGGTGGCTGGGTGCCTGGACCTCGGTTCGGGACATGTCGGCCTCGTTAGGCTTACCGGGCACCTCAAAAGGGTGCCGTGCCCGGTCATCCTAAGGACCGCACGAGTGGGTCATGACCGGGGTCCACGTCCGCCCCGCCCGGATGCCGTCACTCCGCGCTCGTCCGTACGGTCCGCTGAGCGGGGATGTCCACGGACGGGGCGGTGAGCAACGCGTCGAGCCGCGGCCCGACCGTGCCCCAGTCCCAGGCGGAGACGGCCTGCTCGGAGGCCTCGTGCCCCGCCCGGAGCCAGGCGTCCTCGGACTCGTTGACCCCGAGGATCCGCTCAGCGGCCTCGGCGGGCGTGGAGACCACCCACGCGCCGGGGAACAGCGAACGGGCGCCGTGCGCCTTGTCCGCGAAGAACGGCCAGTCCCGGACGACCGGGACCGCACCGCTCGCCGCCCCCTCCAGAAGGCCCTGGTGCCAGCTCTCGCGGACGGACGTGCTGAGCACCACCCCGACTTCCGTCAGCTCGGTGGGCATGTCGTCCGTGTGGCCGCTCAGGTGCACCGCGTCGGCGGCGACGAGCGGTGCCACTTCGGCGGCGAACGCGCGGTGGTAGCGGCCGACAGCCGGGCTGACGGCCGGGTCCATGGGCCCTCCGATCAGGCGCAGCCTGTAGCGGTCGTCCTGCTCGCGGAGGATGCGGAGCACCTCCAGGGCCCAACGCGGATCCTTGGCCACCTGACCGACGCCGACGAGGCCGAGGGTGAACCGCGCGTCGGGCTTCTTCGGCAGGGGGAAACGAGCGAGGTCGACCGCGTTGTCGACGACATGGACGGCAGGGGCCCCCGGCTCCCTGAGCCGGGGCAGCGTGGCGACGGCCAGGTCCCGCAGGTGCTCGCTGACGAACACCAGATCGTCGACGCGGGAGAAGTCCACCAGATGCGGCCAGTAGCTGAACGCCTCGAAACTGTGCAGCCGCACCACGATCCGGGTGGTGCCGGGGTCCACGAGCGTGAGGAACGCGGCCGCGGCGGTGCACCAGTCGACGAAGACGACGTCGGCCCAGTCGAGGTGCGGACGCAGCGCTTCCTCCGTCTGCTCCGCGTAGGCGCTCCGTATGCCGATACCGCACGCGATCATCCGGCCGAGGCCCTTGGCGAGCGGGGCGGTAGCCGGGTCGGTCGCGGTGTTCAGGACACGGACCTCGACCTCCGGGTGCTTCCGGTAGTGGTCCAGGATGACCGGCAGGAAGTTGTCGTTCGCGCTGTGCGCGAAGAGCAGCCGCATCGGCCGGTCCGTCGGCGGAGCGGCCGAGGGGGCCACGCGCCCGCGCGGCGCACGCAGCGCCCGCAGGACGCGGCTGCGGCGCAGGGGAGCCGTGAACCGGGCGGGCTCGGTGGCGAGCGGCGAGGTGAGGGCGTCGATGTGGGCGACCCGGTGAAAGGCGAGGATCAGCGCCTTCGCGGCCGACGCGGCGGCGGCCTTACGACGCCCCGCCCTGTGGTGCTCGTCGGCGCACACCAGTTCCGCCGCGTAGGCCTGCGCCAGGTGGCGGGGCAGGTAGCCGAGCCCCAGCCTTGCCTCCGCAGCCTCTGCCAGCACGTCGGCCCTGACCCGGGGATCCTGGATGCGGTGGCCCGCCGCGCCCAGGACCCTCTCCGCCAGGGCCGGGTTCTTGACGCGTGCCATCCGGTCGGTGGCCCAGCGTGCGAGGCCGACGAGTCGTTCGTCGGAGAGGCGAAGTGTCTGCACAGCGAAGCTCCACGGTCGAGTCAGAACATGGACCGTACGGGCTTCGCCCGGGTAACGGAAGAGTTGTACTTCCTTCGCGCGGAGGGTCGCACACCTGGTCTCCGGCACCGCTGACGCAAGCCCGGAGGCATCGAGACGAAGGTGCCGGACCCGGCGCGCGTCCCCCCGCCCTCAGAGTGCGCCGGCGGCCCGCTCGGTGAGGGCGCCGTCGGCCTCGTCGAACAGAGCGCCCGTCTGCGGGCACTCCCAGACGCCCGGCTCGTCCGCCCGCTCGACGAGCTTGACGCCGCTGCGGCCCACCCAGCCGACCCGGCGGGCCGGGACGCCCACGACCAGTCCGAAGTCCGGCACGTCCTTCGTGACCACGGCGCCGGCCGCCACCATGGCCCAGCGCCCGATCCTCACGGGCGCGACGCACACGGACCGCGCGCCGAGCGAGGCACCCTCGGCGACCTTCACGCCCACGGCCTCCCAGTCACCGCCGCGCTTCTGCTTGCCCTCGGGGTCGACGGAGCGAGGGTTGTGGTCGTTGGTCAGGACGACGGCGGGACCGACGAAGACACCGTCGCCGAGCTCGGCCGGCTCGTAGACCAGGGCGTAGTTCTGCAGCTTGACGTTGTCGCCGATCCGCACGCCGGTGCCCACGTAGGCGCCGCGGCCCACCACGCAGCCCTCGCCGAGCCGCGCTCCCTCACGGATCTGGGCGAGCTCCCAGACGCTGCTGCCGTCGCCGATCTCGGCACTGTCGTCGACCTGGGCAGTGGGCTGGACTCTGTAGTTCACGTGCTGTGCCTTCCGGAGAGCGTGTTTGCCCGGCGAGCATACGATCCTCCGCCGGTCCCGCGGCAGGCGGCACCGCGACGCGGAGGGCGGCCACACCCCGGCTTCGAGGGGCGTGGCCGCCGGCTGCGCCGGTCAGGTCAGCCCTTCGGCGAGATGAAGGCGAGCGCCGGCCCGGCACCGATCGGGCTGGAGGCGGTGTCCCAGTTGAACCATCCGGTCTTCTGCACCTGGCGGCTCTCGTTGCCGCCGACCGTCTCGATCTGCTTGCCGTCGGAGGAGACGGCCACGACGATGTTGACGTGGTCGGCCTCGCCGTCGGTCAGATTTCCGTCGGTGTCGTAGAGCACCGCGTCCCCGACCTTGGGGGACCCGGAGCGGTAGGTGCCGTGCTTCAGGCCGTACTCGCGAAGGCTGATCGCCCGGGCGTCCAGCTCCGACGAACCCGTCACGTCGTTGCCGGCCCAGATGTACTTCACGAACTCCGCGCACCAGGCACGGCTGTGGTCGAAGTCGTAGTCGTTGAAGTTGTTGCCGACCTCGGCCCTGGCGTCCTTGGCGATGTCCTGCCCGAGGGTGCTGACCGACTTGCAGGTGACCTGGCCGGGGGCGGCGGAGAGGAGGGTCTGGGTCCAGCCGGAGGGGTCGACCGGGTCGTCGTTGTGGTAGGCGATGTCGTCTCCGTTGCCGTCGGAGATGTTGGCGTCCTTGTACCAGTACATGGCGCCGGTCGCGGCGATGCGGCCGTAGTAGAAGCCGCTGCCGGAGGAGACGACCTGGTCGAAGCCGGACCAGCCGGATTCCTTCAGGTCGTCGCGCTTCCAGGCCCCACCGATGATCTTGTAGGAGAAGAGTTTTCCGGCTTCGGTGGTGGCGATGAGGCGGTCCTGGCCGACGGTGGTGAGGGTCTTGAGGACGAAGCCGGTGCCGATCTCGGCGCGTTGGCCGATGTGTTCGACGCCCTTGGGCTTGGCCTGGGAGACGAGGTATTGCAGGAGCGTGCCGTCGGTGGTGGTGCCGTAGAGGTGTCCGTAGCCGTCGTAGCTGAGCTTGTCGTGGGTCCAGCCCTTGTCGATGATCTTGTCGATGGCGGAGACGGTGAGGGTTTCGTCGTTGGTCTGGACGTCGACGCGGTAGAGGGCTCCGGCGGTGGAGGTGACGAGGATGGTGTTGAAGTTGAGGGTGGCCATGGCTTTGGGCTCGAAGCCGAGGTCGGGGCCGATGCGGGTTCTGATGCGGTTGCCGGTGCCGGGCGTGATGGCGGAGTAGGTGAGGCGGCCGTCGTCGAGGATCCCGTAGATCGACGAGGTGCCTGTGCACACCTGTTCAGCGGCTTGGGCGGTGCCGGTGCTCGCGGTCAGCAGGCCGAGCGAAACGGCCCCGGCGAGCAGCAGTCCCGTGGTCCTGCGGGTGTTGTCGGTCCTGGACGTCACTTCTGTTCCCCCGTAGATCATCTGGGTGTCACTGCCAGCTCATGTCGTCCGTGCCGATGACCACGGGCGCTTCGGCGCCCGACGCGGCGGACGCGGTGGTGCCTGGCGCCGGCACGGAGAGACCGAACACAGGGACCGCGATCGCCAGGGCGAGAAGGGTGATTCGGATGGCCTTGAGGTGATGGATGACGCGCATGGCTGGCTGGCCCTTCGTGTTCGGAACGGTGACCTGAGTGACAGACAGGTCGTCGGAGCCGAACCGCAGTGGTGCGGCTCCGAGCGGTGATCCATAGCTAAGCCGCAGCTCAGAAGGGGCGGAAGAAGCTCGGGCTGGCCCAAAACGGCCTTGGATGGTTCTGTCCACACGCGGCACGTCGCGGCCCGGCCGCCACAGCCCGGCGCCGGACGGGGGCGGGCCCCGTGCCGCCATGGCGGCTCAGGGCGGCAGGAGAGGAGTGATGAGAGGCACGCCCACCTCCCGCAGCACCGCGGGAGGCAGGCGCTTCTCGGCGAGCAGGCGACGGCAGATCGCCTCGGCTTTTGCCTCCGCCTCATTCAGTGAAGCGGTCAGCAGGAAGAAGCCCAGGACGAAGCGGCCGGGTGGCAGAGCGTGGGCCGAGACGTGTTCCACCTGGTCAGCCGGAGTCAGTGAGGTGCGGATCAATTCGCCTGTGTCACGTGGTAGTTCGAACGGTCCCAGGGCGGAGAAGTCTGCGTGGACGAGAAACATGCACCTCACCATGACCGGGCGCGATGGGAGGTCTCGGCCATGACGCCTGGACGCTTCCGGCCATGGCCTCATCGGGCCCGGACACGGACCGGAAGCGGCCGACAATGCGGTGATCCATTGAAGTGCTCGTGAAGATCCTGAGATGATCCGGCGGCAGGACTGTGTCAACTGACGCCGGGGGGAACGCACGTGTTGACCGAACTCGGCCTGGATGTGACAGCCGAAGCTGTTTATCGGGCCATGCTGTCCATGCCCAGCGCGAACGTCGCCGCACTGGCCGGTGCGCTCGGTTCGTCCACCACCGCGGTGCGCGGCGCTCTGGACGAGCTGAGCGCCTTGGCGCTCGTACGGCCCTCGGCCGAAGATCCGGGGAGGCTGTGGGCCGTGTCGCCCGACATCGGGATGGAAATCCTGATGGCCCGCAGACAGGCGCAGCTGACCGCTCAGCAGGAACGACTGGACGCGTCGCGGGCGGCGGCGGTCCAGCTGATCGCGGAGTACGCCGAACTGACTCCCGAGGCGCGCCAGCCGGGTGTCGAGCAACTCGTCGGGCTCGACCGGATACGTGACCGGCTGGTGTCGCTCACGCACGGCACCAAGGAAGAGGTTCTGTCCTTCTCTCCCGACTCGGTCCTGACGGACGCCGCGATCGCCGCGTCGCGCCCTCTGAACGAGGAGTTGCTGGGCCGAGGGGTGCGCATGCGCACCGTCTACCTCGACAGTGTCCGCAACAGCCGTCCGACGATCGAGCACGCGAACCGGCTCGCGGGGATGGGAGGTGAGGTCCGTACGGCGGCCCTCCTGCCCATCCGCATGCTCATCGTGGACCGGTCCACCGCCTTGATCCCCGTCAGAAGTGACGACACCGCCGTCGGGGCGGCCGTACTGACCGGCGAAGGCATGCTGACGGCGCTCCTGGCGCTCTTCGAGTCCGTCTGGGCCGCCGCGCAGCCGCTCGCCGACACGCCGGCCTGTGGAGCGGACGGGCTGACCCCGCAGCAGGCGACGGCCATACGTCTGCTGGCAGAAGGGCACACCGACGAAGCCATCGCCAAGCGCCTGGGTGTGTCGCCGAGGACCGCGCGGAGGATGGCGAACGAACTGATGGAACGGCTGTCCGCGCGCAGCCGTTTCGAGGCCGGGGTCCGCGCGGTTCAGCGTGGCTGGCTGCCGTCGCACGTCTGACGGCCGGGCCGGGTCCGGGATCCGGAGCCGGGGGTAGGCGGGCGGCGACCTGCCGCGCGGCAGGTCCGGGGGAGTGCCGTGGAGCGGGTGGAAACCTCCCGTACGCCGGCGGACGAGGCCCGGTTTGACCCCCCGCACCCAGCCCCGTAACCTTGACCCTCGGCGTGTTTCTGTGCGCCTACCCCCTGAGCACATCCCTCCCGGTGATCCGTCCCCGGGGGAGGCCGCTCATCCTTCCGGACTGTCGCGGGCCCCGGCCCGCGCGGGCGGCTGGCATCAGGGGATCCGTTCCGAGTGAGAGAGAGATCCGCGTGTACGCCATCGTGCGCAGCGGTGGTCGCCAGCACAAGGTTGCTGTCGGCGACATCGTTGAGGTTGACAAGATTTCCACCGCCAAGGTTGGCGACACGGTCGAGCTCTCGACCCTGCTCGTTGTCGACGGTGACGCCGTGACCAGCGACCCGTGGGTGCTGGACGGCATCAAGGTCCAGGCCGAGATCGTGGACCACCACAAGGGCGCGAAGATCGACATCCTTCGCTACAAGAACAAGACGGGTTACCGCCGTCGCCAGGGTCACCGCCAGCAGTACACGGCGATCAAGGTCACCGGTATCCCCGCGGCTGCGAAGTAAGGGACTGAGGAGACATGGCACACAAGAAGGGCGCATCGTCCACTCGGAACGGGCGCGATTCCAATGCTCAGCGGCTCGGCGTGAAGCGCTTCGGCGGTCAGGCCGTCAACGCCGGTGAGATCCTGGTCCGCCAGCGCGGCACCCACTTCCACCCGGGCACGGGCGTCGGCCGTGGCGGCGACGACACGCTGTTCGCGCTGACCGCCGGCGCGGTGGAGTTCGGTACGCACCGTGGCCGCAAGGTCGTGAACATCGTTCCCGTCGCTGCCTGAGTCAGGCAACGGCTGAGCGACACAGCACCTCCCGAGGGCGGATCTCGGCTTTCCCGGTAACCGGGGAAGCGGGTCCGCCCTCGGCGCGTTACGTCAAGAGACAATTCCGTATTTTCCCGCAGTACCTGGAGGCCCCCACCATGACCACCTTCGTGGACCGCGTCGAGCTGCATGCCGCCGCGGGTAACGGAGGCCACGGCGTGGCCTCCGTGCACCGTGAGAAGTTCAAGCCGCTGGGCGGCCCCGACGGGGGCAACGGCGGACGCGGCGGCGATGTCATCCTCGTCGTCGAGCAGGCGGTCACCACGCTGCTGGACTACCACCACCACCCTCACCGCAAGGCCACGAACGGCCAGCCCGGTGCCGGTGACAACCGTTCGGGCAAGGACGGCCAGGACCTCGTGCTGCCCGTCCCCGACGGCACCGTCGTGCTCGACAAGGCGGGTAACGTCCTCGCCGACCTGGTGGGTCAGGGCACGACCTTCGTCGCCGGCCAGGGCGGCCGGGGCGGGCTCGGGAACGCCGCGCTGGCCTCTGCCCGCCGCAAGGCGCCCGGCTTCGCGCTGCTCGGTGAGCCGGGAGAGAGCCGGGACATCGTCCTGGAGCTCAAGACCGTCGCCGACGTCGCCCTCGTCGGTTATCCGAGCGCGGGCAAGTCCTCGCTGATCTCGGCGCTCTCCGCCGCCAAGCCGAAGATCGCGGACTACCCGTTCACGACTCTCGTACCCAACCTGGGTGTCGTCACCGCCGGCTCGACCGTCTACACCATCGCCGACGTGCCCGGGCTCATCCCGGGCGCCAGCGAGGGGAAGGGCCTCGGCCTGGACTTCCTGCGGCACGTCGAGCGGTGTTCCGTCCTGGTGCACGTCCTGGACACCGCGACGCTGGAGTCCGACCGTGACCCCGTCTCGGACCTCGACATGATCGAGGAGGAGCTGCGGCTGTACGGCGGCCTCGAGAACCGCCCGCGCATCGTCGCCCTGAACAAGGTCGACATCCCGGACGGCCAGGACCTCGCGGAGATGATCCGCCCGGACCTGGAGGCGCGCGGCTACCGCGTCTTCGAGGTCTCGGCCGTCGCGCACAAGGGCCTGAACGAGCTCTCGTACGCCCTCGCCGGGATCATCGCCGAGGCGCGGGCCACCCAGCCCAAGGAGGAGTCGACCCGCATCGTCATCCGGCCCAAGGCCGTCGACGACGCCGGCTTCACGGTGACCGTGGAGGAGGACGGCATCTACCGCGTGCGCGGTGAGAAGCCCGAGCGCTGGATCCGTCAGACCGACTTCAACAACGACGAGGCCGTCGGTTACCTCGCCGACCGGCTCAACCGGCTCGGTGTCGAGGACGAGCTCCGCAAGGCGGGTGCCCAGGCCGGTGACGGAGTGGCCATCGGTCCCGAGGACAACGCGGTGGTCTTCGACTGGGAGCCGACCATGGCCGCCGGGGCCGAGATGCTGGGCCGCCGCGGCGAGGACCACCGCCTGGAGGCTCCGCGTCCCGCCGCGACGCGCCGCCGCGAACGCGAGTCCGAGCGCGAGGTCGCGCAGCGCGAGTACGACGAGTTCGACCCCTTCTAGCCGCCGCGCCGGGCGCCCCCGCACGGCGGGGGTGCCCGGATTCACAGGGAACTGCCAGGTGGCGGGCGGTACGGCGACGGGCGATGTGCGGATTGCGCAACAGGTCTGTGGAGTCTGTCACTCCGGGTGCGGGGCTCCGCCTGCCCAATCTGCCTGGCCAGGCGGTGAACCGCGGGTTTCCCGCAGGCGAGCACCGGTAAACGTCCGCCTTGCGAGACGGTCACGGAGAGTGCGACCATCACACTGTTCCCCCCTGTCATCGCAAGGTAGGTCGTCTGTGTCTGTGCCGCATGAAGCCAAGCCCCGGACCACAGCGGTCGTGCTCGCCGGTGGGACCGGCCAGCGTGTGGGACTGTCGATCCCCAAGCAGCTGCTGAAGATCGCCGGTAAGGCAGTCATCGAGCACACGCTGAGCATCTTCGAGAACGCCGAGGGCATCGACGATGTCATCGTGCTGATGGCGCCCGGCTTCGTGCCCGACGTCGAGAAGATCGTCGCCAAGGCCGGGCTGACCAAGGTCACCAAGATCATCGAGGGTGGCAACACCCGGAACGAGACCACCGAGCGCGCCATCGCGGCTCTCGGCGAGGGACTGGCGGAGGGTGAGGACCGCAACGTCCTCTTCCACGACGCGGTCCGTCCGCTTCTGTCACAGCGGGTGATCAAGGACTGTGTCGACGCCCTCGACCGCTACCAGGCGGTGGACGTCGCCATCCCGTCCGCCGACACGATCATCGTGACCCGCACCCACGGCGAGGACGGCGAGTTCATCACCGACGTCCCGGACCGGTCCCGGCTGCGCCGCGGCCAGACCCCGCAGGCGTTCAAGCTCTCCACGATCCGCAAGGCGTACGAGGTCGCGGCCGGCGACCCGAACTTCCAGGCCACCGATGACTGCTCGGTCGTCCTGCGGTACCTCCCCGACGTGCCGATCTACGTGGTCGCGGGTGACGAGTACAACATGAAGGTGACCCAGCCGGTCGACGTCTTCATCACCGACAAGCTCTTCCAGCTGGCCTCCACGGCGGCACCCCGCCAGGCCGACGAGGCCGCCTACCGCGAGCTCCTCTCGGGCAGGACCCTGGTCGTCTTCGGCGGTTCGTACGGCATCGGAGCCGACATCGCCACGCTGGCCGAGCAGTACGGCGCCAGTGTGTACGCGCTGGGCCGCTCCACCACCGGCACCCACGTCGAGAACCCCGAGCACATCGACGACGCGCTGTCCAAGGCCTATGCCGAGACCGGCCGCATCGACTACGTGATCAACACCGCGGGCGTGCTGCGCATCGGCAAGCTGGCGGAGACGGACAACACGACCATCCAGGAAGCGCTGAACGTCAACTACCTGGCACCCGTGCAGATCGCCCGGGCCTCGTACAAGTACCTGGCGGAGACCCAGGGGCAGCTGCTGCTGTACACCTCCAGCAGCTACACCCGTGGCCGCGCGGAGTACAGCCTCTACTCGTCCACCAAGGCCGCGATGGTGAACCTCACGCAGGCGCTGGCCGACGAGTGGGCGGGCGAGGGGATCCGGGTGAACTGCGTGAACCCCGAGCGCACCGCGACCCCCATGCGTACCAAGGCGTTCGGCCAGGAGCCGGAGGGCTCGCTGCTCTCCTCCGAGGCCGTGGCGCGCACCTCGCTCGACGTCCTCCTGTCGGCCATGACGGGCCACGTCATCGACGTTCGGCAGCAGGACCCGACCAGGGACGTCACCGAGGCCTCCGGCTTCGAGCAGGCGCTGGCGTCGGTCCTGGACCGTCAGGAAGATGTGTAATAATTCTTGACAAATGTACTTTTACGGGCCTCTGGGTTCACCGAAAGGTGGACCCAGAGGCCCGAGTGCGTGAAGCCGCATCTTCACATTTCCCTCTATACGTGAAACAACCGGCACCCCCTGGAGCAGGTTCTTCGTGATTTCCACAGCCATTCGCCTGGCCCGTGTGGGCAGTCGGTCAGAACTGCTGGCAGCCGTACTGATGACGCTGGGATACCCGTGCGTCATGGTCGCCGCTCTCCTCCCCGACATCTGGTTCTTCGCGGCGGCCACGGCTGTCACGTACCTCGCGGACTGGTATCTGCACCAGCGCGGCAGTTATCTGATCAACCGGCTCGGCAAGGTGCGTGCGGGGCTGCCCATCCGCTTCCTGCTCCGCCACTTGATGATCATTCTGCTGCTGGCCCGGCTGGACCTCGCGGAGGAACCGCTCTTCTACGCGGCGGTCGCCTGCTTCCTCCTCTTCTACGGTCTTCAGGCCCCGCACGGCGCGCTGACGACCCTGATCCGGCTGCGCCGCAGCCTCCCGATCGTCACCCGCAACGTGGACCTGCACGCGGTCCGTATCCCCGACGCCCCCCCGCGCGCGCTGCTGCACCGGTCCAGCGAGAAGATGCTCCACCTCGACCTCCCCGCGGTGGCAGGCGTCCTCGTGGCCGCCGGCACGGGCGAGGACATCCTCGGGTTCATCGGTGCCGGTGTGACGCTGGTGCTGGCGGCCGGCTACAACGTCCTGCTCGTCCCGTACCTGCGCCGCAGCCGGCGGGCGCCGTCCGCCCCCGCGGTGCTGAAGGCCCTGGACACCTGGCTGGGCGAGTACCAGCCGACCGTCGTGCTCTACTTCTCCGGCTCCAACGAGTCCGCCTACCAGGGCAACATGTGGCTGGACACCATGGCGGCCGTCGAGGGGCGCCCGCTGATCGTCATGCGCGAGCGCAATCTGGTCTCCCAGCTCGCGGACACCTCCGTGCCGGTGGTCTGTGTGCCCGCCGGCACCCACCTCATGAACATGAACCTCTCGACCGTCCGTGTGTGTCTGTATCCGGCCAACGTCGGGAAGAACATCCACATGCTGCGGGTCCCGACCATGAAGCACGTGTTCATCGGGCACGGTGACAGCGACAAGCTGGCCAGCGTCAACCCGTACTCCAAGGTGTACGACGAGGTGTGGACGGCCGGCCGTGCGGGCCGTGACCGCTACGCGCTGGCCGACGTCGGCGTCCGCGACGAGGACATCGTCGAGGTCGGGCGGCCGCAGCTGGCGCCCATCGAGAGCTGGACCGGTACCACCAAGAACCCCGTTCCGACGGTGCTGTACGCCCCCACCTGGGAGGGCTGGGACGACAACCCGGGCAACACCTCGCTGCTGCTGGCCGGCGAGAACATCGTCCGCCGGCTGCTGACGGCCGACAGCCCGGTCCGGGTCATATACAAGCCGCACCCCTTCACCGGTATCCGCAGTGCCAAGGCGAGGGCCGTCGACGCCCGGATCAAGGCACTGGTCGCCAAGTCCGTCCAGCAGCGCGCCGCCGACCCCCGCTGGGCGAAGGAGGCTTCTGCCGCGGCGGCCGGGCAGAAGGCCGCGAAGGCGGAACTCGCCCGCATCGAGGCCCGCCTGGCGGAGCTCGCGCAGCCCGGACGTGCCGGGGGCGACGAGTCGGAGGAGTCGCGGGTCGCACTCGCCGACCCGGCCCGCCAGGCGGAGATCGCCGGCCTGCGTGCCGAGTGGAACGACGCCTACTGGCGTTCCTTCGGCTGGTGGGAGCACAGGACGGTGACCGGCGCCCAGCCGAAGCTGTACGACTGCTTCAACGAGTCCGACGCCATGGTCTCGGACATCTCCAGCGTGGTGTCCGACTTCATCGCGAGCGGCAAGCCGTACGCGGTGACCGACTCGGCCGAGGTCGGCCGGGACGAGTTCAAGCGTCAGAACACCGCTGTGCGGGCAGCCGTCATCCTGTCCAACAGTGCTGAGGAGATCGACGAACTGCTGCGCGCCGTCGCCGACCCGGCGGCGGACTCGCTCGCAGGGGCCAGGCACGAGCTGAAGAGCTACCTGCTGGGACCGGACGAGCCCACCTCCATGGAGCAGTTCAACGCCGCCGTCCACGCCCTCGCGGCCAAGGCGGAGGCCCGCAACGCCCGTGTCGCGCAGCGTGTGGGCGAGCAGCTGTCCGCCCCTCTGCCCGACCCGGAGGCCGCGTCCAGCGGTGCCGGGGACGGCGTGGCGGAGATCGTCGCCGAGGTCGAGGCCGCAGTCGATCCCGACGCCTCGGCCGCACCCGACGCCGGCATCGGCGCGGGCCCTTCGGCGGTCCGCTGACCGACGCGTGTCCGGCCGGCGGCGCGAGGCGCGCCACCGGCCGGATGCGGAGCTGTCGGGCAGATGTGCTCCGGCTGTCATTCAGTTGTTCGAAGAATGTCCGGTTCACGACGCAACCCGCGCAACGGTCCGTCCGTCTCCTCCTCAGGGAGGGGAACGTACGGACCGTTCGGCGTGTCCGTGCATGGAGCACGTCAGGTGTCGTCGTTCTATCGTTTCTCCTGATTGATGCGGATAAGTGTGAACCGGGGAGAGATGAGCAGCAGCGCACCAGACGTGACCGTCATCATCGGCGCCTACGAAGCGATGCCCTACCTGATCCGCTGCCTGGAGTCCGTCGAAGCGCAGACGCTTCCGGCCGGGCGCATGGAGATCGTGGCGATAGACGACGGGTCGACCGACGGTACGGGGGAGTACCTGGAGGAGTTCGCGGCCCGGACCGCCATCGACATGCGCGTCGTCCGCCAGGAGAACTCCGGCGGTCCCAGCGGCCCGCGCAACCGCGGTCTCGGCCTCGCCCGTGGCAGGTACGTCTTCTTCCTCGACGCGGACGACTACTTCGGTGAGGAAGCGCTGGAGCGCATGGTCGCCATGGGCGACCGCGCGGGCACGGACGTGGTGCTCGGAAAGGTCGTCGGCGTCAACAGGGGCGCGGCGAAGTCGATGTGGAAGCAGACGGTCGAGCGCGCCGATCTGTACAACTCCAACATCAAGTTCACCCTGAGCGCCCAGAAGCTGTTCCGGCGGGACCTCCTGGTCCGGCTCGGCATGACCTTCGACGAGAACCTCAGGACGGGTGAGGACGCGCTCTTCACCATGGAGGCGTACCTGCGCGGCAACGGCGTCTCCGTCGTGGCCGACTACACCTGCTACTACCTGGTGGGCCGGGACGACGGCAAGCACGTGACGAAGAGCGGCAGTTACCTGCTCCGCTTCGATTCCGCCCGGGCGCTGGCAGGGCTCATCGCCGCCCATGTACCGCCGGGGCCGAAGCGGGACGTGCTCATGGTCAGGCCCTTCGTCATCACCCTGCTCCCGCAGTTCGGACCCGCCCTGCTCCGGCAGTCCGACGAGGTGCGCCAGAAGAAGATGGAACTGGCGGCACCGCTGCTGGAGGCCTACTGGTCACCGGGCCTGGCCCGTCGCCTCAAGGTCAACGAACGGCTCCGGCTGATCTGCGTCTCGAAGGGCAGGCTCGACCTGCTCCTGGACATCCTCCGCTTCATGAGCGAGAAGAAGCAGCCCAAGGCCGTCCGCAAGGGGCTCCGAGGCCGGCTGTACCTGACCTACCCCCACTTCGGGGAGGACGCGGGGCTGCCCCTGCCGGCCTACGAGGTGACCGTCCCCGAATGGATCGGCCGGAAGCGGATCGACGTGCCGGGCCGGCAGTCCACCGCGGTCTTCCTGCGGCGGCTGGCGGGCAAGGCGCGCAGGACGGCCCGGGCCGCCGGACTTCACGTGCCGCGCCGCGCCCACAAGGTCTGAGGCGGGCGCGGCGGCATCGGCCCTGGGCCGGTTCCTCCCGCCTGGAGCACGGGCGCGACGGCAGCGACCGTGAGCCGGTCCCTACTGCTCGGGGCGCAGCAGCCTCCGGACCGGGCGCCCCACGACACGCCGGGCGCGCCGGTAGGCGGACGGCCAGGCCGCGGCCCCCTCACCCGCCTGCACCTTGATGCTGACCGCGCCGGCCTTCTTCTCGAGCTGGCTGCGCAACAGGGCGTTCTGCGCGGTCAGCTCCTCCATCCGGCTCTGCATCCAGCTGAAGCGGCTGCTCAGCGTGTCGGGGTCGGAGTCGGTCCACGGGCGGACGGCAGGCGGAAGGGCGAGCCTGGACACCTGGGCGTCGAAGGCCTTTCCGCTGTCGCCGTGGTGGAACGTGTTCTCCAGGCCGTTCCTCTCCATGAAGCCGGTGAAACGGAGGAAGCGTTCCTTGTGGCCGTTCACCAGCTCGCCGAAGTCCGCCGCCTCGTACAGCTCGGCGGGATCGGTGTTCTTGGGCGTCTCGGAGATCTTGCGGTGCGGGATGCCGAAGTACCGGCAGAGCTCCAGGGTCCGTGAGTCGCTGCAGAGCACGGTGCTCGGGACACCTGCCAGCAGGGCCGCGATGTTCCCGTGGATACGCGAGCCGAAGGAGAAGTCGAACGCGCGCAGTTCGTCGATCCACGTGGCCGGATCGACGTAGAGCCGGACCTTGCCCTCCCGGTACATCGGGTGGGACGGATGGGTGGGCATCGAGGTCTGGGCGCCGATCGGGTTCGACGTCTCGCGCCAGTGGAGCAGCTGGGCCTCGAGAAGGTTCTGCCCGATGAACCGCAGATTCGGGTAGCGCTCGTGCGCCTGCCGGATTATGGCGTCGAGACCGTGTGAACGTACGGCGCTGTGCGAGCCGTTCACCGAGATCATGGAATCCCTGGTGAGCGACTCCGACTTCTTCTCGAGCGTGAACGTCTCGCCGTTCATGAACATCGAGGGACAGCCGATGACCTCGACGTCACGGAAGCCCATGTTCTTGAGGTACTGCTCGGTGAACTCGCCCCGCACGCCGATGGACGCGCTGCGGTTGAGGACCTCTGTGACGAATTCCCTGACCGTCGGCTCCATCGGCTTCAGCCGGGCCGCGTCGTACTTGAGGTCGGCCTGCGCGCCCACACCCAGGACGACGACGGGGATGCGCAGCTTCTTGATCAGCTGTGTCATCCGCTTCAAGGGCCGCTCGAAGGTCGGACGGAACGCGTTCGCCAGGGGCACGACGAACACGTCGAACTCCTCGTTGATGCGTGCGGCGGCCGACGGATCGGTGCGGATGCCGTTGGAGAAGACCTCCGCGCGCGGCGTCGTCAGCAGCTTGTGGGCCGCGTCGCTGAAGATCAGATTGCCCGCGTTGGTCGCGAAGACGTCTCTGTCGAGGGATTGTTCGAGCGAAGCCACATCGAAGGGGCTTTTGCCCGATCTGAGGAGAATGCGCCTCTGGCGGGTCGGTTCATCTGTCACGCAATAGAGGGTAGCCCGATGAATGGCCGGTGGAGATTACGTAAATGACTCCATTCGGGGGCATGCCGCACAGCGGTCCGGAGGGGCCGGTGCGTGTGGTGCCGACCCCCTCCGACAGCAGCTGAGACGACACGGTGGGGAACCCGCCGCTCGCGTAGATTGAGGAGAACCGAGCAGGACGACGTGATGGGGACGGGCGTACGTGTCAGGGGCAAGGGAAACCGCACGCGCGGCAAGGGAGACCGACGGTGCGCTTCGCACACCCTCCGGGGGCGGTGCGGGGCGCAGGCCGGGCGTGACCGAGGCCCGGCGGATCGTCGTGAAGGTCGGATCCTCCTCACTCACCACGGCGGCAGGAGGGCTCGACGCCGACCGGGTCGACGCGCTGGTCGACGTGCTCGCCAAGGTCAGGAGCGGCGGGGAGCGCGAGATCGTCCTCGTCTCCAGCGGTGCCATCGCGGCCGGCCTGGCTCCCCTCGGGCTCGTACGCAGACCCAAGGACCTGGCCCGGCAGCAAGCAGCGGCAAGTGTCGGCCAGGGGCTGCTCGTCGCCCGCTACACGGCGTCCTTCGCCCGCTACGGCGTACGGGTGGGGCAGGTGCTCCTCACCTCCGACGACACCAGTCGGCGTGCCCATTACCGCAATGCCTACCGCACGCTCGACCAGCTCCTCGAGATGGGCGCGTTCCCCGTCGTCAACGAGAACGACACGGTGGCCACGGACGAGATCCGGTTCGGGGACAACGACCGGCTCGCCGCGCTCGTCGCCCATCTGGTCCACGCCGACCTGCTCGTGCTGCTGTCCGATGTGGACGGCCTCTACGACGGAGACCCCAGTACTCCCGGCACCTCCCGTATCGCCGAGGTGAGCGGTCCGGCAGACCTGGAGGGCGTCACCATCGGCAGCGCCGGGAAGGCCGGTGTCGGCACCGGAGGCATGGTCACCAAGGTCGAGGCCGCCCGGATCGCCACCGCGGCCGGAATCCCGGTGGTCCTCACCTCGGCGAGCCAGGTGGCCGACGCCCTCGCAGGGCGCGACACCGGCACGTACTTCCACCGCACGGGACGCCGCTCGGCCGACCGGCTGCTCTGGCTGGCCCATGCCTCGACCCCGTTGGGCGCCCTGACGCTCGACGACGGAGCCGTACGCGCCGTCGTCGAGCGCCGCACGTCCTTGCTGCCGGCCGGTATCTCCGGGGTCGAGGGGGAGTTCTCCGCCGGGGACCCCGTCGAGCTGCGGGACCCCGCCGGCCGGGCCGTCGCCCGCGGCCTCGTCAACTTCGACGCCAAGGAGATCCCCCAGCTGCTCGGCAGGTCCACCCGCGACCTCGCCCGAGAACTGGGCCCCGCCTACGAGCGCGAAGTCGTACACAGGGACGATCTCGTCGTCCTCGAGCCGCGGGCGGCCCCCTGAAACGGCTGAAAGTCCAGCCTTCGGGCGGAGACCTTCACCAAAACCGCCCCACACCCCGCCCCGGGCTGGTCAACTTTGTCACGGAGATACAAAGGGGTCAGCACAGCTACGCATTCACAGGAGGCCGCCGGTGAGACGAGCGCGCCCGGGGGCGCTGCCCCACGGAACGGGCAGCCGTGCCCTGACCAGTGTCGGGGCGGGAGCCGACTACGTCGGCGCACCTCCCGACCAGACCCTCGAGCAGGATCCGGTGGTGACGAAGGAGGAACTGACCCGCTCCAAGCTGTGGCACATCACCCTCAGTGTCTCCGGGAGCGAGACGCCGCTTAAGGAGGTCAGGCGCGGGCTGGAGCAGCTGGCGCACGACCACCCCTTCCTGCTGACCAGCCGGTATGCCAACGACCACGCGGAGATCCGCTACTGGGAAGAGGCCCGGGACCTGCACGACGCCGCGGCTGTGGCGCTGAGGCTGTGGGGCGAGCACCGTTCCAGCGCCCAGCTCCCGCCGTGGGAGATCGTCGGCCTCGAGGTCATCGACCGGGAGACCTACCACCTGCGGATCGCCGAGGGCTACGGCCCGCCCCCGGCCGCACCCGTCGGAGTGCACCCGTACTGACCGTCCCGCGACCACGGGCCGCCTCCGGGACGGGGAGCCACCTCGGGACCGGGCGCCTGTGGGACGGGGTCCTTCGGGAGTGGGCCTTCGGGCGGGGGGCGTCCCCGGGGCCTGCGAAGGGGCGTCCCTCTGAGGACCGGGCCTGCGAGCGGGGCTCAGGCGGGGACTTCGGCTGGGGCGCCTTCGCGCCGGCCGAGCGGCCCGAAAAGGGAACGGTCGGCGGACCGGTCATCCCGATCGGTGCACGCACCGAGGAACCCGGTCCCGCTGGGCGGGTGCACAACAGCCGAGACGGCTGTCTCGCATCACGGGATACGTGACGGATGCCCGCAGCGTGCGCATTACCCTGCGGGCATGACCACGCTTTCGCCGTACGACAACATGTCCCCGGTCGCCCAGGCCGCCTACCGGGCCCGCGCTGCCGCCGACGACATCGCGCCACTCCCGCGCGCGGCGAAGGACGACGCCATTCTGGCGATCGCGGACGCGCTCGAAGTACGCACCAGCGAGATCGTCGAGGCCAACGCGGAGGACGTCGCCCGGGCCAGGGAGGCCGGGACCAGCGAGTCGATCGTCGACCGGCTCACGCTCACCCCGGAGAGGATCCGCGCGATCGCCGCGGACGCGCGTGACGTGGCGGCGCTGCCCGATCCGGTCGGCGAAGTCGTCCGGGGCTCCACCCTCCCCAACGGCATCGACCTGCGCCAGGTGCGGGTGCCGCTCGGAGTGGTCGGCATCATCTACGAGGCCCGGCCCAATGTGACGGTCGACGCCGCCGCACTCTGCCTGAAGTCGGGCAACGCGGTGCTGCTGCGCGGGTCCTCGTCGGCGTACGCCTCGAACACCGCACTCGTGCGGGTGCTCCGGGACGCCGTGGGCGGCTCCGGTCTTCCCGCTGACGCGGTGCAGCTCGTGCCGGGTGAGAACCGCGATTCGGTGCGCGAGCTGATGCGGGCGCGCGGCCTCGTCGACGTACTGATCCCGCGAGGTGGCGCCTCGCTGATCCGCACGGTCGTGGAGGAGTCCACGGTCCCCGTGATCGAGACCGGCACCGGCAACTGCCACGTGTACGTCGACGCGCAGACCGATCTCGGTATGGCCGTCGAGATCCTGGTCAACTCCAAGGCACAGCGCCCGAGCGTGTGCAACGCGGCCGAGACCCTCCTGGTCCACAAGGACGTCGCCGCGGACTTCCTGCCCCTGGCCCTGGACGCGCTGGCCGAGGCCGGGGTGACGGTGCACGGGGACGAGCGGGTGCTCGCACACGCAGAAGGATCCAAGGCCACCGTCGTGGCGGCGACGCCGGAGGACTGGGAGACCGAGTACCTGTCGTACGACATCGCGGCCGCGGTCGTGGAATCGCTGGAATCCGCTGTGGCGCACATCCGGCTCTGGTCCTCCGGCCACACCGAGGCGATCGTCACCACCTCGCAGGCGGCGGCCCGCCGGTTCACCCAGTTGGTCGATTCCACGACCGTCGCCGTGAACGCGTCGACGCGCTTCACGGACGGCGGCCAGTTCGGCTTCGGCGCCGAGATCGGCATCTCCACCCAGAAGCTGCACGCCCGTGGGCCGATGGGCCTGCCGGAGCTGACGTCGACCAAGTACATCGTCACCGGCGACGGTCACATCCGTTAGCCGGCAGACCCGCGGCGGGCCGGTGAATGTGTGCGCTCCCTGCCCAAAACGCCCCGCCGCGGCTACGCTGGAGCTGTGCCGGACGACGTGGGGGGCAGGCCGTTCCCGGACGGCGGGGAGCCCGACGACGACCGCGGGGGCGCGGACGAGACCTTCGCCTCCGTGGTGTTCGACGAGGACTTCGTCCGGTCCGCCGAGATCCACGAGCCGACGGCGGTCGAGCGTCTGCTGGCCGCCGCACAGGCCCGCGCCGAAGCCGAAGCGAGCAGAGCGCGCTCGGGCGGCGGAGCCCTGGACGACGACCACTACGACGACGGCTACGGTCCGGACGGCGCGTACAGCCGCGAGAGGGCCTTCGGGGACTTCGGCGACGCTGACGATCCCGACGGCGCCTACGAGGACGAGGACGGCCCCTACGGTCGCCATGGGGGCTCGCTGCGCCCTTACCGGGGCTCGGCCCGCTGGCACCGTCCGGTTGCCTGGCTGCTGGCCGTGCTGATGGGGATCGGGATGGTGGCGCTGGCTTTCAGCGCCGTGTATCGCGGCGCTGAACGTGATCGGCAGAACCGGGTACCGCAGCCGGTGACCAGCGGCGTCGACAAGCCGGGCGTGGGCCCCTCCGCCTCGGTCGACCACTCCCGCCCCGCGGTGTCCGCGGTCCCGCGCACGCCTTGAGCCGGGCGCACCCTGAACCGCGAGCCTCGCACTGAACCGCGTACGCCCTGAGCCGGGCGCGCTCGGAGCACGGGCAGGCTCGTGCTCCGAGCCGTGCTGGGGGTCATGGCCCGGTCGGCGGAGTGCCCCTGTCCAGCGGCGTCCTCAGTTCCCGTCCCGGGTTGCACGGACTGGTGGCGCCTTCCCGCAGTGACGGTCCGGTGTGCGCTGTCACGGTGGTCGCGCGGCCTGACACGCGGTGGTGCGCTACGTGAGCGGCCGGATGCGTGGTTGCGCGCGGAAGGAGCCGCCCTGAGGTACGGCTCCGCCCGGCCTTGCCCGCCTCCGAGCGCGGTTCGCCGGGGCCGGAGAGCCAGTCCGGGGGCGGGAAGCCGGTCCCGGGACGCCGGGACGTACCGCGCCCCCGGGGGCGCCCAGGCGTGCCGGCGTCGGTGCCCATGAAGGCCGACCTGCCCGCGCAGGCGCCGACGGGAGGCGGGTTCCCGCCGGGCTACCGCGTGCCGAGGGCCGAAGGCCGAAAACCGGGGACACCGGCCCGGGACACGGGGGAACGCCGGGAGAGCGGGGAGAGCGGGAAAACCGTGACAGACGGTGGTGGGCCGTGGTCCTGGTGACTGCTTCCCGGCTGCTCTCCCGGCCGCGCTCCACCTGCGCTCCTACCTGCAAGGCGTTTACCTTGATGTCGATCGACCCAATCTGAAGGTACGACCCTGTGACCCCTCCTCCCGTCCCCGGAGGGAGGGCCAGCCACTTGTCCACGTACCGAACCCGTGACGGACAGGTCCGCCCGACGCCGCGGCTGAGGCGGATCCCAGCGCCAGCCCCCGCCGGTGGCGCGGAGATCGGGAGAAGTCATGACAGGCCGCCGAGAACCGCCGGAAGGGCCGTCCGAGAACCCCTCGGGCGGGGAGGACGAGTACCGCTCACTCGTCTTCGACGAATCGTTCATCCAAGCTGCCCGGCTACAGGAATTCTCAGCCCAGGAGCGCATGGGTGAGCACGCGCGCGCCGTACGCTCCCTCCCCGGCCGCGGCACCCGTCGGCACCGCTCCAGGGCCGGTATCGCCCTCGTGGTGCTGATCGCGCTGGCGTTCGCGACCGCCGTCTACATCGGCTTCCGCAACCCCTACCCGACACCCGCCGGCCGGCGGGCCGAACCGCTCCGGACCACGGTGATCCCTCTCGCCCCCCAAGGCCCCGTGCCAGGAGGGGTCGCCGAGTCGCTCCTCGCCCGCGGCCCCGCGTCGGGGCACCGCTCCGGCGCCTCAGGCATCAACTTCCCGTCGGTCCGGCGGACGGACAACTTCTCGGACAGCGACGTGACCACCGCCCTGTCAACGGTCAAGGACTACCTGGTGGGCTCCTCGCTCGACCCTGACGTACTCACGGGCGGGGTCGTCCGGCCGGTCGGACGCCTGCTCGACCCGGACCAGACAGCGCAGTTCGACCGGAGCGTGGACTCACCGGCCGACGACGGCCGGCACAGCGCGACCGGCTGGCTGGTGCGCTTCGACCCGGCCGAAGTGGAACTGGCAGACCCCGACATCCGGGTGCAGGGCACCCTCGCCTACATGGAGGCGGGGACGGACACCCTGGAGGTGGTGTCCGACCACACCTTCACGTACGCGCTGAGGCCCGCCGTGTCCGGCCCCCACCGGGCCGGCGGAGCCTCGCTCTTCACCGTGCGCCGCGTCCTGCACTACCTGCTCGACCGGGAAGACATCCGACTGCACCGGCTGGAGGTCCGCAGCGCCTACGTCCAGGCCGGCCCGCAGTCGTGCTCCGCGCAGACGACCGGAGCGCTGCGCCCGCTGCTCGCGGGCGAGCGGGCGGACACCGGGGGGCCGGCCGGCACCGACCCGTATGCCAAGGGCGTGCCTACGGCGGGAGTCTGCGGAAGGCTGGCAGCCATCAGCTCCCCGACGCAGGGCCCCCCTCCTCCTCCGGCCCCGGGCGCCGCCAGGTCCCCTCGGAGCCGTCCGTAGCGTCCGAGGCCGGTGCGCCGCCCCTGCCGCCACCGCTCGCGCTTCCGCTCCCCGCACCGGTGAACTTGTCCCGGAGCTTGCCCCCCAGGTCTCCCGCACCCCCCGCGATGTCACCGACGAGCTTCATCAGAGGGTCCTTGCTGGTGCGCACGGTGTCGGCGTAGTGCGCCGCGGACTCACGGAAGGAGTCCGTCACCGACGTGTCCTTGTCCCCGTCACGCTTGGGGTAGTGGCCGTCCATGATGCGCTGGAAGTCCCGGGTCTCCGACCACTTCTTCAGCTCCGCCGCTCGGACCGTGGTGAACGGATGCGTCCGGGGCAGTACGTTGAGGATCTTGAGTACGGAGTCGCGGAGGTCGCCGCCCTTCTCGTACTCGTCGGCCTGGGCGAGAAACGCGTCCACGTTCATCTCGTGCAGATGATTGCCACCGGCGATCTTCATCAGCCCGCGCATCGACGCCCGCAGATCCTGCCCGACGAGCAGACCGGCCCGGTCGGCGGACAGCTCCGACTTGCGGAACCACTCGCGCAGCGCGGTAACGATCGCCATGATCGCCACATTGCCGAGTGGGATCCACGCCACCTTGAGCGCGAGATTGGTGAGGAAGAGCAATATCGTGCGGTACACCGCGTGCCCCGAGAGGGCGTGGCCCACCTCGTGGCCGACGACGGCCCGCATCTCCTCCTCGTCGAGCAGCTCCACCAGCCCGGTGGTCACCACGATGATCGGCTCGTCCAGGCCGATGCACATGGCGTTGGGCTGCGGGTCCTGGTTGACGTACATCGGCGGGACCTTCTTCAGGTCCAGGATGTAACAGGCGTCCCGCAGCATGTCGTTGAGATGCGCGAACTGGGCGTCGCTCACCCGGACGGAGTCCGACAGGAAGAGCAGCCGCAGACTGCGCTCGGGCAGCAGGCCGCTCAGCGCCTTGAACACGGTGTCGAAACCGCTCAGCTTGCGCAGGGCCACCAGGGCCGAGCGGTCCGCCGGGTGTTCGTAGGCCCGCGAGGAGATGTCCGGGAATCGCTTGCGGTGCCTGCTCGGCACGCTCTCGTGACTGGTGTCGGTCATGGATGCCCCCTGTTCGTACGAGACGGTGCTCGTCCCCCTGACAAAAGCCAGCGTATGTGCTGGCGCTACGGTGTGCGGGGGGCTGTGGATAACTTTGAGGAGCGCCCGGAATGCCGCATACCGCCGTCATGCTCGCCGCCGTGTCCGAGGAGCAGGGGCCGGGCGACACACTGCGCGTCGTGCTGCTCGTCGCACTCGTCGGAGCTGCCCTGCTCGCCTGGTTCCTGCTGCGTGGATACCGCAACGACGACAACAACGACTGAGTCGGCGTGAGCGTGCCCGTGGCGCACGCATACGATGTGCGCGACGTCTCCCTCCTCATTCCCGATGGATAGGTCCTGCAGAAGATGAGCCTCTCGAGCACCGCGCACCAGCTGGTCACCCTCGCCTCCGAAGGCGAGCAGGGTGGTAACCACGAAAGCCTCAGCCCGTACCTCACCGGCATCGGCGCGTTCGTCGCGCTGATGCTCCTGCTGTGGATCACCACTCGTTTCAACCGAGACCGCTGAGGCAGAGGCGAACAGCTGTGCCAGTAGGGTCTGCACGCATGGGAGAGCAGGAAGTGCCTACCGGCCGCGGCAAGCGCCGACTCGGCGTGATGGGCGGGACTTTTGACCCGATCCATCACGGACACCTGGTGGCGGCCAGCGAAGTGGCCGCCCATTTCCACCTCGACGAGGTCATCTTCGTCCCGACCGGGCAGCCGTGGCAGAAGAGCCACAAGCAGGTGTCCCCGGCCGAGGACCGCTACCTGATGACGGTCATCGCGACGGCGTCCAACCCGCAGTTCTCGGTCAGCCGCAGCGACATCGACCGGGGCGGACCGACGTACACGATCGACACGCTGAGGGACCTGCGCACGGTCCACGGCGACGCGGACCTCTTCTTCATCACCGGCGCCGACGCCCTCTCCCAGATCCTGACCTGGCGGGACGCCGAGGAGCTGTTCTCGCTCTCCCACTTCATCGGCGTGACCCGGCCGGGGCACCTGCTGACGGACGACGGGCTGCCGAAGGGGGGCGTCTCGCTCGTGGAGGTGCCCGCGCTGGCGATCTCGTCCACGGACTGCCGTGCCAGGGTCGCGCAGGGGGAGCCGGTCTGGTATCTGGTGCCGGACGGTGTCGTGCGTTACATCGACAAGCGCCAGCTGTACCGCGGCGAATGAGCCACGGAGAGGGGCACCTGTGAACGACCGACACGACCCGTACGACCCGTACCAGCAGCAGCCGCAGATCATCGGCTACGACGAGTACGGGCAGCCGGTCTATCAGCAGCAGGGGCAGCAGCAGGAGCAGCAGCAGTACGACCCGTACCAGCAGCCGCCGCAGCCGCAGCAGGATTACGGCTACGACCCGTATGCCGGATCGCAGCAGCAGTACGACCCGTACGCCGCCCCGCACGCCCAGCAGCAGGCGCAGCCGACCCAGCAGGAGTACGGGTACGACGAGGGCGGCTACGGCGGGTACGGCTACGACACGGGCCGGCAGCCCGTCGCGGACGACTCCACCCAGCAGTGGAACGCGTCCCAGGCCACGCCCGTAGCTCCGGCGAGCGCGCCACCGCCACCGCCCGTACCGGAACAGCGTCGCGACGCCGAGCCGGCAGTCGGCGCCGCCGTTCCCGGACAGCGTCGTGGCGACCGCGACCGGGACGACGGCGCGGAGCAGTTCTCCTTCATCGAGGAGCCCGACGAGGACTCCGAAGACGTCATCGACTGGCTGAAATTCACCGAGAGCCGCAGCGAGCGGCGCGAGGAGGCCCGCAGGCGCGGACACAACCGGATGGTCGCGCTGATCGTCGTCGTGGCTCTCGTGGTCGTCGGCGGAGCGGGCTACCTCTGGTTCGCGGGGAAGGTCCCGGGAGTCTCCGGCGACGACGGGCGGAGCACCACGGCGACGGGCCCGCAGAAGCGGGACGTCATCGTCGTCCATCTGCACAACACCAAGAAGGGCGGCACCTCCACGGCGCTGCTCGTCGACAACGTCACCACCGGGCAGGGCACCACCGTCCTGCTCCCCAACTCGCTCGCGGTGGCCGCGGACGACGGCTCGACCACGACGCTCGGCAAGTCCGTCGACGACGACGGGTCCACCGGCACCCGCGAGGCGATCGACACCCTGCTCGGCACCAGGA
This sequence comes from Streptomyces sp. ALB3, assembly GCF_044385685.1. NCBI lineage: Bacteria > Bacillati > Actinomycetota > Actinomycetes > Kitasatosporales > Streptomycetaceae > Streptomyces > Streptomyces sp. ALB3. The sequence goes on along the minus strand of NZ_JBISCE010000040.1, from coordinate 100,378 downwards.
TCAGCGGCACCTGGCGGCTCGACACCCCGTACCTCGAGAACCTCGTCGAACTGGTGGGCAACATCGAGGTGGACACCGACACGGACGTGCCGGACTCCAAGAAGGGCGCCTCCCCGCTCGTGAGCAAGGGCGAGGCGCAGACGCTGAGCGGCCCCATGGCCGTGGCGTACGCGACCTACCGGGGGCCGGGTGAGCCGGAGGCGAAACAGCTGACCCGCTTCGGGCAGGTGATGCGCAGTGTGCTGCGCAAGCTGTCGGAGGACCCGAAGGCCGCGACCGTGACGATCGAGACGCTCGCGCAGATCCTCGACCCGTCCCTGCCCGAACAGGACCTCGGCGCCTCCCTGGCGAAGCTCGCGGGACACGCCAAGGTGGGCGACTACAAGACGGAGCTGCTCCCGGTCCAGGACGACGGGACCCTGACCGAGAAGGCCACCGAGAGCGTCGTCAAGGACGTCCTGGGCGGCAAGGTGAAGGCCCCGGAGCAGGGTGCCGCCGTACGTGTCGGCATCAAGAACGCCACCGGGAACACGAAGGGCACGGAGTACGCCAGGATCCAGCTCGTCAACGGTGGCTACGCCTTCGTCGACAGTGGCAGGACGGACGCCGTGGCGTCGTCCGAGGTGGTCTACGGCGCGGCCGAGGACAAGGCGAAGGCGGTCGAGGTCGCCAAGACCCTGGGCCTGCCGGAGAACTCGGTGAAGAAGGGCGAGCCCGCCGCCAACGCCGACGTGTCCGTCGCCCTCGGCGAGGACTACAAGATCGCCGAGCGGACGTCGTAAGGGCTGTCGGCGGTCCGTGAGACCCTAGAGGTTGATCTGACCGCCGACGAAAGCCTGCATGTGACCGCCACGGACCGCTCCATCGAGCTCATCAACGCCGCCGCCCAGGCGGCGGCCGACCGGCTCGCGCACGACATCATCGCCTACGACGTCAGCGACGTGCTGTCGATCACCGACGCCTTCCTGCTGGCCTCGGCTCCCAACGACCGCCAGGTCAAGTCGATCGTCGACGAGATCGAGGAGCGGCTGCAGAAGGAGCTCGGTGCCAAGCCGGTACGCCGCGAAGGCGACCGCGACGCACGCTGGATCCTTCTCGACTACGTCGACATCGTGATCCACGTCCAGCACAGCGAGGAGCGCGTGTTCTACGCGCTCGAGCGCCTGTGGAAGGACTGCCCCGAGATCGCCCTCCCCGAGGACGCGGTCAGGACCCGGGGCAAGGCCGAGGAGCACGCCCAGCTCAACGGCGGCACGGAAGGTGACCAGAGCTGAACGGCAGCAGCAGCGGCAGGGGCCGCAAGATCGTCCTCTGGCGGCACGGCCAGACGGCATGGAATCTGGAGCGCCGTTTCCAGGGCTCCACGGACATCGAGCTGACCGAGACCGGCGTCGGTCAGGCACGCCGCGCCGCACGGCTGCTCGCGTCGCTGCAGCCGGACGCGATCGTCGCGTCCGACCTGCGGCGGGCGGCTGCCACGGCTCATGAGCTCGCCGTGGTCACCGGCCTCGACGTCGCACACGACTCCGCACTGCGCGAGACGTACGCGGGCGCCTGGCAGGGCCTCACCCACGAGGAGATCGTCGGGCAGTACGGCGAGCAGTACGCCGCGTGGAAGCGCGGTGAGCCGGTCCGCAGGGGCGGGGGCGAGCTGGAGACCGAGGTCGCGGACAGGGCCGCCCCCGTGGTCCTCGAACATGCCGACAAGCTTCCCGACGCGGGCACGCTCGTCGTCGCGAGCCACGGCGGCACGATCCGGACGACCATCGGCCGTCTCCTCGGGCTCGAGTCCCACCACTGGGAGGGGCTCGGCGGGCTCTCCAACTGCTGCTGGTCCGTGCTGGGCGAAGGCGCGCGCGGCTGGCGTCTGCTCGAACACAACGCCGGGACGCTCCCGGAGCCGGTGCTCGGGGACGACGACTAGCAGGCGCCCGGAGGTCCTCTCCGGGCGGCAGGGGCCGGATTTCACTTTCAGGCTTGTCGCAGGCTAAAGTTCTTCTTGTTCGCAGCGCGGAAACGCAGGGAAACACAGCGGACAGCGGGGCTATAGCTCAGTTGGTAGAGCGCCTGCATGGCATGCAGGAGGTCAGGAGTTCAATTCTCCTTAGCTCCACAGTCAAGATCCCGTCCCCGGCAGGGGGCGGGATCTTTTTTTGCCGGTCGTGCGGATCCGGCGCGGTGGGTGCCGCCGCTCGTGCCTCAACTGCCCTGGCCCGCCTGGGACAAGGGCCGACAGGGAAGCGCGGTGTCCGCTTCGCGGGTGAGCCGGCTGCTCCGGTGCCCGTGCTTCAGGACAAAGCCGGGGCAGCGGGGCGGTCGTCGGGCTGACCCCCTTGCGGGGCCATGGCAGAATCGGAGCGCCGGAGGGGGCGACGGACCGATCGGGAGGGAGCGCGATGCCTGCGAGCCGCGTACGGGCCCCGGGTCCGCCCCTTGCCCCCACCGCGACCGACCGCTCCACCGCCACCCGCGATTCCGTAGCGCTCCGCCTCCTCGGTGTGCCGGAACACCACTCCTTCGCGTGCACGGCCTGCGGCCACCCCCGGAGCTGAGCGGATGGGTGCACACAGGCGGAAGTGCGACTGGTGCGGCAGTGGTACGCCCATCGTGAGGGACATGGACCCCGTGAACGCGGAGTTCCAGTACTGGTGCGAGGAATGCGCGCGGGCACTGATCATAAAAGGGGACCCCATCGAGACGTACCGTGAGCTGGAAGGCGAGCCGATCTACGGCCGTCTCCTGGAGGAGCACTGCACCCTCAAGCGGTTCTACTCCTTCGCCACCGCCTGACCCAGGACCTCCCGGCACGCTGCTCGTCGTGGAAGCGACCGCTGGTCAGGGCGTCGCCGACCCGGAATGTGCGGGCGTGGTGGAAACGATTTTTGATGGGCCGGGGGGACCGTGTAATGTTCTCGATGTCGCCAGGGGAACCGGGCGGTGAAAGCACGGGGCTATAGCTCAGTTGGTAGAGCGCCTGCATGGCATGCAGGAGGTCAGGAGTTCAATTCTCCTTAGCTCCACAGGAGAGAAGCGGGTCATCCGACATCGGATGGCCCGCTTCTCGTCGTGCCTGTCTCCGCGCGTCACCGGGAAGGGGGGTCAGCCGCGTCCGCTGCCCAGGGCCCTGCGCTGGGCGCTCGGCAGCGCGGGCCGGTCGGCCGGCGCCTGCTCGATGCGCAGAGCCAGGGCCGGACACCGCCGCACAGCACGCTGTGCCCGGCCTCGCAGGTGCATCGGAACGGCGGCGTCCGCGAGCGCCGGATAGCCGTCGGGTCCCAGCCTGATGAGCTCCGGGACGATGTCCGCGCACAGACCGTGCCCCTGGCAGAGCGTCCAGTCCACCGTCAGTTTCTCGCCGCTCGGGACGGACTCCTCAAGCTCCTCGTACCCGGGGGCGGGCAACGGCAGAACTCCCATGGTCTCCCGTCCGCAGCCGCCGTCCAGCACGTGCGCGGCGAGGTCGTCCGTGAACGCGGAGAGCGTGGACGCCAGGAACCGGGCGGAACCGTCGGGGTGCTTGCACGCCCCGCGCCCCTTGACGGCCTGAGTCACCTCGCGGAGGGCCTCCAGGGCCGCGGGACCACCCCCGTTCAGTACGTCGGAGAGGCCGCCCGCGGCGGCGGGCAGCCCCAGCCTGCAGGGGCCGCACTGGCCGGCGGTCTCGGCGGCCAGCCAGTTCGCGATCCTCAGCGACTCCCCGAGCGGGCAGGTCTCCGGCCCGATCGGCAGGATGGCGCCGGCACCCAGCGCGCCGCCCGCCGCGGCCAGAGAGGCTCTGGAGACCATGGCGTCGTGCGAGGCGATCGCATCGATCCAGTTGCCGTGGTAGCCGCCGGTGAGCACTCCCTGGGGCAGGGGCGGCGCGCCGGCCAGTTGCAGGACGTAGCGCAGAGGCACCCCTGTGGGCACCTCGATCACCATCGGGCGCGCCACCGCGCCCGACACGGTGAGCAGGACCGTGCCGGGCTCGTCGGCCAGGCCGGTGTGCCCGTAGCGGTGTGCACCCAGCCGGGCGGCGACCGCGAGCTGTGCGTAGGTCTCCGCGTTGGAGAGGAGGGTCGGGGCGCCGGCCACGCCGGACTCCGCGGCGCGCTCGCGGCGGCCGGGCGGCAGGGCGGGGCCGCCGTTCACCGCCCGGATGACCGCTGAGGCCTCTCCGGAGACCATGCGCTCCGGGGTACGCACCACCCGGGCGCGCAGATGCTGCCCGCGCCGGTCGGACAGCCCGCGTTCGGCCAGGGCGGTACGGACGGAGATCTCCGTGGAGTTGCGTGTGACGGCCACGACCAGCGTGCGCGCGCCGAGTGCCTCGGCCGCGAGCAGGGCGCCGTCAAGGATGAGGTGCGGGGCGCGGTTGAGCAGCACCGTGTCCTTGCGGCAGGCGGGCTCCCCCTCGCTGCCGTTGACCACGACGACGGGCCGCACTCCGCGCCGTATGGAGGCCTTCGCGACCGCGCGCAGCTTCTTCCCGAAGGGGAAACCCGCGCCACCCCGGCCACGCAGCGAGACGGACTCCGTCAGTTCGGCCAGCCGCTCACCGGTCATGGGTTCGAGCGGGCCGTGCACTTTCAGGTGCATGGCAAGGTCGAGGCGTTCCACCAGGTCGAAGCCGGTGGTCAGCTGGGGGAGACCGACGACGCGGACCTCGGGCACATCGGGGAGGGGGACGTTCAAGGACGGTCTCCTGCTGGTGCGTGCCAGGGCTCTCCCGCCGAGGGCGGATAGAGCGGGCCCGGCAGCTGACCGGTCTCCGGGGTGGGGACCGGAGGCGGGGCGTACGCGGGCCTGAGGGCCTGTGCGGGGGGCGGGGGGGACGGTGCGGGCCAGCGGTCGTCCGCCCGCTCCGGTGGGAGGCCGGGAGGCCGGGAGACGGCCCGGTACGCCGCGGAGATGCCGGGCCGGGGGCCGGTGGGCGGCGCCGGGGCGGGGACGGGGCCGGGGGTGAGGCGCTCGGAGCCGCGCGGAGGAGGTTCGTACTGCTGATGATCATGCAGACCCTGCCCGTACTGCTGGTGCCCGTACGGTTCCCGCCCGTGCTGTTCTTGCCCGTACTGCTCCTGCCCGTACTGCGGGAGCGCGTCCCCCGGTCCGTAGGCGGCGGCTCCGGGAGCCGGGGCGGCGAGCGTCCTGGGGCGGACCGGGGTGCCGCGTGCCCCGCGGTCGTCCTCGCCCCAGCCCGGCGCGTCGGGTGGCAGGCCGCGGCCGGACGGCGGCCCGTGTTCCGAGCCCGGGAGTGGAGCGGCGCGTAGGACCGGGTCGGATGCGGACGGAGGGGCGACGGGGCCGGTCAGGCCGATGACGAGTTCGGTGAGCAGCCGCTTCGCCGGTCCGGGAAGCAGACGCAGGGCGAGTGCGGCGGCCACTGCCGTCAGGCAGAGCATGTACATCACGACGACCCAGGTAGCGGGCTGCCTGCCCGCGTACAGTCCGTGCACCAGTGCGGAGCACCACGCCGGATAGGCCAGCGCGTGCAGCGCACGCCACCGGCCGGCGATCCTGCCCGGAGTCGCGAAGGCGCTCCGCATGGCACCGGTCGCCGCCGCGGTGATCATCAGCAACCCGGCCAGGGAGCCGAAGCCGATGAGACCCGCGGTGCCACTCACGCCCGTGCCGAACGGTATGAGGGCGCCGAGCAGTCCGACGTGTCCGAGGGCGACCTTCACGGTGCCGTGCAGCAGGAGGAAGCCGAGCGAGGTGACGGCGGCGGCCCGGTGGATGCCCTGGCAGATGAGCCGCTGACGTGTCGAGAGGAACATCCGGTCGGTGGCCAGCAGACCCCAGGCCACAGCCGCGGTGAGGGAGACCAGCGTCAGGACGCCGGTGGTGAAGTCGAACGCGGCGCGCATGCCGTCGCTCCCCGCGACGGCGAGCAGAGGGATGAGTACCAGCGCCGCTACGGTCAGTCCGCCCTGCACCGGGCGGCTCATTCCTTGACCGGGACTGGGGGAGGGGGAGGAGCGGATCCTGCGATGAGGCTTCATGGGGGGCGACTCCGAACGGCTCGGCAAAGCGGTCCCGTTGCCGCATGCTAGGTCGCCGGATACCGGCCGGTACGCGGTTTGAAGTGTTGCCCCGATAGGAGGCAGTACGCGGAGTAACCTCCGGAGTGTGTGGGTCGTGTGGAAGCTTCGCACGGATAGCGTGACTGTCGGCTCCGGGGTGAGGGAGCCGGTACGGCTGCCCCCCGCGCGTGAGTGCCGGGCCGGTGGCCGGGCCCGTGCGGTACCCTGACGCCATGCGTGCCGTACGCCTTCTGCTTAGCGAGCCGCGCTGATCACTCCCGACCGGTGAGAATGCCTGGTCGGACTCGGCGCGGCGTCCCCTCCTGTGCGAGGGGATTTTTCGTTTCCGTAGACGTGTGTCCGTAGACGTGGGCGCCGGCAGATGACGATCGATGGAGCTTTGAGGATCATGAGCGAGACGAATACCGCGGCCGAGGTGGCCGCGCCGCACCGCTACACGGCAGCGATGGCCGCCGACATCGAGGCACGCTGGCAGGACTTCTGGGACGCCGAGGGGACGTACGAGGCCCCCAACCCGACCGGTGATCTGGCGGGCGATCCGGAGCTGGCCGCCAGGCCCAAGAAGTTCATCATGGACATGTTCCCGTACCCCTCCGGGGCCGGTCTGCACGTCGGCCACCCGCTGGGCTACATCGCCACCGACGTCTACGCCCGCTATCAGCGCATGACCGGGCACAACGTCCTGCACACCCTGGGCTTCGACGCGTTCGGGCTGCCGGCCGAGCAGTACGCCGTGCAGACGGGCACGCACCCGCGGGTCTCCACCGAGGCCAACATGGAGAACATGAAGGTCCAGCTGCGCCGGCTGGGTCTGGGCCATGACAAGCGCCGCTCGTTCGCGACGATCGACGCGGACTACTACAAGTGGACCCAGTGGATCTTCCTGCAGATCTTCAACTCCTGGTACGACACCGAGGCCGACCGGGCCCGCCCGATCGCCGAACTGGTCGCCCAGTTCGAGAGCGGTGAGCGTCCGGTCCCCGGCGGCCGTGAGTGGAGCGCGCTGAACGCCGCCGACCGCGCCGACGTCCTGGGCCAGTACCGCCTGGCGTACGCCTCGGACGCGCCCGTCAACTGGTCACCCGGGCTGGGCACCGTGCTGGCCAACGAAGAGGTGACGGCAGACGGACGCTCCGAGCGCGGCAACTTCCCGGTCTTCAAGGCCAAGCTGCGCCAGTGGAACATGCGTATCACCGCCTACGCGGACCGGCTGCTGAACGACCTGGACGGGCTGGACTGGCCCGAGGCCATCAAACTGCAGCAGCGCAACTGGATCGGCCGGTCCGAAGGCGCGCGCGTCGACTTCCCCGTCGACGGAGCCGGCGACATCACCGTCTTCACCACCCGTCAGGACACCCTGTTCGGTGCGACCTACATGGTGCTGGCACCCGAGCACGAGCTGGTCGAGCGGATCATCCCCGCGGCCTGGCCCGAGGGCACCCACCCGGTGTGGACCGGCGGCCACCCGAACCCGGCCGAGGCCGTCACCGCGTACCGCAAGCAGGCCGCGGCCAAGTCCGATGTGGAACGCCAGGCGGAGGCCAAGGACAAGACCGGCGTCTTCACCGGTGCCTACGCGACCAACCCGGTCAGTGGCGAGCAGGTACCCGTCTTCATCGCGGACTACGTCCTGATGGGCTACGGCACCGGCGCGATCATGGCCGTACCGGCGCACGACGCGCGCGACTTCGCCTTCGCGCGCGCCTTCGAGCTGCCGATGCGCTGTGTCGTCGAGCCGTCGGACGACCGGGGCACGGACGCCTCCACCTGGGAGGACGCCTTCGCCTCCTACGACGCGAAACTGGTCAACTCCGCCAACGAGGAGATCTCGTTGGACGGCCTGGGCGTCGTGGAGGCCAAGGCGAGGATCACCGAATGGCTGCAGGAGCGCGGGGTCGGCGAAGGCACTGTCAACTTCCGGCTGCGCGACTGGCTGTTCAGCCGCCAGCGCTACTGGGGAGAGCCCTTCCCGATCGTGTACGACGAGGAAGGCATCGCCCACCCGCTGCCCGAGTCGATGCTGCCGCTGGAACTGCCCGAGGTCGAGGACTACTCGCCGCGCACCTTCGACCCGGAGGACGCCGACACCCAGCCCGAGACGCCGCTGTCACGGAACGCCGACTGGGTCAACGTCACCCTGGACCTGGGAGACGGTGCCGGCCCGCGGAAGTACCGCCGCGAGACCAACACCATGCCGAACTGGGCGGGTTCCTGCTGGTACGAGCTGCGCTACCTGGACCCGCACAACGACCGGCGACTGGTCGACCCGGCGATCGAGCAGTACTGGATGGGGCCGCGCGAGGGGCAGCCGACCGGTGGTGTCGACCTGTACGTCGGCGGCGCGGAGCACGCGGTTCTGCACCTGCTGTACGCCCGCTTCTGGTCGAAGGTGCTGCACGACCTGGGGCACATCTCGTCCGCCGAGCCGTTCCACAAGCTGTACAACCAGGGGATGATCCAGGCCTTCGTCTACCGGGACAGCCGCGGCATCGCGGTCCCGGCCGCCGAGGTCGAGGAGCGCGACGGGGCGTACTACCACGCCGGCGAGAAGGTCAGCCGCGTCCTGGGCAAAATGGGCAAGTCCCTGAAGAACGCCGTGACACCCGACGAGATCTGTGGGGAGTACGGGGCGGACACCCTGCGGCTGTACGAGATGGCCATGGGCCCCCTGGACGTCTCGCGCCCGTGGGACACCCGGGCCGTGGTCGGCCAGTTCCGGCTGTTGCAGCGGCTGTGGCGCAACATCGTGGACGAGGGGACCGGCGAGGTCACGGTCGTGGACACCGAGCCGGCCGAGGACATGCTGCGTGCGCTGCACAAGGCCATCGACGGCGTCGGCCAGGACATGGCAGGCATGCGGTTCAACACGGCCATCGCCAAGGTCACCGAGCTGAACAACCACCTGACGAAGGCGGGCGGGCCGCTGCCGCGGTCCGTCGCAGAGCGGCTGGTGCTGCTGGTCGCCCCGCTGGCGCCGCACGTGGCTGAGGAGCTGTGGCGTCGACTGGGTCACACCGACTCGGTCGTGCACCACGACTTCCCGGTCGCCGACCCGGCGTACGTCGTCGACGAGACCGTGACCTGTGTGGTGCAGGTCAAGGGCAAGGTGAAGGCGCGCCTGGAGATCTCCCCGTCGATCTCGGACGAGGAACTGGAAGCGCTGGCCCTGGCCGACGACAACGTCGTGGCCGCACTGGGCGGAGCCGGTATCCGCAAGGTCATCGTGCGCGCGCCGAAGCTGGTCAACATCGTCCCCGCGTAACGGCGCGGGTGGTCCCCGAGCGTCCACCCGGTGGCTCCGGGCCGGCCTCGCGGACGTGCCAGGGCTTTCCCCTACGGGCAGGTCGAGGGTTCCTGCGGAACCCTCGACCTGCCCGTTCCGTTTACGGTAGAAGGGCGACCGCACACCGGCAGCCGTTTCGACAACCGAGGGGCGTTCATGGAAGCCGTGATCCTGATCCTGACGCTGTTGTTCGTGGCGTTCATGGCACTCGGGGTGTACGCCGGTGTGAAGACGGTGCGCGCGGCCAAGCGCGGAGTGGACCGGACGATCACACAGGCGCGCCGCTCGGTGGAGGACACCACCCTGCGGGCCAAGAGCTACGGACAGCCGGGCGTGCCGGGAGAGCTCGCGCAGTTGCGGCTGTCGCTGCGCACCTCCATGAGGGCCACCCAGGAAGCGCTGGAGGCCGGAGCGGCGGACGACGCGTCCCTCTCCGAGTCGCTGGGACTCTTCGAGCGTCTGAGCGCGCACGGACGCGAGCTCGACAACGAGCTCAAGCGGCTAGAACGCGAGCCGGACCGGGCGACGGTGGCCACCCTGCTGCCGGGCCTGAAGGAGCGTACGGAGCGCATCACACACTCGGCGGAGTCGCTGCGCTGGGCGGCGCGTGACCGGGCCAGGCAGTTCGCCGACGACGATCTGGCCGCGCTCAACGCACAGATCGACCTGGAGGCCGGAGCCCTGCGGCACTGGACGACCGAGGAGCCGTCGGCGCCAGGGCGGGCGGCACAGGAGCAGGCGGCCGGGCACAGCTGGAGCGGACCGGCGGAAGCGGAGACGCCGCCCTCCCTCACCCCTCCTGACCCGCGGCTGCGTACGGATTATCCGTGGCAGAAGTCCGCAAGGCCGGAGACCACGAACTGACGGCAGCGGCGACACGGACCCGGCCAGGCGGGTCCAGCGGTCGCGTGCGCCGTCCGGCCGTGCTCCGGATGCGCCTGACACCTCAGACGTGTCAAGGACAGAACCCGGGACGGACCGGTATCCATCAGCAGGGCGGTCCCGGGCTGCCGTGCCCCCGCCCCGGAAGGTAACCTCCGGCTCATGTCCCGCCATGTCGCGATCGTCACCGATTCAACGGCCTACCTGCCGCCACAGACGATGGAACGGCACGGCATCACCGCGGTGCCGCTGACCGTCGTCCTGGGTGACCAGGCCCTGGAGGAGGGCACGGAGATCTCTGCCCGGTCGCTGGCGCTTGCTCTGCAGAAGCGCCGCTCCGTGACCACGTCGCGGCCCGGCCCTGAAGTCTTCGCCGCCGCGTACCGCGCGGTGGCGGACGCGGGGGCCACCGGCATCGTCTCCCTCCACCTGTCGGCCGAGTTCTCGGGCACGTACGACGCCGCCGTCCTCGCCGCCAAGGACGCGCCTGTGCCGGTGCGCGTGGTCGACACCGGCATGGTCGCCATGGCACTGGGCTTCTGCGCGCTCGCCGCGGCCGAGGTCGCCGACGCGGGTGGCGACCTGGACGAGGCGGTGGCGGCGGCGCAGAAGCGGGCGGCGGGTACATCGGCGTTCTTCTACGTGGACACGCTGGACTACCTGCGACGAGGCGGTCGCATCGGTGCCGCCCAGGCGATGCTGGGGTCGGCGCTGGCCGTCAAACCGCTGCTCCAACTCGACGACGGGCGTATCGAGATGTTGGAGAAGGTGCGGACGGCCTCCAGGGCGATCGCACGCCTGGAGGAGATCGTCGCCGCACGGGCAGGCACGGGTGCCGTCGACCTCGCCGTCCACCACCTGGCCGCTCCTGACAGGGCCGAACGGCTGGCGGAGCGGCTGCGCAGGCGGGTGCCGGGGCTTGTCGATCTGCATGTGAGCGAGGTGGGGGCGGTGATCGGTGCGCATACCGGGCCGGGGCTGCTCGCAGCGGTGGTCGCACCCCGCTGACCCACTCCGGCGGATGATGAAGTTATCCACAACTGATGACTTATCCACCGTAATTCGGGCAGTGCGGCGAAATCCGGGAGAAGTGCCTAGCGTCTTGGGCCATGACCTTCCGGACGTTCCCCGCATCCAGCCCCGGCGCCGACCGCCAGAGCACGGCCGACGACACCACGACCGCACTTGCGTACGGGTCGGTGGACCAGCCCACGCACCCGTCCCTTGATCCACGGACCCATCAGCCCACGCACCGGGCGGTCGATCCGCCGGCGTGGGCAGCCCCGGATCCGCCCGCGCACCGGCTGGGAGAGGTGCCGGCGAGGGCAGCCCCGGATCCGCCGGTACGTCCGCCCGTACACCGTGTCCCTCATCCCGCACACCGTCCCTCCCACAGGATGCCCCGCACGGACCGCCCGACGGAACGTGCCGGGCGCAGGGCCGGTGTCCGCCCCGGCGGAGCGGCCGGCACATCCCCCGGGGCAGCCTCCGGTGCCCGGCACGGGCGCCGACGCCGGACCCCGCGAGGGCCGGACGCCGAGATCGCGGCGGCATCCCGGCTCCGGGCGGACGCGCTCATGGCTGCCGACCGGTCGGTGACTGCGGTGATGGTGTCCACTGCGACCGAGGCGGTTGCGGGCACTGCGGCTATGCCGGCCGACGAGCCAGGACGCGCCCGGGCGGCTCCGTCCTGGGCAGCGGCTCCGCCGCCGCGCACGGAGCCCGGGAGGAGCTCCGTAGCGGCCCCGCCGGACGGGCCGCCACTCCCACCGGGCTCTGGTGCGCCCCATGGACCCGCCGACCGGCCGGCCTGGTGGCGGGAAGCCGGCCCCGCCCTCCGGGACCGCTTGCCCCTGTGGTTGCAGCTGCGCTGCGGACTGGAGACACGCGCTCTCGCCGCTCTCGCCGTCGTCCTGGTCGGGGCGGCGGTACTCGCGGCAGCGCATTTCTGGTCGGCCCGACCCCAGGAGGTGCGTGCTCCCGACCGGGTCGCGGAGGCCGCGGCCCAGGCGGGCGGGCCGGGGGCGTCGAGCGCTCAGTTGCCCGGCGGCCCCGCCCCCGTACCGGCCACAGGGCCACGGACCGGTGCCTCCCCTCACGGTCAGATCGTCGTCGATGTGAGCGGCAAGGTGCGCCGACCGGGAATCCAGCATCTGCCGGCCGGCTCCCGCGTCGCGGATGCCCTGCGGGCAGCGGGCGGAGTCCGCGCGGGCGCCGACACCACCGGGCTCAACCGCGCACGTGTACTGACGGATGGCGAGCAGGTGGCGGTGGGCGTGCCCGCCGCACCGCCACCCGTGGGCGGAACAGGAGCAGGCGGTGCCACGGCCGGACAGACCGGGCCGGCCGCGACGGTGAGCCTGGGCACGGCCACCGTCGAGCAGCTCGAGACCCTGCCGGGCGTCGGGCCGGTGCTCGCCCAGCACATCGTCGACTACCGGACCGAGCACGGCGGTTACCGCTCCGTCGACGAGCTCCGCGAGGTCAACGGCATCGGGGACCGCCGGTTCGCGGACCTCCGGCCGCTGGTCACGCCATGAACGGTCCGGACAGCGACGCGGCGCACGGTCCCGGCGTCCATGTGCACGTGGGGCGGCTGGGGGCCGCCGACCCGCGACAGGAGGCTCCGGCTGATCTGCGGCTGGTCCCGCCCGCTCTGGCGGCGTGGGCGGCAGCCGTCCTGGCGCTGGGAGCGTCGGGCCGGTGGGTGACGGCCGTGGCCGTCTTCTGCGCATGTGCCGGCCTCTGCCTTCTCGCCGCACCCCGCATCATGGCGCGAGCAGTAGCCCGGGGGCCGGCCGGTCAGGAGGGACGTCCGGGTTCGGTGAGACCGGCAGGGCGTTCAGGGCACGCAGGGCAGGTGGACGGAGTCCCAGGGGGAGCGGGGCCGCCCCGGCGATCGGGGACACGCGTCACCGCCGTGGCCGGCGTGCTGCTGTGCGCGGCGGCCGGGGCGGCGGCGGCCGGGTTCCATGGCGCGGACTCCCGCAGCGGCCCTGTTCCCGGACTGGCGGAGTCGTACGCGAGGGTCGACGTGGAGGTCACCGTCACGTCCGACGCCCGGCAGACCCGGCCACGGGTGCAGGGCGATCACAGCACACCCGTGTCCCTTCTGCTGGACGCGGAGATCGACCAACTGACCGCCCACGACGGTACGGTCACCGAGCTCCGCACTCCGGTCCTCCTCATGGTCGCTCCGGGGGACGAGGCAGAGCAGTGGCAGCGCCTCCTGCCCTCGACAGGCCTCCGCATCGGCGGGCGGCTCGCACCACCGCGTCATGAGGGGGAGCGTGCCGCTGCCGTCCTGCGCACCGACGCGGACGACCCACCGCGGGTCACCGAGGAGCCCACCGTTCTCCAACGTGCCGCAGGGCGCCTGCGGTCCGGCCTGAGAGAGGCCACCGACGGGCTCGACGCGGATGCGCGGGCGCTCCTGCCGGGCCTGGTGGTCGGCGACACCTCGCGGGTACCGCCCGATCTGCACGACGCCTTCAAAGCCACCGACCTCACCCACCTGCTGGCCGTGTCGGGAGCCAACCTGTCGATCCTGCTCTTCCTCCTCATCGGCCCACCGGGTACGGCGCTGCGCAGCGAACGCCGCGGCCTGGCGCCCCGCCTGGGCATCTCGCTGCGCATGACCGCCCTCACCGGTGGCGGGGTAACGCTCGCTTTCGTGATCGTCTGCCGTCCGGAGCCGAGCGTCCTGCGTGCGGCTGCCTGCGGCTTGATCACGCTCCTCGCCATCGGGACGGGCCGTCGCAGATCACTGATCCCGGCTCTGGCCGCCGCCGTCCTGCTGCTGGTGCTGTACGACCCCTGGCTGGCCCGAAGCTTCGGGTTTCTGCTGTCCGTACTCGCCACAGGAGCGCTGCTGACCCTCGCACCGAGGTGGAGCGCCGCCCTTCAACGGCACGGGGTGCCGGTGCGGCTCGCCGAGGTGCTGGCCGCCGCGGGGGCCGCTCAGGCGGTCTGCGCGCCCGTGGTCGTGGTCCTCGCGTCCCGGGTCAGCCTGGTGGCGATCCCCTGCAACCTGCTGGCCGAATTCGCGGTGGCACCCGCGACGGTCCTCGGCTTCGCCACCCTCGCCGTCGCACCCGTGTCCATGCCGGTGGCGGAAGCGCTGGCCGGGGCCGCCGGCTGGCCGGTCGGATGGATCGCGTCCGTGGCCCGTACCGGGGCCGCGCTCCCGGGGGCGGAGCTCGACTGGCCGGGCGGCTGGCGAGGTGCGGCCCTCCTGGCCTTCCTCACGGCCCTGCTGGTGCTGTCCGCCCGCCGCCTGGCCCGCCACCCGTGGGTGTGTTCGGCGGCCGCACTTCTGCTGGTGCTCGCGGTGCTGAGACCCGTACCGCTCACCCGGCTCGTGACGGGATGGCCTCCACCGGGCTGGGCCTTCGCGCTGTGCGACGTCGGACAGGGAGACGCCATGGTCCTCGCCGCGGGGGACGGTACGGGAGTGGTCGTCGACGCCGGCCCCGAGCCTCGTCTGGCGGACCGATGTCTGCGCGACCTCGGCATCACTCGTGTGCCCCTTCTCCTGCTGACCCACTTCCACGCCGATCACGTACGCGGCCTGCCGGGTGTGCTGAGGGGCCGAGAGGTCGGTGCGATCCAGACGACGAGCCTCGACGAACCACCGGAGCAGGCGGCCTTCGTGAAAAGAACGGCCGCGGCGGCACGTATCCCGATGATCCGGGCAACCCCGGGGGAGCGACGCCGAACGGGCCCGCTCGACTGGCAGGTGCTGTGGCCCACGACGGGCGCGCCGGGCTCGGCACCGGTCCACGTGACCGAAGAGCCGAACGACTCCAGCGTCACCCTCCTCGTCCGGTCCGGCCCGCTCACCCTGCTGCTTCTCGGCGATCTCGAACCCCCTGCCCAGCGAGGGGTGCTGCGCAGCCATCCGGCACTGCCCCGGGTGGACGTACTCAAGGTCGCGCACCACGGCTCCGCCCACCAGGACGCCGCGCTCCTTCGCAGCACCCGCCCGAGGTTCGCGCTGATCAGCTGCGGTAGTGACAACCCGTACGGTCATCCGGCGGCCCGCACGGTCGATGCACTGGAAGCGACGGGAGCGAAGGTCCTGCGCACCGATGTCCATGGTGCGATCGCCGTGGCGGGTGCCGGCACGGGGCTGCGTGCGGCAGGCCGGTCATGAACCCGGGGCGCGCCCGTTGCTGTCTCCGGCCGCCGATCTTCTCCCGGCCGGCGGCGACCCCGTACCCGGGGGCGACTCCATCCCCGTCCCCGTCCCCGTCCCCGGCTGGGTTCCCGCGCCTCACTCCGTTCCCGTGCCCGACTTCGCCGAGCCCGTGCCCGACTTCGCCGAGCCCGTGCCCGACTTCGCCGAGCCCGTGCCCGACTTCGCCGAGCCCGTGCCCGACTTCGCCGAGCCCGGCCCCGACTTCGCCGGGCCCGCCTCCACCTGCCTCGCCCCTGTGCCCGCCTTTGTCGGTCTCGCCTCCGCCTGCCGTCTGGCCATCGGTCCCGGACCGGCTCCCCGGCCAGTCCCCGTTGCGAGGCCAGTCGGCGCCGCCGGGCCGGCACCCGCTGTCATGGTGGCCCCCGGTACCGAGGCGACGCCCGCCGTCAGACCAGCCAGGTGCCGTCGAGCATCAGGTCGCGTCCGGCCAACTCGTTCACCTCGCGCCACGCCTTCACGGTGTACGGCGTGATGCGCAGATACACCCATGCCCGCCGTCCGCGTACGTCCCAGTGGAGCTTCGCCGCGAAGGCGTCCCCCGACTCGGCGGGGAGATCCGTCCCTTCGACGACTTCGGCCGTTCCCTCGATCAGCACCACATCGCGGGTGTGCCCGAGAGTGAGTCTCATCTTCCCCGACGGAGACACATTGACCGCCGTCGGGTTGGTGCGCCGGGTGGCCAGCAGCAGAGTGCCCCGGTCCCATACGAACGACAACGGCACCAGGCATGGCAGGCCGTCCGGGGAGGCAGTGGCCACCCATACGTCTTCGTCCTTCTCCAGACGATCGAATACGTCCTGTTTGCGCTGCTCCGGGCCGCGTGCCGGTTCCCGCTCCGTCATGGCCCACACGCTAGCCACCGGCCGTGCCTGCCGCCTCCGTCGGCGGTCCTAGGCCCAGAGGCCCGTGGCGCCGCCCGGCGCACCGGGTCAGACTTGACGCATGACCGAGGAATCGCGGCAGTCGGCTGCGCCCGTCCCCGCCTGGGTGGACGCCTATCTGGAACGCATCGGGGCAGCCCGTCCCGCCCAAGCCGACGCTGCGGCACTGCGCGAGTTGCAGTTCCGCCATCTGACGGCCGTGCCGTTCGAGAACCTCTCCATCCATCTCGGCGAGGACATCGTCCTGGACGAGGAGAGGCTCGTGAACAAGATCGTGAAGGACCGGCGGGGTGGTTTCTGCTACGAACTCAACGGCGCCTTCGCCGCGATGCTGTGCGCACTCGGCTTCCGCGTCACCCTGCTCCAGGCAAGGGTCTTCGGCGACGGCGGACGCCTCGGCATCCCGTTCGACCACGTCGCACTGCGGGTGGAGACCGACGACGGCACGGGCCCCTGGCTCGCCGATGTCGGATTCGGCGATCACGCCCTGCGCCCGCTCGTGTTGGACGCGGGCACCGAACAGGACGATCCCTGCGGGACGTTCCGCTTCCGCGAGGCGCCACAGGGAGACCTGGACCTGCTGCGCGACGGTTCGCGGCAGTTCCGTCTGGATCTGCGCCCACGTGTGCTGGCGGACTTCCGGGCCGGCTCCTGGTACCACCGCACATCACCTGACTCCCACTTCGCCCGGTCTCCCGTCTGCTCCAGGAGAACCGAGGACGGCCGGGTGACGCTCCGGGGACGGACCCTGATCACGACCGAGCGAGGTGAGCGTGATGAGACAGAGTTGGACGACGACGCCGAGGTGTTCGCCGCCTACCGGGACCACTTCGGTCTGACGCTCACCCGACTGCCCACGGAGCGGCCGGCCCTGACCACGTGACGGGTACGGCAGACGCCGATGACGACCGCAGGGAGCGCCTGGCCGACGTGGGCGGAACCGGACCTGTGCGGAAGGAGACTGCGACCTGCGCGGCAGGGACCCGCGACCTGTGCACCGCCGACGTACCGACATGCACGTGGTCATCGACGCCTCGTCGATCGACACGAACGTCCGGATGCGCGACGACCGTCTGCGCCCCGGCGGCTTCCTCGACGTCGAGAGCTGCCCGACCCTCGAGTGCTACAGCGAGCGCTTCGTCCATCGCGGTGCCACACGCCGGGGGGTCACCGGCGCGCTCACCCCGCACGGTGTGAGCCGACCGCCACGCCGGACACCCAGCACCTCGGTCCGGGTAACAGCC
The DNA here is from genome assembly GCF_044385685.1 of Streptomyces sp. ALB3. Lineage (NCBI taxonomy): Bacteria > Bacillati > Actinomycetota > Actinomycetes > Kitasatosporales > Streptomycetaceae > Streptomyces > Streptomyces sp. ALB3. The sequence goes on along the minus strand of NZ_JBISCE010000040.1, from coordinate 82,865 downwards.
TGCAAGGCGAGACCCGGCCGTCTGCCGGGCGACCACAGACCTGCACCGTGAGGACTTCACGCTCACCTGGCAGACCATGCCGGCGCGCGGCATCGCCGTGGTCGGCCCGAGCATCAGGACCGAGACGGACATCCAGATCATCCCGAAGGGGGGATGCCACTCGGTGCACACTCGGTGCACCGCTACCCGCATGAGCCCGGAACCGGCGTACGGCTGTGGCACCCCCGAGGTGCCTCCGGTCAGGGTGCGCTTCCGGGGTCAGGGCGCACCTCCGGTCCGGGCACCTCCGGTCCGGGCGCCTCCGGTCAGGGCGCCTCCAGCCATCCCTCGTACTCCGCGGCGAACGCGTCCAGCGCCGCGGAGTCCAGCCGTGCGGCCGGGTCCTCGACCACCACCAGCCACTGGGCGTCCTCGGCGTCGTCCTCGCCGGCCAGTGCGTCCCGCACGAGCTGCGGCTCCTCGGTGACGCCGAACCGGTCGGGCAGCTCCCCGGCGACCTCCTCGGCGGTATCGCGGTCGGGCAGCACCAGTACGTGTCTCACATCGCTCACCCGGACATTCTCCGGTACGACCTGACCGCGGTGTGCCGACGCCTGCGCCGCAGGGCTGTCACAGGGGCGTGGGATGCTGGACCGCGATGGCCACCAGACGTAATCCCACCGACGATCCGCTCGCCCCCGTCACGCTTGCCGTGGGCCAGGAGGACCTGCTCCTGGACCGTGCCGTGCAGCATGTGGTGGCCGCGGCCCGCGCGTCCGACGCCGACACGGACGTCCGCGACCTCGCCTCGGACCAGCTGCAGCCCGGCACGCTGGCGGAGCTCACCAGCCCTTCGCTCTTCGCCGAGCGCAAGGTGGTGATCGTGCGGAACGCGCACGACCTCTCCGCCGACACCGTCAAGGACGTCAAGGCGTACCTGGGAGCGCCCGCCGAGGAGATCACCCTCGTGCTCCTGCACGCGGGCGGGGCCAAGGGAAAGGGCCTGCTGGACGCGGTGCGCAAGGCCGGGGCGCGTGAGGTGGCGTGCCCCAAGACCACCAAGCCGGCCGAGCGGCTGTCCTTCGTGCGGTCGGAGTTCCGGACGCTCGGACGCTCAGCGACCCCGGAAGCCTGCCAGGCGCTCGTGGACTCGATCGGCTCTGATCTGAGGGAGCTGGCCAGCGCAGCGTCCCAGCTGGCCGCAGATGTCGAAGGCACCATCGACGAAGCGGTCGTCGGCCGCTACTACACGGGCAGGGCGGAGGCTTCCTCCTTCACCGTCGCCGACCGTGCGGTGGAGGGCCGGGCGGCGGAAGCGCTGGAGGCGCTGCGATGGTCGCTGTCCACGGGCGTCGCCCCCGTTCTGATCACCAGCGCCCTCGCGCAGGGAGTCCGGGCGATCGGCAAGCTCTCATCGGCTCGGGGCGGGCGCCCGGCGGACCTGGCCAGAGAGCTCGGCATGCCGCCCTGGAAGATCGACCGGGTCCGTCAGCAGATGCGCGGATGGACACCTGACGGAGTGGCGACCGCACTGATCGCGGTCGCGGCGGCCGACGCGGGCGTCAAGGGCGGTGGGGACGACCCCGAGTACGCCCTCGAGAAAGCCGTGGTCGCCGTCGCCCGCGCCGCGCGCTCCGGCGGTCGCTGAGCCTCACGCCCGCCCGCCACGCGACCTGCCGCGCCCCTGACGTTCTGCGTCCCCCGGCCTGCTGCGTCCCCGGCTCGCAGCGGCGCCTGCGACCGCCAAGCCCCCACCGGGCCGGGCGGCACCGAGCCCGCACGAAGCCGCATCGCACCCGCACGGAGCCGCATCGCACTCGGGCCGGCGGCACCGAGCTCGCACCTGGCCGGTACCACCGCGCCCGCCCCCGGAGGGCAGGCCGCAGGTAGGCCCAGGCAGGCCCGGCACCAGGCAGGCCCGGCACCGGGAACCCTGTAGCGCAGCGCACCCCGGAGCCCGCACCGCATGGCGCCCGAGCGACGCCCCGCCGCCCAGGCTCCGCCCCCCACGCCCCCCACGCCCGCCACCCGCCGTACCCACACCCGCGCCCCGCAGCCGACGCCCGTGGGGCGACGCTCGCAGCGGGCGCAGCACGAAGGCCCCGGCCGGCGTCCTGGGGAGGACGCGGCCGGGGCCTTCGGTTCAAGCCTGGTGCGCCGCACCCGCGTGGCGAACGCAGGTTCGGTGTGCGGCGCGGGTGCCGGTCAGGAGCGGGAGAGAGGGCCCGCTGAGTCCGTTCCGGCGATCACATCAGTAGTTCAGCCCTGGAGGGAGGCAACCTTGAGCGCCAGCGCCGACTTCTTGTTGGCGGCGGCGTTCTTGTGGATGACACCCTTCGAGACGGCCTTGTCGAGCTGGCGGGAGGCGTCACGGACGGCCACAGTGGCCTTCTCGACGTCACCGGCAGCGGCAGCCTCACGGGCCTTGCGGATCGAGGTCTTGAGCGAGGACTTGACGGCCTTGTTGCGCAGGCGCGCCTTCTCGTTCGTCTTGTTCCGCTTGATCTGGGACTTGATGTTCGCCACGAAAGAGCCTTTTCAGGTTCGTTGGATCTCCTATGTGCGCCACGCTGCTTCTGAGGGCCACGAGGCACAGCTGCCCACGGTAGCAGCCACCCTCGGACCGGCCCAAACCGGTCCCGGCCCCGCGGGCGTGGGAGCATGGAGGCTACGTATCGATCCGTCCGACCCGACATCGACCCGAGACACGGCGTCCGACGTCTCAAGAATCAGGACCCTGCGTGCCCGCGACTCCTACCAACGTGCCCGAGCCGAGCCGTACCGACCCGGCGCTGATCCGCAACTTCTGCATCATCGCGCACATCGACCACGGCAAGTCGACTCTTGCCGACCGGATGCTTCAGCTGACGGGAGTGGTCGACCAGCGGCAGATGCGCGCCCAGTACCTCGACCGGATGGACATCGAGCGCGAGCGCGGCATCACCATCAAGTCCCAGGCGGTCCGTCTGCCGTGGGCGCCCACCGAGGGAGAGGGCAAGGGCTCGACCCACGTCCTCAACATGATCGACACCCCGGGCCACGTGGACTTCACCTACGAGGTCTCCCGGTCCCTGGCGGCGTGCGAGGGCACCATCCTCCTGGTCGACGCCGCTCAGGGCATCGAGGCCCAGACGCTGGCCAACCTCTACCTGGCGATGGAGAACGACCTCACCATCGTCCCGGTGCTCAACAAGATCGACCTGCCCGCCGCGCAGCCGGAGAAGTTCTCCGAGGAGCTGGCCAACCTCATCGGCTGCCAGCCCGAGGACGTCCTCAAGGTCTCCGCCAAGACCGGCGTCGGGGTGGACGCCCTGCTCGACCGCGTGGTCCGGGACGTGCCGGCCCCCGTCGGCCAGGCGGACTCCGCCGCCCGCGCGATGATCTTCGACTCGGTCTACGACCCCTACCGCGGCGTCGTCACCTACGTCAGGGTCGTCGACGGCCAGCTCAACAAGCGTGAGCGCATCCGGATGATGTCGACCGGCGCCACCCACGAGCTGCTGGAGATCGGTGTCTCCTCCCCGGAGATGACCCCGGCCGACGGCATCGGTGTCGGCGAGGTCGGCTACATCATCACCGGCGTGAAGGACGTCCGGCAGTCCAAGGTCGGTGACACCATCACCTCCCTGCACAAGGGGGCGACCGAGGCGCTGGGCGGCTACAAGGACCCCAAGCCGATGGTGTTCTCCGGGCTCTACCCCCTGGACGGCTCCGACTACCCGAACCTGCGCGAGGCCCTGGACAAGCTCCAGCTCAACGACGCCGCCCTGGTCTACGAGCCGGAGACCTCGGCCGCGCTCGGCTTCGGCTTCCGCGTGGGCTTCCTCGGTCTGCTGCACCTCGACGTGATCCGCGAGCGCCTCGAACGCGAGTTCGGCCTGGAGCTGATCGCGACCGCCCCCAACGTGGTCTACCGGGTGGAGATGGAGGACGGCACCGAGCACACCGTCACCAACCCGAGCGAGTTCCCCGAGGGCAAGATCGACAAGGTGCACGAGCCGGTCGTGAGGGCCACGGTCCTGGCGCCCAGCGAGTTCATCGGCGCGATCATGGAGCTCTGCCAGAGCCGGCGGGGCACCCTGCTCGGCATGGACTACCTCTCCGAGGACCGGGTGGAGATCCGCTACACCCTCCCGCTCGCCGAGATCGTCTTCGACTTCTTCGACCAGCTGAAGTCGAAGACCCGCGGTTACGCCTCGCTCGACTACGAGCCCACGGGTGAGCAGTCCGCCCAGCTCGTCAAGGTCGACATCCTGCTGCACGGCGACAAGGTCGACGCCTTCTCCGCGGTCACCCACAAGGACGCGGCGTACGCGTACGGAGTCCGGCTCGTCGCCAAGCTGCAGAAGCTCATCCCCCGGCAGAACTTCGAGGTGCCGATCCAGGCGGCCATCGGCTCCCGGGTCATCGCCCGTGAGACCGTCCGCGCCATCCGCAAGGACGTGCTCGCCAAGTGCTACGGCGGTGACATCTCCCGTAAGCGGAAGCTGCTGGAGAAGCAGAAGGAAGGCAAGAAGCGGATGAAGATGGTCGGCAACGTGGAGGTGCCGCAGGACGCGTTCATCTCCGTGCTGTCCACCGACGAGTCCGCCGGTGAGGGCAAGGGCAAGAAGTAGCGCCGGCTCCCGTCCGGCCCGGGACCACCCGGGTGTACGCCCTCGGGCGTGACCGGGAGCAGCCCATGGGCCCCTGTGCCGCGGACGTCCGCGGCACAGGGGCCCGGTTCGTTATCAAGCGGCGGCCTGCTGCCCCTTACGCGACGGTCCCGCGCGCTCTACTCTGATCACCACCCGTTAGTTACTCGCCAGTTAAACAAGCAGGCCGAGCGGGAACGAGAAGCAGGACATACAAGCAGCAGCACCCATGAACCGGTCGTAGCAATGCCGCAGGCCCGGAGGACGTCGTGAGCGACACACAGACCTTGATCGATAGCCGGCCGCCCTCCGTGGCGACTCTCTTCATCGACCGCGTGGCGGCCACCCCGGACGGGGAGGCGTACCGCTATCCGGTGCCGTCGGCCTCGGGGCAGGGCCCGGACGACTGGAAGTCACTCACCTGGGCGCAGGCCGCCGAGCGGGTCCACGCCATCGCGGCCGGTCTGATCGCGCTGGGGGTCCAGCCGGAGGAGCGTGTCGCGCTCGCCTCCTCCACCCGCGTCGAGTGGATCCTCGCCGACCTGGGCGTGATGTGCGCGGGCGCGGCGACCACCACGATCTACCCCTCCACCAACACCGAGGAGTCCGCCTTCATCCTGGCCGACTCCGACAGCCGTGTCCTGATCGCGGAGGACGCCGCCCAGCTGGCGAAGGCCCGGGAGAACAGGGCCGGGCTGCCCGAGCTGGCGCACGTCGTCGTCATCGACCCGGCCGGCGCCGAGCCCGTGGAGGGCGACCCCGAGGGCTGGGTCCTCACGCTGGCCGACCTGGAGGCGCGGGGCGCCGAGTACCTGGTGAAGAACCCGGACGCGGTCACCGACCGGGTCGCCGCCATCACCCCGGACCAGCTGGCGACGCTCATCTACACGTCGGGCACCACCGGCCGCCCCAAGGGTGTACGGCTGCCCCACGACAACTGGTCGTACATGGCCAAGGCGACCGTGGCGACCGGGCTGATCACCGCGGGCGACGTCCAGTACCTCTGGCTGCCGCTCGCGCACGTCTTCGGCAAGGTGCTCACGTCCGGCCAGATCGAGGTCGGCCACGTCACGGCCGTCGACGGCCGTGTCGACAAGATCATCGAGAACCTCCCGGTGGTCCAGCCGACGTACATGGCGGCCGTGCCCCGCATCTTCGAGAAGGTCTACAACGGGGTCGCGGCCAAGGCACGGGCCGGCGGCGGCGCCAAGTACAAGATCTTCCAGTGGGCGGCGGGCGTCGCCCGCGAGTACGCCACGGTGTCGCAGGACAACTTCCGTCGCACCGGCAAGGCCTCCGTACCGTTCGCGCTCGGCGCCAAGCACAAGGTGGCCGACACCCTCGTCTTCGCGAAGATCCGCGAGGCCTTCGGCGGGCGGCTCCGTGCCTGCGTCTCCGGTTCCGCCGCCCTCGCACCCGACATCGGACTCTTCTTCTCGGGGGCGGGCATCCACATCCTGGAGGGCTACGGACTGACGGAGAGCAGTGCCGCCTCCTTCGTCAACCCGGGCGAGGCCTACCGCACCGGCACCGTCGGCAAGCCGCTCCCCGGCACCGAGGTCCGGATCGCGGAGGACGGCGAGATCCTGCTGCGCGGCCCCGGCCTGATGGAGGGCTACCACCGGCTTCCCGAGAAGACCGCCGAGGTGCTGGAGTCCGACGGCTGGTTCCACACCGGCGACATCGGCGAGCTCTCCCAGGACGGTTATCTGCGCATCACCGACCGCAAGAAGGACCTGATCAAGACGTCCGGCGGCAAGTACATCGCGCCCGCGGAGGTCGAGGGGCAGTTCAAGGCGGTGTGCCCGTTCGTCTCGAACATCCTGGTGCACGGCGCGGACCGCAACTTCTGCACCGCCCTCATCGCGCTCGACGAGCCGACCATCCTCGGCTGGGCGCAGGAGAACGGGCTGGGCGGCAAGCCGTACGCCGACGTGGTCGCGTCGCCGCAGACCGTGGAGCTCATCCAGGGCTACGTGCAGCGGCTCAACGAGGGCCTGCAGCGCTGGCAGACCATCAAGAAGTTCCGGCTGCTGCCGCGCGACCTGGACATCGAGCACGGCGAGCTGACCCCCAGCCTCAAGCTGAAGCGGCCCGTCGTCGAGCGCGAGTACAAGCACCTCATCGACGACATGTACGCGGGCTCCCGCGAGGCGTAATGGACGAGGAGCACGTCGGAGCGGGACCGGTGGGTGCGCGAGCGCACGCCGGTCCCGCTCCGTTCGTCCCCGGCTCCGGCGACTTCCGTGACTCGACGCTTATGGGCGCGCCCGGTCTGTCACTCTGTCGGGATACGTCAGCGGCGTTTCGCGAGACTGTCAGGAGCCGCACCGTGGGTCCCATTCCGCTGCAGCGGGACGTCGTCCAGCGTCCCGGCACCGACATCGCCGGTGAGGGCGACGAGGCGCGTCCGGTCGCCCGCACGAGCCTCCCCGGTATCCCGCAGGCCTCGGCCGCGGCCCGCCGGTTCGTCCGGGCGGCGCTCGCCGACTGGACCGGTCTCGGACTGCCCTCGACCGGCGAGTTCGGCGAACGGCTCACCGACGACGCACTGACCGTGGCCAGCGAACTGGTCACCAACGCGGTGGTGCACGCCGGCACGACGGTCGAACTGCTCCTCAGACTGGAGGACTCGGCGGGGCCCGCACCGGCCGCGCTGGTGCTGGAGATCACCGACCACCATCCCGCCCGGTCGGTGCGCGACGGCCATGCCGAGCGTCCGGACCCGGCCGAGTACGGCCGCGGGCTCCAGCTCGTCGCCACCCTCGCCGAGTCCTGGGGCATCACCTACCGCACCGGGCTCAAGACCGTGTGGGCCCGTCTTCCCGGTGACGACCGCTACGGGCTGCCTGACGCCCCGGCGGCCGGCCGGACCACCCCCCGCAGGCACGGTCCGCTCCCCGGTGAGGACCCCGCGGCCGGGCACGCCCCGCGCGACGACGCGGGCTGGGCCGGCCGCGGGGGGCTGTCCTTCCTCGCGGAGGCCTCCGGCCTCCTCGCGGGCCAGCTCGACGAGGACCTGGTGGCCTCGATAGCGGGTCCGCTCCTGGTGCCCCGGCTCGCCGACTGGTGTGCGATATGGCTGGAGAGCGAGGGTGGCGGCCCGGCTGCCGTCCCCCGGCTCGCGGGGGTGTGGCACCGCGACGAGGCGCGGACCGAGCTGCTGCGCCCCGCACTGGAGAAGGAGCCACTCCGCTTACCCGGGAGCGTCGGCACCGGCCCCGTGCCCATCCCCTGGCCCGGAGGCGCCACGGTGGCGCGTGGGGACGCGGCGGGCGCCGCACTCGCCCACCGCATCATCTCGGGCGGCCGTACGCTCGGCGCCGTCCTGGTGGGGCGTGAGGGCACCGACCACATCCCCGACCCGGTCGCCGCCCTCCTCGCGGACTTCGTACGCCGGGTCGGCCTCGCCGTGGGCGCCGCACGCGCCTACACCCGCCAGGCCACGATCAGCCGCATCCTCCAGCGCGGTCTGCTGCCCAGCAAGGTCGCCGACATCCCCGGGGTCACCAGCGCGCTCGTCTACGAGCCCGGTGACGACGGGGTGGTCGGCGGCGACTTCTACGACCTCTTCCCGTGCCCCGGCGGCCGCTGGTGCTTCGTGCTCGGAGACGTCCAGGGCAGCGGCCCCGAAGCCGCCGTCGTCACCGGCCTCGCCCGTCCCTGGCTGCGTCTGCTGTCCCGCGAGGGCTTCCAGGTCGGCGAGGTCCTCGACCGGCTCAACCGGCTCCTCCTGGACGACGCCATGGAGGCGGCCGAGGCAGCCGCTCTCATGGTCGCGGCGGCGGGCGGCCAGCAGCTCCAGGGCGGTGAGCAGATGCAGGACGGCTCCCAGTCCCGCTTCCTGTCCCTGCTGTACGGCGACCTCGTCCCGCTCCCGGGCGGCGGGGTGCGCTGCACCGTGGCGAGCGCCGGCCATCCCCTTCCGCTGCTGCTGCGCCCCGACGGCTCCGTACGCCCCGCCGCCGAGCCGCAGGTGCTGCTCGGCGTCGTCGACGATGTGGCCTACGGCAGCCAGAGCTTCGACCTGGCACCCGGCGACAGCCTTCTCTGTGTCACGGACGGGGTGACGGAGCGGCGCTCGGGGAGGCAGATGTTCGACGACGGCGACGGCCTCGCGCGGGCCCTGGCCGGCTGTGCGGGGCTTCCCGCGGCCGGGATCGCCGACCGGATCAAGCGGGCCGTCCACGCCTTCGCCGAGCGTCCGCCCGACGACGACCTGGCCATGCTCGTCATCCAGGTCGACGGGCACGCGGATGTGCGGGGCAGCTCCTCCGGCGAGTGACAATGGACGGTATGCCTTCCGTACTGCCCGATGGTGAGCCCGTGCCCGACGACGGGGCACTGCCCCGCCATGCCCTGGAAGGCGCCGCCGGCCGGCCGCTCGGCTTCTACCTGCACGTGCCCTACTGCGCCACCCGCTGCGGCTACTGCGACTTCAACACCTACACCGCGACCGAGCTGCGTGGATCCGGCGGCGCCCTGGCGTCCAGGGACAACTACGCGGCCCATCTGGTCGAGGAGGTCCGCCAGGCCCGCAAGGTGCTCGGCGACGACCCCCGCCCGGTCCGCACGGTGTTCGTCGGCGGCGGTACGCCGACCCTGCTGCCCGCCGCGGACCTCGTCCGGATGCTCGCGGCGATCCGTGAGGAGTTCGGGCTGGCGGAGGACGCCGAGATCTCCACGGAGGCCAATCCGGAATCCGTCGGACCGGCGTATCTGGCGGCCCTGCGGGAAGGCGGCTTCAACCGTGTCTCCTTCGGCATGCAGAGCGCGCGGCAGCACGTCCTGAAGGTCCTGGACCGCACCCACACCCCCGGCAGGCCCGAGGCCTGCGTCGCCGAGGCCCGCGCGGCCGGTTTCGAGCACGTCAACCTCGACCTGATCTACGGGACCCCCGGCGAGTCCGACGACGACTGGCGGGCCTCCCTGGACGCGGCGATCGGCGCGGGCCCCGACCACGTGTCCGCCTACGCGCTGATCGTGGAGGAGGGGACCCGGCTCGCCCGGCGTATCCGCAGGGGCGAGGTCCCCATGACCGACGACGACGTGCACGCCGACCGCTATCTGATCGCGGACGAGGCGATGGCGGCGGCGGGCTTCTCCTGGTACGAGGTGTCGAACTGGTCCCGCACCCCCGAGGGCCGCTGCCTGCACAACGAGCTGTACTGGCGCGGGGCCGACTGGTGGGGCGCCGGGCCGGGTGCCCACAGCCACGTCGGCGGGGTGCGCTGGTGGAACGTCAAGCACCCCGGGGCCTACGCGCAGGCGCTCGCCGAGGGCCGCTCGCCCGGGGCGGGCCGTGAGGTGCTGGGCGAAGAGGACCGGCGGGTCGAGCGCATCCTGCTGGAGCTGCGCCTCGTGGAGGGCTGTCCGCTGTCCCTGCTCGCCCCCGCCGGCCTCGCGGCGGCCGGCCGCGCGGTGGGTGACGGGCTCCTGGAGCCCGGCCCGTACGGTGAGGGCCGGGCGGTCCTCACCCTGCGGGGCCGGCTGCTGGCCGACGCGGTGGTACGCGACCTGGTGGACTGAGGGCCTGCCCGCACACGCGGGCGCCGCACTCCCACGCCCACTCCGCCGGATCCCCTTCGAGGGGCCGGGGCATCAGGAGGGGAGGGTGACGAAGTCGATCAGTTCCTCCACCCGGCCCAGCAGCTGCGGCTCCAGGTCCTTGTACGAGCCGACCCTGGACAGGATGTGCTGCCAGGCGGCGCCCGTGTTCTCCGGCCAGCCCAGCGCACGGCAGACGCCCGTCTTCCAGTCCTGGCCGCGCGGTACCGCCGGCCATCCGGGAATGCCCACGGAGGACGGCTTCACGGCCTCCCAGACGTCGATGTACGGGTGTCCCACCACCAGCACGTGCGCGTCGGTGACCTGGGCGGCGATCCGGGACTCCTTCGAACCGGGCACCAGGTGGTCGACCAGGACACCGAGCCGGGCGTCCGGGCCCGGCGCGAACTCCCGCACGATCGCCGGAAGGTCGTCGACGCCCTCCAGGTACTCCACCACCACGCCCTCGATGCGGAGGTCGTCACCCCAGACCCGCTCGACGAGCTCGGCGTCGTGCCGCCCCTCCACGTAGATCCGGCCCGCGCGCGCCACCCGTGCCCGCGCACCGGGGACCGCCACCGAGCCCGAGGCCGTACGGGAAGGCCGGGCGGGTCCGCCGGCCGACGGGCGCACAAGGGTGACCACCCTGCCCTCCAGCAGGAAGCCGCGCGGTTCCATCGGGAAGACCCGGTGCTTGCCGAAGCGGTCCTCCAGTGTGACCGTCGGCCCCTGGGCGGTCTTCTCGCACCGGACCACCGCCCCGCAGAAGCCGGTGACGGCCTCCTCGACGACCAGATCGGGCTCGGCGGGGACCTCGGGGGCGGGGGCGGACTTCTTCCACGGCAGAGTCAGATCCGGCTGGTAGCTGCGCATGGCACGACGATAAACGGGCGCCTGTTCACGACACGCCGAAGCGAGCCGCCAGCTGATCGCGCTGCGCCCGCACGAACGCCGCGTCCACCACCGCCCCGTGCCCCGGGACGTACAGCGCGTCCTCGCCGCCCAGCTCCAGCAGCCGGTCCAGCGCCGCCGGCCAGCGCGAGGGGACGGCGTCCCGCCCCGCCTGCGGTTCGCCGGACTCCTCGACCAGATCGCCGCAGAGCACCACGACGGGGGAGCCCGGCACCAGCACGGCGAGGTCGTGGCCGCTGTGACCGGGGCCCACGTTGGCCAGCAGCACCTGGAACCCGCCGCCGAGGTCGAGCGTCCACTCGCCGCTCACCTGATGCCGCGGAGCCACCAGCACGTCGGTGGCCGCAGTGGCGTCCGCCTCGCTCATGCCGTGCCGCAACGCGTCCGCGCGCAGCTCCTCGGCGCCCCGGCCCAGCAGCTCCGCCGTGCCGACCGCCCCGTAGACCTCCGCCCCGGAGAACGCGGCCGTGCCCAGGACATGGTCGAAGTGCGGATGGCTCAGTGCGATATGCGTCACCCTCCGGCCCAGCAGTGCCTCGGCCTGGGTCCGCAGCCCGGCGCCCTCCCGGAGCGACGAACCGGTGTCGTAGAGCAGCACACCGTCGGTACCCGCCACCAGCGCGGCGGTCGCGTCCCAGACGGGAAGGCGTCGCCGCCCCGAACCGTTGCCCAACCGCTCCCAGCCGAACTCTTCCCAAGAGGCGTCCATACGACGACGCTATCGGCAACGACCTGCGCAGTCCCGGGAGGGCGTGGCCGGTCGCCCTTGCCCCTGCCCCACCTCGCCCCCGTACACTGACCGGGGGGATGCTGGCACTCGAACGCACAGAGTGCCAGTCGGAAACCGAAGAACCACAGCTGGAGGTGTGCGCGGTGCTCAGCGAACGCAGACTCGAAGTGCTGCGTGCCATCGTCCAGGACTACGTCGGCACCGAGGAGCCCGTCGGCTCCAAGGCGCTCACGGAGCGGCACAGCCTCGGGGTCTCCCCGGCCACCGTGCGCAACGACATGGCGGTGCTGGAGGACGAGGGCTTCATCGCCCAGCCGCACACGAGTGCGGGACGCATTCCGACGGACAAGGGCTACCGTCTCTTCGTCGACAGACTCGCGGGCGTCAAGCCCCTGTCGTCGCCGGAGCGCCGGGCCATCCAGAACTTCCTCGACGGCGCGGTCGACCTCGACGACGTCGTGGGCCGCACGGTCCGGCTGCTCGCGCAGCTGACCAGGCAGGTGGCCGTCGTCCAGTACCCCTCGCTGACCCGGTCGACGGTCCGGCACGTGGAGCTGCTGTCGCTGGCTCCGGCCCGGCTGATGCTCGTCCTGATCACGGACACGGGCCGGGTCGAACAGCGTATGATCGACTGTCCTGCACCGTTCGGTGACTCGTCACTGGCCGATCTGCGGGCCCGGCTCAACAGCCGGGTCGTCGGGCGGCGCTTCGCGGACGTCCCGCAGCTGGTGCAGGACCTGCCGGAGTCCTTCGAGACCGAGGACCGGGGAACCGTATCGACGGTGCTCTCCGTCCTCCTCGAGACACTGGTCGAAGAGACGGAGGAGCGGCTGATCATCGGCGGCACCTCCAACCTCACCCGTTTCGGGCACGACTTCCCTGTGATGATCCGGCCGGTGCTGGAGGCATTGGAGGAGCAGGTCGTGCTGCTGAAGCTGCTCGGTGAGGCAACGGATTCGGGCATGACCGTACGGATCGGGCACGAGAACGCCCATGAGGGCCTCAACGCCACGTCCGTCGTCGCGGTCGGCTACGGTTCGGGCGACGAGGCAGTCGCCAAACTCGGCGTGGTCGGACCGACCCGCATGGACTACCCCGGAACGATGGGAGCGGTACGCGCAGTGGCACGTTACGTCGGACAGATCCTGGCGGAGTCGTAAGTGGCCACGGACTACTACGCCGTACTCGGCGTGCGCCGCGACGCATCTCAGGACGAGATCAAGAAGGCATTCCGTCGGCTCGCACGCGAGCTGCACCCGGATGTCAACCCGGATCCGAAGACCCAGGAGCGGTTCAAGGAGATCAACGCCGCCTACGAGGTGCTCTCGGACCCGCAGAAGAAGCAGGTCTACGACCTCGGCGGTGACCCGCTGTCCCAGTCGGGCGGCGGCGGTGGCGCGGGAGGGTTCGGAGCCGGCGGCTTCGGCAACTTCAGCGACATCATGGACGCGTTCTTCGGCAACGCGGCCCAGCGGGGGCCCCGTTCGCGGACCCGGCGCGGCCAGGACGCCATGATCCGGCTGGAGATCGACCTCAACGAGGCCGCCTTCGGTACGACCAAGGACATCCAGGTCGACACGGCGGTCGTCTGCACGACCTGCAGTGGCGAGGGCGCCGCCCCCGGCACCTCCGCGCAGACCTGTGACATGTGCCGCGGCCGCGGTGAGGTCTCCCAGGTCACCAGGTCCTTCCTGGGCCAGGTCATGACCTCGCGGCCCTGTCCGCAGTGCCAGGGCTTCGGCACGGTCGTACCGACCCCGTGCCCCGAGTGCGCCGGTGACGGCCGCATCCGCTCGCGGCGCACCCTCACCGTGAAGATCCCCGCCGGTGTCGACAACGGCACCCGGATCCAGCTGGCGGGCGAGGGCGAGGTCGGCCCCGGCGGCGGTCCCGCCGGCGATCTGTACGTCGAGATCCACGAGCTCTCCCACGCCGTGTTCCAGCGGCGCGGCGACGATCTGCACTGCACGGTCACCATCCCGATGACCGCCGCGGCGCTCGGCACCCAGGTGCCGCTGGAGACGCTCGACGGTCTGGAGGAGATCGACATCAGGCCGGGCACCCAGTCCGGCCAGTCGGTCCCGCTGCACGGGCGCGGCATCACGCACCTGCGCGGCGGCGGGCGCGGCGACCTGATCGTGCACGTCGAGGTGATGACCCCGACGAAGATGGACCCCGAGCAGGAGCGCCTCCTGCGGGAGCTGTCGAAGCTGCGCGGCGAGGAGCGGCCCACCGGCCAGTTCCAGCCGGGCCAGCAGGGACTCTTCTCCCGCCTGAAGGACGCCTTCAACGGCCGCTGATCCCCGTCGCCGCACCGCCCGCCGGTTCCTCACCGGCGGGCGGTGCCGTGCGTGTGGCGGCCGGTCCGCCGTCCGAAAGGGCTGATTCGGCACGATCCGCCGGACGTGGCACGATGCGGTCATGTCCTTGGCGCTGACGGATCTCTTCCGGTACCCGGTCGTGCAGGCCCCCATGGCGGGCGGCGTGTCACGCCCGGAGCTGGTCGCCGCCGTCGCCGAGGCCGGAGGACTCGGCCTCCTCGCCGCCGGCTACAAGACGGCGGACGGGATGTACAACGAGGTCAAGCAGCTCCGCAGGCTGACCGGCCGGCCCTTCGGCGTCAACCTCTTCATGCCGCATCCGCCGGTCGCCGACCCCAGCGCGGTCGATCTCTACCGCGACCAGCTCGCCGGTGAGGCCTCCTGGTACGAGACGCCCCTGGGAGACCCGGACTCCAGCGGCGACGACGGCTACGAGGCCAAGGTCGCGATCCTGCTGGAGGACCCCGTACCGCTGGTCTCCTTCACCTTCGGCTGTCCCACCCGCGAGGTGCTCGACGCGTTCGCCGCCGCCGGCACGCTCACCGTCGTCACGGTCACCTCGCCCCAGGAGGCCCGGAACGCCCAGTGGGCGGGCGCCGCCGCCCTCTGCGTCCAGGGCGGCGAGGCGGGCGGCCACCAGTCCACCCACCGCGACGACCCACAGGGCGGCCTCACCGGCACCGGACTGCTCACACTGATCGCCGAAGTCCGCGAGTCCTCGTCCCTGCCGGTCGTCGCGGCCGGAGGCCTGATGCGGGGCTCGCAGATCACGGCCGTCCTGGCGGCCGGGGCCGACGCGGCGCAGCTCGGTACGGCGTTCCTGCCGTGCCCCGAGTCGGGAGCCCACCCGCTGCACAAGCAGGCCCTCACCGACCCGCTGTTCGTGACGACGGCCCTGACCCGGGCCTTCTCCGGCCGTCCCGCACGCGGGCTGGTCAACCGGTTCGTACGGGAGCACGGCCCGTACGCCCCGGCCGCCTACCCGCAGGTGCACCACCTGACCAGCGGGCTGCGCAGGGCCGCCGCCCTGGCGGGGGACGCGCAGGGCATGGCCCTCTGGGCGGGCCAGGGCCACCGGATGGCACGCGAGATGCCCGCCGGGGAGCTCGTGGGCCTGCTCGCCGCCGAAATGGAAGCCGCACGTGCGGCAGTGAGTGGGAGGAGTGCCCGGTGACGGCACCGGTCTTCGTCGTGGAACAGCTGCCCGACGCACCAGAGTTCGTCCTGGAGGGTCCCGAAGGGCGGCACGCCGTCTCCGTGAAGCGGCTGAACCCGGGGGAGGACGTCGTCCTGACCGACGGGCGGGGCCGCTGGGCGGAAGGCGTCGTACGGGCGGCCGAGGGCAAGGACCGGCTCGTGGTCACCGGCCTCGCAGGCGTTCACGAGGAGCCGGCGCCCGCGCCCCGCATCACCGTCGTCCAGGCCCTGCCCAAGGGTGACCGCGGTGAGCTCGCCGTGGAGACGATGACCGAGACGGGCGTCGACGTGATCGTGCCCTGGCAGGCCGCCCGCTGCATCACGCAGTGGAAGGGTGACCGCGGGCTCAAGTCCCTGGCCAAGTGGCGCAGCACGGCGCGTGAGGCGGGAAAGCAGTCGCGCCGGGTGCGTTTCCCCGAGGTGGCCGAGGCCATGACGACCAGGCAGGTCGCCGCCCTGCTGGCAGGGGCCGACTTCGCGGGCGTCCTGCACGAGGACCGCGACAGCGGCAGCGAGCCGCTCGCCACCGCCCAGCTCCCCACCCACGGCACGATCGTGCTGGTCGTGGGTCCGGAGGGCGGGGTGTCGCCCCAGGAGCTGGCCGCCTTCGCCGGGGCGGGGGCGCCCCCTTACCGGCTCGGCCCCAGCGTGCTGCGCACCTCGACCGCGGGAACGGCCGCGGCGGCCCTGCTGATGGGACGCACCGGGCGCTGGAGCTGAGAGCCGTCCGCCGCGCCCCGGCCGGATAGCATGCCGGTGTACGGATCACAGGAGCGAACGACCGAGGAGGCCGGGCCATGGCGGGAGAGCCGCAGACCGACTGCCTGTTCTGCAAGATCGTTACAGGCGACATCCCGGCGACCGTCGTCCGCGAGAGCGAGACGACCGTCGCCTTCCGCGACATAAACCCCCAGGCCCCGACCCACGTCCTGGTCATCCCCAAGGCGCACTACCCGGACGCCGCCGCGCTCGCCGCCGCCGAACCGCAGACAGCCGCCGACGTGCTGCGCGAGGCGGGGCTGGTCGCCGCCGACGAGAAGCTCACCGGGAGCGGCTACCGCATCGTCCTCAACACCGGTGCCGGCGCCGGACAGACCGTGTTCCACGCGCACGCCCACGTCCTGGGCGGGCGCGGGATGCAGTGGCCCCCCGGATAGGGCCCCTCCCGACGGGTGACGCCGGTACGTGGCCTCTGGCGCCGTCCCCGGTGGCGCCCTCGTCCGCCGGCACCGGTCCTCCGCGTTCCGGCCCCGCGCGAACGGGGGAGCTGCGCCGGCCGTGTCCCCTCCGCCGTGCGACGCACGACCCCGCCGTTCCCTGAATCAGGCCCGGACCAGCCCGGCCTGATCCGGACGAAAGACCCTAGGCAGGCCGCCACCCGTGTCCGTACGAGAACTCGTGATCCTCGGCACCGCCAGCCAGGTGCCGACCCG
Source organism: Streptomyces sp. ALB3 (assembly GCF_044385685.1). Classification (NCBI taxonomy): domain Bacteria; kingdom Bacillati; phylum Actinomycetota; class Actinomycetes; order Kitasatosporales; family Streptomycetaceae; genus Streptomyces; species Streptomyces sp. ALB3. The sequence goes on along the minus strand of NZ_JBISCE010000040.1, from coordinate 66,112 downwards.
TCACCGCAATCACAACGGCTATCTGCTGCGCTGGGACGGCGAGGGCATCCTCTTCGACCCGGGCGAGGGGACCCAGCGCCAGATGCTGCGGGCGGGCGTCGCCGCGCACGACATCAACCGGATCTGCGTCACGCACTTCCACGGCGACCACTCGCTGGGCCTGGCCGGCGTGATCCAGCGGATCAACCTCGACCAGGTCCCGCACCCGGTCACCGCCCACTACCCGGCGAGCGGACAGCGTTTCTTCGACCGGCTGCGGTACGCCACCGCCTACCGGGAGTCGGTCGAGCTGACCGAGGCCCCGGTCGCCGCCGACGGTGTCCTCGTCACCACCGCCTCGTACACCCTCGAGGGCCGTCGGCTCTCCCACCCCGTCGAGTCCTACGGGTACCGCCTCACCGAGCCAGACCGGGTGCGCATGCTTCCCGCGAAGCTGGCCCAACACGGCATCGGGGGGCCCGACGTCGGACGGATCCAGAGAGAGGGCGTCCTGCGCGGCATCCCGCTGGAAGAGGTCTCCGAGCCCCGCCGGGGACAGCGCTTCGCGTTCGTCATGGACACCCGCCTGTGCGACGGCGCGTTCGCCCTCGCCGAGCGATGCGACATGCTGGTCATCGAGTCGACGTTCCTCGACGAGGACGGCGGACTCGCCGCCGACCACGGTCACCTCACCGCCGGCCAGGCGGCCCGGGTGGCGAAGGAGTCGGACGTACGGCACCTCGTGCTGACGCACTTCTCCCAGCGCTACACCGACCCCGACGTCTTCGAGCGCCAGGCCAGGGCAGCCGGCTTCGAAGGCGAACTGACCATCGCCCAGGACCTGATCAGGGTCCCGGTACCCACCCGCCACACGTAACGAGAACCCCGTGCACCTCCCCAAAGCCGAACTCCACCTCCACATCGAAGGCACCCTCGAACCCGAGCTGGCCTTCGCGCTCGCCGCGCGCAACGGCGTGGACCTGCCGTACGCGGACACCGAAGAGCTGCGCACCGCCTACCTCTTCGAGGACCTGCAGAGCTTCCTCGACCTCTACTACGCCCTCATGGCGGTGCTGCGCACCGAGGAGGACTTCGCCGAACTGGCCGACGCCTACCTCACCCGCGCCGCCGCCCAGGGCGTCCGGCACGCGGAGATCTTCTTCGACCCGCAGGCCCACACCGACCGCGGCGTGCCGATCGGCACCGTCATCGAAGGGCTCGGCAGGGCGCTGGACCGCAGCGAGGAGACGCACGGCGTCTCCACCCAGCTGATCATGTGCTTCCTGCGGGACAAGTCCGCCGAGTCGGCGCTGGAGACGCTGGAGAGCGCGAAGCCCCACCTGCACCGCATCAGCGCCGTGGGCCTGGACTCGGCGGAGGTCGGCCACCCGCCCGCGAAGTTCCGCGAGGTGTACGCGGCGGCCACGGCCCTCGGCCTGCGCAAGGTGGCCCACGCCGGCGAGGAGGGCCCGCCGGAGTACATCCGGGAGGCCCTGGACATCCTCGGAGTCGAACGCGTCGACCACGGCCTGCGCTGCATGGAGGACCCGGAGCTGGTGGACCGGCTGGTCTCCGAGCGGATCCCGCTGACGCTCTGCCCGCTCTCCAACGTACGGCTCCGCGCGATCGACGTCCTGGAGCAGCACCCGCTGCGGGCCATGATGGACGCGGGCCTGCTCTGCACGGTGAACTCCGACGATCCCGCCTACTTCGGCGGATACGTCGGAGACACCTTCCACGCCGTGCACGAGGCGCTCGGCCTGGACCGGGAGCAGCTGCGCACGCTGGCCCGCAACTCCTTCGAGGCGGCCTTCCTCGACCACGACGAGGAGCGCAGGGCGCGCTACCTCTGCGAGGTCGAGGCGTACGCGTTCGACTGAACGGCACCGCCGGACGGGCCGGCCGTCCGGAACGCGCTCCGCACCAGCCGCCTGCGCCGCAGCGCGGGCACGCTGATCTCCGCGACGGCCTGCTCCGGCGCGCCCAGCTTGGGCACCGCGCCGGACAGGCTGTTGGTCGTGGCGGCGAGGAGTGCGGCCGGGGCGCCGCCCCTGCGGCGGACGGAACCGGGCACCAGCGGGCGCCCGCCGGTGTGCAGCGCCACGGCGGTGACCGGGGCCGCGACAAGGAGCGTGGCGGCCCCCAGGATGAGGCCCATCACCGCGTAGCCCGCCTGCGCGGAGAGCACGCTGCCGAGGAGCGGGCCGCAGGCCGTACCGACGGACGAGGCCGAGCCCGCGAGAACCGCCCAGCGGCCGCGCACGTCCAGGGACGCCGCCAGACCGATCAGGTACGACAGGACCACCGGGTAGAAGGTGTTCCACGCGATCTCACCGGTCGCGAACGACCCCAGGTCGTCGGCCGAGGAGCTGAGCACGATGCTCCCCGCGATGATCATGGTGCCGAGGCCGATCGGCACCGCGCGCCCGAGCCGGGCGCCCAGCACGCCGGCACCCATGACGCCCAGCAGTCCCGCGCCCAGCGCGGCGGCGAACACGGCTCCCACGGTCACCTCGGAGAGGCCCACCTGATCGGCGCCGATACGGCTGCTCACGCCCCACAGGGCGTTCTGCGCCATGGACCAGACGAGCATTCCGCCGGCCAGTACGAGCCCCGACCGCCGGTGCGGCAGCCGCCCCTGGACCGGCGACGTCCCCGCGACGGGCGTGGCGCCGCCCAGCCGGGCGGTGGCGGGCCACACCAGGAGCGCGACCACCGCGATGGAGGCGAACGGCAGCCGGTGGCCACCACCCAGGTGAGGGATCGTCAGGTAGAGGGCACCCGCCGTCGCCGAGACGCTGAGCAGCCCGAGCGACGAGGTCCGGTGCGGATCGCGCTGCGCGGCGATGCCGGACGCCGCGACGGCGGTCGCCGTACCGGACCCGAAACCGCCCACCACGACGCCCAGGACCACCAGCGGCACCGAGGTGGTCACCGCCGCGCAGCCGTAGCCGACCGCCGCCAGCAGCAGCCCCGCACGTGCCGGTCTCCGCGACCCGTATCTCTCGACGCGACCCGCAAGCGCGAAGCCGGCCGAGGCCGAACTGAGCAGCAGGGCGCTGCCGACCAGACCGGCCTGGGCGGAGCTCAGCCCCAGATAGGTGCCGAGGCGGCCGACGATGGTGGGGAGGAGATAGGCGGCGAGGTAACCGGCGGTGAACACGGCGACCAGGGGCCACGCGGCGCGAGGGCGCGAGGACATGGGCGTTCCTGAGGACATGCCAGAAGAGGCGGGAGAAGGCAGGGGAGGGTGGAGCGGGTACGGCGGGGGAGGGCAGAGCGGGGGTAAGGCAGGGGAGGGGAAAGCGGGGCAAGGCAGGGGAGGGTGGAGCGAGAAGAAGCGGGAGAAGCGGCACTCGTCGTCAACCGTCCCGACCGACCGGTGCTCGCGGGCCAATTTGTATCAAGCGCGAACCGAAGACGGAAAGTCGGCTCGATGTGATCTGGGTCACAGCTTGGTTTATGCGTCTCCGAGCCGGGTAGCAACGCATGTTTATGCAGGTCGGGGTCAGTGCGCACCAGGCGGCGTGGGCGCTGCGGAGGGGCGGGCGCATCCGGCAGACTGGCCGGATCTCCTACTGTTCAGATCCGCCACGGCCGGGGAGCGCACGGTGAGCACAGCTGATCCAGGAATCGACCCGCTGCTCGGGCTGCGTGTCCCGCAGGATCCGGCCTGCGACGTGTTCCTGACCGGCACGGTCTTCCTGGACATCGTCTTCACCGGCCTGGACAGCGCCCCGGTGCGCGGGACCGAGTCGTGGGCCCGGGGGATGGGTTCGAGCCCCGGGGGCGTCGCCAACATGGCCACCGCGCTCGCCCGCCTCGGCCTGCACACCTCGCTGGCCGCCGCGTTCGGTGACGACCACTACGGCGAGTACTGCTGGGACGCCCTCCAGCAGGGCGAGGGCATCGACCTGACCATGTCGCGCACGGTTCCCGGCTGGCACTCACCCGTCACCGTCTCCATGGCGTACGAGGGGGAGCGCACCATGGTCTCGCACGGCCACGAGGCGCCGGCCCCCGCCGCGCCCCCGGGGCACGGGCCCGCTTTCCCGCACTGCCCGCCGCGCGCACGCGCCGCCATCGCCTCGCTGACCCCCGGCCGCAGCGAACCCTGGGTGGCCGCGGCGGCCCGGAACGGTGCCATGGTCTTCGCCGACGTCGGCTGGGACGAGACCGGCCGCTGGGACCTGGACGCCCTGCCCGACCTCGGGCACTGCCTGGCCTTCCTGCCCAACGCGGAGGAGGCCATGCGCTACACCCGCACCGACTGCCCGCGCGCGGCCGCCCACGCCCTGGCCGAACGGGTGCCCCTCGCCGTGGTCACCCTCGGCGCGGAGGGTGCCTACGCGGTGGACCGGGAGACCGGGACCGCAGCCGAGGTGCCCGCCATCGAGGTCGAGGCACTGGACCCCACCGGGGCGGGCGACGTCTTCGTCGCCGGGTTCGTCACGGGGACACTGGCCGGCTGGCCGCTGGCCGACCGCCTCGCCTTCGCCGGGCTGACGGCGGCCCTCTCGGTGCAGGAGTTCGGGGGATCACTGTCCGCACCCGGATGGGCGGAGATCGGCGGCTGGTGGCAGCAGGTCCGCACGTACGCGGACCAGGACCCCGTGGCCTTGGGGCGCTACGCCTTCCTGGAGGACCTCCTGCCCGCCACGAGCAGGGCCTGGCCCCTGCGCCGTGCCGTCCCCACCATCGGCTTCCGGCAGTGAGGAGCGGATGATCACCGGGTAAAACCTCTCGGCGTTGTCGGCGGGGAGTCGTACGCTTGTAGTCCAGAGGCAGTCGAGCAGCGACGGCCCTGCAACGGGAGGTATGCGCAGGCCCGAGGGCCGGCCCATGACTCAGTCACCTACACAGCCGCAGGCGCGCGCCCACATCAGCATCCCGGCCGCACACCCGATGGTGATGCTCCTCGGATCGGGCGACTCGCTGCTGCGCGTCATCGAAACGGCGTTCCCGGCCGTCGACATCCATGTCCGGGGCAACGAGATAAGCGCGACTGGAAGTGCGGCCGACGTCGCCCTGATCCAGCGCCTGTTCGACGAGATGGTGCTGGTGCTCCGCACCGGTCTGCCGATGACGGAGGACGCTGTGGAACGCTCGATCGCCATGCTCAGGGCGAACGGCAACGGCGACGGGGAGGCCGCAGAGACCCCCGCCGAGGTGCTCACCCAGAACATCCTCTCCAGCCGTGGTCGCACGATCCGCCCCAAGACGCTCAACCAGAAGCGGTACGTCGACGCGATCGACAAGCACACCATCGTCTTCGGCATCGGCCCGGCGGGCACCGGCAAGACCTACCTCGCCATGGCCAAGGCGGTGCAGGCGCTGCAGTCCAAGCAGGTCAGCCGCATCATCCTCACCAGGCCGGCCGTCGAGGCGGGGGAGCGGCTGGGCTTCCTGCCCGGCACGCTCTTCGACAAGATCGACCCCTACCTGCGGCCGCTCTACGACGCCCTGCACGACATGCTCGACCCCGACACGATCCCCCGGCTGATGGCGGCGGGCACGATCGAGGTCGCGCCGCTGGCGTACATGCGCGGCCGGACCCTGAACGACGCGTTCATCATCCTCGACGAGGCGCAGAACACCAGCGCCGAGCAGATGAAGATGTTCCTCACCCGCCTGGGCTTCGACTCGAAGATCGTCGTCACCGGCGACGTCACCCAGGTGGACCTGCCGAACGGCACCAGGAGCGGCCTGCGCCAGGTCCAGGAGATCCTGGACGACGTCAAGGACGTGCACTTCTCCAAGCTCACCTCCCAGGATGTCGTCCGGCACAAGCTCGTCGGCCGTATCGTCGACGCGTACGAGAAGTACGACAACGCAGACGGCCGCAACAGCCGCAACGGGAAGTAGTCGCAGCGCACCATGTCGATCGACGTCAACAACGAGTCCGGAACCGAGGTCGACGAGCAGGCGATCCTCGACATCGCCCGCTACGCCCTCGCCCGGATGCGGATCCACCCGCTCTCCGAGCTGTCGGTGATCGTGGTGGACACCGCCGCCATGGAGCAGCTCCACATCCAGTGGATGGACCTCCCGGGCCCCACGGACGTCATGTCCTTCCCGATGGACGAGCTCCGTCCCCCGGCGAAGGACGACGAGGAGCCCCCGCAGGGGCTCCTCGGTGACATCGTGCTCTGTCCGGAGGTCGCGAAGAAGCAGGGCGAGGACGCGGAGACCCAGCACTCCATGGACGAGGAGCTGCAGTTGCTCACGGTCCACGGAGTGCTGCACCTCCTCGGCTACGACCACGAGGAGCCGGACGAGAAGGCCGAGATGTTCGGGCTCCAGGCGGCCATCGTCGACGGCTGGCGCGGTGAGCACGGGCTGACCGGGCCGTCCCCCGCCCCCACCGTCTCGTGAGCGCCCCCCTCATCTCCGGCGCCGTCCTGCTGATCGTCGTCGGCTGGCTCGCGGCCTGTGCCGAGGCCGGCATCGCGCGTACGTCGAGCTTCCGCGCGGCCGAGGCCGTGCGCGCGGGGCGCCGCGGCAGCGCCAAGCTGGAGCAGGTCGCCGCCGACCCGACCCGCTACCTCAACGTCGCGCTGCTCGTCCGGGTTGCCTGTGAGATGTCGGCCGGCGTGCTCGTCACGTACGCCTGCCTGAAGGAGTTCCCGGAGACCTGGGAGGCGCTGGCCGTCGCCATGGGTGTGATGGTCCTCGTCAGCTACGTCGCCATCGGCGTCTCGCCGCGCACCATCGGACGCCAGCACCCGCTGAACACGGCGACGGCCGCGGCGTACGTGCTGCTGCCGCTGGCCAGGATCATGGGCCCGGTCCCGCAGTTGCTGATCCTCCTGGGTAACGCGTTGACCCCGGGCAAGGGCTTCCGCAAGGGCCCCTTCGCGAGCGAGGCGGAACTGCGTGCGATGGTCGACCTCGCCGAGCAGGAGTCGCTCATCGAGGACGAGGAGCGCCGCATGGTGCACTCGGTCTTCGAGCTCGGCGACACCCTCGTGCGCGAGGTCATGGTGCCCCGCACCGACCTGGTCTGCATCGAGCGCTACAAGACGGTCCGTCAGGCGCTGACCCTCGCGCTGCGCTCCGGCTTCTCGCGGATCCCGGTCACCGGGGAGAACGAGGACGACATCGTCGGGATCGTGTACCTCAAGGACCTGGTGCGCAAGACGCACATCAACCGGGACGCGGAGGCGGACCTGGTGTCCACGGCGATGCGCCCCGCGGCGTTCGTCCCCGACACGAAGAACGCCGGTGACCTGCTGCGTGAGATGCAGCAGGACCGCAGCCACGTCGCCGTCGTCATCGACGAGTACGGCGGCACCGCCGGCATCGTCACCATCGAGGACATCCTCGAGGAGATCGTCGGCGAGATCACCGACGAGTACGACCGCGAACTCCCGCCCGTCGAGGAGCTGGAGAACGGCTGCTTCCGGGTGACTGCCAGGCTCGACATCGGCGACCTCGGGGAGCTGTTCGGCCTCGACGCCTACGACGACGAGGACGTGGAAACGGTCGGCGGTCTGCTGGCGAAGGCGCTCGGGCGGGTCCCGATCTCCGGAGCCTCCTCGCTCGTCGACCTCCCCGACGGCCGCAAGCTCCGCCTCACCGCGGAGTCCCCGGCGGGACGCAGGAACAAGATCGTCACGGTGCTGGTGGAACCGGAGGGGACGGAAGCGGCATGACTCCCCAGGAACTGCGCGCGTTCTGCCTGGAGTTCGACGCGAGCACGGAGGAGTTCCCCTTCGGGCCGGAGGCCTCGGTCTTCAAGGTCCTGGGGAAGATGTTCGCCCTCAGCGCGCTCGACGGACGGCCCCTGACGGTCAGCCTCAAGTGCGACCCGGACGAGGCGCTGCGGCTCCGCAAGGAGCACGCCGCGATCGTCCCCGGCTGGCACCTGAACAAGCGGCACTGGAACACCGTCACGGTGTCCGGGCTGCCGGACCGGATGGTCCGGGAGCTCGTGGAGGACAGCTACGACCTGGTGGTGGCCGGGCTCCCCAAGGCGGAACGGCTGCGCCTGGACCGGCCCTAGCGGCCCGCGGAAGCGAGCGCCGTCAGGCACGCCGCGGACCGGCGCCCGCCGCCCGGCCCGTCATGATCACGTTGCAGCCGCGACCGCGACCACCAGGCGTACGCACTCGGACAGGGAGCCCCGCGTGCGCGTGACCCGCCCGAGGGCCGCCGCGGCTCGGTGTACCCGGTTCCATGACCGGGGGGACCCCGTCGACAGGCGGGTGCCCGCCGTGTTCGTATGCTCAGCACATGACCGACAGCACCGGCCCCGGCGCCGAGGACCGCAAGATCGTCACACTGGCGCGCAGCGTCCGCGCCCGCAACGGAGTGCCCGAGGGCGCGGCCGTGCGGGACGAGACGGGACGCACGTACGCCGCCGGCACCGTGGCGCTGGACTCGCTGAGGCTCAGCGCACTGCAGACCGCCGTCGCGATGGCCGTGGCCAGCGGTGCCACGTCCCTGGAGGCGGCGGCCGTCGTCTCCGAGGCCGCGACCGCCTCGGAAGCCGACCGGGCCGCCGTCCGTGACCTGGGAGGGCCTGACACACCCGTGCTCCTCGCGGGGCCCGACGGGACACTCCGGTCCACGGTGACCGCCGGCTGATTCGGGCCGGCGGCGCCCTGCTGTGCAACGCCGCCGTCCGGATCGGGGAGAATGGGCGCCATGAGCGCTCGACCGAACACAGAAGCTGCTGCGCAGCAGGCTGAGAACACCGCCCCCCACCGGGCCGGCTTCGCCTGCTTCGTGGGCCGCCCCAACGCGGGCAAGTCCACCCTCACGAACGCTCTGGTCGGTCAGAAGGTGGCGATCACCTCCAACCGCCCCCAGACCACCCGGCACACCGTGCGGGGCATCGTGCACCGTGACGACGCCCAGCTGATCCTGGTCGACACACCCGGTCTCCACAAGCCGCGCACGCTGCTCGGGGAGCGGCTGAACGACGTCGTGCGGACCACCTGGGCCGAGGTCGACGTCATCGGCTTCTGCCTGCCCGCCGACCAGAAGCTCGGCCCCGGCGACAAGTTCATCGTCAAGGAGCTCGCCGGGATCAAGAAGACCCCGAAGATCGCGATCATCACCAAGACCGACCTGGTGGAGTCCAAGGCGCTCGCCGAGCAGCTGCTGGCCGTCTCCGCGCTGGCCGACGAGCTCGGCTTCGAATGGGCCGAGATCATTCCGGTCTCGGCGGTCAAGGACCAGCAGGTGAGCCTGCTGGCCGATCTGATCGCCCCGCTGCTGCCGGAGAGCCCCCCGCTCTACCCGGAGGGCGACCTCACCGACGAGCCGGAGATGGTCATGGTCGCCGAGCTCATCCGCGAGGCCGCGCTGGAGGGCGTACGGGACGAGCTCCCGCACTCCATCGCCGTCGTCGTCGAGGAGATGCTCCCCCGCGAGGACCGGCCGGCGGACAAGCCGCTGCTGGACATCCACGCCAACGTCTACATCGAGCGGCCCAGCCAGAAGGGCATCATCATCGGCCCGAAGGGGAAGCGGCTCAAGGACGTGGGCACGAAGTCGCGCAAGCACATCGAGGCACTGCTGGGGACGCCCGTCTTCCTGGATCTGCACGTGAAGGTCGCCAAGGACTGGCAGCGCGACCCGAAGCAGCTGCGCAAGCTGGGGTTCTGAGCGCGGCCCCGGCGAGACCTCCCGGGCCCGTTCCCGCCCCACGGGGCGGGAACGGGCCCGGGAGCTTACGCGCCCTCTTTCAGGACCTTCGCGACGAGCGTCCGCTGTGCCTCGGTCAGCAGTGGGTCCGCGCAGTCGACCGCACGGTCGCCCACCGTGATCCGGTAGCGGAAGCCGTCCGCCACCCCGGCGGGCGGGCCTCCCCGGCCGGCGGCGAGCGCCGCCTCGGCCAGGGACTCCCAGTCCGCGGCGTCGGCACGCCCCGAGGTCTCGACCTCACCGCGGCGTGCGATGCCGGCGAACCCACCGGTCCGGCTCACCTGAATGCGCATGCGTACTGGCTCCTGCCTGACCCGACCGGACGACCCCGCGTGTACCTACCCGGTCAGCGGGTCGGCACGCCCACCTCCGACCACGCCTTCAGTACCGCCTCCGCCTCGTCGCCCTCCCCGAACCTGTGCCGCGCCGCCGCGACGGTCAGCTTGGCGAAGTCCGTGAAGGACGCGTCCTGGGCGAGTTCACCGCCGGTCAGCACGTCGAACCAGATCCGGCCGGCCCGCTCCCAGGAGTTCCCGCCGAGCGCCGTGGCGAGCAGGTAGAAGGCGCGGTTGGGGATGCCGGAGTTGATGTGGACCCCGCCGTTGTCCTCGTCCGTCTCGACGTAGTCGTCCATCGACCCGGGCTGGGGGTCCTTGCCGAGCACGTCGTCGTCGTACGCCGTGCCCGGGGCCTTCATCGAGCGCAGCGCGGCACCGCTGACCCGGGGGGCGAGCAGCCCCTCACCGATCAGCCAGTCGCCCTGGTCCGCGCTCTGGGCCAGTGAGTACTGCTTGACCAGGGAACCGAAGACGTCCGAGACGGATTCGTTGAGCGCCCCCGACTGGCCCTCGTACGCCAGGTTGGCCGTGTACTGGGTCAGGCCGTGCGCCAGCTCGTGGGCGATCACGTCGATGGCGACGGTGAAGTCGAGGAAGATCTCGCCGTCCCCGTCCCCGAAGACCATCTGCTCACCGTCGAAGAACGCGTTGTTGTACTTCTCGTCGTAGTGCACGGAGCCGATGAGCGGCAGCCCCTTGCCGTCGATCGAGCTGCGGCCGTACTCCGTGAGCAGCAGATCGAAGGTCGCGCCGAGTCCCGCGTACGCGCGGTTGACACTGGCGTCCTGGGTGGGCTCCTCGCCCTCGTCGCGGACCTTGACCCCCGGCAGGTCCGTGCCGTGCCGGCAGTCGTAGAGGGTGCGGTGCGGTTTGGCCGGGACCGGGGCGGAGGTGCCTGTGGCCTGGGGGGTCCAGGCCAGCGCGGTCACCCGCCGGTGGTGACGTCGCGCGCCGTCGGCCTCCAGGGTGCGGCGCGCGGGCTCGGCGAGGAGCGGATCGTCTGCCTGGGACAGCTTGTCGAGGACGTGGGGCGGCACGATGGTGCAGAAGACGGGCTGGAACCCGTTGTTCGGTCGAGGCTGCATACCAACGACTGTGGCACTCAGTCACCACACTGTCACTGGTTGCGATCGCGATTGACGAAATAGAGTGATGTATCACCGTTCTGCCTGCACGGCGGCTTGATCCCGCATACTGATACGGACCGACGCACCAGGCGCCCCTCGGTTAGTGTTGCCGCATCATGCGTTTCGGGCTGCTCCTTCTTAGCTGCCGCGGCGAGGGCCTGTAGTCGTAGGCCGGCTCCCTCCCCGCGGAGTTCGCTGTTGCAGCGACACAGTCGGCCGCCCCTGCTGGACCTCAGAGGAGCCGTACGCCATGACCGCAGTGAATCCCTCCGCGCACAGTGATGCCGTCACCCCCGTCGGTGGCCCCACCCCCGTGACCAACGCGAAGCAACTGCAGAAGCCCTCCGGTATGCCGGTGCACAAGTACCGCGGCTACGAGGCCGTGGACATCTCCGACCGCACCTGGCCGGACAACCGCATCACCAAGGCGCCCCGCTGGCTGTCCACCGACCTGCGCGACGGCAACCAGGCCCTGATCGACCCCATGTCGCCGGCACGCAAGCGAGAGATGTTCGATCTGCTCGTACGCATGGGCTACAAGGAGATCGAGGTCGGCTTCCCGTCCTCGGGCGAGACCGACTTCGCGTTCGTGCGCTCCATCATCGAAGAGGGCGCGATCCCCGAGGACGTGACGATCTCCGTCCTGACGCAGGCCCGTGAGGAACTGATCGAGCGCACCGTCGAATCGCTGCGCGGCGCCCACCGGGCCACGGTCCACCTGTACAACGCCACCGCCCCCACCTTCCGCCGCGTGGTCTTCCGCGGCTCGAAGGAGGAGGTCAAGCAGATCGCCGTGGACGGCACCCGCCTGGTCATGGAGTACGCGGACAAGATCCTGGGCGACGAGACGGTCTTCGGCTACCAGTACAGCCCGGAGATCTTCACCGACACCGAGCTGGACTTCGCCCTGGAGGTCTGCGAGGCCGTCTGCGACGTGTGGCAGCCGGAGGAGGGCCGCGAGATCATCCTCAACCTGCCCGCCACCGTGGAGCGTTCGACGCCCTCCACCCACGCGGACCGCTTCGAGTGGATGTCCCGCAACCTGACCCGCCGCGAGTACGTCTGCCTGTCGGTCCACCCGCACAACGACCGGGGGACCGCCGTGGCCGCCGCCGAGCTGGCGATCATGGCGGGCGCCGACCGCATCGAGGGCTGCCTGTTCGGCCAGGGCGAGCGCACCGGCAACGTCGACCTGGTCACCCTGGGCATGAACCTCTTCTCGCAGGGCGTCGACCCGCAGATCGACTTCTCGCAGATCGACGAGATCCGCCGCACCAGCGAGTACTGCAACCAGATGGAGGTCCACCCGCGCCACCCCTACGCGGGCGACCTGGTCTACACCGCCTTCTCCGGCTCCCACCAGGACGCCATCAAGAAGGGCTTCGACGCGATGGAGGCCGACGCGGCCTCCCAGGGGAAGACCGTCGACGACATCGAGTGGGCCGTGCCGTACCTGCCGATCGACCCGAAGGACGTCGGCCGCTCCTACGAGGCCGTCATCCGGGTCAACTCGCAGTCCGGCAAGGGCGGTATCGCCTACGTCCTGAAGAACGACCACAAGCTGGACCTGCCGCGCCGGATGCAGATCGAGTTCTCCCGGATCATTCAGGCCAAGACCGATGCCGAGGGCGGCGAGGTCACCCCGCTCCAGATCTGGTCGACCTTCCGGGACGAGTACCTGCCGAGCCCGGAGAACGCCTGGGGCCGCGTGCAGATCCGTTCCGGCCAGACGACCACCGGCACCGACGGCCAGGACACGATCACCGTCGAGGCCACCGTCGACGGCACGGACACGGTGCTGACCGGCACGGGCAACGGTCCGATCTCGGCGTTCTTCGAAGCGCTGCAGGCCATCGGCATCGACGCCCGCCTGCTGGACTACACCGAGCACACGATGAGCGAGGGTGCCAGCGCGCAGGCGGCCTCCTACATCGAGTGCGCGATCGACGGCAAGGTGCTGTGGGGCATCGGTATCGACGCCAACACCACGCGCGCCTCGCTCAAGGCCGTCGTCTCCGCGGTCAACCGCGCGACCCGCTGACACCACCGCGCGGCATTCCGGACAAACGTCTGATACGCCGCCGGAGCGCATGGCCCCGGAGCCCCGTTCACCCGTCACGGGTGGGCGGGGTTCGGCCATATCCCGGGGTTGTGACGTCCGGAATACTGACGCCGCAACACGCATGTGGCTAACATCACGTCCAACGCGGCAGTGTTGCCGTGGTGTTACGGAGGTGTGCGACGTGCGGACAGCCAAAGGACGACGCGCCGTAGGACTGCGCATCTACGGCATCCGTACCGTCTGGGACACCGTGGGTGACGGCGAGTTCTTCTGCCCGTGCTGCGGGGGCGACCGCAACTACCGACGCCTCAGCGGCCGTCACCGTCTCACCGTCCTCGGCCTGCCCCTGCTGGCCCGGGGCAGCGCGGGACCGGTCGTCGCCTGTGCGGCCTGCGGTACGCACTTCGCGCCCGAGGCACTCGACCACCCCACCACCACCCGCTTCTCCGCCATGCTGCGGGAGGCCGTGCACACGGTCACGCTGGCCGTGCTCGCCGCGGGCGGCACCACCTCCCGCACGGTCCTGGAGACCGCGGCCGCCACCGTCCGCGACGCCGGACTCGACGACTGCTCCCAGGAGCAGCTCTTCACCATCGTCGAGGTGCTCGCCGCCGACACCGGGCACGGCGACGGTGCCGACCCCGCCGCCGAGGCCTGCGGCGCCGCCCTCGCCATCGAGCTCCACGAGGTACTGAAGCCCCTCGCGCCGCACCTGGCCGTGGCCGGCCGTGAAACGGTCCTGCTGCGCGGCGCGAGAATCGCGCTCGCCGACGGCCCGTACACCCAGGCGGAGCGCCACGTGCTGACGACGGTGGGCAGCGCGCTCCAGCTCTGCCCCGCGGACACCGCGAAGCTGCTCGAGGCGGCGCGTACGCCTTCGTAGGCGCTCGGGAGCGGTGCGGGAGCCCCACGGGGCACCGGCGGGCCCGCGTGCGCCCTGGCGGGCCCCGGGAGCCGTCGTGCGCCCCGTCGGCAGGCCCCTGGAGGCACCCACGGGACGCCGGGAGCCCAGGAGCGAGGACCGCCGACGGGCGCCGGCCCCGGTGGGCGACAATGGGCGCATGAGCTTGTTCCGGGACGACGGCGTCGTGCTGCGTACGCAGAAGCTGGGCGAGGCCGACCGGATCATCACGATCCTGACCCGCGGCCACGGGCGGGTGCGTGCCGTGGCGCGCGGGGTGCGCCGCACCAAGTCGAAGTTCGGTGCGCGGCTGGAGCCCTTCTCCCATGTGGACGTGCAGTTCTTCGCCCGCGGCAGCGAGCTGGTCGGCCGAGGGCTCCCCCTGTGCACGCAGAGCGAGACGATCGCCCCGTACGGGGGCGGCATCGTCTCCGACTACGCCCGCTACACCGCGGGAACCGCGATGCTGGAGACCGCCGAGCGGTTCACCGACCACGAGGGCGAGCCGGCGGTCCAGCAGTACCTGCTGCTCGTCGGGGGGCTCCGCACCCTCGCACGCGCCGAGCACGCGCCCAACCTCATCCTGGACGCGTTCCTGCTGCGCTCCCTGGCGGTCAACGGCTACGCCCCCAGCTTCGACGACTGCGCCAGATGCGGAATGCCCGGACCGAACCGGTTCTTCTCCGTCGCGGCGGGCGGTGCCGTGTGCGGCGACTGCCGGGTGCCCGGCAGCGTCGTACCCTCGGCGGAGGCCCTCGAACTGCTGAGCGCGTTGCTCACCGGCGACTGGGAGACGGCGGACGCGTCCGAGGCGCGCCATGTCAGGGAGGGGAGCGGACTCGTGTCCGCCTATCTGCACTGGCATCTGGAGCGCGGCCTGCGCTCGCTGCGGTACGTGGAGAACTGACACAGGGAGACGAGAGAAGCTCATGGCAGTACGCGGGATGCTCGGCGGCCGTAGCCGGCGTGAGTACAAGACGCCGGAGCCGCACCCCTCCGGCGCCACCCCTCCGGACATCCCCGGCGAGCTCGTGCCCAGGCACGTCGCCGTCGTGATGGACGGGAACGGCCGCTGGGCCAAGGAGCGGGGCCTTCCGCGCACCGAGGGGCACAAGGTCGGTGAGGGCGTCGTCATGGACGTCCTCAAGGGCTGCATCGAGATGGGCGTCAAGAACCTCTCGCTGTACGCGTTCTCCACGGAGAACTGGAAGCGCTCACCGGACGAGGTGAAGTTCCTCATGAACTTCAACCGGGACGTCATCCGCCGCCGCCGCGACGAGATGGACGAGCTCGGCATCCGTATCCGCTGGGTCGGCCGCATGCCGAAGCTGTGGAAGTCCGTCGTGCAGGAGCTCCAGGTCGCACAGGAGCAGACGAAGGACAACGACGCGATGACGCTGTACTTCTGCGTCAACTACGGCGGCCGGGCGGAGATCGCCGACGCGGCGCAGCGCATCGCCCAGGACGTCGCGGCGGGCAAGCTCGATCCCTCGAAGGTCAACGAGAAGACCTTCGCCAAGTACATCTACTACCCGGACATGCCGGACGTGGACCTGTTCGTCCGTCCCAGTGGTGAGCAGCGCACGTCCAACTACCTGATCTGGCAGAGCGCGTACGCCGAGATGGTCTTCCAGGACGTCCTGTGGCCGGACTTCGACCGCCGCGACCTGTGGAACGCCTGCCTGGAGTTCGCCCGCCGCGACCGGCGCTTCGGCGGGGCCGAGGACATCATCAAGGGCTGAGACGGCCCGGAGGGGCCCCGTCGCCGGGGCCCCTCCGGAGCCGGTCGTCCTGGGTGCCCCGGGTCAGTCCTTCGCCCCCGCGCACTCCGCGCAGGTCCCGAAGATCTCCACCGTGTGGGCCACGTTCACATAGCCGTGCTGCGAGGCGACGGTCTCGGCCCACTGCTCCACGGCGGGGCCCTCGACCTCGACGGCCTTGCCGCAGACGCGGCAGACCAGATGGTGATGGTGGTCACCGGTCGAGCAGCGCCGGTAGACGGCCTCGCCGTCGGTCGTGCGCAGGACGTCGACCTCGCCGGCGTCGGCGAGCGACTGGAGGGTGCGGTAGACCGTGGTCAGCCCGACCGAGTCGCCACGGTGCTTGAGCACATCGTGCAGGTCCTGGGCGCTGCGGAACTCGTCGACCTCGTCGAGCGCCGCCGCCACCGCCGCCCGTTGCCGGGTGGACCGGCCGCGCACCGGAGCCGCGTTCGTGCCACTGATCGGCGCCGTCGCCACCGCTGCCTCCTCGTGTCGCCCGTACGTACGTCGGGCCATTGTGCCAGCCCCTCCGGGCGGCACGGTCGACACGTCAGACACGGACGTCGTCCGAGGCCGGGCGGGCCGCCGGTACCTCAAGGGTGCACCGGTCCGCCTCGTTCCCGCGGTTCCGGGCGCGCCTGCGGGCCAGGGGGGTGGCGAGCGCCGTCAGCACGACGAAGGCGGCGATGGCCAGCAGCACGATCGTCGCGCCGGGCGGCACGTCCTGGTAGTACGAGGTCACGGTGCCCGCCAGGGTGACGGCCGTACCGATGGCGACGGCCAGGACGAACGTCACCTTGAAGGACTTCGAGATCTGCTGTGCGGCGGCGACCGGCACCACCATCAGCGCGCTGACCAGCAGCAGGCCGACGACCCGCATCGCCACCGTGACGGTGATCGCCGCCGTCACGGCGACCAGCAGGTTGAGCGCGCGCACCGGCAGGCCGGTGACCCGGGCGAACTCCTCGTCCTGGCTGACCGCGAACAGCTGTCGCCGCAGCCCGACGGTGACCAGCACCACGAACGCGGCCAGGACCACGATCGCGGTGACGTCCTCCTCGGAGACCGTGGACAGGGACCCGAAGAGGAACGAGGTCAGGTTGGCGTTGGAGCCGGTGTCCGACAGGTTGATCAGCATCACCCCGCCCGCCATGCCGCCGTAGAACAGCATGGCCAGGGCGATGTCGCCCCGGGTGCGTCCGTACCAGCGGATCAGTTCCATGACGACCGAGCCGGCCACGGCGACGAGCGTCGCCATCCAGACGGGGTTGGTGGAGAGCAGGAAGCCGAGACCGACGCCGGTCATCGCCACGTGGCCGATGCCGTCGCCCATCAGGGCCTGACGGCGCTGGACCAGATAGATGCCGATGGCGGGGGCGGTGATCCCGACCAGGACGGCCGCGATCAGGGCCCGCTGCATGAAGGGGGGGTTCAGGAATTCCAGCATGGTCAGCTCAGCAGTCCCGTCCGGACGGGCTCGGAGGCCGCGTGGGGGTGTACGTGGTCGTGGCCGGGGAGCGCGTGCTGGCCCACGGCCTCGGGAGGCGGCCCGTCGTGCATGACGCAGCCGTCACGCAGGACGATCGCCCGGTCGATCAGCGGTTCCAGCGCGCCGAGCTCATGGAGGACGAGCAGCACCGTCGCTCCGCCGGCGACCTGCTCGCGCAGTGTCGTGGCGAGGATCTCCTGGCTGGCCAGGTCGACGCCGGCCATCGGCTCGTCCATGATCAGCACCTCGGGCTCGGAGGCGAGCGCGCGGGCGATGAGGACCCGCTGGTGCTGGCCGCCCGAGAGGGCGTTCACGGAGTCCTTGGCGCGGTCGGTGAGGCCGACCAGCTCGATGGCCCGGTCCACGGCCGCCCGGTCCGCCCGGCCCGGCAGCCGGAGCTTCGTACGGGACAGGCGCCCGGAGGCGACGACCTCGCGGACCGTGGCGGGGACGCCGCCCGCCGCCGTGGTGCGCTGGGGCACGTATCCCACACGGGCCCACTGGCGGAAGCGCCGCAGCGGGGTGCCGAACAGCTCGACGGTCCCGTCGGTGAGCGGCACCTGGCCGATGACGGAGCGGACGGCCGTGGACTTGCCGGATCCGTTCGCGCCGAGCAGGGCCACGACCTCACCGCGGTGGACGGTGAGGTCGACTCCGCGCAGCACGGGGCGCGCGCCGAGCGTCGCCGTGGCTCCGCGCAGACTGATCACGGGTTCTGGCGTACTGGACTCGGGCACGATCGCCTCCGGTGCTGCCGCGGGTGGTTCGGGGGTCACTTCGCGCCGAGGGCCTTCTGCAGCGCGGCGAGGTTGGACTTCATGACCTCGGTGTAGTCAGCGCCCGCGGACCTGTCCGTGATTCCCTCCAGCGGGTCCAGGACGGCGGTCTCCAGGCCGAGGTCCTTCGCCAGGGTCTTCGCGGTCCTGTCACTCGCGAGCGTCTCGAAGAACACCGTGGTGGCCTTGTTCTTCTCGGCGACGGAGTGGATCTCGTCGATCCGGGCGGGGCTGGGCTCGGCCTCGGGGTCGAT
This sequence comes from Streptomyces sp. ALB3, assembly GCF_044385685.1. Classification (NCBI taxonomy): domain Bacteria; kingdom Bacillati; phylum Actinomycetota; class Actinomycetes; order Kitasatosporales; family Streptomycetaceae; genus Streptomyces; species Streptomyces sp. ALB3. The sequence goes on along the minus strand of NZ_JBISCE010000040.1, from coordinate 47,769 downwards.
GCCGGCGATGCCCTGCTGGGTGAGGCCGTAGCGCTCGGCGAGGTACCCGAATGCGGAGTGGGTCGTGATGAAGGTCTTCGTCGCGGTGTCCTTCAGCCCGGTCTTGTAGGCCTTGTCCAGGCCGTTCAGCTTCGCGACCAGCGTATCGGTGTTCTTCCGGTAGTCGGCGGCGTGCTCGGGGTCCGCCTTCTCCAGGGACTTCCCGACGCCCTCGGCGACCTCCGCGTACTTCACCGGGTCGAGCCAGACGTGGGGGTCGGCACCCTCGTGGGTGTGCTCCTCGCCCTCGTGGGCGTGCTCGTCGGCGTGCTCACCGCCCTCCTCGTGGGCGTGGCCGTCGACCTCGGCACCGTGGTTCTCGAGCGTGGTCAGCTCCGCCGCGTCCACCGTGTTCTTCACCCCGGCCTGCGCCACGGCGTCGTCGACGGCCGGCTGTATGCCCTTGAGGAAGAGGAGGTAGTCGGCTTCGCCCAGCTCTCCGATCTGCCGGGGGCTGAGCTCCAGGTCGTGCGGCTCCACACCCGGCTTCGTCAGCGAGGTGACGGAGACGTGGGAGCCGCCTATCTCCTCGGCCAGGAACTGCATCGGGTAGAAGGACGCCACCACGTCCAGCCTGCCGTCGTTCCCGCCCTCGGCCGCGTCGGAGGAGGAGCAGGCGGAGAGCGCGGTGAGACCGAGGGCTACTGCTCCGGCCACGGCGGCTGTGGGTATGAGGCGGCGTACGTTCATGACAGTCATTTTCAACAAAAGTGGAAACGATTGTCAACAAGGCTGATGAGATGCCCGGATCCGGACCCGGTGACCGCGATGCGCCCCACCGATTTGATCCAGGGGGTGCGCCCGCCGGTAATCTGGGGCATTCGCCCGCCCGGCGCTTCGCGCCGCCCCTGTCCAATTTCGCCGTCGTAATGAAGAGAGCACCGTGGCCGCCGACAAGATCGACACCATCGTCAGCCTGAGCAAGCGCCGTGGCTTCGTCTATCCCTGCAGTGAGATCTACGGCGGCCAGAAGGCCGCATGGGACTACGGGCCCCTGGGCGTCGAGCTGAAGGAGAACCTCAAGCGCCAGTGGTGGCGCTACATGGTGACCTCGCGCGAGGACGTGGTCGGTCTCGACTCGTCGGTCATCCTGGCCCCCGAGGTCTGGGTCGCCTCCGGCCACGTCGCCACGTTCTCCGACCCGCTCACCGAGTGCACCTCCTGTCACAAGCGCTACCGCGCCGACCACCTGGAGGAGGCGTACGAGGAGAAGCACGGCAAGCCGCCCGTGAACGGCCTGGCCGACCTCAACTGCCCCAACTGCGGCAACAAGGGCACCTTCACCGAGCCGAAGCAGTTCTCCGGCCTGCTCTCCACCCACCTCGGCCCGACCCAGGACTCCGGTTCGGTCGCCTACCTGCGCCCCGAGACCGCCCAGGGCATCTTCACCAACTTCGGCCAGGTACAGCAGACCTCGCGCAAGAAGCCGCCGTTCGGCATCGCGCAGATGGGCAAGTCCTTCCGGAACGAGATCACTCCGGGCAACTTCATCTTCCGCACGCGTGAGTTCGAGCAGATGGAGATGGAGTTCTTCGTCAAGCCGGGCGAGGACGAGCAGTGGCAGGAGTACTGGATGGAGCAGCGCTGGAACTGGTACACCGGCCTGGGCATGCGCGAGGAGAACATGCGGTGGTTCGAGCACCCGAAGGAGAAGCTCTCCCACTACTCCAAGCGCACCGCTGACATCGAGTACCGCTTCCGCTTCGGCGGCAGCGAGTGGGGCGAGCTCGAGGGCGTCGCCAACCGCACCGACTACGACCTCACGGCCCACTCCAAGGCGTCCGGTACGGACCTCTCCTACTTCGACCAGGAGAAGGGCGAGCGCTACACGCCGTACGTCATCGAGCCCGCGGCCGGTGTCGGCCGCTCGCTGCTCGCCTTCCTCCTCGACGCGTACAACGAGGACGAGGCGCCCAACGCCAAGGGCGTCATGGAGAAGCGGGCCGTGATGCGTCTCGACCCGCGCCTGGCGCCGGTCAAGGTCGCCGTCCTGCCGCTGTCCCGCAACCCGCAGCTGTCGCCGAAGGCCAAGGGCCTCGCGGCCGACCTGCGGCAGAACTGGAACATCGAGTTCGACGACGCGGGCGCCATCGGCCGCCGCTACCGCCGCCAGGACGAGATCGGCACGCCGTTCTGCGTCACCGTCGACTTCGACACCCTCGACGACAACGCGGTGACCGTGCGCGAGCGCGACACCATGAAGCAGGAGCGCGTCTCCCTGGACCAGATCCAGGGCTACCTCGGCTCCCGTCTGCTGGGCTGCTGACGCACCCCGGTCATCATGACGAGGCCCCCGGTTCCGCCGCGCGGAACCGGGGGCCTCGTGCACACTGGGCGCACTCGTCCACAGGGGAGGCCCGGATGCCGTCCATGACCACGAGCAAGGTCAGCCGATGGGACCAGCACGGCCGTGAACACGTCGTCCACGTGCGGAAGTCGGGGATGCAGCGGCAGCTGACCTGCGAGACCTGCGGATGGCGCAAGAGCGCGCAGTTCCTGCCCTGGCTGAAGGCCGAGGAGCACCTGACCGGAGCCCATCAGGCCACGGTCGACCCGAGCTCCTGAGCCGCTGTCGAGGCGTGGCCGGAAAAGCGGATGAAGCACCCCGCGTGGCCGGGGTACCTTTCCGTCATGTCTTCGTTCTTCCAGATCTACGAGTGAGCGTGCGACGGGCCCGACCGCCCGTCGCCCATCGGATCGATACACGACAGGTCATCCTCACCCCCTCACTACGAACGGGAGAACCCCGTGGCCAAGAGCCGCAACAACCTCCTCGGCGTGGGCGGACAGCGCAAGAAGCTGTCCCGCGCCGAACAGCAGGGCGCGAACCCCGCGCGCAACGACGACCGCAAGGCCGCCGAGGACAAGAAGCAGGAGCTCGTGCGCAAGATGCGTGAGCGCGCGGCAGCCGCCGCCGAGGCCGAGCCGGCGCAGGACGCGCCGGCCGGGAACTGACCAGGTACGACGTACGACCACGGGCCCGGACCACCTCGGTGGTCCGGGCCCGTGCCCGTCCCGCCGCACGCGCGGCAGGCCCCCAGGACGCAGCACGTCCCCTCGCGAGGGCCGGAGCGGCCGGCGACCGCGCCGCCCTCCGCGTACGGGACAATGGGGCCATGACCACGCTCGCCCCCGCCCTCCCGCTGCTCCGGATCGGCCCTCACACCGTGCAGCCGCCGGTCGTGCTCGCACCCATGGCCGGCATCACCAACGCGCCCTTCCGCACCCTGTGCCGTGAGTTCTCGGGCGGCAAGGGGCTGTTCGTCAGCGAGATGATCACCACGCGGGCGCTGGTCGAGCGCAACGAGAAGACCATGCAGCTCATCCACTTCGACGCGAGCGAGACCCCGCGCTCCATCCAGCTGTACGGAGTGGACCCGGTCACCGTCGGCAAGGCGGTCCGCATGATCGTCGACGAGGGCCTCGCCGACCACATCGACCTGAACTTCGGCTGCCCGGTCCCCAAGGTCACCCGCAAGGGCGGCGGCTCCGCTCTCCCGTACAAGCGGCCCCTGCTCCGCGCGATCCTCCGGGAGGCCGTGGCACAGGCCGGTGACCTGCCGGTCACGATCAAGATGCGCAAGGGCATCGACGACGACCACACCACCTACCTGGACGCCGGCCGCATCGCCGTCGAGGAGGGCGTCACGGCGGTCGCCCTGCACGGCAGGACGACTGCCCAGCACTACGGCGGCACGGCCGACTGGGACGCCATCGCACGGCTCAAGGAGCACGTCCCCGAGATCCCCGTCCTCGGCAACGGTGACATCTGGAGCGCAGACGACGCCCTGCGGATGATGCGTGAGACCGGCTGCGACGGCGTCGTGGTCGGCCGCGGCTGCCTGGGCCGGCCCTGGCTCTTCGGCGACCTGGTGAGTGCCTTCGAGGGCACCGGAACGAGGCAGGCGCCCACCCTTCGCCAGGTCGCGGAGGTCATGCTGCGCCACGCGACGCTGCTGGGGGAGTGGATCGGTGACGAGAGCCGGGGCGTGATCGACTTCCGCAAGCACGTGGCCTGGTACCTCAAGGGCTTCGCGGTCGGCTCGGACATGCGCCGGAAGCTCGCGGTCACCTCGTCGCTGGAGGAGCTGGGCGGCCAGCTCCAGGAGCTCGACCTGGACCAGCCCTGGCCGGACGGCGCGGACGGCCCTCGGGGGCGCACGTCGGGCAACAACCGGGTGGCACTGCCGGACGGCTGGCTCAAGGACCCGTACGACTGCGCGGGCGTGAGCGCCGACGCGGAACTGGACACCTCGGGCGGCTGAACCGCCCCCGCACACGAGGCACCCAGTGCCCGCGAGAAGGCCCGCTCAGATGAGCGGGCTTTTCTCTTGATATCCGGGTCGGCGACCCATGATCACGGCCTGTAGGTGTGCGCCCGCTCTCACTCTGCCCGTGCGGGGTCACTTTGTGTCGCACTGGCGTAGCTTTGAGATGACCCGGAGTGAACTCCCGTGCGTCCGGATGGTGACATCTGAGCGCGGACGAGGGCGTGATTCTCGCCACCCTTGAGGCTGCTTCGGCTCAGATGAGCACCTTGATGGAGGCTGTACTTCTCAAATGACGGCACTGGGTGCCAGCTGGGTTTACTTTGATCGATCAAATCATCCATCGCGGAGGGTGCTCAAGTCCGTCGGAAGTGGTGACGTGAGGTGATGTTGAGTTCAAGAAGTGAACGCTTGGTCTCGTTGTGGGATACCGACGCGATACTTTCGATCTGCTGGCGGACGGGTGGTTGAGACCTCATGACGCGCACGTGGCCGTACCCAGACACCTTCGATCTGGGTATGTTCCTCGCCGTCAGGGCAGCCACCGCGTCCTCGAGGAGTCGAGACCCGTGTCGGAAAACAAAGATCCCCAGAAGTTCGTCTACGACTTCACCGAGGGCAACAAGGATCTGAAGGACCTTCTGGGTGGCAAGGGTGCCAACCTCGCCGAGATGACCAATCTCGGGCTCCCCGTCCCTCCGGGCTTCACGATCACCACCGAGGCCTGCAAGGTCTACCTCGACAGCGGTGACGAGCCGGCCGAGCTGCGCGACGAGGTCAGCGCGCACCTCACGGCGCTCGAGAAGCGGATGGGCAAGAACCTCGGGCAGGCGGACGACCCGCTGCTGGTCTCCGTCCGTTCCGGGGCGAAGTTCTCGATGCCCGGCATGATGGACACCGTCCTGAACATCGGCCTCTCCGACGCCTCGGTCGTCGGTCTCGCCGCCCAGGCCGGGGACGAGCGCTTCGCCTGGGACTCGTACCGCCGCCTCATCCAGATGTTCGGCAAGACCGTGCTCGGGGTCGACGGCGACCTCTTCGAGGAGGCGCTGGAGGCCGCGAAGGAGGCCAAGGGCGTCACCGTCGACGTGGATCTCGACGCGGCCGACCTGAAGAAGCTGGTCAAGCAGTTCAAGAAGATCGTCAACCGGGACGCCGGGCGGGACTTCCCGCAGGACCCGCGCGAGCAGATGGACCTGGCCATAAAGGCGGTCTTCGACTCGTGGAACACCGACCGGGCCAAGCTCTACCGACGCCAGGAGCGCATCCCCGGCGACCTCGGCACGGCCGTCAACATCTGCTCGATGGTCTTCGGCAACCTCGGCCCCGACTCCGGCACGGGCGTCGCCTTCACCCGTGACCCGGCCAGCGGCCACCAGGGCGTCTACGGCGACTACCTCCAGAACGCGCAGGGCGAGGACGTCGTCGCCGGTATCCGCAACACGGTGCCGCTCGCCGAGCTGGAGTCGATCGACAAGACGTCGTACGACCAGCTGATGAAGATCATGGAGACGCTGGAGACCCACTACAAGGACCTCTGCGACATCGAGTTCACCATCGAGCGCGGTCAGCTGTGGATGCTCCAGACCCGGGTCGGCAAGCGGACGGCCGGGGCTGCCTTCCGCATCGCCACCCAGCTCGTCGACCAGGGCCTCATCGACGAGGCCGAGGCGCTGCAGCGGGTCAACGGCGCCCAGCTCGCGCAGCTGATGTTCCCGCGCTTCGACGACGAGGCGGCCACCGTGCTCCTGGGCCGCGGCATCGCCGCGTCCCCCGGCGCGGCCGTGGGCAAGGCCGTCTTCGACTCGTACACCGCCGTCAAGTGGTCGCGCTCGGGCGAGCAGGTCATCCTCATCCGCCGCGAGACCAACCCCGACGACCTCGACGGCATGATCGCCGCCGAGGGCATCCTGACCTCGCGCGGCGGCAAGACCTCGCACGCCGCCGTCGTCGCCCGCGGCATGGGCAAGACCTGTGTCTGCGGCGCCGAGGAGATCGAGGTCGACACCAAGCGCCGCCGGCTCACGGTCGGGGACACCGTCGTGGAGGAGGGCGACCTCGTCTCCGTCGACGGCTCCACCGGGAAGGTGTACCTCGGCGAGGTGCCCGTCGTGCCGTCCCCGGTCGTCGAGTACTTCGAGGGCCGCATGCACGCCGGCGCCGACGACGCCGACGAGCTCGTCGCCGCGGTGCACCGGATCATGGCCTACGCCGACCGGGTACGCCGGCTGCGCGTACGGGCGAACGCGGACAACGCCGAGGACGCGTCGAGGGCCCGTCGCTTCGGCGCCCAGGGCATCGGCCTGTGCCGTACCGAGCACATGTTCCTCGGTGAGCGCCGCGAGATGGTCGAGAAGCTGATCCTCGCGGATACCGACGACGAGCGCGAGGCCGCCCTGGACGCGCTCCTGCCGCTCCAGAAGGCCGACTTCATCGAGCTGTTCGAGTCGATGGACGGCCTGCCCGTCACCGTCCGGCTGCTCGACCCGCCGCTGCACGAGTTCCTGCCCGACATCACCGAGCTCTCCGTGCGGGTGGCGCTCGCCGAGTCCCGCAAGGACGCCAACGAGAACGACCTGCGCCTGCTGCAGGCCGTGCACAAGCTGCACGAGCAGAACCCGATGCTGGGACTGCGCGGTGTCCGTCTGGGCCTGGTCATCCCCGGGCTGTTCGCGATGCAGGTCCGTGCCATCGCGGAGGCAGCGGCGCAGCGCAAGAACGCCAAGGGCGACCCGCGCCCCGAGATCATGATTCCGCTCGTCGGCACGGTCCAGGAGCTGGAGATCGTCCGCGAGGAGGCCGACCGCGTCATCGCGGAGGTGGAGGCGGCCACCGGTACCGAGCTGAGGCTGAGCATCGGCACGATGATCGAGCTGCCCCGCGCCGCACTGACCGCCGGTCAGATCGCCGAGGCGGCGCAGTTCTTCTCCTTCGGCACGAACGACCTCACCCAGACGGTGTGGGGCTTCTCGCGCGACGACGTGGAGGCCTCCTTCTTCACCGCGTACCTGGAGAAGGGCATCTTCGGGGTGTCCCCGTTCGAGACGATCGACAAGGACGGCGTCGGCTCCCTCGTGCGCAGCGCCGTGGAAGCGGGCCGGGCCACCCGCCCCGACCTCAAGCTCGGCATCTGCGGTGAGCACGGCGGGGACCCCGAGTCGGTGCACTTCTTCCACGAGGTGGGCCTGGACTACGTCTCCTGCTCGCCGTTCCGCATTCCGGTCGCCCGGCTGGAAGCGGGCCGGGCCGCCGCCGAATCGCGGGGCAGCGACAGCCGCTGAGGCCCGGCGCCAGGCGCGCCACACGACTCCGGATACCGCCGGGGGGTCACCGAGACCCTCATCGTCCCCTGGCGGAGCCGGATTACCCGGAAGCGGCGGCACCCTGTGCGGGGGTGCCGCCGCTTCGTCATTTGAATGGCGAACCATTCAGGTGGTTGGCTTTTCACCGTTCGGTGCGCAAAGCGGGGACGTGCGGGCGGGGTGCGGCCCGGGGATCCCCACCCCCGGACCGCACCCGCTTACCTCTGCCGGGTACGGAGCCGCACCGTCGCTCACCGCCGCCGAACAGGCAAAGCCCCCCACGGCCCTCACCCGCTCATTCGGTGACGCCGGATGCGTACCCGACGTCGTACAGCTTTTCGGCTGGCGTGGATACGGGCGAGACATTTCAACTGTGGCCGAAACCCCGTGGTGACCTCCTGTGACGCTGTGCATACGCTACGGCGGGGGCAATTGCGGGTGCAACAGGTGGGGGTTCGGTGCTGCGTATCCATATGTCCGGGGTGGACCTCTCGCGCGTGCGGATGGCCACGAGGCCGGACGCGATGTGGGAGACCATTCTCAGTTTTCACCGGCTGAGGGACCGGCGGGGTTCCACGGTGTTCGGGAAATGGCGGAAGGAATCCCGTACCCGGTTGAATGGTGAAGCGCGCCTGCTGTCCGCGGTCGTCCCGCCCCGAGGCTATTTCCCCGACTTCCTGACGCCTTCCGGAGGCGGTCCCGAGCCATTCGGGTTCGATGCCGGAACGGAGGCGCTGCGCGATACGCCCGCGGACCGCATACGCGCGGAACTCGGACTGCTGACCGGCAAGGGCGCCACGGCCCGCAGGCCGTCCGGCGGACACCCGTCCGCCGCCCTGCCGGAGGCGCTGGCCGAGGGGCGTACGGAGCCGCTGGGGCGCCTCATCTCCACCCTGCGCGCCTATCACCGCGCCGCGGTCGAGCCGTACTGGCCGCACGTCCGGGCGAGCATCGAGGCCGACCGCGCCGTCCGGGGCCGCGCCCTGCTGGACGGCGGCGCGGACGAGCTCCTGGCGACCCTGCCCCCGATGATCCGCTGGCGCGCCCCCGTGCTGGAGGCCGACTACCCGGTCGACCGGGAACTGCGCCTCGACGGGCGGGGCCTGCTCCTGCAGCCCTCGTTCTTCTGCAGGGGGACCCCCGTCGTCTACCGCGATCCGGCCCTCCCGCCGGTGCTCGTCTACCCGGTCACCCACCCCGGCGCCCCGGCGTCGGCCGACCCCGGCCCCTGGCTCGGCCGCCTCGTGGGCCACACGCGATCCGCCGTCCTGCGGTCCATAGGCCACGGCTGCACGACGAGCGAGCTGGCCCGCCGGACCGGGGTCTCCCTCGCCTCGGCGAGCCAGCACGCCTGTGTGCTGCGGGAGGCCGGCCTGGTCCGGACGCTGCGCCACGGAAGCTCGGTCCTGCACACCCTCACCCCGTTGGGCGCCGCCCTGATCAGGGGAGGGGCACCGCTCGCCGTGCCCTGAGGTCAGCGGGGTTCCTCCTCGAGGACCGCCTTCAGCACGGCGAGGCGCTCCTTCCAGAACACCTTGTACCGGGCCACCGCCTCGGCGTCCGCCAGCTTCCCGTGGCCCACGCCGAGGCGGGTGCGGCCGTCCGGGAGCTCCTCCAGCCACAGGGCGAGCCGCCCGGCGTCCCCGGACGCGTCGGCGAAGTCCGCGCTGAGCGACTTCCCGGGACGCCGGCTCCGCACGGACAGGTCCACGCCTGGCAGCCAGCGCTCACGCGTCCGGGGGTCGGTGAAGGCGTCCAGGACACGCTCCGGGGCCGCCGCGAGCGTCCGGCTGCCCGAGGTGTTCCAGTCGCCGGCCGAGGACTGGCCGACCTGGCGCAGGCCGCGCGCCTGCTCGTAGCCGACGGCGACCGACTGGGCGTACCAGCCGCCCATCCTGTGTTCCGTACCGAGGAACGCGGCGATCTCCCCGTGGCTGCGCCGGGTCGCGTCCCAGGTGTCGAGTACGGCGAACCAGCCTTCCCAGTCCCGGCCGGTGGCGCCGCGCAGGGTCTCGTCCGACAGCTTCTCGGTGATCCTTCTGCCTGTCGCTCCGCTCATGCTCCGAGACGCTAGGCCGCCCCCGCGGGGCGGGGGCCACGGCGCGCGGAAACTTCTCGTCCCGGAGCGATGAGTTCCGCGCGGCGCGGTCGTCTACCTCTCGAAAGCGCTCGTACGGAGCGCCCGGGAGCACGCAGAGTGCCGGACGGAAGAGTGGAACTGTCATGTCGCAGCCTCAGATGATCTTCGTGAACCTGCCGGTCAAGGACCTCGAGACGACGAAGAACTTCTTCTCGAAGCTCGGCTTCGGCTTCAACCCCCAGTTCAGTGACGACTCGACGGCCTGTCTGGTCATCAGCGACACGATCTTCGCCATGCTCATCAGCGAGCCGCGCTTCAAGGACTTCACCAAGAAGGAGATCGCGGACGCGTCGAGGACCACCGAGGTCCTCCTCGCCCTGAGCGCGAACAGCCGCGAGAAGGTCGACGAGATGGCCGACGCCGCGCTCGCCAACGGCGGGTCGCCCGCCAACGACCCCATGGACGAGGGCTTCATGTACGGCCGTTCCTTCCAGGACCCGGACGGCCACATCTGGGAGGTCGTCTGGATGTCCCCCGAGGCCGGCGGGGACCAGGCCTGAATCCGCCACGGGCGGTGACGGTGGTGGGCCCGGCGTCGTGCGGCGGGCCGGCGGACGCGTGAGGGGCCGGTCGGGCCCGTCGCGCGTCCGCGTACCGATGGGGCGGCCCGGTCGGGGCCGGTCCCGTCGGATGGGGTGAGCGGGACCGGGCCTGGTGGGCCCGAGGCCGCTCCGAGAGGCGTGGACTCTTCCGGATCGCGGAAAGTGCGGGACGGGACGCCGGGGAACGCGGGAGACGCAGGGGTGGCAGGGGGCCTGTGGGGTCTGTGGGGTCTGTGGGCCGGGATCCTCCTGCTCCGGCGAGGCCCTGCCGGGCCCCGGGCCTCACACGGCACCGGTTACCGGCGTGCGTTCCCTGCCGTCGAGGCCCGCCGCAGGTGCTCCTTGAGGGTGAAGCCCGCGGCGGAGGCCTCGTGCGGGGTCAGGGGGACACCGGAGGCGAGGATCCGGCGTGCCGCCAGGTGGTCGGGGGTCCGGTCGACCGACTCGACCGCGAGCAGTGCGTCCCCCCTGAACAGCAGGACGGAGAAGGCGCCGGCAGCGTCTCCCGGCAGGACCACCTCCGTGTCATGACCGCTGCCGATGCCCGCGATCCGCAGGGAGGCGGAGAACTGGTTGCTCCAGAACCAGGGCAGGGCGTCGTGGACCCGCGGGGCGCCGGTGAGCCGGGCGGCGACGGTCCGCGCGTGGTCGACGGCGTTCTGCACCGATTCCACCCGGTGCAGTGCACCGGAACCCGCCTGGGGGAAGGCGGCACAGTCACCGACCGCGGAGATGTGCGGATCACTGGTGAGCAGGAGGGAGTCGGTGACGATCCCACCGGACACCGCGAGCCCGGCCGCCTCGGCCAGTTCCGTGCGCGGAGCGGCTCCCGCTCCGACCAGGACGAGGTCCGCCGGAATCCGCCGTCCGTCGGCCAGTTCGACCGCCGTCACCCTTCCGCCGCCCCCCGCCTCCGCGCTCCCGGTCCCGTCACCGTGGAAACGTGTTGGCGCCCGGCCGAGGAGCAGGCGGTTGCCGTGTGCCCGGTGCAGGCGTGTGAAGTGCGCGGCCGTCGGCTCGGAGACGGCCCGCGCCAGAGGCCTGTCGCGTACCTCGACCACCGTCACCCGGTGGCCCAGTTCCGCGGCGGACGCGGCGAACTCCAGGCCGATGAAGCCGGCGCCGGCCACCACCACGTGGGCCGCGGTGCGCAGGGCGGTCCGCAGCGACTCCGCGTCGGCCAGGGTGCGCAGGGTCCGCACACCGGTCAGGCCGGCGCCCGGCACGGGCAGTGACCTGGCCCGGGAGCCGGTCGCCAGGACGAGGTGGTCGTAGGGGTGGACGCTGCCGTCGTCGACCTGGACGGCCCGCGCCGCCCGGTCCACCGCGGTGACGGTTCCGTCGATCCGTGCCACGGACCGGCGCTCGTAGAACGTCCGGGGCCGCAGCAGCAGCGGGGCGGTGTCCCCGTCCCCCTTGACGAACGCCTTCGACAGCGGCGGGCGCTCGTACGGCAGGACGCCCTCTTCGCCGATCAGGGTCAGGGGCCCCGTGTGGCCGTGGTCGCGCAGCGAGGCGGCGGTCTGGTATCCCGCCTGCCCCGTGCCGACGACGACGATCCGGGCGGACATCAGGTCGGTGGACATCAGTCCTGCCGTTCCGGGAGGTGGACGATCAGGCCGTCGAGCCCGTCGGTGACCGTGAGCTGGCAGCTCAGCCGGCTGTTGGGCTCCCGCGAGCAGACCGTGAAGTCCAGCATGCCGTCCTCCTCACCGTCGGGAGCGACCGCTTCGAGCAGGTCGACCGTGGCCGCGTCGACGTACACGTGGCAGGTGGCGCACTGCGCCTGGCCGCCGCACTGGCCGACGATGCCGTCGATGTCGTTGGTGACGGCCCCGCGCATCACGGTGGTGCCCAGGGGCAGGTCGAGTGTCTGCGAGTGCCGGTCGGCGCTCACGTAGGTGATCTTGGGCATGGAGGTCATCCTCGTAGGGGTCGGCGGTGCTCTGAAGTGTCGACGGGGTCCAACGGGGCCGGTCGTCCCGTGGAGGACGGCGGCGTCCGGCGGGGGCGTGCTCAGGGCAGGCGTTCGGCCGGGGCCCTCGCGTGCCCGGTGGCGCCGGACAGCGGACGCTCCGTCGAGACGACATGGATGCGCTCCGGTGGCGGCCGTCTCACCGCGGGACGGCCGGCGGGCAGCAGATCGGCGCTGTTGTGGACACGCGGCAGTACGGTGCGGACCCCGAGCACGGCCACCGCGCCGTGGCAGTCCTCGGCCAGCCGCACGTCGGCGAGCGCGGGTACCGGGCGGTCCCGCTCCCTGGTGTGCCAGGCCAGCAGGGCGGGCGGCTCGTCCGGCGCGGAGAGCGTGAAGTCGGTCATGGGCCGGTTGAGCCCCTCACCGGTGGCCTTGAGCAGGGCCTCCTTACGGGTCCAGTAGGTCAGGCAGGCCCGGGCGCGCCGGTGCTGCGGCAGCGCCTCCACCGCTGAGCGCTCGGCCGGCGTGAGGACGAGCTCGTACTCCGGCGGAAGCCCGTCACCGTGCCAGGGCTCCTCCTGCTCGACGTCCAGCCCCAGCGGGCTGCCCTGGGCGACGGCCACCGCGACGGTGCCGCCCGAGTGCGAGATGGACAGCTCCCAGCCCGCACCCGGACCCACGACCACACGCGGTTTGCCGTGTGGACCTCCGCAATCGGGGCACCGGGTGTGCAGCCGGATCGATTCCGGTCCGGTGCCCACGAGCGAGGCCAGCGCCGTCTTGGCGAGCATCCGGCCCGTGACGAACCGCGCCAGGTCGAGTTCGTGGGCGAAGGACGAGCAGCGCGAGAGCTCCGTGCTGTCCAGCAGGCCGAACCAGGACGACGGCCGGGACAGCGGTGGCAAGGACCAGATGTGGCACTCGGCGGTGGTCCGCGATGTGCCGGCTCCTCGTACGGGGGCCGGCACGGGACCTGTGACCGGGATTGGCGTCATCGGGGCTTTCACCTCCGTACAGCGGCAGGACCTCCGCCGCCACAACGAGTGTTCGCCCGGCGAGGTGTGCCGGGGTAGCCGGAAACCCTCCGTCCGCCGGGGGTGGAAAACCTCCCCCCATGGCCGCGCCGCGGTCGGACCGGGGGAGGCGTTAACAACCCACTACGCACCCGATGCCCACGCGATAAAAGTGCGAAAAGGCTCCCTCCTAACTTCCTGCTCAACGAAGAAACCGCAGCTCAGCAGAGCGAACTCGTTGACGAGAGGGATGGAAACAAAAATGAGGAACTCCTGGAGCGCAACGGTCAAGTCGGTCACCGTCGCACTGGCCGCATCGGCCGCGATCGCCTCCGCGTCAGGCCTCGCCGCCGCCGAGACCACGGTCTCCGGTGTCGGTACGTCCATATCGACAGCCGTCCTCGCCGCCGTCCAGGACTCCACCCCCTGGCCCGCCCCGCCGAAGCCGGTGCAGCCCGTCGCGCTGAGCCCGCAGGACTCCACCCCGTGGCCCGTCGCTCCCCCGAAGCCGGTGCAGCCGGTGGCGCTGAGCCCGCAGGACTCCACCCCGTGGCCGGTCGCTCCGCCGAAGCCGGTGCAGCCCGTGGCGCTGAGCCCGCAGGACTCCACCCCGTGGCCGGTCGCTCCGCCGAAGCCGGTGCAGCCGGTGGCGCTGAGCCCGCAGGACTCCACCCCGTGGCCCGTCGCTCCCCCGAAGCCGGTGCAGCCCGCCACCTCGCAGGGCGCCGCCACCCTGCCGCTCGCCTCTGTCTGAGGACCCGCACGCCGCGCAGTACGCTCCCCACCGCACCCCCCGGCGCCACCGCACCGGGTCCCCGAGCCGCCGCCGCCCCGCAGGGGCCGGGCGACGTGCGAGAGCTACGGGTTGATCCGCCGGACGGATAACCTACGGGGGACCTCGTCAGAGGCCGGATGTCGAACTGGGGGCCCGAGTGGGGGAACAACTCGATTTCAAGGTCTTGGGGCCTCTGGAGGTCACCGCGGGGGAAAACGGTGTGCCGCTCGGAGGCGCACGGCAACGCACCATCCTGGCCCTGCTGTTACTCACTCCAGGACGCGTCGTCCCGGTGGACACCATGGTGGACACGGTGTGGAACGACAACCCGCCCACCACCGCACGCACTCAGGTGGCCATCTGCGTGGCCGCGCTGCGGAAGATCTTCAAGGGCGCCGGTATCCCCGGCGACGTCATCGTCACCGCCCACCCCGGATACGTGCTCAGGGCACAGGACCACCGTTGTGACTCGCTCGAGTTCTCCTCCCTCGTCCGGACGGCCGAACAGGCCGCCAAGGAGGACCGCCTCCCCGAAGCCGCCCACGGATACGCCCAGGCGCTCGGACTGTGGCGGGGACCCGCGTTCGCCGGCGTGACCGGTCAGGTGATCGAGGACGAGGCCGCCCGTCTCGAGGAGCACCGGCTCAACGCCTACGACGACTCGACCCTCGTACGTCTGGGCCTGGGCCAGCACCAGGAACTCATCCCCGAACTCCGCGCGATGGTGCGTGAGTACCCGTTGCGCGAACGCACCCGGCACCACCTGATGCTCGCCCAGTACCGCTCGGGCCGACGGGCCGACGCCATGGAGACCTACCGGGACGCGCGCAGCCGGTTCATCGACGAACTCGGCATCGAACCGGGACCCGACCTGAGGGAACTGCACGACGCCATCCTGCGCGACGACCCCTCGCTCGCCCCCGCGGCGCTCCCCGCGGCGGAACGCAGGCAGCAACAGCAGCAGCCGGTCGCCACCCACTCCGTACCCTCCGAACTGCCGCCCGCCGTGCCCGCTTTCACCGGCCGCGACGAGGAACTCGCCGCCCTGGAGGGGCTGGTCGAAGGCACGGACGGGCCGGTGACCTGCGCCGTGGGGCTGATCACCGGCGCCGCCGGGATCGGCAAGAGCGGGCTCGCACTGCACTGGGCGGTGAGGGCGGCCGAGCACTTCCCGGACGGCCAGCTCTTCGCCGACCTGCGCGGCTACGACGAGCACCACGAACCCGCCTCGGCCCACGAGGTGCTCAGCCGCTTCCTGCGCTCGCTCGGTGTTCCGGGCGAGCAGATCCCCGCGGACCTGGACGAGCGGGTCTCCCTCTACCGCAGCCTGCTCACCGAACGGCGCGTCCTCGTCGTCCTCGACAACGCGCGCACCTACGCGCAGGTCCGACCGCTGATCCCCGGCCGGGGAGAGTGCTGTGTGCTCGTCACCAGCCGGGACCAGCTCGAACAACTCGTCGCGTGGCCCTCGCCCGCCCGCGTGCACCTGGGCCCGCTGTCCGAGGCGGAGGCCCTCCAGCTGCTCACCACCATCGTCGGGGACCGGCGGATCACCCCGGCGAGGGCCGACGCGGTCCGGCTGGCGGAACTCTGCGACCTGCTGCCGCTCGCCCTGCGGATCGCCGCCGCCCGGCTCGCCTCCAAACCGCACTGGACGGTGCGCTACCTGGTGTCGAGGCTGAGCGACGAACGCCGGCGGCTCGACGAGCTGAGCCAGGGCGAATCGCAGATCCGGGCCAGCTTCGCGCTGAGCTACCGGTACCTGGCGGAGGACGCCGCCCGGTTGTTCCGCCGCCTCGGTCTGCTCGACGTACCGGACTTCACCGCGTGGGTCGCCGCGGCGGTCCTCAACGAGGAGGTCCTCGACGCGGAGCGACTCGTCGAGGACCTGGTGGACGCCCAGTTCCTCGACGTGGTCGGGGTGGACGCGACGGGACAGCTGCGGTACCGCTTCCACAGCCTGCTCCGTCTGTACGCCTTCGAACTGGCCCGTCGGCACGAGCCGGAGGCCGACCAGCAGGCGGCGACGGTCCGGTTCCTGAGGACGCTGCTGACCATCGCCGAGGAGGGCACCCGTCGGGAGGGCGCCGACAGCAGCGTGATGCCCCACAGCCAGATCCAGCGGCGCCGGATCGAGTCCGGGCTGATGGACGAGCTGCTCACCGCGCCCCTGGAGTGGTACGAGGCGGAACGGCTCGCGCTCGTCGCGTCCGTGCGGCAGGCCGCCAGGCTCGGTCTGGCCGAGCTCGCCTGGGACCTGACGGTCACCACGACGGACTTCTTCGCCATCCGCAGGTACACGGAGGAATGGCGCCAGTGCTGCGAGGTGGCGCTGGAAGCCGCCTACTCGGCCGGTGACCTGGTCGGACAGGGAACCATGCGCTACGGACTGGGCACCCTGGAGATGACCAGCAGTCTGGAGTCCGCCTCCCCGCACTTCGACGCGGCGCTGCGGTTCTACGAGGACGCCTCCCATCAGAGCGGCCGGGCCATAACCCTCCGGTGCATGGCCATGATCGACCACAACCGGGGTGACCTGGACACCTCCATGCAGCGCTACGCCGAGGCGCTGGCCATATTCCAGGAGATCGGTGACCGGCGGAGCGAAGCCCACACGCTGAACAACATGTCGAACACCGAACTGGCCAGGAACCGGATGGACTCGGCGATGCGGTACGCCGTGGACGCCGTCCGCGCCGAGGAGGGCACCGGATCGGAGAACTCGCGCAACCTCGCGCAGGCGCTGCACCAGCTCGGCCGCGTGTATCTCGCCCAGGGGGAGCTCGGGCCCGCCGAGGAGTCCTTCCTGCGGACCGTGCGCATCGTCAAGGAGAAGTCCGACTCCGTAGGCCTCGCGCACGCGTTGCTGGGCCTGGGGGAGACACACCTGGCGACGGGGTCGCTCCAGCTCGCCGAGGCCACGCTGACGGAGGCGGCGGAGATCGCCGAGGACAGCAGGGTCCCGCTGGTGACCGGCCGGATCAACCTGGTGCTCGGCGAGGTGTGCCGGAGGCTCGGGCGGCCGGAGGAGGCACGCGACCGGCTGCTGGCCGCCCAGGACAAGTTCGTCGAGGTAGGCGCCCGGGCGTGGGAGGAGCGGGCCGTGCGCGCCCTCGGGGTCCTGGTCGGCTGACGGCCGGCCCGCGGGTGCCGGCGGGGACGGCGAAGCGCCCGTGACCGGGGACAGGCGTCCCCGGTCACGGGCGCTTCACGGTGCGATGGTGCGTACGTCAGGGCGTAGGGGTCAGCCGAACAGTTCGCCGAGCGCCTCCAGGTCGACGGGGACCGCCGGCAGCCGGTAGCCGGACGGCGGTTCGGCGTCCAGCAGGTGGCGGACCAGGAAGTCCCATCGGCGCTGGGTGACGTAGTGCTCGTAGCCGAAGTAGATGTGGTCCGCGTCCGGGACCACGACCAGCTCGAAGTCCTTGCCGTGGGCGATCAGCCGCTCGGCCAGCCGCAGCGTGACCTGGGGCGGGACCCGGTCGTCCAGGCCGCCGTGGATCAGCAGCAGCTTGCCGGTGAGGCGGTCCGCGAGCTCGGCGTTGGAGAGGCCGGCGTACGCGTCGGAGCCGGCAGGCCCCTGATACGCCTCGGCGAGGCCGGGCTCCAGCAGCCGGAAATCGTGCATCCCGGACTCGGCGACGCCGGCCCGGAAGACCTCCGGGTAGCGCAGCAGGGCCCGCGCGGACGCGTAGCCGCCCGACGACATCCCGGTGACCCCCACGCGGTCCAGGTCCATCCACGGCCGGGTGGAGGCCAGTTCCCGCAGGGCGGCCACATGGTCGGCCAGCCCGCAGGCGTCCTCCAGGTTCCCGTACGAGGCGTCGTGGAACGCCTTGTCGCGGCCGGGGGACCCCTGCCCGTCGATCGCGAGGACGACGAAGCCGAGGGCGGCCAGCGCCTCCGCCTCGTACCCGTAGTAGCCGGGATCGAACGACGGGCTGACCCGGCCCGCCGTGGGGATGCCGTACGGGGTGTCGATCACCGGGTACCGGCGGGCCGGGTCGAAGCCGTGGGGCGGGTACAGCAGCCCGTGGATGGCGGTGGTGCCGTCGGCCGAGGTGGTGCGGAACGGCTGGGGCGGGCTCCACCCCGCCGCTTCCAGGCGGCTGATGTCCGCGCGCTCCAGTTCCACCAGCACCGCGCCGCCGCGGTCCCGCACGGTGGTCACCGGCGGGAGGGAGCTGGTGGACGCCGAGTCGACGAAGTACTCGCCGTCCGGCCCGACGGTGACGTCGTGGTCGAGATCGTCGTCCGTGAGCCGGGCGAAACCGGAACCGTCCAGGGACACCCGGCACACCGTGCGGCGGTAGGGGCTGCCCTCCACGAGGCCGGACGCCGTGAAGTACACGACTCGCTCGCCCTCGTCGACGTGCAGGATCTCCTGTACGGCCCAGGCGCCCGACGTCACCTGGGCGATCTGTTCGCCGGTGCCTGCGGCGAACAGGTAGAGGTGGCCCCAGCCGTCGCGCTGCGAGTACCAGAGCACCTGGTCGTCGCCCACCAACCGCACCAGCGGAGCCTGAAGTTGCTGCTGGCCGGGCTCCACCCGGGTCGGCCCGCTCTCCGAGAGCACCGTCCGCACCTCACCGGTGGACGGGTCGAGCCGGTGCAGACTCAGCGTGCGGGCGTCACGGGTACGGCTCAGATAGTGGACGGCCGAACCGCCCTCGGACCACCAGGCCCACTTCTGGAACAGCGGCGACATCATCGACATCGCCACCGGGTCCGCCTGCGCGGCCGTGACCGTACCGCCGGCGACGTCCAGTACGACGAACTCCGCCATCGGCAGGTGCTCGTCACCCGGGACGGCGAAGCGCGGTGACAGCAGCTCCGGGTCGCCGCCCCCGGCGGGCGCCGCCCGCACCAGAGGGGTCCGGCGTACCCCCCGCTGGACGGTGCGGTGGGTGAGCACACGGGCGGAGTCCGGCGACCAGGCCACGGCGGGCGGCAGGTGGGGCAGTCCCAGTTTCGTCACCAGCGTCGAGTACATGAGGTAGTCCGGGTTCGCCCCGTAGTCCTCGTCCTCGGTGCCGTCGGACGTCAGCGCCCAGTCGCGGTCGCCGTCCAGGGAACGCGCACGGAGGTCGTGCCCGGCGCGGTAGACGGCCGTCTTCCCGTCCGGGGACGCCACTTCCAGCGGACTGCCGGGGGCGTTGCCTGGCACCCTCTCGCAGACGTAGTCCGCGAGACCGCAGCGCCAGTGCTCCCCGAAGGCGTCGAACTCGACCGCCCCGGCGGTGAGCCGCACCGCCGGGAACGGCAGCGAGGCGGCGTCGGCCGGCTGCCCCGAGGCGTCCGCCAGCGCTGCCGCCAGACGTCCGTGGTCGAAGGCCTCCCGTCTGGTGCCGGCCTTCGGGTCGACGGTCACGAACCGCTTCCCCGCAGCGGTGTCCACGGTGTACCAGAAGCCGGTTCCGCCGTCGGTCCAGCGGGGTGTGACCTTGGCGCCGAGTACCAGTTCGCGGCGGTGGTGCCGCAGCAGTCGCTCGGCCGCCTGATAGGCCCCCACATCAAGTGGATTCCTCTGCATCGGTGTTCCCTTTCCTCGGGATGGACGCGTCCGGACGCCGTCCGCGGGAGACGGCGTATTCGGTCGGTGTTTCCGCTGTGCGGGGGGTCCGGTAATCACCGGCCCGGTCATCATCGCCACCCCGCCGGTCCTTGACCAGCCCGGCATTTCGGCACCCGCCGGTGTCCTGTCGGCAGGACATGAGGAGCCGCCCGATCCTGCCGGGTACATATTCCACTGAAGTCGGCGGAAGAGCGATGTAGAGGACGCATAGAACCAAATGCCACAGTGACGTCCGCGCAGCACATGGGACGTACTGCGTGACAAGTGAAAACAGGATGGAGGTGCTGTCGTGAGTACACGAAATCCGACAGAAGTCGTGGTCGTGGGCGGAAACGTCGAGGGCTCGATGGCCGCGGCTTATCTGAAAGCCGCCTTCAGGGACCGAATCTCTGTCACCCTGCTGCAGAGTGTGCCCACCGGGGCGGAGCGTGCCGGAGTGGAATCGTCCCTCGGAGACCTCCGGGAGTTCTTCGGTTTCCTGGGCATGGAGGACGAGGACTGGATGCCGTCGTGCGGGGCCACGTACAAGCTCGCCGTCCGGTACCAGGAGTGGAGCCGTCCCGGCCGGCACTTCTATCTGCCGTTCGAGGAGACGCGGCAGGTGCACGGCTTCCCGCTCACGGAATGGTGGCTGCACGACGGACCGAGCGGGCGCTTCGACCGGGACTGCTTCGTCGCGTCCTGGCTCTGCGACGCCGGCCGCAGCCCGCGCGGCCTCCACGGAGTCACCACCACGGAGTCCCTCATCCCCGGCCCGTACGGATACCACTTCGAGTCCGCGCCACTCGCCCGTCACCTGACCTCCTACGCGGTGGAGCGGGGGGCGAAGGTGCTGTCCGGCACCGTCGTCGACGTGCGGCTGGACGCCCGGGGATGGATCGAGCACGTGACGACGGCCGAGCACGGGGACGTCCGCGGCGACCTGTTCGTCGACTGCACGGGCGAGCAGGGGCTGCTCCTGCGCCGGGCGCTGAAGGTACCGCGCGTCCCGCACAGCGACACGCTCCCCAACGACAGCACCGTCACCCTGGCCGTACCCGTCGACACCAGGACGCGCGGCATCCCGCCCTGCACGACGGTGACGGCGCGCGGTGCGGGATGGATCTGGACGGTGCCCCTGGCGGCGCGCCTCGGCGCCGGATACGTGTACGCCCAGGAGTACTGCACCCCCGCGGAGGCCGAGGCCGAGCTGCGCGCGGCGGTCGGGCCCGAGGCGGACGGCGCGGAGGCGGTGCACGCGGTGCTTCCGGTGGGGCGCAGCCGGCAGGCGTGGCTGCACAACTGCGTGGCCGTCGGGGCGTCCGCCGGAAGTCCCGAACCCCTGGAGGAGAGCGGGGTCTCGTCGGTTCACCACCAACTGGAGGAGCTGGTCAGGCACTTCCCCGGCTCGGACTGGCACCCCGCGCTGAGGGACGGCTACAACGCCTTCGTCTCGCGTGCGGCGGACGCGGCGCAGGAGTTCCTGATGCTGCACTACCTCGGTTCCGCGCGGGACCACACCCAGTACTGGCGGGACGCCAAGACCAGGCCGGTGAGTGCCGGTCTCGCCGGGCGCATCGCGCGCTGGCGGGTACGGCCGCCAGGTGCGGAGCCTCCCCGGACGCACCGCCGGGGGCGGTCCCCGCAGGCCGGCGTGTCCGTCCTGCTGGGCACCGGCGCCATCACCCTGCGGCCGTCGGCGGCCCTCTCGATGGTCGACGGCGCCGCCGCCCGGGCGGAGTTCACCGCGGTGCGGGCCAGGGCCCAGAAGCTGGTGGCCTCGCTGCCCACCCAGTACGACCATCTCGGCCGGATGAGCCCGCTGGGCGTCTGACTCCGCCCGCTCCCGGCCGCCCGGTGCGGGAGCGGCGGCCGGAGGGCCGGCCTCAGCGCCACTGGTCCAGCGGCCGGTGCAGACAGGGGTCGGACGCCAGGATGGCCCGGTGGACCCGGCGCAGCAGCGGCCCCGGTTCGAGGCCCATCTCGTCGTTCAGCCTCCGCCGGCCCACGTCGTAGGCGGTCAGGGCCTCGGTCTGCCGGTCGCCCCGGTACAGCGCGGTCATCAGCTGGGCGCGGAACCTCTCGTGCATCGGGTGCCGGGCCACCAGCCTGGTCAGTTCGGGCAGCACCTCCGGGTGCCTGCCCATGGCGAGGTCCGCCTCCACCCGGCCGGCCAGCACCGAGATCCGGGCCTCCTCGAGGGGCGGCCCCTCCGCGAGGGCGAGGTGCTCCGAGACATCCGCGAGCACGGGACCGCGCCACAGGGCCAGTGCGTCGCGCAGCAGGTCACCGGCCTCCCCGTACCGGCCCTCGGCCATCGCCGCCTGCCCCTCGCCCGCCAGCTCCCGGAACCGCAGGAGGTCGAAGGACGCGGTCCCCGTGCGCATGAGGTAGCCCTGGTCACGCCGGTCGATGCGCACCCCGGGGCCCAGCGTGCGGCGCAGCCGCGAGACGTAGTTGTAGAGCTGGGCGCTGAGCGTGGCGGGCGGCCGGTGCCCCCACAGGAATCCGCTCAGCCGGGTGTCCGGGCAGAAGGAGCCTTCGGCGATGAGGAGCGCCGCCAGCACCGTCCGCGGCTTCGTCCCGCCCAGGCCGAGCTCCTTGCCGTCCCTCCGCACGCAGACGGGGCCCAGAATTCCGTATTCCATCGAATTACCTCGCAGATCCACAGGGACACAGCATGGTGCCCGCTCCGCATAAGTGAAGAGCGCGGTGATCGGCCCGCGGAGGATTCCCCCTGTGCGGCCGGCCGCGCCCGTGTCCTGTCGACAGGACACGGGAGATGCCTGTGACCCGGTACGGATCAGGTTGCCGGTACGCGCCGCGGCGGACGGTATTCGCGTGCGGCCGCCCCGGGCCGACCGGCCCGCACGGCGGCGGGCCGGACCCCGTCGAAGTTGCTTGACTCCGGGCGCGTAAAGGGCCGAAAGTATGGGACGTCGTACGGGCTGAATGATCGGGCCGGTACAGGCTGATCATCCGGACGGGGGGAGCGTACGGTGGGAACTGCTGTTCCTCGGCCTGCTGCATCATTTTCAGGGACGGTCCCGGAATCACCACGGTGATCGTCTCCCGGCGCGCTCGTCGTGGCCTGGAAGGCCCGTCGAGAATGCACCTCTTCCTCATCTCCGGGGCGCACGACTTCTGCATTCGCCTTTCCGTGCCGGCCCATCAGGGCGCATTTTCCGAGTGTCGATGAAATGACAGCGATGTCGCGGTCGGGCGGGTGAATTCCCCGCCCGCACCGCCGGTGTCGCCCCGCATTCCCCCACCCGCCCCGACCCAGCCGAGAACACCGCTGCCACCAGGCCGCCGCCGTGCCCGGCGGCGTGCCGGGACGCGCTCGCCATGCGAGCGGCCCGGGCTGCGCGAGCCGAGCGAGGAGTAGCCCGCCCATGACGCTGTTGGAAAGTCAGGAACTGGCCCCCGAGAGCCCCTATGTCTGGCGCGCCCGTCGACCGGGGGCCGGACACCGCCTGATCTGCTTCCCGCACGCCGGTGCCGGGGCTCCCGCCTACACGGACTGGGCCGGCCTGCTGCCGCCCGGAATCGAACTGGTCGCCGTGCAGCTCCCCGGGCGTCAGAACCGGATCGCCGAGGACCCGTTCACCGACGTCCGTGCCCTGGTCGAGGTCCTCCGCCACGCACTGCGGCCGGTCCTGGACGGCAGTTTCTCCTTCTTCGGGCACTCGGCCGGTGCCGTCCTCGCCTACGAGCTCGCCCGGGCACTGCGGGCGCGCGGCGGCGGCGGTCCCGCCCATCTGTTCCTCTCGGCACAGCCCGCCCCCGGTGAGACCGGTGTGCGCATGCTGCACGAGCTCCCGGACGACGACTTCCGGGACGAGATCATCGCGCTCGGCGGCATCGACGAGGAGATCGCCGAGGACGAGGACGTCATGGAGTCGATGCTCTACACCCTGCGCGCCGACTTCACGCTCTGGGAACGGCACCACCCGGAGCCCGGGGCGCCGCTGGACTGCCCCGTGACCGTCCTCGCGGGCAAGGAGGACCCCAGAGCACCGCTGGACGGCGTGGAGCGATGGCGGGACCACACCACCGCCGCCTTCACCACGGAGTACTACCCCGGCGGGCACTTCTACTTCCTCGACTCGGCCGCCGAGGTCGTGTCCCTCATCGGCCGAACCATGCTGGCCGGCGACACGCACGGGAGGCACGCGTGATCTCCTCGGACCCCGTCGGACCCCGGACGCTGCGGGAGCTCACCGAAGCCGCCCGCGCCATCCCCGGCGTCGTCGACGCCGCGGCCGTCGCCCGCAAGGCCGTGCGCGGAGCCGGGCCCGCCGCCCGCGAACCGGAGGCCGCGGCACCCCTCGCGCCCCCGCGGCCCGAAGCCCCGGCGGACCTGCCGCCCGCCGAGCTGTACGGCGGCGACCTCGGCCTCCCGGACGGGGCACCCGCCACACTCCAGGAGGCCCTGCGCCTGGCGGCCGAGCTGGCACCCGGCAAGGGGACCGTCTACATCACCGCCGGCGCGGACGACCGGACACAGACCTACGCCCAGCTCCTCGACGACGCCCAGCACGTGCTCGGAGGGCTCCGGGCGGCCGGCCTGCGCCCCGGGGACGCGGCGCTCTTCGTCTTCGACGACAACCGCGGCTACCTGACCGCCTTCTGGGCCTGTGTGCTCGGCGGTTTCCTACCGACCCCGGTCGCCGTCGCGAACACCTACGCCACGGCCGACGAGACGAACCGCAAGCTGCGGGGCGCCTGGAACCTGCTCGGCCGGCCGGTCCTGGTCACCGACGCGGCCACCGCCGGAGCGCTGGCCGGGGTGCGCACGCTCTGGGACGAGCCCGGCGTACGGATCCTCACGGTCGAGGAACTCGCCGCCCACCCGTCCGACGAGGACTGGTTCCCCGCGACTCCCTCCTCCCCGGTCCTCAACCTGCTCACCTCCGGCAGCACCGGAGTCCCCAAGTGCGTGCAGCACACCCACGGCAGCGTGGCGGCCCGCTCGGCGGCGGTCGCACGGCACTCGGGGCTCACCGCCGACGACATCAGCCTCATCTGGATGCCGTTCGACCACGTCACGGTCGCCTTCTACAACATCCGCGACGTTTTCCTGCGCTGCCGGCACGTCAACGCCAAGATCGAGCACTTCCTCGCCGACCCGCTGCTCTACCTCGACTGGGTGGACCGCTACCGCGCGACGAACACCTGGGCCCCCAACTTCGCCTTCGCGCTGATCAACGAGCGGGCCGACGAGATCGCGGACCGCCGCTGGGACCTCTCCTGCCTGCGGGAGATCACCAACGGGGGCGAGCCGGTGATCGCGGCGACCAGCCACCGCTTCCTCGAACTGCTCGCCCCGCACGGGCTGCCCGCCGACGCCATGGCACCGGCCTGGGGCATGTCCGAGACCTGCTCGGGCGTCACCTACAGCAGGCAGAACCGCGAGGACCGCGCCGCCGGAACCGTCGCCGTGGACCCCGCCTCGCTCACCGGCACGATCCGCGACCTCGACCCGGGCCACCCGGACGCGGTCGTGCTCTCGCGTGTCGGCCGTCCGATCCCCGGGGTACGGATCAGGGTCGTCGACGACACCGGCGCGGTGCTCCCCGAGGGCCGGATGGGCGAGCTGCGCATCACCGGACCCACCATCATGGCGGGCTACTTCGGCAACGAGGAGGCCAACCGCGAGGGGTACGACGAGCAGGGCTGGTTCCGGACCGGGGACATGGCCTTCGTGCGCGACGGCGAACTGGTGATAGCCGGCCGCAAGAAGGACCAGATCATCGTCCGGGGCATCAACTACATGGCGCACGAACTGGAGAGCGTGGTCGAGCGTCTCGACGGCGTACGCGTCTCCTTCTCGGCCGCCGCCGGCATCCGCGAGCCGGGAGCCGCCACCGACCAGCTGGTCGTCTTCTACGTCCCCACGAGCTGGGACACCGCCGCGCTGGCCAGGACCGAGCAGGAGGCCCGCGCCGTACTCGTCCGCGAGTCGGGAATCGCGCCCGACCTCGTCGTCCCGGTCACCGAGGCCGAGTTCCCCAAGACGGCGAGCGGGAAGATTCAGCGCGCGGCCCTGGTCACCGCCCTGCGGGACGGCCGCTTCGCCGACCGGACGACCCCCGCGGACGCCGGCGAACCCGACGACACCACCTGGCTGTTCGGACGCGAGTGGGCCCGCGTCGCCGCCCCGGCCGCCCCGGCCGGCCCCGCACCCGGGATCCGGCTGGTCCTCGCCGAGGACGCCGACTTCGAGCGGCTCGGCATCGGCGGCGCCGTCGTCGCCGTGCGCAGAGGCGCCGTCCTCACCGCGCACTCACCCGTGCGGTACAGCGTCCCCGCCGACGACCGGACCGCGGTGCGCGAACTCCTCGCCGCGGTCACCGACCAGCACGGCCCGCTCGCCTCGGTCGTCCTGGCGCTGCCCCTCGCGCTCGAGGGCACCCCGGCGGAACGGCTGGCCACCGCGACCGCCGAGCTGACCGCACTCGTCGCGGTCCTGTCCGGCGGCGGGTTCGGCCACCCGCAGCTCCTCGTCCTCACCGCCGGGGCCCAGTACGTGACCGAGGGCGACCGGGTGGACCTCGGCGTGTGCGCCCTGCCGGGACTCGTCCGCACCGCGGTGAGCGAGGCCGCCCCGCTGCCGGTGCGCCAGCTCGACCTGCCCGCCGACGCCGGCCGCTGGGCCGGGGCCGTCGCCGTGGAACTCGACGACCCCGGCAGCGGTGCCGGGATCGTCGCCTCCCGGCGGGGGGACCGGTGGCAGCCCGGACTCGTGCCGCTCCCCGACGCGGGCACGGCGGCGGCCAGGAGCAGGCAGCCGGTCACGGCGGGCGGACTGTACCTGGTCACCGGCGGGCTCGGCGGCATCGCCCACGACATCGCCACCTACCTGGTCGCCGCGTACGGCGTCAAGCTGCTCCTGGTCGGCCGCTCACCCGCCGAGGGCGAGAAGGCGGCCCGCCTCTCCGTCCTGACCGCGCTGGGACAGGTCGTGCACGAGCAGGTGGACGTCGCCGACGCGGAAGCCCTGGAGGCCGCCGTCGGCGCGGCCGAGGAGCGATGGGGCCGGCCGCTGGACGGGGTGCTCCACCTGGCCGCCGCGGACCCCACCGGACAGTGGGACGACCCCGACCAGCACACCATCGCCAACGAGACCGCCCGGACCTACGCCGAGCAGTACCGCGCGAAGGTCTCCGGCACGCTGGCCGTCGCCCGTGTCCTGGAGACGAGGGAGCAGGCGTCACTCGTCCTCTTCGGCTCGGTCAACGGTGAGTTCGGCGGACACTCGTTCGGCGCCTACTCCGCGGCCAACAGCTTCCTCGCCGGCTTCGCCGACCACTGGCACCACGAACGCCGCCGGCGGGTGCACTGCCTCGCCTGGAGCATGTGGACCGACGTCGGCGTGAACCGGGGGCGGTCCACCGCCGCCGCCGAGCACCGCGGCTTCCGGACCATCTCCCCGGAACAGGGGCTGAGGCTGTTCCTCGAGGCCGTCGCACTCGACGACCCCTACCTCCTGATCGGCCTCGACCTGCGCAACCCGGCCATCGTCGAGAAACTGGCGCCCCAGCAGCAGCGGGTCAGCGAGGTGCTCATCGCCTACGTCCCCGAGACGGTGGGCCAGGACGCGGTGCGGACGGCCGTCGCCGCCCTCGCCGCCGACTGCCCCGTACCGGTACGGCCCGCCGAGGTCGCAGCCATCCCCCGTGACTCCTACGGCGGCGTCGACGGTGCCCAGCTCCTGCTCGCCACGGCCCCCGGCCGCCCGGCCAAGGAGTTCAGCCCGCCGAGGACGGAGGTGGAGAACCGGCTCGCGCTCATCTGGTCCGACGCCCTCGGCCGGCCCCGGGTCGGCCGGGACGACTCCTTCTTCGAGCTCGGCGGCAACTCGCTGCGCGCCACCCGCCTGCTGGCCCTGGCGGAACAGAAGCTCGGCGTGCGCGTGACGACGCAGGAGCTGTACGAGCAGCCGACCGTGGAAGGCATGGCCGCGGTCGTCGAACGGCGGCGGACCGGCTGACCGCCCCACCGCCCGCCCCGTCATAGGCAGTGCCCTGCCGACCGGACGCAACCGGCCACAGGCCGACTCACCGAGGAGTACACGTCCCATGATCCCTCTGTCCTTCGCCCAGCGGCGCCTGTGGTTCATCGACCGCTTCGAGGGGCCGTCGGCGACGTACAACATTCCGTTCCTCGTCAGACTGGACGGAGACCTCGATGTGACCGCGCTGGGCGCCGCCCTGCGTGACGTGGTGGTCCGGCACGAGAGCCTGCGCACGGTGTTCGTCGTCGACGCCGGCGGAGTGCCGGCCCAGCACGTCGTACCGGCCTCGGACTTCACGCTGGACATGCCCCTCGTCGAGGCCGAGGGGGACGAGAGGGACGCGGTGGTGGCCCGCGCGATCGGCCACCACTTCGATCTGGAGCACGAGATCCCCGTCCGGGCCACACTGGTGCGCTCCGGTCCCGGCGACCACCTGCTGGTCCTCAACATCCACCACATCGCCGCCGACGGGGAGTCGATGGTCCCCCTCACCCGGGACCTGGCCGGGGCCTACGCGGCCAGGAGCCGCTCCGAGGCGCCCGACTGGCCCGAACTCCCGGTCCAGTACCGGGACTACACCCTGTGGCAGCGGGAACTCCTGGGCGAGGAGAGCGACCCGGAGAGTGTCATCACCGCCCAGCTCGGATACTGGACGGCCGAGCTCGCCGGGGCGCCCGAACAGATCCAGCTGCCCACGGACCGCCCCCGCCCCTCGATGATCAGCCGGCAGGGCGGCATGGTCGAGTTCGCCATCGAGCCCGGCGTCCTCGCCGCCGCGCAGCGCCTGGCACAGCGGCACGGGGCGTCCGTTCCCATGGTCATGCAGTCCGCGCTCGTCGTCCTCCTGCACCACCTCGGGGCCGGCGACGACATCCCCCTCGGCAACACCGTCGCCGGACGCACCGACGAGGAACTGCTGGACCTGGTGGGCTTCTTCGTCAACACCTGGGTACTGCGCGCGGACCTGTCGGGCAATCCCTCCTTCGAGCAGGTTCTCGACCGGGTGCGGGACAAGGCGCTGTCGGCGTACGACAACCAGGACGCGCCGTTCGAGCGCCTGGTCGAGCTGCTCAACCCGGAGCGGTCGACGGCCTACCACCCGCTGTTCCAGGTCATGTTCACCTGGCAGAGCAGCGACCGCATCGACCTGGACCTGACACCCGCCACGGGCCGGCTGGAGGCGGTGCCCACCCATACCGCCAAGTTCGACCTCGAGTTCAACTTCGCCGTCGACCCCCTCGACGACACCATGCGCTGCGTCCTCGAGTACTCCACCGCCCTCTTCGACCGGACCACGGTGGAAGACCTCGGACAGCGCTTCCTCAAGGTGCTGCGCGTCTGCGGTGCCCAGCCGGAGCGGCCGATCGGATCGGTGGACGTCCTGCTGCCGGGCGAGCGCGAGCAGCTCGCCCGGTTCGCCGGATCCGCCGCGCCCACACCCGCGCTCACGGTCCCCGAACTGTTCGAGCAGCAGCTCGCCGTCGACCCGGACGCGCTCGCGGTGGTGTGCGGGGAGGTGGAGCTGACGTACGGGGAGCTCGACGCGCGGGCGAACCGTCTGGCGCGGGCGCTGGGGGAGCGGGGTGTGACGGCGGAGTCGCTGGTCGGACTCGCGCTGCCGCGGTCGGCGGACCTGGTCGTCGCGATGCTCGGCATCCTCAAGTCCGGCGCCGCCTACCTGCCGCTCGACCCCCGTTTCCCCAGCGGCCGGCTGACCGTCGTCCTGGACCAGGCCCGCCCCGACTGCCTGCTGACCGACACCGCGACGGCGCCCGTCCTGCCCGCCCACACGACCACGGCCCTGCTGCTCGACGAGCTGGACCTGGACGGGACGGACGCCTCTCCCACCGGAGTCCCGCCGCGCCCGGACAACCTGGCCTACGTCATGTACACCTCCGGTTCCACCGGCACCCCGAAGGGCGTGGCGATCACGCACCACGGCGTGGTCAACGGCGTGCTGCGCCTGGCCACGGTGGTCGGCGTCGGCCCCGGCTCCCGCATGCTGGCCGGCACGTCCATCAACTTCGACGTGTCGGTGTTCGAGATCATGACGGCGCTGACGACGGGCGGCAGTGTCGAGGTGGTGCGGGACGTCCTGGAGCTGGCCGAGCGGGACGGCTGGCACGGCCAGGTCATCAGCTCCGTACCCTCCGTCTTCTCCGAGGTGCTCGACCAGATCGCGGGGCGCACCAGCGTCAACACCCTCGTCTTCGCGGGCGAGGCCCTTCCGGCGTCACTCGTGGAGCGGGCCCGCAAGGCGTTCCCCGGCGTGCGGGTGGTCAACAGCTACGGCCAGACCGAGAGCTTCTACGCCGGTACCTTCACGGTGGACGCCGGCCAGGACTGGGACGCCTCGCGCGGCGTGCCCATCGGTGAGCCGCTGGGCAACATGCGTGCGTACGTGCTGAGCCCGGGGCTGGCACCGGTGCCGCCCGGGGTGGTCGGCGAGCTCTACGTCGCGGGCGCCGTGGCCCGCGGCTACTACGGGCGCCCGGGTCTGACGGCGGAGCGTTTCGTGGCGGATCCGTGGGGTCCGGCGGGTGCGCGGATGTACCGGACGGGTGACCTGGCCCGCTGGAACGCGGAGGGGCGTCTGGAGTACGTGGGGCGTGGGGACGGGCAGGTGAAGATCCGTGGTCTGCGGATCGAGCCGGCCGAGGTCGAGGCCGCGCTGACCGCACACCCCGGGGTGTCCCAGGCCGTGGTGACCGTACACACCCAGGGCGGTGCCAAGCAGCTCGTCGGCTACGTCGTCCCGGTGGGCGCGGTCGGGACGCAGCAGGGCACGGCCGAGAGCATCGGTGACCTGCACGTCGATCTGACGGCTGGTGTGTCGGTTGCGGAGTTGCGGCGGTTCGTGGCGGGGCGGTTGCCGGAGTTCATGGTGCCGTCGGTGCTGGTGGTGCTGGATCGGTTGCCGTTGGGGCCGAACGGGAAGCTGGATCGTGGTGGTCTGCCTGCTCCGGTGTTCAAGGGTGAGGTGTACCGGGCGCCGGTGTCGGAGGGGGAGCGGGTTCTGGCGTCGGTGTTCGCCGAGGTTCTGGGTGTGGACCGGGTGGGTGTGGACGATGACTTCTTCGCGGTGGGCGGGGACAGTATCCGTTCGATCCAGGTGGTGTCGCGGGCGCGTTCGCGTGGTGTGGAGGTGTCGCCGCGTGAGGTGTTCCAGTTGCGGACGGTGGCTGAGCTGGCGTCGGTGGCGGGTGGCCGTGGTGGGTCGGTGGTGCTGGAGGAGTTGGCGGGGGGTGGTGTGGGGTTCGTTCCGTTGATGCCGGTGGCGCGGTATCTGCTGGAGCTGGGTGGTGGGTTCGGGCGGTTCTCGATGTCGTCGGTGGTGGATCTGCCGGTGGGGATCGGTGCGGGGGGTCTCGCGGCGACGTTGTCGGCGGTGTGGGAGCGGCATGACGTGTTGCGTTCGCGTCTGGTGGGGGGTGGGTTGGAGGTGTTGCCGGCGGGTTCGGTGGATGTGGCCGGGCTGGTGCGGCGGGTGGAGTGTGATGGTTCGTGGGACGGTGCGTGGCTGGAGGTGGCCGCGCGGGAGCTGGACGGGGCGACGGGGGGTCTGGATCCGGCTGGTGGGGTGATGGCGCGGTTCGTGTGGTTCGACGCGGGTGCGTCGGTGGCGGGGCGTCTGGTGGTGGTGTTGCATCACTTGGTGGTGGACGGTGTGTCGTGGCGGGTTCTGCTGCCGGACATGGCGTCGGCGTGGCGGGCGGTGCGTGAGGGCCGGGTGGCTGAGTTGCCCGGTGTGGGGACGTCGGTGCGTCGTTGGGCGCACGCGTTGCGGGAACAGGCGTCGGGGCGTGCGGGTGAGCTGGAGTTGTGGCGGTCGGTCGTGGAGGGCCCGGACCCGTTGATCGGCAGCCGCCCCCTCGACCCCACCACCGACGTCATCTCGTCGGTCGACTACGTCTGGGTGCGTCTCCCGCAGGCCGTGACCGAGACACTGCTGACGGACGTTCCCGCCGCTTTCCGTGGTGGGGTGAACGACGGGTTGCTGGCCGCGCTGGCGTTGGCGGTGTCCCGCTGGCGTGCTGCGCGGGGTGTGGACGAGTCGTCGGTGCTGGTGAAGCTGGAGGGTCACGGCCGTGAGGAGGCGGTGGTCCCGGGTGCGGACCTGTCGCGGACGGTGGGCTGGTTCACGAGCATGTTCCCGGTGCGTCTGGACGTCGGTGACGTGGACGTCGAGGACGCGTTCGCCGGTGGCGGGGCGGCGGGTTCGGTGGTCAAGGCGGTCAAGGAGCAGTTGCTGCGGATCCCTGACAAGGGCATGGGTTACGGGCTGCTGCGGTATCTGAACGAGGACACCGCGGCGGTGCTCGCCCCGTGTCCGACCGGGCAGATCGCGTTCAACTACCTCGGCCGGTTCTCCTCCGCCGACATGCCCGAGGAACTGCGGGGTCTGGGCTGGACCCAGACCCCGGGGATGAACGAGCTGATCGCCGTGCCCGACGCCGACATGCCCGCGATGTCCACCCTCGAGATCAACGCCCTCGTCGCCGACTCCGGACAGCTGACGGCCCGGATCGGCTTCCCCACCGGTGTGCTCGACAGGGCGGACGTGGAGGAGCTCGCAGGGCTGTGGGAGTCGGCCCTGAAGGCCGTGGCCGGCCGGGCGGTACGCCCCGGCGCGGGTGGACTGACGCCCTCGGACGTGCCGCTCGTGTCCGTACGCCAGGACGCACTCGAACGCTGGGAGGCCCGCTACCCGTCACTGACCGACGTGTGGCCGCTCACCCCGCTCCAGTCCGGCCTGCTCTTCGAATCGATGGTGTCCGAGACCGGGCACGACGCCTACCAGATGCAGTTCGCCTACCACCTGTCCGGCCCGGTGGACGCCCGGCGGATGCGGGCGGCCGGACAGGCCCTGCTCGACCGGCACGCCAACCTGCGCACCGCCTTCGTCCCCGACGCCACCGGCGACCTCGTCCAGCTCGTCGTCCAGGACGTCGAACTTCCCTGGGCCCACCTGGACATGAGCGGTGAGGGCCAGGAGGCCCTCGACCGCTTCCTCCTCGCGGACCGCGGCTCGCGCTTCGACCCCGGAACCCCGCCGCTGCTGCGGATCTCGCTGATCACCCGGGGCCCGGACAGCGCGGCCCTCGTGCTCACCGCCCACCACGTCCTCTTCGACGGCTGGTCCGTGCCGGTCCTCATGCAGGACCTGCTGCGGCTCTACGGTTCCGGCGGCGACAACACCGCGCTGCCCCGCGTGCGCGGGTACCGGGAGTTCCTCGTATGGCAGGCGCGGCAGAACCGCGCGGTGTCGGCCGCCGCGTGGGCGGACGAGCTGGAAGGGTTCGACGAGCCCGCCCTGCTGGTCGGGGACCGGCCCTCCGGCGCGCACGGCGACGACATCGGCCACGTCGAGGTGCCGCTCGCCGACGGTCTCGCCCGGGAACTGGCCTCGTGCGCCACCGACCTGGGCGTCACACTGAACACCCTGGTCCAGGGCGCCTGGGCCGTCCTGCTCGGCGAGCTGACCGGACGTCAGGACGTGGTCTTCGGCGCCACGGTCTCGGGCCGCCCTCCCGCCGTGCCGGACGTGGAGTCCATGGTGGGACTCTTCATCAACACGCTTCCCGTACGCGTACGCCGTGCGCCCGGCGACACCTTCGCGCAGTTGCTCACCGGTCTCCAGGACCGGCAGGGGGCGCTGCTCGACCACCACCACCACGGCCTGACCGACATCCAGCAGGCGGTCGGCACGAGCACGCTCTTCGACACCATCGTCGTCTTCGAGTCGTACCCCGTCGACCACGTCGGTCTCAGCGAGGCGAACGACACCGCCGACGTCGCGATCACCGGCATCACCCCGTTCAGCGGCACCCACTACCCGCTGACCGTCATGGCGGACGCCGACCCCACCCTGCAACTCTCCTTGCAGTTCCAGCCCGGGGCACTGCGCCGCGACGAGGTGGTCACCGTCGCGGAGCGCTTCGAACGCGTGCTGCGAGCCCTGGTGGCCGACCCGCACCAGCCGGTCGCGGCCGTCGACGTGCTGAGTCCCGGGGAACTCGACCGGGTGCGGCGCGCGGCGGTGCCGCCCGCCCCCGTGCCGGACACGACGCTTCCACGCCTCTTCGCCGACCGGGCGGCGGCTACCCCGGACGCGGTCGCGGTGGTGAGCGGTGACGAGTCGCTGACGTACCGGGAGCTGGACGAGGCGGCCGGGCGGGTCGCCGGCTTCCTCGCCGGCCGGGGCGTGGGCCCGGAGTCGGTGGTCGCGGTCGCGCTGCCCCGGACGACCGGCCTGGTCGTCGCGCTCCTCGGCGTGCTGAAGTCCGGCGCGGGATACCTGCCGATCGACCCGGCGTACCCGAGCGGCCGGCTGGAGTTCCTCCTCGCCGACGCCGCCCCCTCGCTCGTCCTCACGGACGCCGAGGCCGGACCGTCCCTGCCGCGGACCGGCGTCCCCGTGCTGCACCTCGCGGACGCGCTCCTCGCGTCGCCCGCCACCGCCCCCGCCGCACCGGCGCCGGACAACGTGGCCTACGTCATGTACACCTCCGGGTCCACCGGTACGCCCAAGGGGGTGGCGGTCACCCACAGGAACGTGACCAGCTGCCTTCCGTCCCTGGTGGCGGCGCTGGGTGTCGGACAGGGCGCCCACATGCTGGCCGGCGCGTCCGTCAACTTCGACGTGTCGGTGTTCGAGGTGTTCTCCACGCTCTGCGCGGGCGGCACGGTCGAGCTCGTGCGCGACGTACTCGCCCTGGGCGAGCGCGGCGACTGGGCCGCCGACGTGATCAGCTCGGTGCCCTCAGCGTTCGCCGAACTCCTCGACGAGCTGCCGGGCAGGATCAGCCCCCGGACCGTGGTGTTCGCCGGCGAGGGGCTGCCGGCCGCGCTCGTCTCCCGCGTCCGTGAGGCGTTCCCCGGGATCCGGGTGGTGAACGGCTACGGCCAGACCGAGTCCTTCTACGCCACCGTCTTCGCCCTGCCCGCCGACGAGGAGTGGACGGGCCGGACCACCGCGCCGATCGGCGGACCGCTGGAACACGTGCGCGTCCATGTGCTGGGCGCGGGACTGCGCCCCGTACCACCCGGCGTGACGGGAGAGCTCTACGTCGCGGGAGCCTCGCTCGCCCGGGGCTACCGGGGCCGGGCGGCCCTCACCGCCGAACGTTTCGTCGCCGACCCCTTCGGACCGGCCGGCTCGCGGATGTACCGCACGGGCGACCTCGCCCGGTGGGCCGCCGACGGCCACCTCGAATACGTCGGACGGGGCGACGGACAGGTGAAGATCCGGGGCGTCAGGGTCGAGCCCGCGGAGGTGGAGGCCGTCCTCACCGCGCACCCGGACATCGCCCAGGCCGTGGTGGTCGCCCGCGAGAGCAGGGGGAGCGCCACCTCGAAGTACCTGGCCGCCTACGTCGTGCCGGCCACCCCAGGCACACCGCGTGAGCTGCGCGCCTACACCTCCGCGAAGCTCCCCGACCACCTGGTCCCCTCCGCCTTCGTGACCCTGGAGCGGTTCCCGCTGCTGCCCAACGGCAAGGTCGACCGCGCCGCCCTGCCGGAACCCGGATTCACCGGTGTCGCCTACCGGGCGCCGCGCAGCACGACCGAGGAAGTGCTGTGCCGGCTGTTCGCCGAGGTGCTCGGTGTCGAACGCGTCGGGATCGACGACGACTTCTTCGCCAGGACCGGTCAGTCCCTGCTCGCCACCCGGCTCGTCAACCGGATCCGCGCGACCCTGGGTGCGGAGGTCCGCGTACCGCAGGTGTTCGCCTCGCCCACCGTCGCCGGACTCAGCGGACAGCTGTCCTCGGGGGGCCCCGCCCGGCCCCGTCTGGTGCGGGCCGGGCAGCGCCCCGAACGTGTCCCGCTGTCCTTCGCCCAGCGGCGCCTGTGGTTCGTGGACCGCTTCGAAGGGCCCTCGGCGACGTACAACCACGCGTTCGTGCTGCGGCTCACCGGACCGCTCGACGTCGAGGCGCTGCGCGCGGCGCTGCGGGACGTGGTCACCCGGCACGAGGCCCTGCGCACGCTGATGGCCGAGGACGCCGACGGGACCCCGTACCAGCAGGTGGTGCCGGCCGGGGAGGCCGCTTCGGACACCCCGCTCGTCGAGGTGGCGCCCGACGCCGTCCAGGAGACGCTCGCCGGGATCCTCGACCGCCCCTTCGACATGGCGACGGAGATCCCGACGCGCACCACGCTGCTGCGGTGCGGACCGCAGGAGCACCTGCTGGCCCTGGTCATCCACCACATCGCCGTCGACGGGGAGTCGATCGCCCCTCTCGCCCGGGACCTGGAACGCGCCTACGCGGCGCGTCTGGAGGGCGCGGCCCCCGACTGGCCCGGACTCCCGGTCCAGTACGTGGACTACACGCTGTGGCAACGTGAGCTGCTGGGTGACGAGAACGACCCGGACAGCCTGCTCGCCGCCCAGGCCGCACACTGGCGCCGCGAGCTGGCCGGGGCTCCGCAGCCGCTCCCACTGCCGTCCGACCGGCCGCGTCCCCCCGCGCCCAGCCACCGCGGCGACTCCGTCGAGTTCGGGCTCCCGCCCCAGGTGGCGGCAGGTGTCGAGGAGCTGGCCAGGAAGCACGGGGCGACGGCCGCCATGGTTCTGCAGTCCGCCCTCGCGGTACTGCTGAACCGCCTCGGCGGCGGCGACGACATCACCATGGGTTCCCCGATCGCCAACCGCACCGACGCCCAGCTCGCCGACCTGGTGGGCTTCTTCGTGAACACCTGGGTGCTGCGGGTGGACCTGTCGGGCGATCCGTCGTTCGAGCAGGTGCTGGACCGGGTGCGGGAGAAGGCGCTCGCGGCGTACGACAACCAGGACGCGCCGTTCGAGCGCCTGGTGGAGCTGCTCAACCCGGAGCGCTCGACGGCCTACCACCCGCTGTTCCAGGTCATGTTCGCCTGGCAGAACATCACCCGCGAGGGCTTCGACATGCGGGGCGTCCAGGTCAGCTGGGAGCCCTCCTTCACGGCGACCGCGAAGTTCGACCTGTTCTTCAACATGGGTGACATCCCCGGCCAGGGAGTGATCGGGTACCTGGAGTACGCCACCGACCTGTTCGACCGGAGCAGTGTCGAGAAGCTCGCGTCCCGTTTCACCTCCCTCGTCGAGCAGCTCGTCACCGCCCCGGACCGGCGCGTCGCTGCCGCGGACGTCCTGCTGGAGGGGGAGGCGGAACGGCTGGCCACGCTCGCCGGCCCGACCGTACGGGCCGCGGACACGACCGTGCCCGCGCTCTTCGAGGCCCGCGCCGCCGGGACACCCGACGCGCTCGCGGTGGTGTGCGGGGAGGTGGAGCTGACGTACGGGGAGCTCGACGCGCGGGCGAACCGTCTGGCGCGGGCGCTGGGGGAGCGGGGTGTGACGGCGGAGTCGCTGGTCGCGCTCGCGCTGCCGCGGTCGGCGGACCTGGTCGTCGCGATGCTCGGCATATGGAAGGCGGGTGCCGCCTACCTGCCGGTCGATCCCCGCTACCCGAGCGCCCGGCTCGGGCTGATGCTCGAGCAGGCCCGGCCCGTCCTGATGCTGACCGACGCCACCACGGACGGCACGCTCCCCGACCACGACGTCCCCCGGTTCCTCCTGGACGCCGGGGACGCCGAAGACGCCGGTGACGGCACCGCGCCGGCCGTTCGCGCCGCGCTGCCCGACAACGCCGCCTACGTCATGTACACCTCGGGTTCCACCGGCACCCCGAAGGGCGTCACGGTCACCCAGCGGAACGTGACGAGCTGCCTTCCGGGACTGGCCGCCGCGCTCGGAGCGAGGCCCGGAGCCCGGGTACTGGCCGGCACGTCCGTCAACTTCGACGTGTCGGTGTTCGAGATCATGACGGCGCTGACGACGGGCGGCAGTGTCGAGGTGGTGCGGGACGTCCTGGAGCTGGCCGAGCGGGACGGCTGGCCCGGACAGGTCATCAGTTCCGTGCCGTCGGTGTTCGCCGAGATCCTCGACCGGATCGAGGGCCGCACCGACGTCGACACGCTCGTCTTCGCCGGCGAGGCGCTGCCCGGTTCCCTGGTGGAACGGGCCCGCAAGGCCCTCCCCGGTGTGCGGGTGGTCAACGGGTACGGCCAGACCGAGACGTTCTACGCGGCGGCCTTCGCCCTCGCGTCCGACGAGGAGTGGGGCGGCTCGGCGGCCGTCCCCATCGGAACCCCGCTGGAGGGCGGCCGTACCTACGTCCTCGGCGACGGCCTCCGGCCGGTGCCGCCGGGCGTCGTCGGCGAGTTGTACGTCGGCGGTGGGTCCGTGGCCCGCGGGTACCGCGACCGGCCGGGTCTGACGGCGGAGCGTTTCGTGGCGGATCCGTGGGGTGCGGCGGGTGCGCGGATGTACCGGACGGGTGACCTGGCCCGCTGGAACGCGGAGGGGCGTCTGGAGTACGTGGGGCGTGGGGACGGGCAGGTGAAGATCCGTGGTCTGCGGATCGAGCCGGCCGAGGTCGAGGCCGCGCTGACCGCACACCCCGGGGTGTCCCAGGCCGTGGTGACCGTACACACCCAGGGCGGTGCCAAGCAGCTCGTCGGCTACGTCGTCCCGGTGGGCGCGGTCGGGACGCAGCAGGGCACGGCCGAGAGCATCGGTGACCTGCACGTCGATCTGACGGCTGGTGTGTCGGTTGCGGAGTTGCGGCGGTTCGTGGCGGGGCGGTTGCCGGAGTTCATGGTGCCGTCGGTGCTGGTGGTGCTGGATCGGTTGCCGTTGGGGCCGAACGGGAAGCTGGATCGTGGTGGTCTGCCTGCTCCGGTGTTCAAGGGTGAGGTGTACCGGGCGCCGGTGTCGGAGGGGGAGCGGGTTCTGGCGTCGGTGTTCGCCGAGGTTCTGGGTGTGGACCGGGTGGGTGTGGACGATGACTTCTTCGCGGTGGGCGGGGACAGTATCCGTTCGATCCAGGTGGTGTCGCGGGCGCGTTCGCGTGGTGTGGAGGTGTCGCCGCGTGAGGTGTTCCAGTTGCGGACGGTGGCTGAGCTGGCGTCGGTGGCGGGTGGCCGTGGTGGGTCGGTGGTGCTGGAGGAGTTGGCGGGGGGTGGTGTGGGGTTCGTTCCGTTGATGCCGGTGGCGCGGTATCTGCTGGAGCTGGGTGGTGGGTTCGGGCGGTTCTCGATGTCGTCGGTGGTGGATCTGCCGGTGGGGATCGGTGCGGGGGGTCTCGCGGC
Source organism: Streptomyces sp. ALB3 (assembly GCF_044385685.1). Classification (NCBI taxonomy): domain Bacteria; kingdom Bacillati; phylum Actinomycetota; class Actinomycetes; order Kitasatosporales; family Streptomycetaceae; genus Streptomyces; species Streptomyces sp. ALB3. The sequence goes on along the minus strand of NZ_JBISCE010000040.1, from coordinate 9,059 downwards.
GACGTTGTCGGCGGTGTGGGAGCGGCATGACGTGTTGCGTTCGCGTCTGGTGGGGGGTGGGTTGGAGGTGTTGCCGGCGGGTTCGGTGGATGTGGCCGGGCTGGTGCGGCGGGTGGAGTGTGATGGTTCGTGGGACGGTGCGTGGCTGGAGGTGGCCGCGCGGGAGCTGGACGGGGCGACGGGGGGTCTGGATCCGGCTGGTGGGGTGATGGCGCGGTTCGTGTGGTTCGACGCGGGTGCGTCGGTGGCGGGGCGTCTGGTGGTGGTGTTGCATCACTTGGTGGTGGACGGTGTGTCGTGGCGGGTTCTGCTGCCGGACATGGCGTCGGCGTGGCGGGCGGTGCGTGAGGGCCGGGTGGCTGAGTTGCCCGGTGTGGGGACGTCGGTGCGTCGTTGGGCGCACGCGTTGCGGGAACAGGCGTCGGGGCGTGCGGGTGAGCTGGAGTTGTGGCGGTCGGTCGTGGAGGGCCCGGACCCGTTGATCGGCAGCCGCCCCCTCGACCCCACCACCGACGTCATCTCGTCGGTCGACTACGTCTGGGTGCGTCTCCCGCAGGCCGTGACCGAGACACTGCTGACGGACGTTCCCGCCGCTTTCCGTGGTGGGGTGAACGACGGGTTGCTGGCCGCGCTGGCGTTGGCGGTGTCCCGCTGGCGTGCTGCGCGGGGTGTGGACGAGTCGTCGGTGCTGGTGAAGCTGGAGGGTCACGGCCGTGAGGAGGCGGTGGTCCCGGGTGCGGACCTGTCGCGGACGGTGGGCTGGTTCACGAGCATGTTCCCGGTGCGTCTGGACGTCGGTGACGTGGACGTCGAGGACGCGTTCGCCGGTGGCGGGGCGGCGGGTTCGGTGGTCAAGGCGGTCAAGGAGCAGTTGCTGCGGATCCCTGACAAGGGCATGGGTTACGGGCTGCTGCGGTATCTGAACGAGGACACCGCGGCGGTGCTCGCCCCGTGTCCGACCGGGCAGATCGCGTTCAACTACCTCGGCCGGTTCTCCTCCGCCGACATGCCCGAGGAGCTGCGGGGTCTGGGCTGGACGCAGACCCCGGGGATGAACGAGCTGATCGCCGTCCCCGACGCCGACATGCCCGCCATGTCCACCCTCGAGATCAACGCCGCCGTGACGGACGGGCCCGACGGGCCCCGGCTCGGCGTCCGCCTCGGCTTCCCCACGGGGGTCCTCACCCACGACGAGGTGAACGAGCTGGCGACCCTGTGGGCATCCGCCCTGGAGGGTGTCGCCCGGCACGCCACCCGCCCGGGTGCCGGCGGGCTGACACCCTCCGACGTGCCGCTCGTGTCCGTACGCCAGAACGAACTCGAACGCTGGGAGGCCCGCTACCCGTCACTGACCGACGTGTGGCCGCTCACCCCGCTCCAGTCCGGCCTGCTCTTCGAATCGATGCTGGTCGACTCGGAGTACGACGCCTACCACGTCCAGGTCGTCTACCGGCTCGCGGGCGAGGTGGACCCGCGGCGGATGCGGGCGGCCGGACAGGCCCTGCTCGACCGTTACGCCAACCTGCGCACCGCCTTCGTCCGCGACACCACGGGGGAGCTCGTCCAGCTGGTCCTGGACGACGTCGCACTTCCCTGGCAGGAGACGGATCTGCGCGGACTCGACGAGGAGCGGCGGGCCGAGGCACTGGAACGCTTCCTCGCCAGGGACGAGGCCGACCACTTCGACCCGGCCGTGCCGCCGCTCCTGCGCATGTCGCTGGCGCTGACCGCACCCGGACAGGCCGAGTTCGTCCTGACCAGCCATCACGCACTGCTCGACGGCTGGTCGCTGAGCGTGCTGATGCAGGAACTGCTGCGGCTGTACGCCTCCGGTGGCGACCCGTCCGTCCTCCCGCGCAACCGCGGCTACCGGGACTTCCTCCAGTGGCTGTCGCGGCAGGACGCCGAGGCCTCCGCGCGGGCGTGGCGGACCGAACTCGCCGGGGTCGAGGACGCCACCCTGATCGTCACCGACCACTCGGTCGAGGCGGACCCGCGGCGTGTGGGCCAGCTGGACGTGCCGCTGCCCGGGGACACCGCCCGTGAGCTGGTGCGTTCCGCGGCCACCATCGGGGTCACCCTCAACACCCTGGTGCAGGGCGCCTGGGCGATCACCCTCGCCGGACTGACCGGCCGCCAGGACGTGGTGTTCGGCACCACCGTCTCGGGCCGCCCCGCGGCCGTCGCGGGAGTCGAGTCGATGGCCGGCCTGTTCATCAACACGCTGCCCGTACGCGTGGAACTGTCGCCCTGGCAGACCCTCCGCCAGGTGCTGACCGGCCTCCAGGACCGGCAGGGGCCGCTGATGGACCACCACCACATCGGGCTCACCGACATCTGCCGGGGTACCGGACTCAGTTCGCTGTTCGACACGGTCGTCGTGTTCGAGTCCTTCCCTATGGACCGCGAGGGTCTCAGCGACGGGCTCGCGGACGGCGTCTCCATCGCCGGTGTGAGCACGGGCAACGGGACGCACTACCCGCTGGGCATCGCCGCCGCGGCGGACGACCGTCTGCACGTGGTGATGGAGTACCAGCAGGACCACTTCGACGAAACCGGCGCGCAGGGCATCGCGGACCGCTTCGCCCGGGTCCTGTGCCAGGTGGTGGCGGACCCCGACACGGTGCTCGGGGCGGCCCGCACCCAGCCGGAGGAGGAGCGGGAACTGCTCCTCGCCGGCTTCAACGACACGGCCGCCACGACACCCGGGGGGACCGTCGCCGACCAGTTCGAGCGGCAGGCCGCCGCCCGTCCTGACTCCCCGGCGCTCCTCTTCGGGGCGGAGACGGTGAGCTACCAGGAGCTCGACGCGCGGGCCGACCGCCTCGCGGAGGTCCTGCGCGGTCACGGGGTCGGCCCCGAGACGGTCGTGGCGGTGGCAGCCCGCCGGTCGCCCGACCTGGTCGTCGCGCTGCTCGGTGTGATCAAGGCGGGCGGCGTCTACATGCCCGTCGACCACACCTACCCGGCCGACCGCATCGCCTACATGCTCGGTGACTCCGGAGCCGGGCTCGCCGTCGTGGACGGGACGGCCGCCGGAGTGCTGGCCGGACACGGTCTGCCGGGTGTCAGGGTGGACGAGGTCCCCACGGACCGGTCCGGCACGCGGGTGGCGCGGACGGTGACACCCGACAGCGCCGCGTACCTCATCTACACCTCGGGGTCGACCGGCCTGCCGAAGGGCACGGTCGTCACCCACCGCGGCGTCTCCGGCCTGGTGGCGGCCCACGTGGAGCGGATGGCGGTCACCCACGACAGCCGGATGCTGCAACTCGTCTCGCCGAGCTTCGACGTGTCGCTGTGCGAGATCTTCACCGCGCTGCTCTCGGGAGCCGTGCTGGTGCTCGCCGACAAGGAGGACCTGGCCCCCGGCACCCCGCTCGCCCGGACCGTCGACCGGCACCGGGTGACCCACATGATGCTGCCCCCGGCGATGCTTTCGGCGATGCCGCACGACGCACTGGGCAGTGTCGTCTCCCTGCTGGTCGGCGGCGAGACACCACCCGGTGACCTGGTGGCCAGGTGGGCCCCCGGCCGGCGGATGATGAACGTCTACGGGCCCACCGAGACCACCGTGTGCGCCACCATGAGCACGCCGCTCGACGCGGGCGACCCGGTCTTCCCCATCGGCACCCCCATCCACAACACGCGTCTCTACGTCCTGGACGCGACCCTGCAGCCGGTGCCCGTCTCGGTGCCGGGCGAGCTCTACATCGCCGGCCCGGGCGTGGCCCGTGGCTATCTCGGCCGGCCGCTCGTGACCGCCGGCCGCTTCGTGCCCTGCCCCTTCGGCGCGGAGGGTGAGCGGATGTACCGGACCGGGGACCGGGTGTCCTGGACCGCGGACGGAGCGCTCGTGTTCCACGGCCGCGCCGACGACCAGGTCAAGATCCGCGGCTTCCGGATCGAACTCGGCGAGGTCGAGGCGGCCCTCACCGCACATCCGGCCGTGGACCGGTCGGTCGTCGTGGTCGACGACAACGCCGGGGACCGGCGCCTCGCCGGTTACCTGGTCCCGGCCGCCGGCCGGGCCGGGGACGACGCCCTCGTGGCGGAGGTCCTGGACCTGGTGCGCGGCCGGCTGCCGCAGCACATGGTGCCCTCGGCGCTGACGGTCATCGACGCGATCCCCCTCACGCTGAGCGGGAAGCTGGACCGCAGGGCGCTGCCCGCGCCGGACTACGCGGGCGTCTCCACCGGCCGTGCGCCCCGCACGACCAGGGAGGAGATCCTGTGCGGTCTCTTCGCCGAGGTGCTGGGACTGGACGCCGTCACCATCGACGACGGGTTCTTCGCCCGGGGCGGGCACTCCTTGCTGGCGTCCCGCCTCATCAGCCGCATCGAGGTGGTCCTGGGCGTCAGCCTGCCGATCAGGGCCGTGTTCGACGCGCCGACCGTGGCAGAACTCGCCGCCTTCCTGGAGACGGAGGGCACGTCGGGCCGGGCCGAGGACCCGTTCGCCGGCGTTCTCACGATCAAGGCCCCGGCGGACGCGGCCGACGAGGACGGCGAACCGCTGTGGCTCGTCCACCCGGGCGGTGGGATCTGCTGGCCCTACCTCGGCTTCGCCGGCCGGCTCCCGGAGTACCGGACCGTCTACGGAATCCAGGCGAAGGGATTCGACGGGGTGACCCCGCTGCCCGGGTCGCTGGCCGAGATGGTGACCGACTACGTCGGTGAGATCCTTGCCGTCCAGCCGAAGGGCCCCTTCCACCTGGCCGGGTACTCCATCGGCGGCACCCTCGCCCAGGCGGTCGCCGCGGAACTGTCGGGGCTGGGGCACGAGGTGGCGGTGCTCGCACTGATGGACAGCGTGCCCAGCAGCTATCTGGTGACCCAGGCGCCCCCCACCCCGAGCGCGCTGCGGGAGTACTTCCGGGCCCAGCTCACCGGCGGAGCCGGTTCCGACGACTACGAGTCGTTCCTCGACAGGGCGGTCCAGGTCGTCGTCAACCACACCTCGCTGACGCCGGGCTTCCAGTCCCCCGTCCACCACGGCGACGCGCTCTTCTTCAACGCGGTGCCGAACGAGGACGCGACGTACGGGGACCTGTGGGCGCCGTACATCACCGGGACCGTCAAGCAGTTCGACGTCCGGAGCACCCACCACGACCTGATCAACGCCGGGCCCGCCGCCGAGATCTGCGCGGTCATCGGCCGGGAGCTCTCCGCGATGCGCGGCACCGACCCGGTGGAGCGCCGGTGACACCGGCGGACACCCCACCCGAACAGCACTCCGCACCGGAGAGAGAAGGAGTCCAGGAATGAGCAGCAACCCCTTCGACGACGAGAACGGCCAGTTCCGCGTGGTGGTGAACGACGAGGAGCAGCACTCGCTGTGGCCCTCGTTCGCGGACGTACCGGCCGGCTGGCGGTCCGTGCACGGCCCCGCCGGCCGGGACGAGTGCCTCCGGTACGTGGAGGAGCACTGGACCGACCTGCGGCCGAGGAGCCTGCAGGACGCCACCGCCTCCCCGGAGTAGCCCCAGCTGTCACCCCCTCACCCCGCCCGTCCCGCAGACCGTCCCGGAGAAGAGGAACCCCTTTCATGTCCAGAGTCACCGAGCGTTGGAACGTCCACCCCAACAGCCCCTGGCTGCACGGAAACCGGCCGAAGGCCCCGGTCGAGTACGTGGAGCAGCTCGGCTCCTGGTGCGCGTACGGCTTCGACGAGGTGGAGCGGATCCTGGGCGACCACGAGAGCTTCTCGGCCAGCACGGCCGCCTACGCCGCGGTCCAGGTCGACCCGAAATTCCAGGAGGGCGACATCTCGCAGATGGACCCGCCGGAGCAGACCAAGTACCGCAAGCTGATCGGGTCCGCCTTCAGCCCCAAGGTCATCGCGAGCCTGGAACCGCGGATCGTCAAGATCACGAACGAACTGCTCGACGCCGTCCCGGCCAAGGGCAGCTTCGAACTCGTCGCGGACTTCGCCTATCCGCTGCCGGTCCGTGTCATAGCCGACCTCCTCGGCCTCGACACCGACGACTTCGACCTCTTCAAGGGCGCCGCGTTCGACATCATCGAGAACATGAGCGGCCTCGACTTCGTCGCCGGCGGAGACGGGATCGAGGACCAGATCCATGCGGCGGAGGCCCGTCTGAAGCCCCTGCTCGACTACATGCTCTCCCAGGTGCTGGAGCGCCGCGCGAAGCCCCGTGAGGACCTGCTGACCTATCTGATGCAGGCCGAACAGGACGGTGAGACCCTCACGGACAACGAGGTCGTCAACATCGCCAACGTCCTGCTCATCACGGGCCACATCACCAGCACCATGATGGTCGGCAACACCATGGCCTGTCTCGACACCGAGCGCGACAAGCTCGCCCGGGTGGTCGCGGACCGCTCGCTGGTGCCGACCGCCATCGAGGAGGCACTGCGCCTGCTGTGCCCGGCGGCGACCCTGTCCCGGGTGACCACCCGCGAGGTGGAGATCGGCGGCGTCACCATCCCCGCGCAGCAGATGGTCCTGCCGTGGGTGAGCGCGGCCAACCGGGACCCGCTCCGCTTCGAGAACCCCGACGACTTCGACCCGGGCCGCAGCCCCAACCCGCACATCGTGTTCGGGCACGGCGTCCACTTCTGCCTGGGCACCCGGCTCGCGCGGCTCGAGGGCCGGATCGCGATCAACGCGCTGCTCGACCGGTACCCGGACTTCACCACCGACCCCGACAACCCCACGACGTTCTTCCCGTCGGAGGACATGGTGGGCGTCCGCTCGATGCACGTCCGCCTCTGACCCTCCCGCTCCGCCGGGAGCGGTGCGCCGCACCCGGCACCGCACGCGATGACCCAGCCGACCTCCAGCCAAGGGACTACGTATGACCGCGTTCGCCGACCGGTGGGGCCTCGCACCGGACAAGTACTGGCTGCGTGGGCAGCTTCCGCAGGACAAAGTGGTGTTCGACGAGGAGCACGGGGTCTGGCAGGTCACCGGGTACCCGGAGGTCCTGGCCGCCCTCAACGACTCCGAGTCCTTCTCGGCCGACTCGACGCGCCTCTTCGACGTCGACGAGGAGCAGGCCAAGCTCATCAAGGGCGACATGGCCCAGATGAACGGACCCGAGCACATCCACATGCGGCGCCAGGTCGGCCGGGCGTTCAGCCCACGGGCGATGGAGGACCTGGAGCTGCGGATCACCGGGCTGGGCACCGAGCTGCTGGACAAGCTGGCGGGCCGGGAACGGTTCGACCTGCTGGGCGACTTCATCGACGACCTGTCGGGCATCCTCTTCAGCGAACTGCTCGGAACCCCGGCCGAACACCGGGAGATGTTCAAGGCCGTGGACCAGACGATGGACGCCGACGTGCAGATGAGCACGGTCGACTCGGGCGGCGAGGAGTACTTCGACTCGCTGCTGGGGCCGCTGCTCCCGCTGCGGGACTTCCTCGGTGACATCATCGACGAGCGCAGCAAGGACCCCAAGGACGACCTGCTGAGCCTCATGCTCGAGTTCAGGTACCTCGACGGAGCCCCGATGGCGCGGGACGAGGTCATCAACTTCGCGGTCGCCGTGCTGGGAGCCGGGCACCTCACCAGCCCCATCCTGATCGGCAACACCATGCTGTGCCTGGAGTCCTTCCCGGAGCAGGCGGCGAAGGTGCGGGCCGACCGCGGGCTCGTACCCGGGATGTTCGAGGAGGTCATGCGGTACTTCACGCCGGCGACGACCACCTACCGGGCCACCGAGACCGACGTCGAGATCGCGGGCGTCGGGATCCCCCGGGACCGGATGGTCAGTCTCCAGCTCGGAGCGGCCAACCGGGACCCCCGTCAGTTCACCGACCCGGACGTGTTCGACGTGACCCGCGCGCCCAACCAGCACCTCGGTTACGGACGTGGGGCCCACTACTGCATCGGCGCGGCCATGGCGAGGGTGGAGACCCGCATCGTCTTCAACCTCGTCCTGGACCGTTTCCCGCAGCTCCGGGTGGACCCGGACATCGCACCGGTCTTCTTCGGCTCACCCGAGTTCACCGGGGTGCGCTCGCTGGCGGTCCGGACCACGTAGCCACGACGCGAGACAGGACGATCCCCGCCGGACAGGTGCCGACGGGGATATCCGCGCGTGCGCGAAGAGCGATAAGCGTCCGATAGGGCGACGATATGGCAGCGCCCTAGCGTCGTCTCCGTAAGCGGGAACCGCATCCGTCCGGCGGCCGAGGAGGCATCGATGACGACTGTTCACGTCCACCGCGCCGGCCCGGCCGCGCAGCGGCAGCTACCGGCTTCCGAGACGGTCCGTGAGGCCCGAGAGGACCGCCTGGAGGCCGAACTCGAAGCTCTTCTCGGGAGCGGCCGCGTAGTCCGAGTCCGCGAAGGCCTCGGTGCGGGACCGCAGCCGGGGGAAGCGCGCGGCGATCTCGGTCGCGTGGGTCATGGCCTCCTCGATCCGCGTCTGGGAGTTGCCGCCGTGCCGGCTCAGCTTCCGGTTCACCGACACCTCCGCGGCCATACCGACCGCGTTGCCCAGCACGTACATGAAGACGGCCGCGGTCGCCTGGTCGACCTCGGCGCCCACGAAGCCGGCCTTCTCGTAGACCGCGAGGCTGTGGTCGTCGTGCCGGGCCTTGTTGGGGCCGTAGAGGGGCTGGGAGGCGAACGCCATCACGAGCCAGGGATGCCTGGTGAACATGGCGAACAGGTCACCCGCCATCGTCGAGGCCGCCGTGTGCCAGTCCACCGTGTCGAGGTCGGGCAGTTCGATCTCGGTCCAGACCTCGTCGCTGGCGAGGACGACGAGGTTGTCCTTGCTCTGGACGTGCCAGTAGACCGCCGTCGCGGCGGAACCCAGACGCTTGCCGAGACTGCGCATGTTGAGGCCTTCCAGGCCCTCTTCATCCAGCAGCCCGATGGCGGCCTCGATGATCTGCTCCCTGGTCAACGTGTCACGCGGCATGAGCCAACAGTAGGTCAGAAGACCTGATTGCACAAAGTTCAAGAATGACTTGCACGCTGTACGAGTCGGCCGCTACGGTTCTACTTGAACGTCGTGCAAGTCCGTTCGTCCGGTTGTACACGAGAGGAATGCCATGTCGGGAGAGAACGTGTCGCGGTT